>JAWKVR010000001.1:0-113850 GCA_041397945.1 Geminicoccaceae bacterium
CGACGAGGGCGAGGCCTTCGGTTGGGGTGCCGGAGGCGAGGCCGTCCTTGAGGATGGGGAGGACGAAGCCGGTGTGGCGGGCGGAGCCGTCGAAGGCGACGCGGCGGGTGGTGTCCTTGATGGCGGGATTCGAGAAGCGGCGGTCGATGAGCTCGACATAGGCCTTTGGCGTCATGCCGGGGACGGCGCCGACATGGGGGGCGATCTCCTCGTGCTCGACCTTCCTGAAGAAGGGGCCGATGAGCGCGTGGGCCATGCAGGCGGCGATGGTGGGGACGGCGAGGATCTCGCCGGCATTGGCGAGGACCTGGTGGCCGGCGTTGAGGATGCGGATCTTCATGGTCTCGAAGTCGTGGACCCGATCCGAGAAGGTGGCGCCGGCGCGGTCCCAGTCGGGCCGGCCGGCGCAGAACGCGTCCTCGATGACCCACTGGCGGAAGTTCTCGTGGGTGACGGGTGCGGCGTCGTCGATGCCGAGCGAGCGGGCGAGGGCGAGCTCGTCCGGGCCGGTGGCGGGGACGATGCAGTCGACCATGGAGTTGGGGAAGGCGGCGTTGGCGTCGATCCAGTCGGCGAGGCCGGGGTCGCTGAGCCGGGCGAGCGAGACGAGGGTGCCGCGGAGGATGGCGCCGTTGCCCTGGAGGTTGTCGCAGCTCATGGCGGTGAAGGGGCCGCTGCC
This sequence comes from Geminicoccaceae bacterium, assembly GCA_041397945.1. Taxonomy (GTDB): domain Bacteria; phylum Pseudomonadota; class Alphaproteobacteria; order Geminicoccales; family Geminicoccaceae; genus SLRI01. The sequence continues at coordinate 680 of JAWKVR010000001.1, forward strand.
GGCGGTGCGGCGGCGCTTCAGGGCTTCGACCATGGCGCCGAAGGCGGTGCGGGGTGTGCCGGGGTTGGCGGCGTCGTGGGCGATGTCGGGGTGGGTGGTGTCGAAGGCGCGGCTGACCGGGTCGACATAGTAGCCGCCCTCGGTGACGGTGAGCGCCACGATGCGGATGGCGGGGTCGGCCATGGCGGCGATGAGGGCGCCGTTGCCTTCCTCGATCGGCACGTAGTCGATCATCGAGCCGACGATCTCGGCGGATCTGCCCGTGGGGTCGAGCTCGATGAGGGTCGTCAGGCAATCCTGGTCCAGGAGCTTCTGGCGCATGGCGGCGTCGTAGGCGCGCACGCCGGCGCCGATGATGGCCCAGTCCAGGGCCAGGCCTTCCTGCATCAGGCGGTGGAGGTACCAGGACTGGTGGGCGCGGTGGAAGTTGCCGACGCCGATATGGACGATGCCGGGCTTGAGGGCCGTGCGGTCGTAGCGCGGCCGGAGGATGGAATCGGGGAGCCGGTCCAGGGTGGCGTTCGACAGCTTCATGGGCCTGTCCATTCCACGGATGGTGGCTTCAGGCAATCCTCAGGCCATCGGCCGAGAAGCGGTGGAGGACGTCGGCGCGGGGCGTCATGTGGATGCGGTCGCCGTGGCGGAAGCCCACCTCGCCGTCGGCGCGCACGGTGATGCTGTCGGCGAGGCCGGTATTGTGGACGTGGAAGAAGGTGTCGGAGCCGAGATGCTCGGAGACGCCGACGACGCCGGACCAGGTGCCCTCGGCCGAGACGGCGATGTGCTCGGGGCGGATGCCGATGGTGTGGGCGTCGTGCTTGGCAGCCTCCGGCCCCTCGATGAAGTTCATCCTGGGCGAGCCGATGAAGCCCGCGACGAAGAGGTTCCTGGGCGTGCGGTAGAGCTCCAGCGGGCTGCCCACCTGCTCGATATTGCCGGCGCGCAGCACGACGATCTTGTCGGCCATGGTCATGGCCTCGACCTGGTCGTGGGTGACGTAGATCATGGTGGTCTTCAGCCGCTCGTGCAGCTCGCTGATCTCGAGCCGCATGCCGACGCGGAGGGCGGCGTCGAGGTTGGAGAGCGGCTCGTCGAAGAGGAAGGCGGCGGGCTCGCGGACGATGGCGCGGCCGATGGCGACGCGCTGGCGCTGGCCGCCGGAGAGCTGGCCGGGGCGGCGGTCGAGGTAGTCGGTGAGGTTGAGCACGGCGGCCGCCTGCTCGATGCGGCGGTCCTGCTCGGCCTTGTCCATCTTCGCCATGCGCAGCGGGAAGGCGATGTTCTTGCGCACGCTCATGTGCGGGTAGAGGGCGTAGGACTGGAAGACCATGGCGAGGCCGCGCCTGGCGGGCGGGGTGTCGGTGGCGTCCTGGCCGTCGATCAGGATGCGCCCGCCGGTGGTGTCCTCGAGGCCGGCGATCAGGCGGAGCAAAGTGGACTTGCCGCAGCCGGAGGGGCCGACGAAGACGACGAACTCGCCGTCGTCGATGTCGAGGTCGACGCTGGGGATGACGGTGACGTTGCCGAAGGTCTTGTTGACCTGCTCCAGCCTGATGCTACCCACGAGCGTTCTCCCGATCTTGCTGGCGATCTTTCTGGCGATCTTGTTGGTTCGACTGGCGGTCGCCGGTCATTTGACGGCGCCGAAGGTCAGGCCGCGGACCAGCTGCTTCTGGCTGAACCAGCCGAGGATCAGCACCGGTGCGATGGCCATGGTCGAGGCGGCGGAAAGCTTGGCGAAGAAGAGGCCTTCGGGGCTGGAGTAGCTGGCGATGAAGGCGGTGAGCGGGGCGGCCTTGGCGGCCGTCAGGTTCAGCGTCCAGAAGGCTTCGTTCCAGGCGAGGATGAAGTTGAGGAGCATGGTCGAGGCGATGCCCGGGATGGCCATCGGTGTCAGGATGTGGAGGATCTCCTCCTTCAGCCCGGCGCCGTCCATGCGGCAGGCTTCGAGGATCTCGCCCGGGATCTCGCGGAAGTAGGTGTAGAGCATCCAGACGATGATCGGCAGGTTGATCATCATGAGGATGAAGACGAGGCCGGTGCGGGTGTCGAGCAGGCCGAGCGAGATGAAGATCAGATAGATCGGGTAGAGCACGCCGACGGCCGGCAGCATCTTGGTGGAGAGCATCCAGAGCAGGATGTCCTTGGTGCGCTTCGAGGGCACGAAGGCCATCGACCAGGCGGCGGGGACGGCGATGATGACGCCGATCAGGGTCGAGCCGCCGGCGATGATCACCGAGTTCCACAGGAACCGCATGTAGTCGGAGCGGTCCTGGACGACCTGGTAGTTCTCCAGCGTCCAGTCGAAGAAGAGGAAGACGGGGGGGTCGGCGATGGCCGTGGCTTCCGTCTTGAAGCTGGTGAGGATCGTCCAGAGGATCGGGAAGAAGATCAGCAGGCCGATCGCCCAGGCGACGGCGGTGTTGATGGTCTTGCGGCGGGTGGTGACGGCGCGGGCCATGGTTCTGTCTCCTCACGCGTCCAGGTTCTTGCCGACGATGCGCATCAGGAAGATGGCAACGATGTTGGCGAGGATGATCGCATAGACGCCGCCCGCCGAGCCGAGGCCCACGTTCTGGCTCTCCAGCACGCGCTGGAAGATCAGGTAGGTGAGCGTGCGGGTGCCGAACGAGCCCTGCGTGGTGACGAAGATCTCGGCGAAGATCGAGAGCAGGAAGATGGTCTGGATCAGGATCACCACGGTGATCGCCCGCGAGAGGTGCGGCAGGATCAGGTGCCAGAAGCGGCTGAGCAGCGGGGCGCCGTCCATCTCGGCCGCCTCCATCTGCTCGCCGTCGAGCGACTGCACGGCGGTGAGCAGGATGAGCGTGGAGAAGGGCAGCCACTGCCAGGCGACGATGGTGATGATCGAGGTCAGCGAGGCCTGGCTCAGCCATTCGACCGGCTGGGCGCCGAAGAAGGTCCAGAGATGTGCCAGGAGCCCGTTCACCGGGTCCATGAACATGTTCTTCCAGACCAGGGCGGAGACGGTCGGCATGACGAAGAAGGGGGCGATGACGAGGATGCGGACGACGCCCTGCCCCCACATCGGCTGGTCGAGCAGGAGGGCCAGGAGGATGCCGAGCACCACGGTGATGACCAGCACGCCGCCGACGATGACGAGCGTCGCCTGGATCGACGGCCAGAAGGCGCTCGAGGTGACGAAGCGGATGTAGTTGTCGAAGCCGACCCAGCCGAGGTCGCCGCCGCGCAGCGGCAGGTAGTTCTTGAACGAGAAGTAGAGCGTCATGATCAGCGGCACGAGCATCCAGCCGAGGAGCAGCACCACTGCGGGCGCCATCATCCACCGGGCGGCGGATTTGGATTGCTGTGTCGCCATGACGCGTCTCCCTCCCTGCCTGACGATTGCCCGTCAGGGGCCCGTCAGGAACGTTCTTCTTCTTGCGGACGGTGCGGGCGCGAGCCTGCCGGTCTCCGGGGCCAGAGGGGACGGCGCGAGGCCGACCCCTCCGGGCCGGGAGGCACTTCTGTCAGCAGCCGGGGGTCAGTAGCCGGCGGCTTCCATCTCGTCGGCGACGAGGGTCTGCGCCTTCTCCAGGGCCTGCTCGGGGGACTGCTGCCCCGCGACCATGGCCGAGAACTCCTGGCCGGCGGTCGTGCCGATGCCGGCCCATTCGGGGATCGCGACATACTGGATGCCGACATAGGGCACCGGCTCGACGGTCGGGTTCTCCGGATCCGCGGCGTTGATCGACTGCAGCGTCATCTCGGCGAAGGGCGCCGCCTTCAGGTACTCGGGGTTCTCGTAGAGCGAGGTGCGGCTGCCGGGCGGCACGTTGGCCCAGCCTTCCTTCTCCGCGACGAGCGCCAGATAATCCTTCGAGGTGGCCCAGTTGATGAAGTCCTTGGCCGCCTCTTCCTTCTGGGTGCCCGCCGGAATGGCCAGCGCCCAGGCCCAGAGCCAGTTGGCCCGCTTGCCCAGGCCCTTGTCGGGTGCCAGGGCGAAGCCGACCTTGTCGGCGACCGTCGATTCGTTCGGGTTGGTCACGAAGGAGGCGGCCACGGTGGCGTCGATCCACATGCCGCACTTGCCCTGCTGGAAGAGCGACAGGTTCTCGTTGAAGCCGTTGGTCGAGGCGCCGGGCGGGCCGTAATTGGCGAGCAGGTCGTTGTAGAAGGTCACCGCCTCCATCCACGCGGGGCTGTCGAGCTGCGGGGTCCAGTCCTCGTCGAACCAGCGCGCGCCGAACGAGTTGGCGACGGTGGTGATGAACGCCATGTTCTCGCCCCAGCCGGCCTTGCCGCGCAGGCAGATGCCGTAGACCTCGTTGGCCGGGTCGGTCATCGCCGCCGCGGCTTCCTTGATGAAGTCCCAGGTGGGTGCGTCGGGCATCTCGAGCCCGGCCTTCTCCATCAGGTCGGTGCGGTACATGACCATGGAGCTCTCGCCGTAGAACGGTGCGGCGTAGAGGTGGCCGTCGACGGTCAGGCCGCCGCGGATCGCCGGCAGGATGTCGTCGGCGTCCCAGGACTCGGGCAGGTCGTCGAGCGAGACCAGCCAGCCCTGCTTGCCCCAGATAGGCACCTCGTAGGTGCCGATGGTCAGGACGTCGAACTGACCGCCTTTGGTGGCGATGTCCTGGGTCACGCGCTGGCGCAGGACGTTCTCCTCGAGGGTGACCCACTCGAGGGTGATGTCGGGGTGCTCGGCCGTGAAGGCGTCGGTGAGACCCTGCATGCGGATCATGTCGCCGTTGTTCACGGTGGCGATGGTGACGGTGGTCTGGGCCTGCGCGCCGCCGGCCGCGATCAGCGCGAGGGCCGATGCCGCATAGAGTGAACGTTTCAGGTTCATCTGGCTGCTCCCTGTTATGTGCGTTTGGCGAATGGAAGCTATGCCTGACACTGGCGGGAGTCAATTAGAAAATTAACGCGCGCTAACTTATTGTCATGGCGCCGGCTTCAGGCCGACTGGCGCATGACCAGCCTGCCGTCGAACAGCACGACCTTGGGGAAGGAGATAGGGCCGTCCCGATCGGGGTCGATGAGGGCGAGCAGGGTTTCGACGCTCCGCGCCGCGATAGCGGCGTAATCCTGCGACACGGTGGTCAGCGACGGGCAGGTGAAGCGCGCGAAGGGGTGGTCGTCATGGCCGGCGACACGCAGCGCGCAGCCGTGCCCGCGGCCCACCCTGAGCCCCTTCTCGTAGGCGGCGGCGAGCAGGCCGATGGCGAGGCGGTCATTGCTGCAGAGCACGGTGTCGGTGGCGAACCGGCGCCGCTCGATCGCCTGCAGGCCCGCGCGATAGCCGATCGCCTCGAACTCCCAGTCGTGGCCCTCGACCTGCACGACCTGCGGCGCGTGGCCCAGCCGCTCCATGATCGCGAGATAGGCGGCGTGGCGCTTCCTGGCGTTCGGGTTGGTCGGCGTCTGCATCTCGAAGAGGCAGGGCGGCTCGCCGGTCCGGCAGAGATAGTCGACGATGAGCGCTATGCTCTGCCCGTTGTCCGAGCCGATGAAGGCCTCGCCCACATCCTCCATGCGGCTGTCGAACAGGACCGTCGGCACGTCGGCGCAGAAGCGCTCGATCGAGTCCCGGTCGGAGGCGCGGCCGAGCGGGGCGAGGAGGACGCCCGCCGGCCGGAGCGAGCGGAGGTTGTCGAGGTTCTCGATCTCCAGCGCCGGCTCGCCGTGCGAGCTGAGCAGGATGGTCCGGTAGCCGGCGGCGATGCACAGGCGCTCGATGGTGCGGGCGATCTCGGCGAAGAACGGGTCGGCGAGGTAGGGCACGACGATGCCGACCGTCTTGGTCAGGCGGCGGTTCTGGTTCATCGCGTAGATGTTCGGGCGGAAGTCGCAGCGCTCGAGCGCCGCCTCGATGCGCTCGCGCGTGGAGCGCCGCACGCTCGCCGGGTCGTTGAAGTATTTCGAGACGGTCGGCCGGGAGATGCCGCTGACGGCGGCGAACTCCTCCATGTTCCTGATCTTCTGCTCGACCATGCCCTCGCCCGGAAAGTTGCGTGCCCGCGATTGTCACGCAGAAACGTTACGCGCGCAAACTTCTTGCGTCACATTAGGCTGCGTGAATTTGCACCGTCAAGCCTTGCCCGGGGCCGAGAGGTGCCGGCGCCGCCGCCGTGGCGTTGCCGGCTGATAGCCCTGGCTTATCACGTGCTCCGAAATACCGGCTTGCGCCGATTGGCGACACCCCCATAGCCTGTCCGCAGACAAGACGCAGGGGGCAGATCTGGCCATGGGCAAGCGGCCGAACATCATTCTGGTGACGACCGACCAGCATCGGGGCGACTGCTTCGGCTTCGAGGGGCGCAAGGTGAAGACGCCGCATCTCGACGCCTTCGCCCGGCGCGGCACGCGCTTCGCGCATTGCACCACCGCCAACCCGATCTGCCAGCCGTCGCGGGCCTCGATCCTGACCGGGCTCTATCCCCTGACCCACGGGGTGCGCGACAACGGCATCGACCTGCCGGTCGAGACCGGCGACAACGGCTGGGCCGGCCGGCTCGCGACGGACGGCTATGCCACGGCCTTTCTCGGCAAGGCGCATTTCTCGACGGTGCGCACCTTCGCGCCGACCGGCCGGCCGGAATGCCAGTTCAGTGCCCGCGACTTCGACACCGCGAGCTGGTTCGGCCCCTATATGGGCTTCGACCATGTCGAGCTGATGCTGATGGGCCACTTCAACCTGCTGCCCAAGCCGCCGCCCGACGTGCTGCATTACGAGGACTGGTTCTTCGCCGACGGGCAGGGCGAGGCGAAGCTGCGCGCCTATGCCGAGCGGCTGCCGCCGGAGAGCGGGTTCAACCAGAGCTGGCACTCGGCCCTGCCGCCGCTCTGGCACACCTCGACCTGGTGCGGCGACCGGGCGGTCGAGTTCATCAAGCGGGACCACGACGAGCCCTTCGCGCTCTGGGTCTCCATCCCCGACCCGCACACGCCCTTCGACGCGCCCGAGCCCTGGAGCCGCATGCACGACCCGGCGGCGGTCGACCTGCCGCCGCACCGGACGAGGGACTTCTCAGGCCGACCCTGGTGGCACGAGGCGTCGCGCGTCAACGAGCCGGTGATCGCCAATGACGAGTACCGCAGCATCCGGGCCAACTGGTCGCGGCCCGGGCAGCTGCCGGACGAGGTGCTGGCCGAGGTGATCGCCAATTACTACGGCATGATCTCGCTCGCCGACCACACCTTCGGGCGGATCGTCCAGGCGGTGCGCGAGGCCGGGATCGAGGACGAGACCTATGTCATCTTCACCAGCGACCATGGCGACTGGCTCGGCGATCACGGGCTCCTGCTCAAGGGGCCGATGCATTATGACGGGCTGATCCGGGTCGGCATGCTGATCGCCGGGCCCGGCATCCCGCAGGGTGCCGTGGTCGACCAGCCGGTGTCGCTGATCGACCTCCACCCGACGCTCATGGACATCGCCGGGGTCGACGACGACCGGCCGCGCCACGGGCAAAGCCTCATGCCGGTGATCGCCGGCGAGGAGACCCGCAGCCACACCTATCTCGAATGGCACCTCGCGGCCTCGCGTTGCGGCGTCGAGCTGCAGCTGCGCACCGTCCGCACGCCGACGAGGAAGCTCACGGTCGACCTGATCTCGGAGGCGGGCGAGCTCTATGATCTGGCCAACGACCCATACGAGACTTGCAATCGCTGGGACGACCCGGCCTATCGCGACGATCGCCGCGAGCTCATGGCGCATGTCGCGGCACGGCCGGCGGACGAGCTCGCCGAACCCTTGCCGGTGGTCGGCATGGCCTGAAGGTGGCCCGAAGGTGGAATGCGGGGCCGAACGTGCGGCCCCTGAGCGAACGACGAGAAACCATGATCCGGGAGTGATCACGATGAGACCGATCGTCAAGCTGGCCCTGGTCGCGGCCACGGTGCTGGTGCCCCTTGCCGCCCAGGCGGAATATCCGGAGAAGCCGGTGACCATCGTGGTGCCGTCCGCACCCGGCGGCTCCGGCGACATGGTCGCCCGCACGCTGCTGCGGCTGAATGAGGAGAAGAACGCGCTGGGCGTGCCCATCGTCGTCCAGAACTCGCCCGGCGGCGGCGGTGCCGTCGCCTCGCGCCAGGTGCTCGCGGCGGAGCCCGACGGCTACACGATCCTGGCCCTGCATCAGGGGCTGATCACGGCCAATGTCCTGGGGGTCACCGATTACGGGCCGGAGGCCTTCGAGCCGGTCGCCCAGGTGGTCGGCCAGTGCGTCGTCTATGCCGCGGCGCCGAACAGCCCCTATACGACCTACGCCGATCTCGTGGCGGCCGCGAAGTCGGGGACGCGGATCCGCGAGGCCGCCAATATCGGTGCGGTGGCGCATTTCGCCTCGATGATGCTCAACAACGCGGCCGGCATCGAGGTCTCCGTCGTCCAGGCCGGGCAGGCTTCGGAGCGCCTCGCCTCGCTGATGGGCGGGCACACCGACGTCTCCATCTTCTCCGTGGCGGAGGTCCTGGCCTATGCGGAGAACGGCGTCACCGGGCTCGCCATCCTGACCGACGAGCGCGACCCCGCCTTGCCCGAGGTGGCGACGGCCATCGAGCAGGGCTACGATGTCCAGTTCTGCATCGGCAACTGGCTGATGGCGCCGAAGGGGACCCCGCCCGAGGTGATCGCGAAGCTCGTCGCCGGGCTCGAGACGATGCTGGACGACGACGCGGTGCGCGCCGAGTGGCGGGAGCGCGGCTTCGACCCGAAGCTGATCACCGGCGACGAGTTCCAGGCGCTGATCGACCAGTCGACCGCGACCATCACCGAGCTGGGTGCCAACATCCCGCGCTGAGCCGACCGGCGGCCCGGGGCCGACCGGCCCCGGGCTTCGCCCATCGAGAGGAGTGGCAGAGCTGGTCAATCATCTGGCCGCGGCGATCTTCGGCGTCCTGGTCGCGGTGCCCGTGCTCATCGCCAGCCAGTGGATTCCGCGGTTCAACTACGATGTGGTGGGCGGCCGCGCCTTCCCCGTGGCCCTGGCCGTGCTGCTGCTCGGGCTTTCCGCTGCCAAGGCGGTGCTCGCCTGGCGGGCCTGGCGGAGCGGGCGCGAGGCGGGCCGGGCGCCGGCCGCACCGGTGTGGTCGCCGGAGCGGCCGGCCCGGGTCGTGCTGGCGGCGACCGCCGCCTATGCGCTCCTCCTCTTCGTGCGGGTCGACTTCATCTGGCTGTCGGGCGGCTACATGCTGGCCGCCGGCGCCCTGAGCCGGCCGGACCGGCGCGGCTTCGTCGAGGCGCTCGGCATGGCGGGCTTCGTCGTGCTGGCGCTGCTCGGCATGGAAGCCTTCCTCAGCCTGCGGCTGATCGGCCGCTGACCGGTTAGCGGAGAACCGCGTGCCCGAGTTTCTGAGCCTCTCGTCCTTGCTCTTCGCCGTGATCGGCGCCTTGTCGGGGCTCGTCGTCGGCGCCATTCCCGGGATCGGCCCGGCCAGCCTCATCGCCCTCACCGTGCCCTTGACCCTGTCGATGAGCAGCGTCGATGCCATCGTCATGCTGGTCGGCATGTATGTGGGCGGGGTGAGCGGCGGCATGGTGAGCGCCGCCCTGCTGCGGATGCCCGGCACGCCGTCCTCGATCATGACGACGCTCGATGCGTTCCCCATGGCCCAGGCGGGCCAGCCCGAGCGGGCGCTCGCCATCTGCATCGGCGCCTCGCTGATCGGCGGGCTGGTCGCCGGGGCGGTGCTCCTGACGCTGGCCAAGCCGCTCTCGATCTGGGGCACTTATTTCGGCCCCTGGGAGTATTTCACGCTGATCAGCATGGGCCTCGTGCTCATGGCATCGGTGGTCGCCGGCAATGTGCTGGGGGGGCTGATGTCGGGCGTGCTCGGCCTGCTCGTGGCGGTGCCGGGGGTGAGTGCTGCCGATGGCGCGCTCCGGCTCACCTTCGGCATCGGCCCGCTGGTCGGCGGCTTCGCCACCCTGCCGGTGCTGCTCGGCCTCTTCGTCGTCGGCACGGCGCTTACCGCGCTTTTGAAGAAGGAGAAGGCGACGGAGCAGATCGGGCTCAGGGGCAACCCCGTCGGCTCCCTCCTGCCGCTCTTCCGGTCGAACACCGTCAACCTGCTGCGCTCGTCGCTCATCGGCACCTGGATCGGCATCCTGCCGGGCGTGGGCGCGAGCATCGCCTCGATGGTCTCCTACACGGCCGCCAAGTCGTCCTCCCCGGAGGGTGACAAGTTCGGCACCGGCCACCCGGGCGGCATCATCGCCTCGGAGGCGGCCAACAACGCCAATGTCGGCGGTGCGCTGATCCCGCTGATCGCGCTCGGCATTCCCGGCAGCGCCGTCGACGCCATCCTCCTCGGTGCCCTCGTGCTGCACAACATCCAGCCCGGGCCGCTGCTCTTCACCAATGCGCCGGACCTCGCCTGGGGGGTGATCGTCTCCTACCTCTTCACCACGGTGCTGTGCACGGCGGTGCTGCTCGGCGGCCTGCGGACCTTCGCCGCGATCATCCGCGTGCCGAAGGCGCTGCTCTATCCTTTCATGATCGTCTTCGCCGTGCTGGGCTGCTACTCGCTGCGCAACGAGCCCTTCGACGTGGCGGTGCTCTTCGCCTTCGGCCTGCTCGGCGTGCTCTTCGACCGGCTGAAGCTGCCGCTGGCCCCCTTCGTCATCGGCTTCGTGCTCGGCGGCCTCGCCGAGACGCAGCTCCGGTCGGCGCTGATGTGGTCGGACGGCTCCTGGCTCGGCATCCTGGAGCGCCCGGTGGCGGTGCTCTTCCTGCTGATCGCGATCGCGACCCTGGTGGTGCCCCCCCTCCTCCGCAGCGCGCGCCGGCGCGCCACCGCCTAGCGACAGCGCAGCCGCGGCAGCCCGCCTTCGGCGGGCTGGGCGTAATGCGCCCGGAGCAGCTCGATCACGCGGCGCAGGGCCGGCGGCGGGTGGGCGCTCCGGCGGAAGAAGACGCCCACGGCCCGCGGCCAGGTGATGCCGTCGATCTCGAGGGCCACAAAGCGCCTGCGATCGAGGATGCCGGCATGGCCGATCGGGATGAAAGCGACATAATCCTGCTCCTTCAGGAGCCGGAGGGCGAAGCTGATGCTGTCCGTCTCGACGACGATGGGCGGGCGCGGAATCGAGCTGGCGGCGAAGAAATCCTCGAAGCGCTGCTTCATCTCGATGCTCTTGCTCATGATGACCCAGCGCCGGGCGGCCAGGGTGCCCGTGCCCTGGTCCAGGATCGCGTCGGCCGCCTCGCGCCGGCAGACCACGGTGATCTGCGAGACGCCGACCTGCTCGCAGGCGATGCTCTCGATCGAGCAGCCGATGTTCCAGAGATAGGTGACGACGAGGTCGAGGGCGCCGCGCGCCAGCCGGTCGATGAGGCCCGCGGCGATGCCCTCGTGGACGTCGAGGCCCGAGACCAGCCCCTCGTCGAGCAGCGTGCTGGCGAGCGTCGGCATGGCGCTGGAGCAGATGCTGGCCGAGGCGCCGATGCTCAGATGGCTCTGCCAGCCGGTGCGCAGGGCGGCGGCCGTCAGGCCCGTCTTCTCGATCTCGTTGGCGACGATGTCCGCGTGGATGCCGAGCTGGCGGCCGGCGGGCGTGACCCGCAGCCCGCGCGGTGTGCGCTCGAAGAGGGCGGTGCCGACGATCTCCTCCAGCTCGCGAATGCTCTGGCTCAGCGCCGGCTGGCTGATGTTCAGCGCCAGCGCCGCCTGACGCATGCTGCCGCGCGCGATGACGGCCGAGAGGCGCAGGAGATGGGTCGAATGGATCATGGGCGTGGTCCGGGGGCTCGTGCGATCCTGCCGGCGTTGTCGCATCTTTGGCGCGCACGGGCGACCGGCGGGTGACCGGGTGGCGCCGGCCCGGAAAGACCGCCGTCGGTGCGCTTCTCAATTCCGGTGAACAGGCGCAAACTCGTGGCTCCCCAGCGCAAGGGGGCCAGCAGCCGTGGAGGAGCGATGGTCGAAGAGCTTCTTGCCGCTGTCGAGCGTATCCGCCCCGTCATCCAGAGCCATGCCGCAACGGCGGAAGAGGAGCGCCGGCTTTCCGGGACGGTCTATGATGCCATGCAGGAGGCCGGCCTGTTCGCGATGCTGGCGCCGCGCATGCATGGCGGCCTGGAGGCTCACCCGGTCGAGGCGATGACGGTCTTCGAGGCCGTGGCCCGCATCGACCTCGGCGGCCGCCTGGAACCTCGTCATGAACCAGGCGATCTCGGCCTATGCCGCGTGGCTCCCGCCCGAGGGCGTGCGCGAGCTCTTCCGGGAAGGGCCGCCGACCACGGCCGGCTCCCTCAACCCGCCGGCGGCGCCAGCCGGGTCGAGGGCGGCTGGCGGGTGACCGGCCGGGTTCCCTTCGGCAGCGGCTGCCACCATGCGCGCTGGCTGGCGATGCCGGCGATCGAGCATCGGGACGGCGCGCCCGTGGTCGATCCGCAGCTCGGGCGGCCCGTGCCGTTCGCCACATTCTTTCCGCGCGAGCAGGCGCAGATCCTCGATACCTGGCACACGCTCGGCATGCGCGGCACCGGATCGACCGACTATGCGGTCGAGGATCTCTTCGTCCCCGACCATCTGACGGCCCCGGTCGGGCCGCTCGAGCGGCCGGCGCCGGGCTTCGAGGGCCCGTTGTTCCGGATGTGGCCGTGGACTGCGATCATGGGCGAGTCGACGGTCTCCGTCGGCATTGCGGCGGCGGCCGTGGACGAGGCCGTGAGCCTCTGCCGGGCCAAGACCGCCGCCTACAACACGGTGCGGCAGGGCGAGCAGCAGCTTCCCCAGTTCCAGCTCGGCAAGGCCGCGTCCCGGGTCGCGGCCGCGCGCGACACGCTGCATGCGGCGGCGCGCGAGGCTTTCGGCGAGGTCGAGCGCAGCGGCAGGCTGCTGTCGCGCGAGGCCAAGACCCGCCTGCAGCTCGCCGCCTGCTTCGCGGCCGAGGCGAGCGCGGAGGCGGTCCGGCACGTCAACGACGCGGTCGGCGCCTCGGCCTTCCGGCTGGACCGGCCGTTCGAGCGCCATTTCCGCGACACGCACACGCTGCTGCAGCATTCCTCGAAGTCGCGCGCGCGCTATGCCTCGGCCGGGCGGCTGATGCTCGGGCTCGAGAACGACTGGGTCTGGCTCAGCTTCTAGCCGACCATCGCCGCCTCGAGCGCCGGGAGGGCGAGCAGGAGGCCGGCGGTCCGGGCGGTGCGGGCGAGATCAGCGAGCCGTGCCTGGAGGGCGGTGTCGTGCTCGCCCTGCCCCCAGGCCGCGAGTGCCTGCCCGCGGGCGGCATAGAACGTGGTCCATGGCAAGGGCTCGGCCGCCGCGAAGGCAGCGAGCGCCTCGGCGAGGCGTTGGGCCTCGGCCCACTCGCCGGCCTCGAGCGTGGCCTCGATCGTGTCGCGGTAGAAGCGGAAGTGGTTGTGGGCCACCGAGCCCGCCTGCAGCAGGCTCTCGCCCTCGGCGATCGCCCGGTGGCGCTCGTCCGGATCGTCGGTCGTCAGCGCCAGTGCCCCGAGCGAAGACGGGCCGGTGAAGGTGAGCGACGTCGCGCGGCTCGCCTCGACCGAGCGCCGCAGCAGCGGCAGCGCCTCGGCAGCGCGCCCCATGGCACGCAGCGTCTTGGCCAGGCAGTTGAGCCGCAGGGGCTCGAAGCGTGCCGCCCCGAGCAGGCCGATCAATCGCTCCACCTCGTGCAGGTGGGCCATGGCGTCATCGAGGCGCATGAGGTTCGCGCACATCTCGGCGGCGATCATGTTCGCCACCATCTCGCCGCGGGGCTGGCCGATATGACGCGCGGCTTCGGCGCTCGCCCGGGCGTCGGCGAGCGCGCCCGCGACGTCGTTGCAGAAGAACCGGGTCAGCCCGAGCATCTGCCGGTGGGCCGCCTCGATCCGCCCGAGACCGTGCGCCCGGCAAAGCTCGAGGCAACGCTCGAAATGGCCCTGCGCCGAGATCATCCGGCCGCGGACATAGTCGGCGTCGCCGAGGCCACCCAGGGCCGCCGCCTCGTGCTGCGCCGAGGCGCAGGCCCGGGCATGGCTCAAGCTCTCCCCGTGGTGGCGCAGGCAGCCCTCGATATCGCCACGCGGGAAGCAGAGATTGCCATGGATGAAGTGGGCCCGCGCCAGCACGTCCCGCAGGCCGAGCCGGGTTGCGGCCTGCTCGGCCAGGGCCAGCGCCGCCTCGGCCCCGGCACCGTCCTCGGCCATCCGCCGGCAGGCGGCCTGACCGAGCCAGGCCTCGCAGCGCCCGGCGTCATCGGCCGCGAGCTCGAGCGCCGTGGCGAAGGCCGCCGCGGCATCCTGCGTGGCGCCGAGATCGAGGCACGTCGTGCCGAGCTGGCATGACAGGGCGTAACGGTCCTGCGCCTCGCGGGCGACCGACAGGCCGCGCTCCAGAAGCTGCCTGGCACTCTCCGTGCGATGCTCGGCGAGCTGCGCCCGGGCAGCCTGCAGATAGGCGGCAGCCGCCTCGGGCGCCTCGGCCCGGTCCAGATGCTCGGCATGGAGCCGCAGGTCGCGATCCCCGAACCACAGGGCGGCGCGGCGGTGCAGCTCGCGGCGGCGCGGCGTCAGCAGCGAATCGTAGACCGCGTCACGGACCAGGGCGTGCGCGAAACGGAACGCGTCGCCCTCGTCGGTGCGCAGCAGCAGGCGCTCGGCCAGCCTGACCGGATCGTAGCCCGGGTCGTCGAGGAGATGGCCGAGCGCACCCCGATCGAAGCGCTGGCCCAGCACGGCCGCCGCCTGCAGGGCCGTGCGGTCGCCGGCCTCGAGCCGGTCCAGGCGGGCCTGGACGAGGCTCTGCACCGTGCCGGGCACCGCCGCATCGGCGCCCGTCTCCTGGCCGAGCCTGACGAGCTGCTCGAGGAACAGCGGGTTGCCGCCGGCGCGCTCGATGCAGCGCTCGTCGAAGCCGCTGACGGATGTGACGATCGACCGGGCCATCACCAGGGCATCCTCCGGCCGGAGCGGCCCGAGATCGATCGTCGTGAGCGGGGCGCCCTCGGCTTCGGCGCGCCAGCCCCGGTCGATCGGATCGCCGTCGAGGCGCGTGGTCAGCAGCAGGAGGCAGGGGCAGCCACCGGCCCGGGCGGCCAGACGGGCCAGGTGCGCCAGGGTGATCCGGTCCGCCCAGTGCACATCCTCCACGGTGATCAGCCGCGGCTGCGACCGGCAGAGTGCCTCGACCAGGCGCGCCATGACCGCGCGCTTGCCCTGATTGCGACGGGCATTGTCCATGGCCTCGTAGGTTGCCCGAAAGGCCGTCGGCTGCGGCAGCTCGAGGAGATCGTTGAGGAAGACACGGTCCTCGCCCCGGATCAGCCCCTCGTCGACGAGGCGCGCGGCCGCCGTCGCCGGGTCCGCCTCGCCATCGGGGCCGAGCAGGCTGCGCAGGAGGGTGCGGATCGGGTCCCGGCCCGTGGCGCCGCCGAAGTCGAGCGCCCAGGTCGCATGACAGGTCATGCCTTCGCCCGCCGCCAGCTGCTGCACCTCCTCGACCAGCCGCGTCTTGCCGATGCCCGCCTCGCCGCGCAGCAGCACCGTCTGCCCGCTCCCCGTTCCCGTGACCGTGGCGATCAGGGAGCGGAACTGGCTGAGCTCGCCGCGCCGGCCGGCCAGCGGCCGGTCCACCACGGTGGGCGCGCGCAGGCCGACGACCCGCCAGGCCCGGACCGGCGCGGCCAGCCCCTTGACACCGAGCGGGCCGACATCCGCCACCTCCAGCCTCGCGCCCACGGCCGTGCGCACGCTGTGCGAGATCAGGATCTCGCCCGGCGCTGCCGCCTCGGTGAGACGCGAGGCGAGGTTCACCGTGTCGCCGGTGACCGTGTAGGCGCGGTGCGCGGCGCTGCCCGTGCCGCTCGCCACGACCTGACCGCCCGCTACGCCGATATGCACGGCCAGGGGCCGGCCGACCGCCGCCGCGAGCTCGGGCATCGCATCGCGGATGGCGATCGCCGCGGCAACGGCATGGGCCGCGTCGTGGCCATGCGAGACCGGCGCCCCGAACACGCCCATGACGCAGTCGCCGATATGCTTGTCGACATGCCCGCCATGCTCGATCACCAGGCTGTCGGCACGCTGGAAGAAGGCGTCCAGGAGGGTGTGCACCGCCTCGGCGTCGAGCTCGCTGGAGAGGGAGGTGAAGCCGGTGAGGTCGGCGAAGAGGACGCTCACCTGCCGCCGCTCGCCGTCGCTCGCGACGGCTGCCGCATGGTCGGTGGCGAGCGGGGTGCCGAGGGCGGCGATCGCGTCGAGCAGGCGCCGGCGATGGCCGACCGCGACGACGCCCAGCTCCTTGAGATCGTCGGCCGTCAGCGACCGCAGCAGCTCGGCATCGACCTCGTTGTCGGCGAAAGCCCGGGCATGCTGCTCCAGCCCCAAGCTCTTCAACCAATCGGCCACGTCCACGGGCGAGCCTCCAGCCCTGATGCCCCAGAATAGGCCAGGCGGGGCGACAAGGCGACCTTCGGATCGCAGGTGTGCCCGGCCGCCGCAATTCGCAGGCGATGGCGCGGCGGTCGCGCACCCCTCTTGACATTCACGCGACGGAGGCCGCTCCGTCGCTTTCCTGTTTGTCAGAAGAAACGGTTCGGGTCATGGCAGTGCAAGAGGGTGTGGTCGGGAGCGAAAGCCCCGAGCGAACGGCTTACCTGGTCATCATGGGGGTGAGCCTCTGCCATTTCCTGAACGACGTGATGCAGTCGCTGCTGTCGGCGATCTATCCCCTGCTGCGTGACGAGTTCCGCCTCGATTTCTGGCAGATCGGGCTCCTGACCCTGGTCTTCCAGGTGACGGCGTCGCTGCTGCAGCCGCTCATCGGGTTCTATACGGATAAGCGGCCGGTGCCGCAGTCTTTGCCGATCGGCATGGGCTCGACGCTCTGCGGCATCCTCTTGCTCGCCACGGCCCCAAGCTACCCGCTCCTGCTCCTCGGGGCTTCGCTCATCGGCGTGGGCTCGGCGGTCTTCCACCCCGAGGCTTCCCGGGTGGCGCGGCTGGCTTCGGGCGGCAAGTACGGTGCGGCGCAGTCGCTCTTCCAGGTGGGCGGCAATACGGGCAGCGCCACGGGCCCCCTGCTCGCGGCCTTCATCGTGGTGCCGCTGGGGCGGCCGAGCATCGCCTGGTTCTCGCTCGCCGCCCTGCTCGGCATGTTGATCCTGAGCCAGGTCGGGGCCTGGTACGGGCGCTATCGCAAGGCCAACAAGGGGCGGGTCGTGCCGAAGGTCGAGACCGGCCTCTCGCGGCAGCGGGTGATCATGGCGATCGCCGTGCTCGCGGTGCTCGTCGCAACCAAGAACTTCTACACGGCGGGCATCACCAGCTACTACACGTTCTTCCTCATCGAGCGATTCGGCCTGACGACGCAAGAGTCCCAGATCATGCTCTTCCTCTTCCTCGGCGCCATGGCGGTCGGGGTCGTGATCGGCGGGCCGATCGGCGACCGACTCGGCCCGCTCGTGGTCATCTGGGTCTCGATCCTGGGCGTTCTGCCCTTCACCCTCGCCTTGCCCTACGTGGACCTCTTCTGGACCGGGGTGCTCTCGGTCTGCATCGGCGTCATCCTGGCCTCGGCCTTCCCGGCCATCATCGTCTATGCGCAGGAGCTGGTGCCGGGGCGGGTCGGCATGATCGCCGGGCTCTTCTTCGGCTTCGCCTTCGGCGTGGGCGGGCTGGCGGCGGCGGCGCTCGGCTTTCTCGCCGACGCCCGGGGCATCGAGTTCGTCTACCGGGTCTGCGCGTTTTTGCCGATTCTCGGCGTGCTCACCATCTTCCTGCCGCGGCGCAGCCGGCCGGGGCGGCGGGTCGCGAGCAGCGCCCCGGCCCGCTGACCCGGGGCGCGCCGAGCGGCCTACCGGTCCAGGCCCGGCCGCGACCTCGTGGAGCAGGGCGTGGCGGGCGACGCGACGGTGGCGACGTCCAGCGCATAGCCGCCGCCGACGACGACGGCGAGGGCCGTGGCCCGGCGGCGGCAGGCCTCGAGCACCAGGGCGTCGCGGGCGGCGAGCCCCTGATCGGTGAGGGCGAGGCGGCCGAGGCGGTCGTCGACATGCGGGTCGACGCCGGCATTGTAGAAGACGAGATCGGGGCGAAAGGCGTCGAGCGCCGCCTCGACCAGGGGGCCCGTGGCGGCGAGATAGGCCGCGTCCCCCGTCTCGGGGTCGGGGCCAGATCGCGGGTGCTGCGCTGCTTGCGCGCCGGGAAGTTGGTCCGGCAATGCACGGATAGCGTGAAGAGGGCGGGGTCGGATCCCAGGATCGCCGCCGTGCCGTCGCCCTGGTGGACGTCGAGATCGATCACCATCACCCGGCGCACGGCGCCCTCGGCGAGCAGCACCCGGGCGGCCACGGCGACGTCGTTGAAGACGCAGAACCCGGCCCCGAAGCCGGCGAAGGCGTGGTGGCTGCCGCCGGCGGTGTTGCAGGCGAGGCCGTGCGCGGGGGCAGGCGGGCGGTCAGCAGCGTGCCGCCGACCGCGGCCCGGCTGCGGGCGACGACGGCAGCGGTCAGCGGCAGGCCGAGCCGGCGGAGATCCGCGGCGTCGAGCCGCTGGCCGAGCACGGCCGCCACATAGGCCGGCGCGTGCGCCAAGCGAGGTCGGCCGGGCTCGCCGCCTCGGCCGTGCGGAGCTGCCGGTCAGGGGCGAGGCCCTTCGCGCAGGCAGGGCGAAGAGGGCGCCGGGAACTTGGGCATGGGAAGCGGTGCCCGGCCGGCAGCGGCGCCACATAGGTCGGGTGGTGGACGATCAGCGGCCGCATCGCGGCCCTCCAGGGGTCAATTCGCCGGGCATTTCGCGCAAATGCTTGCTTCTCGGCTAATTAAATCATAGGTTGAATTCAACCGATCAGACTTGCGCTCTCTGCCAAGAAAGAAACTTCGGAAAACCAATGACATGACAAAGATCGATCCGACTTTCTGGTTGAACCGTCGCGTTCTCATAACTGGCCATACGGGCTTCAAGGGAAGCTATCTCGCGGCCTGGTTGAGCGAGCTCGGCGCCGACATCGTGGGCGTCGCCCACCCGCCGGCCCCGCCCGCCGGCCTCTTCGCGCTGGCCGGGCTCGAGCAGCGCCTGCTCAACGTCACCGCGGACGTGCGCGACCGCGCCCGGCTCGAGCATCTGGTGGTGGCCAGCTCGCCGGAGATCGTCTTCCACCTGGCGGCCCAGCCCGTCGTGCTCGACGGGCTGAAGCGGCCGCTCGACACGTTCGACACCAACATCCAGGGCACCCTCAACATCCTCCAGGCAGCCCGCCGCGCCCCCGACCTGCGCGCCATGGTGGTGGTCACCAGCGACAAGGCCTACCGGCCCTCGACCGAGCCGCGCGGCGAGGCCGATCACCTCGGCGGGATCGAGCCCTACAGCGCCAGCAAGGCCTGCGCCGACATCATCGCCGAAGCCTACCGGCATTGCTACCTTTCGCCCGAGGACGGCATCGGCCTCGCCACCGCCCGGGCCGGCAACGTCATCGGCGGCGGCGATTTCGCCGCCGACCGGCTGGTGCCCGACCTGGTGCGCGGCATCGCCGCCGGCGAGACGGTGCCGATCCGCCATCCGGACGCCATCCGCCCCTGGCAGCACGTGCTCGACGCGGTGCACGGCTACCTGCTGCTGGCCGAGGCGCTGGCGACGTCGCCCCGGCGCCATGCCAGGGCCTGGAACTTCGGGCCGGTGCAGGCGCCCTGGCCGGTGCGCGACGTGGCCGACCGGCTGGTGGCCCGGCTCGGGGGTGCCTGGGCGGCGGTGCCGCGGGCCGGCCAGCACGAGACGCCGGTGCTCAGGCTCGATCCGACCGCCGCCATCGAGGAGCTCGGCTGGCGACCGCGGCTCGACACGGCGGCGGCCGTCGACTGGACGGCCGAGGGCTACCGGCGCCTCGAGGCCGAGGCGTCCGGCCGCTTCATCTTCGACCAGATCGAGCGCTTCTCCGACCTCCGGCCGGTCGGCGATGCCGTCGCGCGAGCCCGCCCGGCGACCGGCCAGCCGAGCGACGCCCATGCCCATGCCTGAGAACACCCCGGTCTTCATCCTCTGCGGCGGCCAGGGCACCCGGCTCGGCGAGGCCGGCAGGCTCAGGCCGAAGCCCCTGATCGAGGTGGGCGACCAGCCGCTCGTCATCCACATCATGCGGACCTACCGGCGCTTCGGCTTTCGCCGCTTCGTCCTCTGCACCGGCCACCGCCACGACGTGATCAGCAGCTATTTCCTCGATCTCGCCGGCATCGCCAACGACTTCAGCATCGACCTCGCGACCCGCGAGGTCGCCTATCACCAGTCGGCGGGCGCGCCGGACTGGCACGTCACCATCGCCCAGACGGGCAAGTCGACCATGACCGGGGCGCGGGTCGCCCGGGCCGCGGCCCGCTATCTGGGCGACGCCGAGCATTTCGCCATCACCTATGGCGACGGCCTGACCGATGCCGATCTCGGCGCCGAGTTCGCCCACCATCTCGACCACGACCGGCTCGGCACGGTTCTCGCGGTCAACCCGCCCTGCCAGTTCGGCCGCTTCGACCTCGCCGCCGGGGAGCTGCAGGGCTTCGTCGAGAAGCCGCTCGACGAGCAGCACTGGATCAATGGCGGCTACTTCTTCTTCCGGCGGGGCTTCCTCGACTATCTGGACACGGACGACGATTGCGTGCTCGAGCGCCAGCCTTTGCAGCGCCTCGCCGCCGACGGCGAGCTCGAGCTCTACCGGCACAAGGGGTTCTGGTCCTGCGTCGACACGGTGGCCGACCGCGACCGGGTGGCCGCCCTCTACGAGTCGGGCTCGAGCCCCTGGCTCGGGCCAACCGAGCTGGAGCTCGCCCGCTGATGCGCCTGGTCGAGCGCCCGCTCGCGGCCGCCGCCCTCCTCGCCGCCGAGCCGCACGAGGACGAGCGCGGCTTCTTCGCCCGCGCCTTCTGCCGCGAGGAGCTGGCGCGCCTCGGCTTCGACTGCCCCATAGCGCAGGCCAACCACTCGTTCAGCGCGAAAGCCCGGACCCTGCGCGGGCTGCACCTGCAGGTGGGCCGGGCCGCCGAGACCAAGCTCGTGCAGTGCGTCGCCGGTGCGATCTTCGACGTCATCGTCGACGTGCGCCCCGGCTCCCGCACGCTCGGGCGCTGGCGCGGCATGGAGCTCTCGGAGGCCAACCGGCGCCTCCTGGTGGTGCCGCCCGGCTTCGCCCACGGGTTCCTGACGCTCACCGACCGCACGCTGGTGACCTACATGGTGACGGCAGCCTACGACCCCGGGCTCGACCGGGGTGTCGCCTTCGACGACCCGGCGCTCGCCATCGACTGGCCGATGCAGCCGCTGGTCGTCTCGGCGCGCGATCGCAGCCATCCGCCCTTCGACCCGGAGCGGCTCTGGCGGGCCGTGCCCGAGGCCACACTCCAGACAGCGGGCGAGCCCGCCTGATGCGGGTGCTCCTGACCGGTGCCAGCAGCTTCAGCGGGCTCTGGCTGGCCCGCGCGCTGGTGGCGGCGGGCGGTGCCGTGACGGCGGTGGCGCGCGGCCACCCCGGTGGCTACGAGCCGCTGCGGCGGTTGCGGATCGAGCGGGTGGCGCGGCTGGCCACGACCCGGTTCGACGCACCGTTCGGCAGTCCTGCGTTCCTCGAGCTGATCGACAGTGCGGAGCCCTTCGACGTGCTCTGCCTGCACCATGCCGAGG
Source organism: Geminicoccaceae bacterium (assembly GCA_041397945.1). Classification (GTDB taxonomy): domain Bacteria; phylum Pseudomonadota; class Alphaproteobacteria; order Geminicoccales; family Geminicoccaceae; genus SLRI01. The sequence continues at coordinate 22,258 of JAWKVR010000001.1, forward strand.
TCGGCGATTTCCGCCGCCCCGACTACGACGCGCTGGCCGTCGCCCGGGCCAACACCGCCGGCATCGAGCCGGTGCTCGAGCGGCTCTGCCGCCGGGGCCTGCGGCGGGTGGTGCTGACCGGCAGCGTCTTCGAGGCGGACGAGGGCGACGGCGACCGGCCGCTGGAGGCGATCGGCGCCTACGGGCTCGCCAAGACGCTGACCGCGAACGTGGTGCGCCATGCGGCGGCGGCGGCGGGTGTCGAGCTCCTCAAGGTCACGCTGCCGAGCCCCTTCGGCGCCTTCCAGGCGGGCGGCCTCGCCGATCAGCTCCTGCGCGCCTGGCAGGCGGGCGAGGTGCCGGGCCTGCGGCATCCCGAGCGGGTCAGGGACTTCGTGCCGATCGACCTGCTCGCTACGCATCATGCCGCCCTCGCCCTCGGCCAGATCCCGCCCATGGCGGGCGGGCGGGCCAACCCGAGCGGCCATGTCCTGAGCTGCGCCGCCTTCGCCGAGCGGCTGGCGCGCGAGATGCGGCCGCGGCTCGGCACGGCCTGCCGCTTCGCCATGGCGAGCCAGCCCGTGGCCGACGGCGAGCCGCATAGCCGCTTCAACACGGAGCCGTTGCCGGCCCTCTTCGATCGCGCGGCGCAGGCGCGCAGCTGGGATCGGCTCGCCCTCCACTATCGCGCCCGGGCGCGCGGCTGGATGGAGCAGGCGGCCTGATGAGACTTCTATTTATGGTTGATTTAGGTTCAAATAGTTCGCATCATCGGCGTGTCCCTTCCGTCGTCCAGCCGTGGCCCAAATCCCTTGCCCTGGAGCAGGCACATGGTTCAGCCCAGCATCGGCGTCGTCGTCGTCACCCATCGCGCGCGCCGGCTGCTCGATGGCTGCCTCCAGCCGCTCCTGGCGTCGCCGCTCCGCCCGCGGCTCCTGGTCGTCAATTCCAGCAGCCATGACGGAACGGTCGAGCGGGCCTGGGAGCTTGGTGCGGAGACCTGGACGATCCCGCGGGAGAGCTTCGACCACGGGCGGACGCGCGAGCTGGCGCGGCAGCGGCTGGGCACGGGCATCACGGTGATGCTGACGCCGGATGCGCATGCGACCGGCAGCGATTTCCTCGAGCGGCTGACGGCACCCTTGCGCGACGGCCGGGCCGCCGTCGCCTATGGCCGCCAGCTGCCGCGGCCCGGGGCCGACCGGATCGAGGCCTTCAACCGCTCGTTCAACTATCCGGCCCGAAGCCAGCTCCGCTCGCTCGCCGACTGGCCGACCTTCGGCGCCTACACGCATTTCTGCTCGAACAGCTGCGCCGCCTGGCTGGGCAGCGCCCTCGACGAGATCGGCGGGTTCCCGGCGACGCTGGTCAGCGAGGAGACGATCGCGGCAGCGAGGCTGCTCGAGCGCGGCCACCGCATCGCCTATGTCGCCGAGGCGACCGTGCGCCACAGCCATGGCAGCGGGCTCGTCGCGGATTTTCGCCGGCAGTTCGACATCGGCCACGCCAGGCGACCCTACCGCCACCTGCTCCTCGGCCGCGAGGGCGACGAGGCGCGCGGGCTCGCCTACACGAAGGCGCTGCTGGCGACGCTGGCGCGCGAGGCGCCGGGGCTCCTGCCCTATGCGCTGCTGCACACCGCCACCCGCTACGCCGGCTACCGGCTCGGCCTCGGCGGCGCCCGGCTGCCGCGCCGCCTGAAGGCGCTCATGAGCGGCCAGGACTTCTACTGGCGCCGGCCGGCCGGCGCCCTCGCCGGGGCGGGCTGACGCATATGCGGGTAGGGCTTCTGACCAACAACGTCATGCCGCCGCGCGAGGGCATCGGCCGGCATGTGCTGGAGATCGCGAAGCGCCTGCCGGCCCGTGGTGTCGAGCCGCTGATCGTCGCCCGCGGCCACGGCCTGCGCTGGCAGTCGCTCGAGGTCGAGGGCGTGCCGGTCCGGCTCTTCCCCTATCTGCCGGTGCGGCCTTTGCACCAGGAGGCGTTGCGACTCGTGCTGCAGCGTTGGCTCGACCATGGTGCGGAGGGCTGCACAACCCTGCATCTGCACCTGCCCCTGCTGCCGCCCTTGCGCACACCCCTGCGGCGGGTGGTGACCTTCCACAGCCCGCTGCTCAGCGACACGGCGGCGATCGCCGAGCCGGGGCTCAAGGCGGCGCTGATCAAGGCCAATGCGCGGCTCGTCAGCCAGGCCTACGAGCACGCCCATATCCGGAACGCGGCGGCGCTGGTGGCGGTGTCGACCAACGTGCAGGACGAGCTGGCCCGGCATTACCGGCTCCTCGGCCGGCGGGTCGACGTCATCGGCAACGGCGTCGATACGGGCGTCTTCACCTATCGGGGCGGGCCACGCCCCGCCGATGCCGAGGGGCGGCGGAGCGTGCTCTATGTCGGCCGGCTCGGCTATCGCAAGGGGCTGCACCGCCTGCTCGATGCGTTCGCCTGCCTCGGCGACGGCCGGCTCCGGCTCGAGCTCGCCGGCGAGGGGCCGCTGCGCGAGAAGCTCGCGGCCCAGGCGCGGGATCTGGGCATCGCCGAGCGGGTCCGCTTCCTGGGCTTCCTCGAGACCCCTGCCCTGCTCGCGGCACTCCAGCGGGCCGCGGTCTTCGTCAACCCGGCCGACTACGAGAGCGGGCCCCTGACCCTGCTCGAAGCGATGGCCGCCGGCACGCCCGTGGTGACGACGGCGACCGGCCTCGCCACCGATCTCGCCGCCGGGCCCGACCGGCAGCGCCCCTGCGTCATGGCGGAGCGCACCCCCCTCGATCTCGCCACGGCGATCGCCGGCGTGCTCGCCGACCCGGAGGCGGCTACCGCCATGGCGGAGCGGGCGCGGCGGCTCGTCCTGGAGCGCTTCACCTGGGACGAGGTGGTGCGCCGGCTGGTCGCCCGCTACGGCCATATCGAGCGGCTGGCGGCATGAGCGAGCTGCTGCCGGTCGTCGTCGAGCAGCCGCGCGATCTCATCGTCTGCTTCGGCTTCGACCTGGCGAAGCGGCGCCGGCAGCCCTGGCATGTGGCGCATGGCCTGGCCCAGGGGCTCGCCGCCCAGGGCCGGCTGGTCACCATCGCCACGGACGCGCCGGGCACCGATGCGGCATGCGCCGACTACGCCGTGCACGCCTGCGGCCGGCTGATGCAGCGCGGCCGGCCGACGCCGGCGCTGCGCCGTCTCGCGGCGGAGCTCGGCCCGGCCCGCATCTACCTCGTCACCGGCACGGCAGCGCTCGCCCGCATGGCCCGGCTCGATCTGGGTGCCCCCACCGAGCTGATCGTCGCCAGCCCGCTGCTGAAGCTGCGCGAGATCCTGAGCGTCGGGCCGCTCGAGCTCTGGCGCGAGCGGCGGCTGATGCTCCTGCCGCTGGTCAACGCCCTGCTGCCCGGGCGGCTGGTCAGGGCCGGCTATCGCCGCTCCGGGGCGGTTCGCCCGATCTATCTGAGCGAGGCCGGCCGGGAGCGCTTTCGCGCCATCGGCCTGCCGCCCGGCCCCCTGCTGCGGCCCCAGGTCGAAGCACCGCCGATCATGCTGCGCCCGCGCCTGCTCGCACCGGACGCCGTGCCGGTGGTGGCCTATCTCGGGCCGCCTTTGGCGCTGCGCGGGGCGCATCTGGCGCTCGGCGCCTTCGAGGCCGCCGTGGCGCGCGGCCTCGACGCCCGGCTCCTGCTCCTGCTGCGGCCGGACGTGCCACCCGCGGTGATGCAGCGCTTCGTCGAGCGGGTGGGCCGGAGCCCGGCTGCGGCGCGGATCGAGGTCACGACCGAGATGCTGGGGGCGGCGGAGCTGGCCCACGCCATTGCCGGGGTCGACGCCTTCCTCCTGCCCTTCCAGGCACCGGTCTCGGAGGTGCCGCTCGTGGTGATCGAGGCCGGGCTCACCGGCCGGCCGGTGATCACGCTCGATGCGCCGGGCGTGAGCGAGCAGGTGCTCGCACTCGGCGGCTTCGTCGCCCGGACACCCGAGGAGCTGCCGCACGCGCTGATCCGCGCCCTCCGCCCGGGCCAGGACACGGCCGCGGTGGACCCGACGGCCTGGACCTCCTGGCCGCGCGCGGTCTCGGCCATGCTGGCGGCCCCGGTGCCGCCGCCCTTGCCGCAGCGGCTGATCGCCCTTTGCGGTGTGGACGGCACCGGCAAGAGCTTCCTGGTCGAGCATCTGCGCCGGCACTTCGCCGAGGCGGGCATCGCCAACCGGCACGTCTGGAGCCGGTTTCGCAACTATCTCTCCAAGCCGCTCCTCGCCCTGACCCGGCTCACCGGCCACAACTACAAGGTCGAGACCGGCGGGGTCAGGATCGGCTATCACGACTTCGTCGGCCGGCCCTGGCTCGTCTGGCCCTTCCTGGCGCTGCAGGCGATCGACCAGCTGCTCGACATCCTCTGGCGCTATCACCTCGAGCGGGGCCAGCCGATCCTCGGCGACCGCTGCGTCTACGACACGCTCGTCGACCTCGCGATCGACACGGGCCGGGACGATTTCGTCATCGACCGGCTCGGCCCGCTGCTCGTGGCGCTGCTGCCGCGACCGCGCCTGGTCGTGCTGATCGAGCGGCATCCGCTGCGCATCCAGGAGCAGCGGCCGGACGCCCTGCTCGACCGGCATTTCCATCGCCGCCGGATGCTCTATCGCCGCCTCGCCGACCGCTTCGCTCTGCCGGTCGTCGACAATAACGGGCCGGTGTCGCGCACGCTCGAGACCATCCTGGCGCTGGTGCAGGACCAGAGCTCGGGCATCGGGGCGGGCACGGCGCCGCATGCCGCAGCCGAGAGGAGCGGCCAGTGATCTACGTCTTCTACAACAACGATCCCCTGGCCCAGGACCAGGGCGGCGGGGCCGAGCATTTCCGCGGCCTGCATCGGGCCCTGCTCAAGTCCGGCCTCGAGTTCCACCTGGTCGCGGCCCGCCTGCAGCAGGAGCGGGCGGCCCAGCACATCACCTATGTCTCGGAGAGCTCGAACTTCCTGCGCTTCTTCTGCGGCCTCTGGCTCTGGTTCTGGCGCAACCGGAAGACCTTCAGGGCAGCCGACGTCTTTCATTTCCACCGCAACTACGCGGCCTGGCCCAAGCTCATCATCTGCCCGGAGCAGGGTCGGGTGCTCATCAGTTACCACAATGTCAGCGGCCGCGTGCTGGAGGGCTGGCTCGGCCGGGTCGGCCGGCCGCTCCGCCGGGCCATGCTGCTGCTCGAGCGGCGCGCCGTGCGGCTGGCGGACGCCATCATCTGCGTCAGCGGCCGCGACCGGAATCGCTGCAGGAGGCGGTGGAACCCGCCCCCTTCGCCGCGGCCAGCGTCATCCCGGCGGCCTTCGACGACCGGATCTTCGCCGATCGCCCCGCCTCGCCGCCCGGCCCCTCCCTCGCCCATCGCCTCGTCCTGCTCGGCCGGATCAGCCACCAGAAGAACGTGCCGCTCGCCGTCGCCACGCTCGAGGAGCTGGCGGCCCGTGGCTTGGACTTCACGCTCACCATCGTCGGCGAGGGCGAGGACAGCCCGGACCTGATCCGCCGCATCGCCCGCTCGCCGGCGCGGGACCGCCTGACCTGGCTCGGCCGGGTGCCGCACAACCAGGTGCCGCAAGTGCTGGCCGACCACGGCATCCTCCTGCTCACCAGCCGCTACGAGGCCTCGCCCACGGTCGTCAAGGAGGCGCTGAAGGCGATGCGCCCGGTCGTGGCGACCGATGTCGGCGATGTCGCCGACTGGCTCGACGAGGGTCTCTCGGGCTTCCTCTGCGATCCCGACCCCAAGGCTTTCGCCGATGCGGTCGAGGCGGCTGCCCGCCTCATCCACGCCGGCGGCTACCGGCAGGGCAGCCGGGTCGACCGGCTCGACGAGGATTCGATCATGAGCGAGGTCGTCCACCTCTACCGGCGGCTCCAGGCCGTTTGATCGCCACGCTCGGCCGGGGGTTCCGGGCGGTGCTGCCGCCCGCAGCGCTCGGCCGCCTCGTCGCCATGGGCGGGAGCCGGGCGCTGGCCGCCGGCCTCGGCCTGGTCGCCACCATCGTCATCGCCCGTGGCCTGCCGCCCGCGGGCCTCGGGCTCTGGTCGATGGCGCTGGCGGTGCAGGGCCTCGCTTTGCATCTGGGCGAGGCCGGGCTGCGCTCGATCGTCACCGTCGAGGTGGCGGCCAGGCCAGAGGCCGGGCGGGCGCTGCTGCGCCGCTACCTGGCCCTGCGGCTCGCCATCAGCACGGGCGTGATCGCGGCTGCGGTCGCCGGTGCCCGGCTGCTCGGCATCGCCGACTGGCCCTATCTGGCGCTGCTGCTCACCAGCCTCTGGCCCATCGCCCTGCAGCTCGACTGGCTGCCGCTCGCCCATGGCCGGACGGGCCAGGCGGGGCTGCTGCTCCTCGTCCGCCCGGTCGTCTTCGTCCTCCTGCTGCTCGCTTTGCCACTCGGCGGCGATGCCGATCGCCTGGCCCTGCTCTTCCTCGCCGCCTGGTGGGTGGCGGCCGCCGCCACCTGGCCCTGGCTCGGGCTGGCCCCGAGGGCGGCGCTGCGCGGTGCCGTGCCGGGCCGGCGCCGGCTGCTGCGCCTCGCCTTGCCGGTGGCGGCGGCGACGGTGGCGAGCCAGCTGCTGCTGAGCCTCGACCTGCTCCTCGTGGGTGCGCGCTTCGGGCCGGCCAGCGCGGCGCAGTACTACCTCGCCTCGGCGATCCTGGTGGCCGGGCTCGTCGTCGCCAACGGCCTCGGCCAGGCGGCCCTCGCCCGCCTCGCCGCCGTCACCGGGGCCGGCTTTCGGGCGGCGCTCGAGGCCGACCTCAGGCTGGTCGGCGCCATCGCGGCGCTCGCTGCCGTCACCGTGCTCGGGGTGGTGCCGCATCTCCTGCCGCTCGCCTTCGGCGCCGCCTACGCGCCGGCCGCGGGCCTCCTCGTCTGGCTGCTGCCCTGGTTCATCCTGCAGCATGCGACGGCGGTGCTGCAGGCGGGCATGACCGCTGCCCGGCTCGGCGACCGGCAGTTTTGGGCCGCGCTCTGGATGGTCGGCTCGCTCGTGCCGGGGCTGGCGCTGGCCTGGTGGGGCGGGGATCTGCGCCTCTTCGCCCTCGCCCGGGGTCTGGCCGAGCTGGTCCGGGTGGTGGCGCTGTGGCGCGGCCTGCCGCCGGGCCTCAGGCCGTTCGATCGCGCCCCGTCACCCTGCCCCGAAAACTAGTGCGCGGCACCCCAGCTCCGGCCGGCGCCGACGTCGACGACGAGCGGCACGGTGAGCTCGGCAGCGCCCTCCATGACCGCCTTGATGGCCTGCCTGGCGGGCTCGACCTGGCCCTCGGGCACCTCGAAGACCAGCTCGTCGTGAACGGAGAGCAGGAGCCGGGCTGCGAGCCCGTCCCGGTCGATGGCGCGGGCGACGCGGCGCATGGCGCGCTTCATGATGTCGGCGGCGGAGCCCTGGATGGGGGCGTTGATGGCCTGGCGCTCGGCATAGGCCCGCCTGGCCGGCTGCTTGGAGAGGATTTCCGGGATGAAGCAGCGGCGGCCGAAGAGGGTGAGGACATGGCCCTGCTCGCGGGCCTCCTCCTTGGCCCGCTCCATGTAGTCCTTCACGCCCGGATACTCGGCGAAATAGGCCTCGATGAAGGCTTTGGCCTCGGCCTGGGGAATGGCGAGGCGCTGGGCGAGGCCGAAGGCGCCGATGCCGTAGATGATGCCGTAGTTGATCATCTTGGCCCGGCGGCGGAGCTCGCCCGAGACCTCGGCCACGGGCAGCTTGAACATCTTGCCGGCGGTCACCGCGTGGATGTCGGTGTCCTGGGCGAAGGCGTCCTTGAGCGCCTGGATGTCGGCCATGTGGGCGAGGACGCGCAGCTCGATCTGCGAGTAGTCGGCGGAAACGAGGGTATGGCCCTCCGCCGGCACGAAGGCCTCGCGGATCTTGCGGCCCTCCTCGGTGCGGATCGGGATGTTCTGCAGGTTGGGGTCGGTCGAGGAGAGCCTGCCGGTCGAGGTGGCGGCCAGCATGTAGGAGGTGTGGACCCGGCCGGTCGCGGGCACGATCTCCTCGACCAGCGATTCCGTGTAGGTGCGGGTGAGCTTCTGCAGCTGGCGCCAGTCGAGGATCACCCGGGGCAGCGCGTGGCCCTGTGCGGCCAGGTCCTCGAGGATGTCGGCGCCGGTGGCATGCGCGCCGGTCTTGGTCTTCTTCGCCCCGCCGATGTTCATCTCGTCGAAGAGGATCTCGCCGAGCTGCTTGGGCGAGCCCAGGTTGAAGGGCCGGCCGGCGAGCTTGACCGCCTCCTCCTCGAGCTCGGCCATGCGCTGGCCGAACTCGGAGGAGAGCTTCTCCAGGTGATGCCGGTCGACCTGGATGCCGGCCACCTCCATGGCCGCCACGATGGGCGGCAGCGGGCGCTCGAGGCTCTCGTAGACGGTCGTCAGGCGCTCGTCGATCAGGCGCCGCTTGAGGAGCTGCCAGAGGCGGAACGTCACCTCGGCGTCCTCGGCGGCGTAGGGTGTGGCGTTCTCGATCGGCACCTGCGCGAAGCCGATCTGCTTCGCCCCCTTGCCGCAAACGGACTCGTAGGAGATCGTCTCGTGGTCGAGATGGCGCCGGGCCAGCTCGTCCATGCCGTGGCCGTGGCTGGCGCCGTCGAGCACGTAGGAGAGCAGCATGGTGTCGTCGAAGGGGGCGATCGGCACCTCGTACTTGGCCAGCACGGCCATGTCGTATTTGAGGTTGTGGCCGATCTTCAAGGTGCCCCGGTCGACGAGCACCGGGCGCAGCCGCTCGAGCACCTCCGCCAGCGGCGGCTGGCCGGCGATGAGCTGGCCGAAATCGTCGACATGGCCAAGCGGCACATAGGCACCCTGCCCCGGCTCGAGGCTGAGCGAGACGCCGACCAGCTCGGCCCTGGCGACGTTGAGCGAGGTGGTCTCGGTGTCGATGGCGAGGCGGCCCCTGGCGGTCGCTTCGGCGAGGAGGGCGTCGAGCTCGGCGAGGTCGGTGATCGTCCGGTAGACCGCGCCGTCTGTGCCCTCGTCGCTGGCCCGCGCCGCCCGCTCGGCCTCGGCCGCATCGGCGACCTGCTCGATCCGGCCGATGAGTGCGCGGAAGTCGTTGGCCTGGAGGAAGGCGAGCAGGGTGGCACCGTCGATCTGCCCCCTGACCGAGCCGTCGAGCTCGACCGGCAGCGGCGCGTCGTGGCGGAGCGCCACGAGGCGCTTCGAGAGGCGGGCCTGGTCGGCGAAGTCGATCAGGGTCTGGCGGCGCTTGGGCTGCTTGATGGTCGAGGCGTTGGCGAGCAGCTCGTCGAGCGAGCCGAACTCGTTCAGGAGCTGGGCCGCGGTCTTGACGCCGATGCCGGGCACACCCGGCACGTTGTCGGAGCTGTCGCCGGCCAGCGCCAGGCAGTCCTGGACGAGCTCGGGGCCGACGCCGAAGCGCTCCTCGACCTCCGCCGGGCCGATCAGGCGGCTCTTCATCGGGTCCCACATGACGACACCCGGGGCCACGAGCTGCATCAGGTCCTTGTCCGAGGAGACGATGACCACCTCGCGGTCGGCGTCGCGCGCCCGGTCGACATAGGTGGCGATCAGGTCGTCGGCCTCGAAGCCCGGGACCTCGACGGCGGGCAGGCCAAATGCGCGGGCGGCGTCGCGGACGAGGGCGAACTGCGGCACGAGCTCGGGCGGCGGCGCGTCGCGATTGGCCTTGTAGGCCTCGTAGATCTCGTTCCGGAAGCTGACCCGGCCGGCATCGAAGACGACGATCATGTCGTCATCGGCGTGGTCCTGCATCAGCTTGAAGAGCATCGAGGAGAAGCCGAAGACGGCATTGACCGGGGTGCCGTCGCCCCGCGTCATCGGCGGCAGCGCGAAGAAGGCGCGGAAGATGTAGCCGGAGCCGTCGACGAGGACGACCCGGCGCCCGGGGGATTGCTCGCTCATCCCGCGTCTCTAGCGCACCGGCCGCCCAGAGCCTAGATTGGCTTTCGTGGCGATGGCGACGGAGGGTGCGATGGCGGCCGACCTGATCCTGGCGATCGACCAGGGCACGACCAGCACCCGGTCGATCCTCTTCGATGCGGCCGGCCGGCCGATCGCCACGGCGCAGCGCGAGCTGCAGCAGTTCTATCCCGCCGATGGCTGGGTCGAGCACGATCCCGAGCACATCTGGGCCGACACGCTCCGGACCTGCCGCGAGGTGCTGGAGCGGGCCGCCGTGCCGGCCACGCGCGTGGCGGCGATCGGCATCACCAACCAGCGCGAGACGGCGATCGTCTGGGACCGCTCGACGGGTCGACCGATCGCCAACGCCATCGTCTGGCAGGATCGCCGCACGGCACCGCTCTGCCGCGAGCTGGTCGCCGACGGGCTCTCCCGGACGGTGGCGGAGCGGACCGGGCTCGTCATCGACGCCTATTTCTCCGCGACCAAGGTGGCCTGGCTCCTCGAGAACGTGCCGGGGGCGCAGGCCCGGGCGGAGCGGGGCGAGCTCGCCTTCGGCACGGTCGACTGCTTCCTCCTCTGGCGCCTGACCGGCGGCAAGGTGCATGCCACCGACGCCGCCAACGCGGCGCGCACCATGCTTTTCGACATCGGCCGGCAGGAATGGGACGCGGAGCTGCTCGAGCGGCTCGGCATCCCGCCCTCGATGCTGCCCGAGGTCATGGACAACAGCGGCCTCTTCGGCGTGAGCGACAAGGAGATCCTGGGTGCCGCGATCCCGGTGACCGGCATGGCCGGCGACCAGCAGGCGGCGACCTTCGGCCAGGTCTGCTTCGAGCCGGGCATGCTCAAGAGCACCTACGGCACGGGCTGCTTCGCGCTGCTCAACACGGGCGAGCGGATGGTGCCGTCGCGCAACCGGCTCCTGACCACCGTCGCCTATCGCCTCGGCGGCCGGACGACCTATGCGATCGAGGGCAGCATCTTCATCGCCGGGGCCGCCGTGCAGTGGGTCCGGGACGGGCTGCGGGCGATCGGCGACGCGGCGGAGAGCGAGGCCCTGGCCCGCACGCTGCCCGACACGGGCGGCGTCTACCTGGTGCCGGCCTTCACCGGCCTCGGCGCCCCCTACTGGGACCCCGACGCGCGCGGCGCCATTCTCGGCCTGACGCGGGACAGCGACGTCCGGCACATCGTCAGGGCAGCACTGGAATCGGTCTGCTACCAGACGGCCGATCTCATGGCGGCCATGCGGGACGACCTCGAGGCGGCGGCTGCCGGCGTCCTGCCGGACACGCTCAGGGTCGATGGCGGCATGGTCGCCAATGACTGGGTCTGCCAGTACCTCGCGGACATTCTCGACTGCCCGGTGGAACGGCCGGCGGTGGTCGAGACGACCGCGCTGGGTGCCGCCTATCTGGCCGGGCTGGCCACCGGGCTCTACCCCTCGCAGCAATCGATCGCCGAGGCCTGGCGCGCCGATGGCCGGTTCACGCCCGGGCTCGACCCGGCGACCCGCCGTCGCCGGCTGGACGGCTGGGCCGACGCCGTCGCCCGCGTGCGCACCCAGGGTCGATGATCGACCTCGTGGGGCGGCGGGCGGAGATCGTGGCCCTGGTCCAGCGCCAGGGCTTCGTCACCATCGAGGGGCTGGCGCAGCAGTTCGGCGTGACGCCGCAGACCATCCGCCGCGACATCAACGAGCTGGCCGCCGAGGGCGTGCTGCAGCGCTACCACGGTGGTGCTGCGGTGCCCTCCAGCGTGCACAACATCGCCTATTCGAGCCGCCAGGTGATGCATCTCGAGGCCAAGCGGCGGATCGCCCGGGAGGTCGCCCGGCACATTCCCGACGACGCCTCGCTCTGCATCAACATCGGCACGACCAACGAGGAGATCGCCAAGGCGCTGCTCGACCATCGGGGCCTGAGCGTGATCACCAACAACCTGCACGTCGCCGAGCTGATGGCCGGCAACGAGGACTTCCAGGTGGTGGTGGCCGGCGGCCTGGTGCGCGCCCGCGACCGCGGCATCGTCGGCGAGGCGACCATCGATTCGATCGCCCAGTTCCGGGTGGACATCGCGGTGATCGGCATCAGCGCCATCGACCTCGACGGCACGCTGCTCGACTTCGACTATCGCGAGGTGCGGGTGGCGCAGACCATCGTCAGCCATGCCCGCAAGGTCTATCTGGCCGCCGACCACAGCAAGATCGGCCGGCCGGCCATGGCGCGGCTCGGCGACATGAGCCAGATCCACGCGTTCTTCACCGACCGCGCCCCGCCGGCCGAGCTCGCCGCCGTGCTCGAGGCGAACGGCACGCGGCTGGTGGTGGCCGGGGACTGAGAGCCTGTCCGACCTATTCCGCGGGCTTCGGGATCTCGTGGATGTGGATGTCGTGGGCGGCATTCTCGCCGAGGATCTGCAGCGCCTTGCGCTCGGCCTCCTCGTCGGCCGTGCGCACCCAGAGCAGGATGCCGCCCCGCTCGAGCTGCTCCTCCAGCCAGTCGGCATGCCGCTTGTCCATCCAGCGTGCCAGCACCGTGCCGATCAGGGCACCGGTGATCGCGGTGCCGGCGATGGCGGCGGCGACGGCACCCGCCGAGGCGACGACGGTGCCGGCGGCGATCAGCGTCGGCAGGGTGGTCATCGAGCCCACCACCATGTCCTCGCGCCTGGCGACGGTGCGGGTCGAGACGAAGGCGGTGCGCGGTGCCGCGGGATCGTCCTCGGCCTCCTCGACCCGGCGGTACATCCGGCCGAGCTTGTCCTCCACCGTTGCATGGCCGGCGAGCAGGCTGATGTCGCCGGCGCCGAAGCCGGCCTCCTCGAGCGCCGCGACGGCGAGCTCCAGCGCCGCCACGTCCTCCATCACCGCCACCGCCTCGCGCACCGTGCCTTCAGTGCCCATCCACCCTTCTCCCGGTCCCGAAATGACGGCACCTCTCTAGCAGAGATGCCCGCGACAAGGCAGTCGCTCAGTCGCGCGGCAGCAGGAAGACGGCAGTGCCCATGGCGAGGCTGCCGAAGGTGACGGCGAAGCCCGCGGCCACGAGGACGAGGCCCGTGAGCTCGAGGCCGTTGCCGAAGAGCAGGTCGCCGAGCCCGCCGACATTGGCGTGGATCAGGGCAGCGAGCAGCAGCCAGCCGGCCGTGATGCCGAGAGCACAGTTCTTGCCGAGGAAGATGAGGAGCCGCCGATCCTCGCCCATGCCAGCCATCCGCTTCGCGTCGCTCCTGAGATGGGGAGGCCTGACCCCCGGTCAATCCACGGGCGTCGGGTCGAGCTCGAGCCGCATGGGCGTGGCGACGACGCCCAGGTGCTCGCCGGCCTCGCCGGTCGCCCGAAAGCCGAGGCGGTGGTAGATCGGCACGGCATAGGCCGAGGCGTGAGGTCGGTGACCGGCGGCCGGGCCGCCGCGAGATGACCGATGCGCCGCCGGAGCGCAGCCGGCGGGCACGCCTGACCCTGCAGGTCGACCGCCACGAAGAGCAGGGTCAGATGGTCGAGACCGTCGATCCGGCCATCCCGGCCGCGCAGCTCGGCATAGCCGACGAGCGCTTCCCGAGGCTCGCGCGAAAGCCGACGGCGCTGTCCGCGAGGCGGTGGCGGAGCGCCTTCGGTGACGTAGAGGCGAAAGGCGACGCGGCCGACCTCGCCGAGATCGGGGGCGATGAAGCGGGCGAAGGCGGGCTCGATCAGCTGGGCAATGGCGCCGGCCTCGGTGGTCCGGCGCGGGTGATCTGGGCAGCGGCTTGCTCATACGCTGACGAGGCGGTGGAGGCCGCCGATCCGGAGATCCTGGCCGGTGACGTATGCCACGTCGGAGGCGGATAGGCGATCAGCGCCAGACTCCTGGTCGTGCCGTAGCGCCCTCCATCGGATCCGTGCCCGGCGGTCGGCGGGACCTGGGCAGGCCGTCGACAGCTTCAGCAGGATGCTGTTCACGCGCACGCCACCGGCGGCGCAGCGGTTAGCGGGGCAGCCAGGCGCGAAGCGGCGAGGCCGTAGCGGCGACGCCGGAGGTGGCGAGCGGTCCGGCTTACGACGCGCGGTGAAGGTCGAGATGTTGATGATCGCCCGCCGCCCGGCGCCACCACAGACTGGCAGATCAGACGCGCTGTATGGACGACGTTGAGGAGACAGACCTCCATGCCCGATGTGGTCCTCGTCGCTGATATCGAGGATCGGCCCCTTCGGCCCAGGCCGGCCGAGTTGACCAGCACGTCGATCCTGCCCCAGCGCTCCATGGCCAGATCCACGAGCCGACGGTGGTCGTCGATCGAGCGGTTGAGCCGGTGACGCCGACACCGCCGAGCTCGGCTGCCGCGGCCTTCGCCTGCCGGACGAGGAGAGGATGGCGACGCGAAAGCCGTCGGCTGCAAGCCGCTCAGCGGCAGCGCGCCCATGCCGCTGCCGCCCGCCGTGATCAGCTACCTGCCTGTCGCCACCCGTCGCCCTCCATGACCCGCCATGATCGCCACAATGGCCGGCCGGCCGGCCTGCGCAACGGCTGCGCCGGCTGCCGGGCGATGTCCGGAATTGCGAGTGGCGGCGTTTCTGCGCATACAGTCGCGAAGCGGCCGGCCCGGGGAGGCACGGGCAGGATTTTTGGAGGGGACGATGCGTCAGGGACTGACGATGCTCGCCGGGGCGGTGCTCGCAGCGGCGACGAACGCCGAGGCCAGCCCGTTCGATCGGCAGACGACGGGCGAGCTTCGGGCGATCTGCGCGTCGGAGAACGCGCTCGACCAGCATTTCTGCATCGGCTTCATCCTCGGTGCCGGGCAGCTCATTACCGATGCTGCGGATCGAGGCGGACGAGCCGCTCGCCTGCCCCGAGCCGGAGCCGTCGCTGGCCGTGCTGCGCGACACCTTCGTGAGCCGGGCTGGCCCATCCCGAGCACGCCGAGGCGCGGGCGATCGACGGCATGATGCAGGCGGCCGCCGAGACGTGGCCTTGCGATTGATGACAACAGCATCCGGGGAACCATCGACGATGACCAGGAAGTGGCGAGTCGGCTGGTGGCCGGCGTGGCGCCGATCATCTCCCGTCCGGGCTGCGGGCGTGCTCGACGTCGACGAGAAGACCGGGCAGCGCTCGGCCACCGGTGCCGCGGTCGGCGCCGCGGCGGGTGCGGCGGTCGGCGTGCTGACCGGCGGGCTCTTGGCCTCGACCGTGGCGGGTGCGGTAGTCGGCGGTGCCGGCGGCTTCATCTACGACTGTGCGGATCGCGCCGGCACCAGGCCCGGTCAGGCGCAGCCTGTCGGGAACGGCAAGTCACGACAGGCTCATGGCTGATCAGGCGGCAGCCTTCAGCGCCAAGGGTCACCTGCACAAGATGAGCGCGCAGGTCGGCCTTGCCGCTCTAAGCGCTCGATGACGCCGGTCACCCGTCGGCTTTCGAGCCAGCGGCGAAAAGGTCGGCGCCTGCAGGCTTCGAGGAAGCCGAGCTTCCGCGTACCCGCGACGACCTCACCGCTGACGGATCGTGCTCGTTCTCCGGCTCTGGGCTGCAGCTCCACCGGCATGCCGATCTCGATGGCGGCCTTGTCTTCGAGCATGATAGCGGTAGCCCGCGATCTCCAGCAGCAGCATCGCAATGGCTGGCTTCCGGGGCCAACGGGTCTCACGAGAGAGAAGCCGTCGCTCGGCAGCATGGCCCCGGTCTGCCCGAGCAACGCGAAACCGCTGAGCACGAGCCCGGGCGAGCAAGCGAACTGGTGTCGTACCTGGAAAATCCGGCGGCCGCGCGGCGGCAGGCGACGCATGAAGGTGCGCAGCACGCCTTCGTCGTGCACGAGGCGCTTGAGGCTGAAGGCCAGGTAGCCTGCATAGCCCAGAGATGCCAACTCGGCGAATGCTCGCCCTCGATTACGAGCGGAACTCGGCGCCGTCGCGCAGATAGCGCAGCGTGCAACCCTCGCCGTTCGTCTCGACGAGGGCCACCACCCACCGGAAGCGGTCACTGGGCACCGTCGGGCGCCTGCCACGCGAGCAACAGGCGGCGCGGCTCCACCAGCCTCTCGATCGATTTGGTTATCCAATCCCCGAATGCTGCGCAGCAACGCCCTTCGGGCCGCAATGAGCTCCACGAGGAAGTCGGCACGTTCCGCCGAACGGGATGCCCACACGATAGCGCGCGCATCTCCGAGAATTCTGCTCACTTCCAGCATATCAATGTCAACGATGCTTTGCATCGCCGAACGCACTTCCGGGTATGCAGCCAGGTAGCGTCTGGTGAGCGCGATGTGGCCTCCTGCCGGTCATCACCGCTGTCCTGTTCCAGCCACAATATGTTCCACGTCGCAGATAGGCATCCAGCTCCACCGCGTCTCAGCAACGGTTCGAGCTTCGTGTCGGGCAACTCGTAACCCAGGCTGGTGCCATTATCGAAGGCCGGCGCCAGGCTCCACGTTCGCGGTCGGCCGGCCGCTCCGCCACGGAGCACGAAGCCCCAGTTTTCGGGGTGCTCATCGGTGTTGCCGATGAGCGTGTCGAAGGCGAGCGTGCGCCCCCACCACGTGACCGGACCCGCCACGCGCAGCAGACGGCCTCACCAGAGATCTGTTTGCACCTGCATGCGGCCGCCCCCAGGCTTCGGTCGGTAGTAGCTGCGTCAGCAGTTCACAGCCGCAAAAAGTGAACGAACCGGACCGCCCTGCCTCGCCGGGGGCGCCATAGAAGAACTGATGAGGCGCCTGTCTCCCCCGACTGCTCGTCGACCGCGATGAAGCAAGGCGGTTCGAGGCCGATCAGGGCGGCCAGCCGATGGGCGATGACCTCCGACCCTTGCTCCTGCTGTTCCAAGCAGCCGAGGCCGTCTTGAAGAGGTAGGCATGGCCCGGCACGAGAAAAGGCTCCGACGCGTCACCGGGGCATCTGGATGCGCTTCGGCTTGGAGCCGATCGGGAAGACGGCGTAATCCTCGTGCCTGGGCCAAACGACGCCTGGTCGGCACGCCTACGGGTTGGCTCGGGTCTCCTCATTCGCCGGACGATCAACGAGGAAGTCCGGGGAACCGCTCTCGAGAGCCCTCTTCGCCTCCGCGCGGCCGGGCGGTCGGGTGGCGCCGAGGAGGGAGCAGCACGTGGTGCAGGATGCCGCCGTGGCGGTAGTAGTCGACCTCGTCGCCGGTATCGAGGCGGTGAGCAGGCTGGTCTTCGTCTCGCTGCTGCCGTCCTTGCGGGCGGATGGTGCAGGCGACCTGCATGCGCGGCTTCAGCCCGGCTGCCAGGCCCTCGAGCGTGATCACCTCGCTGCCGTCGAGCTTCAGGCTGGCCCGGCTCTCGCCGTTCTCGAAGGTCAGCGGCAGGACACCCATCCCGACCAGGTTGGAGCGGTGGATGCGCTCGAAGCTCTCGGCGATCACCGCCTTGACACCCAGGAGGTTGGTGCCCTTGGCCGCCCAGTCGCGTGACGAGCCCGTGCCGTACTCCTTGCCGGCGAAGATGACGAGCGGCGTGCCGCGCTCCTTGTACTTCATCGCGGCGTCGTAGATCGACATCAGCTCGCCCTCGGGCATCAGCTTCGTCCAGCCGCCCTCCTTGCCGTCCGCCAGCTCGTTCTTGAGGCGGATATTGGCGAAGGTGCCGCGCATCATCACCTCGTGATTGCCGCGCCGCGAGCCGTAGGAGTTGAAGTCCTTGCGCTGGATCTGGAAGCTCTGGAGGTATTCGGCGGCCGGGCTCGTCTGGGCGATGGAGCCGGCCGGGCTGATGTGGTCCGTGGTGATCGAATCGCCGAGGATGGCGAGCACGCGGGCTTCCTCGATGTCGGGCACCGATGCCGGCGGCACGGCCTCCATGCCCTCGAAATAGGGCGGCAGGCGGACATAGGTGCTGCCGTCGTCCCAGTCATAGGTGACGCCGCTGTCGCCACCGCCGATGGCGGCCCACCGCTCGTCGCCCTTGAAGACGTCGCTGTAGCTCTTCTTGAACATCGCCGAGGTGACGGCGGTGCGCACGACCTCGGCGACCTCGGCCTGGTTCGGCCAGATGTCCTTCAGGTAGACCGGCTGGCCGTCCTTGCCCTTGCCGAGCGGCTCCTTCGTCAGGTCGCGGGTGAGCGTGCCGGCGAAGGCGTAGGCGACGACCAGCGGCGGCGAGGCCAGGTAGTTGGCCTTGACCTGCGGGTGGACGCGGCCCTCGAAGTTGCGGTTGCCGGAGAGCACGGAGCCGACGACGATGCCGCCCTCGTCGACCGCCTCGGCGACGGCGTCGGGCAGCGGGCCGGAATTGCCGATGCAGGTGGTGCAGCCGTAGCCGACGAGGTCGAAGCCCACGGCGTCGAAGTCCTCCTGCAGGCCGGCGGCGGCGAGGTAGTCGGTGACCACCTTGGAGCCCGGGGCGAGCGAGGTCTTGACCCAGGGCTTGGGCTGGAGGCCGAGTGCTCGCGCCTTCCGCGCGACCAGCCCCGCCTGCAGCATGACGCTCGGGTTCGAGGTGTTGGTGCAGCTCGTGATCGCGGCGATGACCACGTCGCCATGGCGCAGCTCCGCGTCCATGCCGGCGATCGGCTGGACCTTGTCGGCCGGCACCTTGCCGAGCAAAGCGGGCAGCGCCTTGGCGAAGCTGTCCTTGACGGCGGCCAGCGCCACCCTGTCCTGCGGCCGCTTCGGCCCGGCGAGCGACGGCTCGACCGTGGCGAGGTCGAGCTCGAGCACGGCGGTGAAGACCGGGTCGGGCAGGTCGTCGGAGCGCCACATGCCCTGCGCCTTGGCATAGGCCTCGACGAGCGCGATGCGCCGGTCGTCGCGGCCGGTCAGGCGCAGATACTGCAGCGTCACGTCGTCGATCGGGAAGAAGCCGCAGGTGGCACCGTATTCCGGCGCCATGTTGGCGATGGTGGCGCGGTCGGCGAGCGGCAGCTGGCCGACGCCGGGGCCGAAGAACTCGACGAACTTGCCGACCACGCCCTTGGCGCGGAGCATCTCGGTGACGGTGAGCACGAGGTCGGTGGCCGTGGTGCCCTCGGGCAGCCGGCCGGTGAGCTTGAAGCCGATGACCTCGGGCAGCAGCATGGAGACCGGCTGGCCGAGCATCGCCGCCTCGGCCTCGATGCCGCCGACCCCCCAGCCCAGCACGGCGAGGCCGTTGACCATGGTGGTGTGGCTGTCGGTGCCGACCAGCGTGTCGGGATAGGCGATCTCGGTATTGCCGTCCTTGCCGGTCCAGACCACCCGGGAGAGGTTCTCGAGGTTGACCTGGTGGCAGATGCCGGTGCCGGGCGGGACGACGCGGAAATTGTCGAAGGCTTCCTGGCCCCAGCGGAGGAAGGCGTAGCGTTCGCCGTTGCGCTGGTACTCGAGCTCGACATTGCGCGCGAAGCTGTCGTGGCCGCCGAAGCTGTCGACCTGGACGCTGTGGTCGATGACCAGGTCGCAGGGCGAGAGCGGGTTGATCTTCTTCGGGTCGCCGCCGAGCTCGACCATGGCCTCGCGCATCGCCGCGAGGTCGACGACGGCCGGCACGCCGGTGAAGTCCTGCATCAGCACGCGGGCCGGCCGGTAGGCGATCTCCTCGTCGCTGCGCCGGTCCTTCAGCCAGGCGGCAGCGGCCTCGAGGTGGGCCACGGTGACCGTGTTGCCGTCCTCGAAGCGGAGCAGGTTCTCGACCAGCACCTTGAGCGAGAAGGGCAGCCGGCCCAGCTCGCCGAGCCGCTTCTCGGCCTCGGGCAGCGAGAAGTAGTCGTAGCGTGCGCCATCGACGTCGAGCGACCGCCGCACCTTCAGTGTATCATGACCACAAACGCGCACGGCCTTCTCCCATTCCCGTTGCTCGACCGACCTGACTGCGGCCGGTTATACGCGCGCAAGTTCGCCGCTGAAAGGTGTCCGGCTGTCGCGCGTCGGCCCGGCCGATGCGGCCGCGCGCCGCGGCGGCGCCGGTGCCACGCGGTCGTCATCGTGGCGGACAGGTCGAGTGCCGTCGGCTTAAGCAATTGCCTTGATGGTTATCGGTAACGCAAAGTCGAGACCAAGATGAATTCATGTCGTCGTTAGTCGTTTCGCTGCTGCATGGTATGCACATGGCTGCCCGCCCCGCCAACCGGGGCGATCGGTTGTGCTAATGAACCGTTAAGCCGAGGGCTCGGAAGTTTACTGCCGCGGCTCCATATACCAAGTTCAGACAGGCGGTGCCCGGGCCGGTCAGCGGCCGGGCGGCGCCAGCAAGCAAGAATGGGAACGCCGATGACCACTGTCCGTCGTCTCGCCTGCCTGGCCATCGGCGCCGTGGCCGCGCTCGGCACCGCCCCGGCCGACGCCAGGGTGGACCTGCTGTCGCATCGGGCGGTCTATCGGCTGAGCCTCGTCGACGCCGAGCGGTCGATCGGCGTCACCTCGGTCGATGGCGGGCTGGTGCTGGAATGGCGGGCGTCCTGCGAAGGCTCGATCAGCAACCAGCGGATCGGCTTCGTCGCCAGCCTCGGCGAAGGCCCGGGCTTCGTCTACGACGTGCGCTTCTCGAGCTGGGAATCGTCCGACAACACGCGGCTGCGCTTCAACGTGCGCTCGTTCGACGACGGCCATCTCTTCGAGGAGTATCGGGGCGAGGCGAAGCTGGACGCCGAGGGCGGTGCGGGTCATGCGTCGTTCATCGCGCCCGCGGACGAGGAGATCGAGCTGCCGCGCGGCACGCTCTTTCCGACCGAGCACATGCGCCGGCTGGTCGAGAGTGCGGAGCGCGGCGACGTGGTGGTCAGCCACGACCTCTTCGACGGCTCCGGGCTCGAGGGCCTGAGCCGGGTGACGGCGGTGATCGGCCGGGTCGAGGCGGCGGAGCGCCCCTCGCCGGACGATGCCGAGCGGAGCTGGCCGGTCAGCCTCGCCTATTTCACCACGGCCGGGGTCGACGACCTGCCGAGCTTCGAGATCATGTTCGACCTGACCGAGCGGGGCGTGCTGCACGATCTCGTGCTCGACTATGGCGACTTCGCGCTGAAGGCCGAGATGGAGCAGCTCGAGACCTTCCCGGCACCGGACTGCCGCTAGGTCGCGGTGCTGCGGCGGTCAGGTGAGGTCGCGGCCGAGCCAGGCGGCACCGCGCACCCCCGAGCTGTCGCCATGCAAAGGCGGCAGGAGCCGGGTGTCGACCCGGTCGGAGAAGACATAGGCCGGCAGGCGCGGCGGCACGTCGGCATAGAGCCCGGCGATGTTCGAGACGCCGCCACCGAGCACGATGACCTCGGGATCGAGGATGTTGATGACATGGGCCAGCCCGCGGGCGAGGCGGTCGGCGTGGCGATCGAGGGTCGCGCGCGCGGCGGCGTCGCCGGCAGCAGCGGCGGCGACGATCTCGGGGCCGCTCAGCGCGTGGCCGGTGACCGCCTTGTGGTCACGGGCCATGCCCGGCCCGGATAACCAGGTCTCGATGCCGTGGAGGCCGCAATAGCAGGCCGGGCCCGGCCGCTCGTCGTCCTTCGCCAGGGCAGTGGATTGTGGCGCCCCACCTCGCCGGCGACCGCGTTGCCGCCGCGCAGGACCCTGCCGCCGACGACCACACCGCCGCCGACCCCGGTGCCGAGAATGACCGCGAAGACGATGTCCGCCCCGCACCGGCGCCATCGGTCGCCTCCGAGAGGGCGAGGCAGTTGGCGTCGTTGGCGAAGGCGACCTTGCGGCCGAGCAGGGCCTGGAAGTCCCGGTCCAGCGGCCGGTCGTTGAGCCAGGTCGAGTTCGCGTTCTTGATCAGGCCGGTGGCCGGCGAGACGGCCCCCGGATGGCCGATACCGACCGTGCCCTGTGTGCCGAGCTCCGCTTCCACGGCGCGGACCATGGCGGCCATGCAATCGAGGGTCGCCCGGTAGTCGCCGCGCGGTGTCGGCTGGCGGCGCCGGACGACCTCCCTGCCCGCGCCGTCGAGGGCCACGATCTCGGTCTGGTGCCACCGAGGTCGATGCCGATGGCGAGTGTCATGCTGCCCTCGATCTCACCGGTCGGGCGACCGGCGGCACGCGATAAGGCCGTGGCGGCCGCGACCAGCCGCGGCGGGGTGCCGGCTACGGCAGCATCATGGGCCTGCAGCCGCACCTCGCGCGAGGGGTCGTTCTCGACGAAGTGCTCCTGCAGCTTCCAGTTGCCGCGGGCCGGCTGGTGAGCCACTCGGCGACCCGCTGGAGCCGCCGTTCGGCCATCCAGGCATTGTAGCGCTTCGCCTCGTCCGGATCGGCGTCCCGCACGTCGCCGGTGCCGACCGCGGCGGCGAGCTCGATCTCGACCTCGGCATCGTGCGGCAGCTGGTCGACGAAGGCCCGCAGGTCGCGGCTGGCCGAGCCCGAGAAGAAGCTGCTGTTGACGGCGAAGACGATGGCCGGGCCGGGCATCTGCTTGCCGGCTGCGGGGCCGGCTGCGGGGCCGGGTGCAGGCGTTGCCGCGGGCTCGGCGGGCGGCGTCGCGGCGGCCACGACGGGCTCGGGCTCGACCGGCGGCGGGGCGGCCGCCACGACCGGCTCGGGCTCGGCTGCGACGGCCGGTGCCGGGGCTCGACCGGTGCCGGCTGCTGCGGCTCGGCCATGACGGCCAGGGGCTCGACGACCGGGGCCGGCGGCTCGATGAGCGGTGCCGGAGCCGCGGCCGTCGTCGTCGGCGGTGGCGGCGACGGCTCGACGGTGCTCAGCTCGCGCGGGTCGGTCGTCGCCGTGCTCATGCGGCGGCCGCCGTCGTCGACTTCGCGGCCGGCGGGGGGCTCTTCACCGGTGGCGGTCGCCGCGGGCGGCGGTAGGAGACGGCGGCGACCACCGGTGCTGCCGCCGCGGCGACCGGCAGGTCGGTCGGCAAGGGCGTGCTCGCAGTCGTCACCGACATTGAGGCGGAAGACCCAGAGCGTGACACGGGAATCCTTGACCAGGAACTGCCAGTCCAGACGCTCGCCACGGCGGCCAGCGGCATGCCGTGGCCGGCGAGCGCCGCCTGGACGAGATCGGCCCGCGCCCGGGCCAGCCGATGGCGCTCAGCGTGTCGCCGTCGCGGTTGAGCCCGGCCTCGACATGGCCGATGGGCTCCGGGCGGTGAGGAAGCAGTCGGTGGCGAGCGGCACGAGGAGCGCATCGAGCTCGGCCGCGGCCTCTTCATCCAGCTCGCCGCTGCCGGTGGCGAAGGGAATGGTGTGGACGCTGACCTGGGCGATCCGCCCGTCCTTGAGGATCAGGGGCGTCGGCTCGTCGAGCAGGTCGTCGATGGCGAGCGCGGTCCGGACCAGCGCCGAGCTGGCGAGGAAGACGGTAAGGCCAACGATGCAACGACAGCCGAAACGCGAAACGGCGCTCTGAGCCACGGGCGATGTCTCCAGGCTTCACGACCGGCCACGCGGCGGCAGACGGCACCGCACCGCCAGCGCTGTGGCGAACCGGCGCGGATACTACCTGCGGTTGATCAATATGCCTAGAGACTTTCGACTTCAGCGAACAAAACCCGCCGTCGCGCCGGCGGGTTCCCTCGACTCGTCGACGCACGGCCATGCGCGACCCTTGGGCCGCGCCCGGCTCGCGTCGCTATTTGATCTTGGCTTCCTTGAACTCGACGTGCTTGCGGGCACGCGGGTCGTACTTCTTGAGCACGAGCTTCTCGGTGGTGGTGCGGGTGTTCTTCTTGGTCGTGTAGAAGAACCCGGTACCGGCCGAGCTCACGAGCTTGATCAGCACGGTGGACGGCTTGGCCATCGCTGGATCCTCGAAAACTGGAATGCGGAAGCCAGAAGATCGGGGATGGGCGCCGTCCTGTCAAGATCGGCGCCCATCCCTCAGGGACGCAGCTCGTTGCCCACGCCCCGGTTGACGAATTCCAGGGTGTAGCCGTCGCGCCATGGCAGGTCGGGCTCGACGATGCCCCAGTCGACGGCCTTCGCGAAGAAGCTCGCCCAGCGTGCGTCGGTCATGGCGCCCACGCCGAGCTCCAGCGCGTCGCCCGAATCGACGATGCCGTAGGCTTTCATCGCCTCGATCGAGTAGGCGATCTGGGCCGGCGTCATCTCCGGGTTGGCCTCGAGGATCAGCGCGTTGCCCGGCGCCGGGTCGCCGTAGAGATAGTCCATCCAGCCCAGGATCGAGGCGTCGACGAAGGCCTGGACGACCTCCGGGTGCTCGTCCACCAGCTCCCGGCGGGTCTGGATCAGGGTCGAATAGCTGTCATAGCCGGCATCGGCGAGGAGCAGGACCACCGGGTCGAAGCCGCCGGCCTCGCGGATGGCGAAGGGCTCGGCGGTGACGTAGCCCTGCTGCACGGTGTTCGGGTCGGCGAGGAACGGTGCGGGGTTGAAGGTGTAGGGCCGGATCTGCTCGTCCTTCAGGCCGTAGGTGGCCTTCAGCCAGGGCCAGAAGGTCAGTTGCCCGATGGGCGCGATCAGGAGCGTGCGGCCGGCGAGATCCTCGAGGCCGTCGATCCCGACGCCGGGATGGGCGAGCAGCGCCTGCGGCTCCTTCTGGAAGATCGCGGCGACGGTCACCACGGGAATGCCCTCGCGCAGGAAATCGAACTGCCCGAACAGGTTGCCCCCCATGTAGAAGTCGAGCCGGCCGGCGGCGATGAGCTGGCGGTGGTTCACCTGCGGCCCGCCTTCGCGGATCTCCACGTCGAGCCCGCGCTCGGCGTAGAGGCCGGTGGCGAGCGCCTGATAGAAGCCGCCATGCTCCGCCTGGGCGCGCCAGTTGGTGCCGAAGACGACCTTCCGGGCACCGGGGTCGGCGGCGGCAGCCGGCTCCGGCAGGCAGGCCAGAAGCGCAGCCAGGCCGGCCAGCAGCCGGCATGTCGTCCGCCTGTTCAGGGGCATCGATCCAGTCCGTGTCATTGGGCGTCCCAAAAGAGCGTGGCGCAGGGACGGGCCGGCATCAAGCGTCCGGTCCGGAAAAATCGAGCTGGTGGCCAACCGCGCGGAATCCCAGGCGCGCATAGAGGTCGTGCGCAGCGTCGTCATGGGCGCCGAGCCAGGCGAACCGGCCGCCACCGGCGAGGAAGCTGTCGAGCAGGGCCCGGCAGACCGCCATGCCGAGGCCCTGCCGGCGATGGCCGGCCGCGGTCCAGACCCCGGCGAGCTCGGCCGCGTCGCCGGCACCGACGAGGCAGGCGCCGGCCACCGGCCGGCCGTCCCGACGCACCACGGCGACCCGGCAGCGGCCGGTTGCGAGCTCGGCCGCGAGCTGCGCCGTCTCGGCGGCGCGCGTGGCATCGGTCATGGCCTGGCCGAAGGCCGCATTGAGGGCGTCGAGCGTGGCGGCGACGAGACCCGGCGCCGCTCCCGGCCCGAGCAGCTCCACCCCGGTCGCCGGGGCACCTGCAGCCGGGCCATCGAGGACCATGACCGGCATGCGCTGGCGGCGGACGAACCCGGCCGCGTCGAGCGCCAGCGCCAGATCGGGCCAGCGTTCCTCGATGAACTCCAGCCGGGCGGGGCGCCCGGCGGCGCGGAAGACATCGTGCATCAGCCGGATCGCGGGCGGCCAGTCGCCGGGCCGCGCCACCGGCACCGCGACATGCGGTAGAGGGGTCGGGCCTGGGCCAGAGGTGCACGCGAAAGCCGCCCGCCTCGACGCGCTCGGCCCCGTTGCCGGCCAGGGCATCGAGGAGCTGCGCCTCGATCGCCCCGGGCCAGCTCATGCGTCAGTCCACCAGGTCGATGACGGCGCAGTACTGGCCGGTGGCGGCGAGTGGCGCGCAGGCGGCGGCGGCTTCGGCCCGCGTGGCGAACGGGCCGCCCTCGACGCGGTAGAAGACCCCCTTGCCCGGCACCTCGATGCGTTGCGGCAGCACCTGGTCGACCGACGGATCGAGATCGAGCACGCCCGCGAGCCGTGTCCATTCCTCGTGCGCCGCGGCCGGGCTGCGCACCGAGGCGAGATGAATGGCGAAGCCGCTCGGTGGCCGAGGCGGCACCGGCCTCGCCTGCGGGACAGCCGCGGCCACCGTCACGGCCCCCACAGCCGGGGCCACTGTTTCAGGCCCGGCGGCCGGCGCCACGGTCTCCGGCCCGGCGGCCGGGCCACCGCGAGCTCGCCCGGCGAGGCGATCGAGCCCGGGCGCGGCGCCGGGCGCAGCGCGAAGCCCAGCGGGTCCGTGCCGGCCACCGGCGCGCCGTCCAGCGCCGCGAGATTGCGCATCACGCGGCGGGTCGACGGATGGGTCGGCCCCAGCGTGTCCCTGGCGATGCGCTCGGCGCGCTCGAGCAGTGGCCGGGCACGCTCGGGGCGGCCGGTCGCCTCGTAGAGCTTGGCCAGGTTGTTGAGGCTCATGGCGACCTGCGGGTGGCTGTAGCCGTAGGCGTCCTCGAGGAGGCCGAGCGACTGCTTGTACATGCGCTCGGCCTTGTCGTTGCGGCCCTGCGCCCGATAGAGCAGCGCCAGGTTGTTGAGGGTCGCGGCCCGGTTCGCATCGTTGCTGGGGCTTTGTGCCTCGTCCAGGGCGATGGCGCGCAGATAGAGCGGCTCGGCCTCGTCGTAGCGGCCGAGCTGGCGGTAGACCTCGGCCAGGTTGTTCAGGTCGGTCGCGATCTCGGGCCCATTCTCGCCGTAGCGCTCCTCGGAGAGATCGAGGGCGGTGACGAAGTACGGCAGGGCCTCCTCGTAACGCTCGGCGTAGAAGTGCTCGAGCCCGATGGCATAGGGATCGTCGGGCTGCTGCGCCCGGCCGGCAAGGGGCAGGCAGCCGATGAGCAGCACCAGGCGAGGCGGCCAAGGGTCGGCAGCCGGGCACACATCATGAGGCTTCCTGTTGGACCGGGCATCTATTGCCTATTAGCCCTCGCCGGCCGCATCGTCCATGCCGGCGGGCCTCAGTCGGCGAGCCGGCCGTCGCTGGAGAGCAGGATGGCGACCGGCCGGGTCGGCTCGAACTTGCTCAGGACGATGGCCAAGAGGGCCGTCAGCGGCACGCAGAGGAACATGCCGGCGACGCCCCAGATGATGCCCCAGAAGGTCAGCGAGAGAATGATCACCAGCGGGCTGAGGTTGAGGGTACGGCCCATCAGCCGCGGCTCGATGAGATTGCCGATCACCGCCTGAATGACGCTCAGCGAGGCGAGCACGAGGAGAAAGACGCCGAGATCGCCGAACTGCAGGAGGGTCAGCACGGTCGGCAGGAGGACGGCGAAGAGCGAGCCGATATTGGGGATGAAATTGAAGAGGAAGATCAGGAGCGCCCAGAAGCTGGCGAAGTCGACGCCGACCGTCGCCAGCACCACATAGCAGAGGAAGGCGGTGAGCAGGCTGACCAGCGTCTTGATCCAGAGATAGCCCTCGATCCGCCGCTCGATCTCGACGAGCGACTGGCGCAGGCCCGCCGTGCGCTCCGGGTCGGTGAAGAGGGCGTCGAGCTTGCGCTGGAAGCTCGACTGCTCGAGCATGAAAAAGGCGACGTAGAGCATGACGAGGCCGGCGCTGCCGACGAGCGAGCCGAGCCCGGCGGTGAGCGAGCCGAGCAGGCCGACCAGGTCGAAGCGGCCGACCACCTCGGTCACCGTGGGCGTCCGCTCGATGCCGAAATAGCCGAGCGCCCGGGCGACGAGCTGGGTCAGGTTGGCCTGGTAGCCGGGTGCGGCGGCGCGCACCTGGGCGATGTTGCTGGCGCTGATGCTGACGATCAGCCAGCCGAGATAGAGCATGGTGAGCACGGCGAGGAGGCGGCAGAGGGCAGGCGGCAGGCGAAGCCCGCCGATCCCGACCTTGCCATAGGTGCGGCCGATGGCATTGATCAGGAGCCAGAGGATCACCGCGATCGCGAGCGGGATGAGGAAACGGCTGCCGAAGATCAGGATCGACCCGACGAACGCCGAGCCGACCATGAAGCTGATCCACCAGACCGGTCGAGCCAGTGTCGTCGGGCGCGCTGCCATGTGCCTCCGGTTTGCCGTCGCCGACATGATCTGCCATAGCACGCCCCCTCGCGACAATGGATGCGGCGGCAATCGTGCGTCGGCCGCACGAAAGGTGATGCCGAATGCCTCTTGCGACGCCAGCGGGTTATCGCGCGCTCGACGAAGCGACGCTCGCCGCCTACCTCGCGACCGTGCCGACCATCGCCGAGCGGCTCGGCGGGAGCGCTGCCGACTGGCGGGTCGCCGAGGTGGGCGACGGCAACCTCAATCTCGTCTTCCTCGTCGAAGGCCCGAATGACGGCGTCTGCGTCAAGCAGGCCCTGCCCTATGTGCGGCTGGTGGGCGACAGCTGGCCCCTGCCGCTGGATCGGGCCTGGTACGAGCACGAGGCGACGCTGATCCAGGCGCGGCATGCGGCCGAGCGGCTGCCGGCGATCCTGCACTACGACCCGCAGCTCTATCTCATCGCGATGGAGCGCCTGGCGCCGCACATCATCATGCGGCGCGGGATGATCGCCGGCACGGTCTATCCGGCCTTCGTCGACCACATCGTCGAGTACACGGCGAACGCGCTCTACTTCACCTCGGACCTGGCGCTCCGGGCGGACGAGAAGAAGCGGCTGGTGGCGCAGTTCGCCGGCAACACCGAGCTCTGCCGGATCACCGAGGACCTGATCTTCACCGACCCCTACCGGGTCGCCGAGCTCAATCGCTGGACGAGCCCGGAGCTCGACGACGTGGCCCTGGCCATCCGCGGCGACGACGAGCTCAAGCGGGCGGTCTCGCTGCTCAAGCTGAAGTTCCTCAGCCGCAGCGAGGCGCTCCTGCACGGCGACCTGCACACCGGGTCGATCATGGTGACCGCCACCGACACGAAGGTCATCGATCCCGAGTTCGCCTTCTTCGGGCCCATGGGCTTCGATGTCGGCAAGCTGATCAGCAATCTCTTGCTCAGCTATTTCAGCCAGTCCGGGCACGAGCAGGAGCCCGGCGAGCGCGATGCCTACCGGGCCTGGGTCCTGGAATCGATCGAGCGGTTCTGGAACGGCTTCGAGCGCCGCTTCATCGAGCTCTGGCTCGCCAACCGCACGGGCGACGCCTTTCCGCCGGATCTCTTCGAGAACGCCGACACGGACGGCTCGGATGCGGGTCGCCGCTCGCTCGGCCAGGCGCAGCACAGCTTCATGCGCGAGCTCTTCGAGGACAGCCTCGGCTATGCCGGCTGCTCGATGATCCGCCGCATCCTCGGGCTCGCCCACAATATCGACCTGGAGTGGATCGAGGATCAGGGCCGGCGGGCCGCCTGCGAGCGCCTGGCGCTCGGCCTCGCCGTCGATCTCGTCAAGCAGGCCCGCCAGATCCCGTCGATCGAGGCGGTGACGGCGAAGGCGGCGGCCCTTCAGGCGGCGGCGTAGGACAAGCCCGCGGCCGGCGCCGGGCAGCGCCAGACCTCGTCCGCGACCAGGGCGTCGCCGATCCGGTACGCCTCGGCGAACCGGTCGAGGCCGTGCCGGCCGCCATTGACCAGCCGCCGCGCGCGGCCGAGGTCGTGCTCGAGCAGCGCCTCCTTGATCGGCCGGCGACGACTGGCGAGGAAGGCCGCGAGCACGCGCGCCGCCTCGCCCGGCAGGGCGGCGCGCTCCGGGTTGCGCTCGAGCATGTCGGCGAGCCCGATCATCTGGCCGATGCGCCGGTAGTTGGCCCGGCCGGTGAGCTGGACGAAGCCCCTGCCCTTGTAGCGGTCGCCGTCCGGCCGGCCGCGATTGCCGAGATCGGCGCGCTGGTCGTAGAGGTCGAAGGCGTGGCCGCCGGGCGAGGTGTTGAAGCGCGACGGCAGCTCGTCGACCGGCTCGAAGGTCTCGGTCTCCGCGCGGATGGTGGCCAGCGCCATGAGCACCATGGGCTTGTCGACGAGCCCCAGCTGGCGGAGCGCTGCCAGCACGACCGGCAGATGCAGGGCGATGCTGTCGAGGCGGGTGTAGGGGAACATGGCCGAGACCAGCTCGAGGTCGATCCGGCCGGTCACATCGGCCGGCTGCACGGCACCGTCGCCCTCGAGCTTCGCCCGGGTGATCGGCCCGAAGATGCCGTCCGGCAGGAGGCCGTGGGCCCGCTGGAAGGCGATGAGCGCCGCCTCGGTGCCCGGGCCGAACCGGCCGTCGATGGCGCCCGGGCGAAAGCCCCTGGCGGCCAGCGCCCGCTGCAGGCCTTCCACCTCGCCACCCTGCATCCCACGCCGAAGGACCGGACCCATGCAGCACCTCGCCAGATATAAGATTTTGTTCCTATATCAGAGCCGCCCGATGCTGGCAAGCGAGGCTCGTGCGGAGCGATGCCTTGCTCTATCAAGCCGGCGCAGGAAACGCTGAGGAGACCACCATGCTGATCGACGGCAAGCCCTATCGGACCATCTGGGTCGCCGAGGACGGGGCGACGGTGCGCGTGCTCGACCAGGCCGTGCTGCCGCACGAGGTGAAGGTGCTCGACCTCGTCGACCTCGAGAGCGCTGCCGTGGCGATCACCACGATGCGGGTCCGCGGTGCGCCGCTGATCGGGGCGACGGCGGCCTACGGGGTCGCCTCGCCATGCGCGCCGACCCCACGGATGCGGGCTGGATGCGGCGATCGCCCGGCTGATCCGGACCCGGCCCACCGCGGTCAACCTGCGCTGGGCGCTCGAGCGGATGCAGGGGGTGCTCGCCAACCAGCCGCACGAGCGGCGGGTCGCGCTCGCCATGGCGGAGGCGGCGCGGATCTGCGACGAGGACGTGGCGATCTGCGAGGCGATCGGCGCGCACGGCCTGCCACTGATCGAGGCTGCGGCGGCGCAAAAGCCCGGCGAGACCGTCAACATCCTCACGCACTGCAATGCCGGCTGGCTCGCCACCATCGACCAGGGCACGGCCACCGCCCCCATCTACGCGGCGCAGGCGAAGGGGATTCCGGTGCATGTCTGGGTCGACGAGACCCGGCCGCGCAACCAGGGGGCCGCGCTCACCGCCTTCGAGCTGCTGCAGCAGCAGGTGCCGCACACCGTGGTCGTCGACAATGCCGGCGGCCACCTGATGCAGCACGGCCAGGTCGATCTCTGCATCGTCGGCACCGACCGGACGACCGCCACCGGCGACGTCTGCAACAAGATCGGCACCTACCTGAAGGCGCTGGCGGCGAAGGACAACGGCGTGCCGTTCGATGTGGCGCTGCCGTCGACGACGATCGACTGGACCATCCGGGACGGCGTGCGCGAGGTGCCGATCGAGGAGCGGGCGGGGGAAGAGGTGACCGTGATGAGCGGGCGGACCGCGGACGGGCGGATCGAGAGCGTGCGGATCACGCCGGCAGGCAGCCCGGCCGCCAATTTCGCCTTCGACGTGACCCCGGCGCGGCTGGTCTCCGGCCTGATCACCGAGCGGGGCGTGGCCGAGGCGACCGAGGACGGGCTGCGACGGCTGTTCCCGGACAGGCTCCTAGCTGGACCCGGCATCACGACAGCGTGAAACTTCGGTCATGTGATGATCATTGCCGAATAAACCTGCGTAAATGGAGGTGAATAGGGGACCAAGGGCATTCTCGGCCGTTAGGAGCCGAGTGTCGGTGCGCCGCGGCGTGCGGTGCGGGCCGACCTGGTTGAGGAGGAAGCGCATGGCGTTTGCTGACCGCGGCACGACCGAGCAGGCGAATCGGAAGATCATCCGGGACTCCATGAACACCCCCTTGCTGTCGCGCGAGCACGAGCTCGACCTGGCCCGCGCCTGGCGCAACGACGGCGACGAGGCGGCGCTGCACGAGCTGATCAAGGCCTACATGCGCCTCGTGGTGAGTGCGGCGAGCCGCTTCAAGAATTACGGCCTGCCGATGAGCGACCTCATCCAGGAGGGTGTGGTCGGGCTGATGCAGGCGGCGGCCCGCTTCGAGCCGGAGCGCGACGTCCGGTTCTCGACCTACGCCACCTGGTGGATTCGCTCGGCGATGCAGGACTACATCCTGCGCAACTGGTCGGTGGTCCGCACCGGCACCACCGCCGCGCAGAAGTCGCTGTTCTTCAACCTGCGTCGCCTGCGCGCCAAGATCGACGACGGTCTCGGCAGCTCGCTGACGGAGGAGGGCCGCGCCTCGATCGCCGAGACGCTGTCGGTCTCGGTGGGCGACGTGGCCGCCATGGAGATGCGGCTGATGGGCGGCGACCAGTCGCTCAATGCCACGATCAGCCAGACCGGCGAGGATGTCTGGCAGGATTTCCTCGCCGACGAGCGCCCCAACCCGGAGGACGTGGTCAGCGACCGCCACGACAGCAAGGCGCGGACGGCGTGGCTGCGCGAATCGCTCAAGGAGCTCAACGATCGCGAGCGCACCATCATCCGCGAGCGGCGGCTGCGCGAGGACGGGCGGACGCTCGAGGAGCTCGGCCGGCGGCTCGGCATCAGCAAGGAGCGGGTGCGGCAGATCGAGCACCGCGCCCTGCAGAAGCTGAAGGTGGCCTTGATGCGCAAGGTCAAGGAGCCGGGCGACGAGCTGCTGCTGACCGCCGTGCCGGCCTGAGGGCACGGGCCCCGGCGGCTTGACCCCGGGCCGGGCGATGCGCAGATAGCGGGTCATGCCGCCGGTCCTCACTGCCGACACGACGACGGATCAGCCCGGTGCCAGCGGCGCCGCGCTGATTTCCGGCCTCCTGGGCAATCTGCCCAATGCGCCCGGTGTCTACCGGATGATCGATGCGCGCGGCAGCGTGCTCTATGTCGGCAAGGCGAAGTCGCTGAAGAAGCGCGTCGCCACCTATGCCAAGGCGCACGCGCTGCCGATCCGGCTGCAGCGCATGGTGGCGCTGACCACCGCCATGGAGTTCGTGACCACGGCGAGCGAGGTCGAGGCGCTGCTGCTCGAGGCGAACCTGATCAAGCGCTATCGCCCGACCTTCAACATCGTGCTGCGCGACGACAAGAGCTTTCCCTATCTCTATCTCCGCTGGGGCCACGACTTCCCGATGATCGGCAAGCATCGGGGCAGCAAGCGCGAGGGGTCGGACTATTTCGGCCCGTTCGCCTCGGCCGGGGCCGTCAACGACACGCTGAACGCGCTGCTGCGCGCCTTCCCCTGCGGAGCTGCCAGGATTCGATCTTCGCGAGCCGCAGCCGGCCCTGCCTGCAGTACCAGATCAAGCGCTGCTCGGCGCCCTGCGTCGGCCGGATCGACAAGGCGGATTACGCGCGCATCGTCGAGGACGTCCGGGGGTTTCTCGGCGGCAGCACGCGCGACGTGCAGGGCAAGCTCAAGGCAGAGATGGAGGAGGCGGCCGAACGGCTCGACTTCGAGAAGGCCGCCGTGCTGCGCGACCGGCTGAAGGCGATCGCCCATATCAGCAGCCGCCAGGGCATCAACACCAGCGCCGTCGAGGATGCCGACGTCATCGCCGCGCATGCGGATGGCGGGCAGGTCTGCATCCAGGCGTTCTTCTATCGGGGCGGGCGGAACTACGGCAATCGCGCCTACTACCCGGCGCATACCAAGGAAGCCGGCCCGGACGAGGTGATGGCCGCGTTCCTCGCCCAGTTCTACAGCGAGCGCCCGCCGCCGCGGCTCGTCCTGGTCGGCACGGAGCCGGCCGAGCGCGGGCTGCTCGAGGAGGCGCTCAGGCTCAAGGCGGGGCGCCGCGTGCATATCCGCGAGCCCCGGCGCGGCCCCCTGCGCGAGCTGGTCGAGCTCGCCCGCCGCAACGCCGAGGCGGCCCTCGCCCGCCGGCTCGCCGACCAGGCCTCGCAGACCCGGCTGCTCGAGCAGCTGGCCCAGCGCTTCGACCTCGACGCGGTGCCGGAGCGGGTCGAGATCTACGACAACAGCCACATCCAAGGCAGCCACGCCGTCGGCAGCTTCGTCGTCGCCGGGCCGGAGGGCTTCGACCGGAAGGCGTACCGGACGTTCACGATCAAGAACCCGGGGACCGGCACGAACGACGACTACGCCATGATGCGCGAGGTGCTGGAGCGGCGCTTCGCCCGGCTGGTGCGGGAGGACCCGGAGCGGCAGTCCGAAAGCTGGCCCGATCTCGTCGTCATCGACGGCGGTGCCGGGCAGCTCGCGGTGGCGCAGGGGGTGCTCGACCAGCTCGGCATCGAGGGCGTGGCGCTGCTCGGCGTCGCCAAGGGGCCGGACCGCGATGCCGGGCGCGAGCGCTTCTTCCGCACCGGGCTCGACCCGGTGATGCTGGACGCCCGCGACCCGGTGCTCTACCTCCTCCAGCGCTGGCGCGACGAGGCGCATCGCTTCGTCATCCAGGCGCATCGCGGCAAGCGCAGCCGGGCCATCGGCCAGTCGACCCTGGATGCGATTCCCGGGATCGGCGGCAAGCGGAAGAAGGCGCTGCTGCAGCATTTCGGCTCGGCCCGGGATGTGGAGAGCGCGGCGCTCGGCGATCTCGAGCAGGTGCCCGGCATCAGCAGTGCGGTGGCGCGCGTCATCTACGATCACTTTCACGAAGGCGGCTAAGTTCATGCGTGTTCGCTATTTCGCCTGGCTCAAGCAGCGCACCGGCTGCGCCGAGGAGGAGCTCGACCTGCCGGCGGACGTGCTGACCGTGGCCGACCTGATCGGCCATCTGGGTGCCCGCCACCCGCGCTTCGCCGAGGCGGCGGCCGGTCGCGGCGTCGTCCGCTGCGCGGTCGACCAGCAGCATGTCGAGCGCGAGGCGCCGCTCGCCGGCGCCCGCGAGGTCGCGTTCTTCCCGCCGGTCACCGGCGGCTGACATGGTCCGGGTGCAGGCCGGGCTCTTCGACGCCGGCGCCGAGCTCGCCCGTTTCACTGACGGCCGCACCGATATCGGTGCCGTGGCGAGCTTCACCGGCCTCGTGCGCGACCACCACGGCGGCCAGGCAGTGACGGCGATGACGCTCGAGCACTATCCGGGCATGACCGAGGCGGAGCTGACCCGGATCGAGGCCGAGGCCCGCGCCCGCTGGCCCCTGGACGACTGCCTGATCATCCACCGCTACGGCCGCATGCTGCCGGGCGAGCCCATCGTCCTGGTCCTGACCGCCTCCGCGCACCGTGCCGCCGCCTTCGAGGCCTGCGCCTTCCTCATGGACTGGCTGAAGACGAAGGCCCCGTTCTGGAAGCTCGAGGAGACGCCGGAGGGCGAGCGCTGGGTCGAGGCGCGGGCCAGCGACGATGCGGCTGCCGCCCGCTGGGAAAGCTGAGGCGGGTCAGTCGTCGAGCTGGTCGAGCCGGGCGCGGACCGTGGCCCAGTCGGGGCTCGTCGGGTCGAGTGCCGCGAGCACCGTCTCCCAGTGCGCGCGAGCACTCGCGGCGTCGCCGTCGGCGAGCGCCCTGATGCCGAGATACCAGTTCAGCTCCGGGTCGTCGGGCGCCAGCCTGGCCGCCTGCGCGAAGAGGGCCAGGGCCTCGTCGCCAGTGACCACCGGCAGACCATCGGCCGCGGCCGGCTCGTCGACCAGGGCGGTGGCCAGGCCCTTCAGCGCCAGGGGCTCGTCGGGGGCCTGCGCCAGCGCCTCGCGATAGGCGGCGATTGCCGCGTCGCGCTCGCCCAGGACAAGCCGAGCCTGGCCCAGGCGCTGCCACTCCTCGGCGCTGCCGCCAGCGCTCTCGAGCCGGCTCTGCAGGCCATCGACCATCGCCCTGATGCGCGCCCGGCGCTCCTCGGGCGGCAGGGCCGCCATCTCGGCGGCGGCGGCCTCCTCGGCCGTGGGTTGCCGGGCGAGGGCCAGGATCGGCTCGGGGTCGAGGCCGAGCTCGGTGGCCGCCCGCCTGATCGAGGGCTCGACCTGGGCACGCCAGGGGGCATCGGCGGGTGCTTCCTCGAGCATGACACGCCACTGGTCGAGCGCGGCGTTGAAGTCGCCGGCCTGGGCGGCGGCGAGGCCCAGGTAATAGGGCGGCCGGGGGTCGCCGGGCAGCAGCGGGGCGAGGCGCTGCATGAGCGCCTGCACCTCGGGCGTGACGACGCCCTGCGAGTGGGCCATGAGCGCGTCGGCGAGGCCGGCCACCGCCTCCGCCTCCTCGGGCGACTGCGCAGGCGCCAGCTCGAGCGCGCGCCGGTAGGCCTCGATCGCCGGCTCCGGCCGGCCGAGGACAAGCCGGCTCCGGCCGAGCATCAGCCAGCCCTGGAGATCGTCCCCGTCGGTGGCGAGGCGTGCCTCGAGCCCGGCGACCATGGTCTCGATCTCCGCCGGGACGGCCGGGCCCTGCCGCTCGTCGGCGCGGGCCGCGAAGGGCAGATCCGGCAGGCTCGGCGAGCCGAGCCGGAGATAGAGGGCGGACGCGCCGAGCGGGACGGCCACAAGGGCCACGAGCACCAGGGCACGACCCAGACGACCGGCCTCGAACGCGTGCGGCGTCGCGCGATCGGCGGCCCGCAGCAGTCGGCGCTCGATCTCGACGCGGGCGGCGCGGGCCTCCTCGGGCTGGATCAGGCCCCGCTCGACGTCGCGGGCGAGCTCCGCCAGCTGGTCCTTGAGAATGGCCACGGCACTGTCGGCCGCCGCATCGGCCGTGCGTCGCCGCAAGAGCGGCAGGACGAGGGCCAGGACGGCGATCGCCAGCGGCCCGATTCCGGCGAGCAGGCTCCAGCCGCTCATGGGCGACCGGCGCCCTCGTCGAGCAGCTCGGCCAGCCGGCGTTCCTCGTCCGGGGTCAGCGCCTGGGTGGTGGCGGCCCGGCGGCGGCGCAGATTGACCGCGAGCAAGACGGCGCCGACCGCCAGCACCAGGAACGGCCCGCCCCAGAGAAGGAGCGTGCCGGTGGTCAGCGGCGGCTCGAGAAGGACGAAAGCTCCATAGCGGTCGACCATGAACTGGCGGATCTCGGCGTCGCTGTCGCCGGCCAGGAGCCGCTCGCGCACGAGGTGGCGGAGGTCCCGGGCGAGATCGGCGTCGGAATCGTCGATCGACTGGTTCTGGCAGACGAGGCAGCGCAATTCCTTGCCGATGGCGCGGGCGCGCGCCTCGAGCACGGGGTCGTCGAGCAGCTCGTCCGACGTGAGCGCGGCCTGCACCGGCAGGGCCGTGGCCAGCGCCAGCAGGCAGGCGAGGACGAGCCGGCGGCTCATCGCTTCAGGCTTTCGAGCAGCGGCAGGATGGTCCGCTCGACGTCGCGCGGCTGAAGCGGCCCCACATGCTTGTGGACGATGGTGCCGTCGGCATCGATCACATAGGTCTCGGGCACGCCATACACGCCCCAGTCGATGCCGACCCGGCCGTCCTGGTCGCTGCCGACGAGGGCGAAGGGGTCGCCCAGCTCGGCGAGCCAGGCGAGCGCGTCCTCGGGCTTGTCCTTGTAGTTGATGCCATGCACCGTCACGCCCGCCTCGGCCAGCCGGTTGATGATCGGGTGCTCGATCCGGCAGGGCACGCACCAGGAGGCGAAGAAATTGACCAGCACCGGCCCGCCGCCGAGGTCGGCGCGCGAGAAGCCGGCTTCGTCCCGGCCCGGCAAGGGCGGCAGGGCGAAGTCGGGGGCCGGGCGGTCGAGCAGGGCCGAAGGCAATGTGGACGGGTCGCGGGTGAGGCCGACGGCGAGGAATCCGGCGATGGCGACGAAGACCAGGGCCGGGACGACGAACAGCAGGCGGCGCATGCCCGATGCGGCCCCGTTCAGGCGCCGACCGGGGTGCGGAGACCCGGCCGCCCGCCTCGCCGGGCCGCCGCCGTGGTCGGGGCGCCGACCCTGAGGCGCCGGTCGAGGAGCGAGACGAGGCCGCCCATGGCCATGATGCCGACCCCGCCCCAGATCCAGACGACGAAGGGGTTGAGGTAGAGGCGGACCGCCCAGGCCCCGTCGGGGGTGCGGTCGCCGAGCACGAAGTAGAGATCGCGCCAGAGGGTGGTCTGAATGCCGGCCTCGGTGGTCGGCTGGCCCTCGACCGGGAAGAAGCGCTTCTCCGAGTGGAGCGTGGCGACCGGCCGGCCGCCGCGCGTGGTCTCGAAGGTGGCGCGCAGGGCCGAGTAGTTCGGCCCCTGGCCCTCCTCGACGCCGGCGAACCGCACCTCGTAGCGGCCGATCGTCGTGGTCTCGCCCGGCCGCATCGCCAAGAGCCGCTCCTCCTGCAGCGCGCTGGACGCGGTGATGCCGACGATCAGCACGCCGAGCCCGGCATGGGCGATGGTGACGGCGAAGGCGCTGGCCGGCAGCCCCTTCAGCCGCTGCCAGATCCGGCCGGGCGCCAACTCCAGGAGACCGACCCGGGCGGCGAGGTCGGCGATGGACCCGCCGATCAGCCAGACCGCAAGGCCGAAGCCCAGCGCGGCGCCGAGGCTCGCCGGTGTCGCCAGCACGAGATAGAGCGCCATGGTGGCCAGGGCCGCCGCCACCGCGAGGCGGAGGCGACGAAAGGCCCCCATGAGGTTGCCGCGCTTCCAGGCGAGCGTGGCGCCGATCGGCACGGCGAGCAGGAGCGGCAGCATGAGCGGCACGAAGGTGGCGTTGAAGAAGGGCGGCCCGACGGAGATCTTCGCCCCGCCGACGACCTCGAGCGCCAGCGGGTAGAGGGTGCCGAGCAGCACCGTGGCCGTTGCCGTCGCCAGGAGGAGGTTGTTCAAAAGCAGCCCGCCCTCCCGGCTGACCGGGGCGAAATGGCCGCCCGGCTGCATGGCGGGTGCCCGGAGCGCGAACATGGCGAGCGAGCCGCCGATGGCGATCACCAAGAGCGCCAGGATGAAGACGCCGCGGCTGGGATCGACGGCGAAGGCATGGACCGAGGTGAGCACGCCCGAGCGGACGAGGAAGGTGCCGAGCAGCGAGAGCGAGAAGGCGAGGATGGCGAGCAGGATGGTCCAGCTCTTCAGCGTGTCGCGCTTCTCGACGACGATCGCCGAATGCAGAAGTGCGGTGGCCGCGAGCCAGGGCATGAAGCTGGCGTTCTCGACCGGGTCCCAGAACCACCAGCCGCCCCAGCCGAGCTCGTAATAGGCCCACCAGGAGCCGAGTGCGATGCCGAGGGTGAGCGCCACCCAGGCGACCAGCGTCCAGGGTCGCACCCAGCGCGCCCAGCTCGCGTCCACCCGGCCTTCGATCAGGGCCGCCATGGCGAAGGAGAAGGTCACCGAGAGGCCGACATAGCCGAGGTAGAGCATGGGCGGATGGAAGGCGAGGCCGGGGTCCTGGAGGATCGGGTTGAGGCCGGTGCCGTCGAGCGGCGCCGGGACGAGCCGCTCGAAGGGGTTGGAGGTGAAGAGCATGAAGAGCAGGAAGCCCGTGCCGATCAGCCCCTGCACGGCGAGCGTGCGGGCCTTGAAAGGCAGAGGCAGGTTGCGGCCGAAAAGGGCCACCGCACCGCCGAAGAGCGCGAGGATCCAGACCCAGAGGACCAGCGAGCCCTCATGATTTCCCCACACACCGCTGACCTTGTAGAGCAGCGGCTTGGTCGAATGGCTGTTCTCGTAGACGTTCAGCAGCGAGAAGTCGGACGTGACGTAGGCGTTGGTCAAGGCGGCGAGCGCCAGGGTGATGCAGGCGAACTGGCCGACCGCGGCCGTCGAGCCGAGCCGCATCAGCGCCAGGTCGTGGCGGGAGGCGCCGAGGAACGGCAGGCTGCCCTGGGCGATGGCGAGGCCGAGCGCCATGACCAGCGCGAAGTGGCCGAGCTCGACGATCATTGGGCGACCCCGCCGGCCGGTGCCTCATCGTGCTGCCAGTAGCCGGCCTC
The DNA here is from genome assembly GCA_041397945.1 of Geminicoccaceae bacterium. GTDB lineage: Bacteria > Pseudomonadota > Alphaproteobacteria > Geminicoccales > Geminicoccaceae > SLRI01. The sequence continues at coordinate 61,573 of JAWKVR010000001.1, forward strand.
CTTGAGGGCGTCCGCGACCTCGCGCGGCATGTAGTTCTCGTCGTGCTTGGCCAGGATCTCGCTGGCCCGGAAGAGCGGAAGGGTGCCGGTCGTCTCCAGCGTGCCCTGGGCGACGATGCCCTGCCCGTCGCGAAAGAGGTCCGGCAGGATGCCCTGGTAGTGGACCCTGATCTCGTGCGCCGTATCGGTCAGGAGGAAGGCGACGCTGCCGTCGACCTGGCGCTCGATGCTGCCGTCGACGACGAGGCCACCGACGCGGAAGGTGCGGTCCGCCGCCACGTCACCCGCGACGATCTCGCTCGGCGAGACGAAGAAGGCGATCTTGTCCCCGAGCGCCGTCAGGGTGAGCGCCGTGGCGCCGCCCAGCAGCAGGAGGGCGAGGCCGATCAGCACCAGGCGCTGGCGTTTGCGAAACCGCATCTGTCCTCACGAGCCGGACGACGTTCCGGGCTGCTCGTCGGCGCGAACGGCGACCAGGCGGCGCACCGGGCGCGCGTTCTCGCCCGACCGGACCCGGCGGCGCAGCTCCGTGAGCTCGGCGCCGCGCAGCCGCTGCTGCCGCCAGCTCTGCCAGGCCAGCCCGAGCGTCAGGGCCAGGGTGAAGCCGAACGCCGACCACACGTAGCCGCCGTAGCCACCCATCTCGATGAACTCCAAGCGTGACCTCCCGAGGAGCCAATCCGCCGGCCGGATGCCGTTCACGCATTCGCCGCAACACACTATAGATGGAATCTCGTGTAAAGGCGTCCAGGCGGCGGCGCGAGACGATCGGACGCAGCGCCACCGCCCCGCCCCCCGTCCGACCGATTAGGGTACCGTCGTTCCCGTCATGTCGCTGCTCGCCCCAGATCTGAAGCCGTCCCGGGAGCTGACCTTTCGTCAGCAGATCGGGGCACCCCTGCCCGAAGACGAGCGGGCGGAATCCGCGACGGCCGTGCTGGCGCGGATGCGCGAGGTGCTGGGTGAAAGCGAGCGGCGCCTCGAGGCGCGCTTCGCCGAGGAGGGCGACGGCGAGCGGGTCGTCCACGAGCGGGCCCGGCTCCTGGACGGCCTCCTCGCCGGCGCCCTCGACTTCGCCGAGAGCCAGCTCTTCCGGGTCGCCAACCCGACCCGCGGCGAGGAGATGGCGCTGCTCGCCGTCGGCGGCTACGGCCGCGGCGAGCTGGCGCCGCATTCCGACGTCGACGTGCTCTTTCTCTATCCCTACAAGCCGACGCCGCATCTCGAGCAGATGACCGAGTTCCTGCTCTATCGGCTCTGGGACCTGGGTCTCAAGGTCGGCCAGGCGACGCGCTCGCTGAACGAGTGCATCAAGCTCGCCAGGAGCGATCTCACGATCCGCACCACCCTGCTCGAGACCCGCCTGCTCTGGGGCTCGAGGCGCCTCGCGGACGAGCTGGAAGGGCGCTTTCGGGCCGAGGTCTGCAAGGGCCACGAGCCCGAGTTCATCGAGGCCAAGCTCGCCGAGCGCGATGCCCGCCACCGGCGCACCGGCGACAGCCGCTATTTGCTCGAGCCGAACATCAAGGACGGCAAGGGCGGCCTGCGCGACCTGCACACCCTGATCTGGCTCGCCCGCTTCATCTACGACATCGCCGACTGGGACGACCTCGTCACGAACGGTGTCCTGAGCCGCGGCGAGCTCAACAGCTTCCTCCGCTCGCGGCGGTTCCTGTGGACCGTCCGCTGCCACCTCCACTACCTCACCGGCCGTGCGGAGGAGCGGCTGACCTTCGACCTGCAGCCCGAGATCGCGCGCCGCATGGGCTATCGCGACCGGCCGCGCACGCTCGGCGTCGAGCGCTTCATGAAGAGCTACTACCTCGTCGCCAAGGAGGTGGGCTCCCTCACCCGGATGGTCTGCGCGGCGCTCGAGGAGCAGCACAAGCGGCGGCCGCGCTTCACCCTGCCGCGCTTCGGCCCGAGCCAGCGCCGGATCGGCGGCTTCGTCGTCCAGGGCAGCCGCCTGGCGCTCGCCGACCCCAAGCTCTTCCAGACCCGGCCCATCGCCATGCTCGAGCTGTTTCACACGGCCCAGGCCCGTGAGCTCGACATCCACCCCATGGCGCTCACCGCACTGGCGCAGAACCTGCGCCGCGTCGACCGGCAGCTGCGCGAGAGCCCCGAGGCGAACCGCCTGTTCCTCGAGATGCTGACCAGCCGCAAGGACCCGGCGCAGACCCTCACCCGGCTCAACGAGGCGGGCGTGCTCGGCCGGCTGGTGCCGGATTTCGGGCGGATCGTCGCCCAGATGCAGCACAATCTCTACCACGTCTACACGGTGGACGAGCACACCATCCGGGTGATCGACAACCTGCACCGGATCGAGGAGGGCACGCTCGAGGCCGATCACCCGCTGGCGACGCGCATCCTGCCGCAGATGACGTCGCGCACCGAGCTTTTCGTCGCGGCCTTCCTGCACGATGTCGGCAAGGGCCGCGGCGGCGACCACAGCGAGGTGGGCGGCCGCATCGCGGAGAAGCTCGGGGCCCGTCTCGGCCTCGGCCAGGCGGGCACCGAGACCGTGGCCTGGCTGGTCCGCAACCACCTCGTGCTCAGCAATTTCGCCTTCAAGCGCGACAGCGAGGACCCGAAGACCCTGCAGGACCTCGTCGCCATCGTGCAGTCGCCGGAGCGCCTGCGCCTGCTGCTGATCCTGACGGTGGCCGACATCCGCGCGGTCGGCCCCGGGGTCTGGAACGGCTGGAAGGGCCAGCTCCTGCGCGAGCTCTACCACGAGGCCGAGGCGGCGATGGCCTCGGGCGACCTGCACGGCCGGCGCCGCGAGCGGATCGAGCGGGCCCGCGCCAGCCTGGCGGCAGCTCTCCTCGCCGGCGACCCTGCCGGCGGGGGCGACCGGTGGACGCGCGCCGAGGTCGAGGCCTACACGGCCCTGCACGACCCGCGCTACTGGCTCGGCGTGGCCGAGGACGCGCATCTGCGCCATGCCGCCCTGGTGCGCCGGGCGCAAAAGCACAAGCTGCCGCTGGCCGTCGACTTCCACGTGGACGAGTTCCGGGCGCGCACCGAGATCACCGTCTACGCCGCCGACCACCCCGGCCTCTTCATGAAGGTCGCGGGTGCCCTGGCGCTGAGCGGTGTCAGCATCGTCGACGCGCACATCTTCACCACGGCGGACGGCATGGCGCTGGACACGCTCGGCGTGCAGGACGCGGAGCGCCAGGCGGCGGTCGACGACCAGTCGCGCTTCGCCCGCATCGAGCGCAACATCCGCAAGGTCCTTCAGGGCGAGGTCTGGCTCGAGAAGGAGCTCGCCGGCCGCCGCTCCCTGCCGCCCCGGACCGAGGTCTTCACGGTCGAGCCCCGGGTGCTCGTCAACAACCAGGCGAGCAGCACGCACAGCGTCATCGAGGTCAACGGCCGCGACCGCCCGGGCCTCCTCTTCGCGCTGGCCAAGGCCCTGAAGGAGCGCGGCCTCGTCATCCACAGCGCCCATATCAGCACCTATGGCGAGCGGGTCGTCGACGTCTTCTACGTCAAGGACGTGTTCGGCCTGAAGGTCGCGAGCCCGGCCAAGCTGAAGCGGCTGCGGGGCGAGCTCGAGGCGGCGCTGGCGGAGCCGCCCGACAAGCCTTCCGGCAGAGACAAGCCTGCCGGCAGATCGGGATGAACCACGCTTGAACATCGTCAAGGCCACGCTGACCGTGGGTTCGTTCACGGCGATCTCGCGCGTGCTCGGCTTCGCCCGCGATCTCCTGATCGCCGCCGTGCTCGGCGCCGGAGCCGCGGCGGACGCCTTCTTCGTCAGCTTCAAGCTCGCCAACCTGCTCCGCCGGCTGTTCGCCGAGGGCGCCTTCAACGCCGCCTTCGTCCCGCTCTTCGCTCGCGCGCTGGAGGGTGATGGCCGCGAGGAGGCGCGGCGCTTCGCCGAGGAGGCCATGGCGGTGATGACCGTGGCCCTCCTCGCGGTCGTGCTGGTCGCCGAGATCGCCATGCCCTGGCTGGTGCGCGGCCTGGCACCCGGCTTCGCGCCCGATGGCGAGCGCTACGGCCTCGCGGTCGAGCTCAGCCGCATCACCTTCCCCTATCTCATGCTCATCTCGCTCGCCGCCCTCTTCAGCGGCGTCCTCAACTCGCTCGGCCGCTTCGCCGCCGCCGCCTTCGCGCCGATCATCCTCAATGTCGTGCTGATCACGACGCTGCTGCTGGCCACCCTGCACCCGGCGACCCCGGCCCACGCGCTCGCCTGGGGTGTGGCCGTCGCCGGCGTGCTGCAGCTCGCCTGGGTCGCGGTGGCCGCGCACCGCAACGGCATGGGGCTGAGGCTGCGCCGGCCGCGCCTGACGCCGCGGCTCAAGCGGCTCTTCCAGCTCATGCTGCCGGGCGCCATCGGCTCGGGCGTCTACCAGATCAACCTGATCGTCGACACCTGGTTCGCCTCGCTCCTGCCGGTGGGCGCCGTCTCCTACCTCTTCTACGCCGACCGGCTGAACCAGCTGCCGCTCGGCATCATCGGCGTCGCCATCGGCACGGCACTCCTGCCGATGCTCAGCCGGCAGCTCCGCGTCGCGGACTTCGCCGCCGCCTCGCGCACGCAGAACCGGGCGATCGAGATCGGCCTCCTCTTCACCCTGCCGGCGGCGGCCGGGCTGATCGTCCTGGCCGAGCCGATCATCGCCGTGCTCTTCGAGCGGCGCGCTTTCGGCCCGGTCGAGACGGCGGCCACGGCGGGGGCGCTGGTCGCCTTCTCGATCGGCCTGCCGGCCTATGTGCTGATCAAGGTGCTCGCCCCCGGCTTCTTCGCCCGCGAGGACACGGCGACGCCGGTCAAGGTGGCGGCCTTGTGCCTCGTGGCCAACGTGCTCCTCATCCTCGCGCTGATCGGCCCGCTCCGCCATGTCGGCATCGCCCTGGCGACGGCCCTTTCGAACTGCCTCAACGTCGCCTGCCTCGCCTGGATCCTGCACCGGCGCGGCCATCTGCACATCGACGCGCGGCTGCGCCGGATCGTGCCGCGGATCGTCGGTGCCACGCTGGCGATGGCCCTCGTCCTCGTCGCCGCCCGCCTCGGCCTCGGCTTCCTGCCCGGCGCCCTGCGCCTGGTGCTGGCCATCGCGTCCGGCAGCCTCTGCTTCATCCTCGTCTGCCACTGGACCGGTGCCGCCGATTTCGCCGAGCTCAGCCGCATGGTCTCGCGCCGGCGGCCGGCAACCGAGCCCGGCGCTTGACACTGCCGCACGGCCGTGGCTCCAAGCGGCTCCATCTTCGCTCGCCAGAGGTCGCCTTCTCGATGCCCAGCACTGCCAAGGATCGCATTTTCTCCGGCATTCAGCCGACGCACGGCATTCAGCTCGGCAATTATCTCGGCGCCATCCGCAACTGGGTCAGGCTGCAGGACAGCTACGAGTGCATCTACTGCATCGTCGACCAGCATGCGCTCAACACGGTGCAGAACGCCGAGGAGATGCGCCGCAACACGCGCGAGGTGGGGGCGGCGCTGATCGCTTCCGGCATCGACCCGGCGAAGTCGATCCTCTTCGTGCAGAGCCGGGTCGAGGCGCACAGCCGGCTCGCCTGGGTGCTGAACTGCGTCACGCCCATCGGCTGGCTCAACCGCATGACCCAGTTCAAGGAGAAGGCGGGCAAGCACCGTGAGAACGCGCCGGTCGGCCTCTATGTCTATCCCGTGCTGCAGGCGGCCGACATCCTGGCATACAAGGCGACGCACGTGCCGGTGGGCGAGGACCAGAAGCAGCATCTCGAGCTCAGCCGCGATGTCGCGGCCTCGTTCAACCGTCGCTTCGCCGAGGATTTCTTTCCGCTGCCGGAGCCGATGATCCAGGCCGAGGCGGCCAGGGTCATGTCGCTCCGGGACGGGACGAAGAAGATGAGCAAGTCGGATGCCTCGGACATGAGCCGGATCAACCTCACCGACGATGCCGACACGATCGCGAACAAGATCAGGAAGGCCAAGTCCGACAGCATCCTCGGCATCGCCTACGACCCGGAGAACCGGCCCGAGGCCAGCAATCTGCTCACCATTTTCGCGGCCCTGGCCGATCGCGAGCGCGCCGACGTGGCGGCCGAGTACGAATCGGCGAGCTTCGCCAGCTTCAAGGAGCATCTGGCCGAGCTCTGCGTCGAGAAGCTGGCGCCGATCAACGCCGAGATGCGTGGCCTGCTCGCCAATCCGGACCATATCGATGCCGTGCTCATGGACGGCTCGGCCCGGGCCGACGCGCTGGCCCGCCCGATCGTCGATGCCGCCTATGAAGCGGTGGGCTTTCGCTGACCGGCCCGCTTGCGATGCGGCGCCGATGACGCCAAGTCTTGGCATGGCGGAACCGGCTGCCGCCGTGCCGGGACCACCGATCGACGCCGCCGCGCACGCGCCCAGAGGGCCCCGAGGAGACGACGCATGTTCATCCAGACCGAAGTGACCCCCAACCCGGCGACGCTCAAGTTCCTGCCCGGCCGGACGGTCATGACCGAAGGCGTGGTCGATTTCACCGAGGCGGCCAAGGCGGAGGCGGTCTCGCCGCTGGCAGCCCGGCTCTTCGCCATCGAGGGCGTGGCCGGCGTCTATCTCGGCGCCGACTTCATCTCCGTCACCAAGAGCTCCGCCGACGACTGGTACATGATGAAGCCGGCGGTGCTCGGCGCCATCATGGAGCACTTCATGTCGGATGACCCGGTGCTGGCCGCCGATGCCGACATCGACGACGACATCAAGGTCGACGAGGCCGACGCCACGGTGAAGCAGATCAAGGAGCTGATCGACACGCGCGTCCGGCCCGCCGTGGCCCAGGACGGCGGCGACATCGTCTTCCAGGGCTTCGAGCGGGGCATCGTCTACCTGCACATGCGCGGCGCCTGCTCGGGCTGCCCGAGCTCGGTCGTGACCCTGAAGAACGGGATCGAGAACCTCCTCAAGTACTACGTGCCCGAGGTGGTCGAGGTGCGCTCCGTCTCCTGACGACGCGAGAGCGCAGGCCGTTGCGGCTCCTGGCCTTCGATACCGCCGGCGACGGCTGCTCGGCCGGCTGCTTCGCGGGCACCGAGCTCCTGGCGATCGAGCGGTTTGCCGGGGCCACCGGCCATGCCGAGCGGCTCGTGCCGATGCTCGCTGCCGTCCTCGCCGATGCCGGCTGGGACATGGCCGACCTCGAAGCGTTGGCGGTCACGATCGGGCCCGGCAGCTTCACCGGCATCAGGACGGGCCTCGCCGCTGCCCGCGGCCTGGCGCTCGCCCGTCGCCTGCCGGTCTGGCCGGTCAGCTCGCTGGCGGCCCTGGCAGCGGTGGCCGGGAGCGCCGATGGCCTGCCGATTGCCGTCGTGCTCGACGCCAGGCGTGGCCAGGTCTTCCTGCAGCGTTTCGACTGCGGCGGCCTTGCTCTCGACGAGCCCCTGATGCTGGCGCCGGAGGTGGCGGCGGCGCGGCTGCGCGAGCCCCATCATCTGGTCGGCAGCGGCACGGCGGCCCTGGTGCGGCATTTGGACGCGACCGCCATGACCCTGGTGGATGCCGCGCGCGATGCAGTCGCGGTGGCCCGCGCCGCGGCCGCTGCCGAGCTGAGGGGCGAGGCGCCGGTCGAGGGGACGGCGCTGGTGCCGCTCTATCTGCGCGAGCCCGATGCCCGGCCGTCCGCCGGCCGCTCGCTCCTGCAGGTCTGAGCCATGCTGTCCTTCAACCAGGAGCCGCAGCTGACCATCAAGCCGGTGGGGGCGTTCGATCTGGGTCGGCTGGCGCGGCTCCACCGCCATTGCTTCGAGGAAGGCTGGAGCCGGTCGGACCTCGCCCATCTCCTGGCCCTGCCCGGAGGCTTCGGGCTGATCGCCCGGCGCGGCGGCACCTTTGCCGGGCTCGACGCGCTCAGGGGTGTCGGCTTCGCGCTGCTGCGCGTGGTGCGCGACGAGTGCGAGCTCTTGTCGCTCGGCGTCCTGCCGGCGCACCGGCGGCGGGGAGTCGCGGGCGAGCTCTTGCGGACCGCCATGCAGAGCTGCCTCGATGCCGGCGCCCAGGCGATGTTTCTCGAGGTGGCGATCGACAATCTCTCGGCGCAGGCTCTCTACGACCGTTTCGGCTTCGTCCGGGTCGGCACGCGACCCGACTACTACGCCCGCCACGACGGCACGCGAATGCATGCCTACACCATGCGCTGCGATCTCGTCGCGGCACTCGGCAGCCGCGCGCCGCAGCCACGCTGAGTCGGGCGCCCGCCACTCCTATCGCTCGACCCGGATCACCAGCTCCCAGAGGTCGTCGCCGATCGCCTCCTGGGCGAGAACGGCATGGCCGTGATCGAGCACCGCGCGCGGCACGTTGGCCAGCGGCTCGCCCCCGCGCAGCCTGACCCGCAAGACCTCGCCGGGCCGCATTGCTTCGAGCCTGATCTTGGTGCGGACAAAAGTCATCGGGCACGTCTCGCCCGAAATATCCAACTCGGCGTCTGCCTTCATCCCGCTACTTGTCCCCTTACTGCGTGGCCGCGACGGAAACTTCGATTTTTTCGCAGATCCCTCTTGCATCCCCGGCAACAGAAAATATATTGCGGACACCAAAAGCATCTATGCTTGGGCGAAAGGGTTAACGAAGTATGTCGGACCAATTGAGTCAAAATGAGCTGCTGTCGCTGACTACCGAGATTGTAGCGTCGCACGTCTCGAACAACACCGTCGCCGTCAGCGATCTGCCGCAGCTCATCCGGCTCGTCTACACCGGCCTGGCCGAGCAGGGCCAGACGAAGGCCGAGGAGGAACCGGAGAAGCTCGTTCCGGCAGTGCCGATCAAGAAGTCGATCCAGCCGGATCACCTGATCTGCCTCGAGGACGGCAAGAAGCTGAAGATGCTCAAGCGGCATCTCAAGACGCGCTACGACATGACGCCCGACGAGTACCGGCGGCGCTGGGGCCTGACCGACGATTACCCGATGGTGGCACCGGAATATGCCGAGCAGCGCAGCAGCCTCGCCAAGAAGATCGGGCTCGGCACCAAGCCGCGCGCCCGGGGGCGCAAGGCGGCTTCCTGAGCCCGGGCGACCGGCCGGTCTCGGGCGAAGGGTTGCGCGGATCGTTCAGGGTCCAGGGCCTCTTGCGGGGGTCGGTGCGCGAAATGGCGAACGGGTGGCGATGAGCGCCGCCCGTTTTGCCGTTCCGGCGCTGCCATGGTAATGAATTGTCAACGAACTGTCGCGACAGTATGGGAAGGAAGGCGGGTCCTGCTGGCAGGGCGCGCTGTCGAACAAACGCCGACGCCGAGGTGCATTGCTGAGAAGTAGCCAGACGACCAGGAGACCACTGGCGGGAAGGCCCGCCGGGCGATCGACTGGCTCGCGCAGCGGCCCGGAAGCCACCGGGCCGGCAATCGGCATGTGGTGCCAGCGACGCCCATGACTTTCGGGCAGACCGCACCCGACAAGGCCGCTGCGAAGAAGCTGTTCATCAAGACCTATGGCTGTCAGATGAACGTCTACGACAGCGACCGGCTGGCCGCATTGCTCGCGCGCCACGGCTACGCGACGGTCCCGGAGGCCGCCGACGCCGACCTCGTCGTGCTCAACACCTGCCACATTCGCGAGAAGGCGGCCGAGAAGGTCTACTCGGAGCTCGGCCGCTTGCGCGCGCTGCGCGACCAGCGCCGTGCCGCCACCGGGCGGCCCATGGCGCTGGTGGTCGCCGGCTGCGTCGCCCAGGCGGAGGGCCCGGCGATGCTCGAGCGCGCACCTTTCGTCGACATCGTCGTCGGCCCGCAGACCTATCACCGCCTGCCGGAGCTCCTCGCCCGCCGCGCCCGCGAGGCCGGCGGCCAGATCGACACGGATTTCCCGGTCGAGCATGTTCGACCTCTTGCCGCACGGCTCGACCGGGTCCCCGGTCTCGGCCTTCCTCACCGTGCAGGAGGGCTGCGACAAGTTCTGCACGTTCTGCGTCGTGCCCTACACGCGGGGCGCCGAGAGCAGCCGGCCGGCCGCCGCCATCGTCGCCGAGGCACGGCGGCTGGTCGCGGGCGGCGCGCGCAGAGCTGACGCTGCTCGGCCAGAACGTCAACGCCTATCACGGGGACGGCCCCGACGGGCGGAGCTGGAGCCTCGCCCGGCTGCTGCACGAGCTCGCCGGGATCGATCGCCTGAACGGCTCCGCCACACGACCTCGCACCCGCGCGACATGACCGCGGACCTGATCGAGGTGCACGGCACGCTGCCGCAGCTCATGCCGTTCCTCCATCTGCCGGTCCAGTCGGGCTCCGACCGGGTGCTGCAGGCGATGAATCGCGGCTATGGCGGGGCGACTATCTGCGGGTCGTCGACGCCCTGCGCGCGGCCCGGCCGGACATCGCCCTCTCCTCCGACTTCATCACCGGCTTTCCCGGCGAGACCGAGGAGGATTTCGCGGCGACCATGGAGCTCGTCGAGCCAGGTCAGCCTCGCCCAGGCCTTCTCGTTCAAGTACAGCCCCGGCCCGGCACGCCCGGCGCCGCGATGCCGAAGCAGATCAAGGAGGCCGTGCGCGGCGAGCGCGGCGCGGCTGCAGGCGCTGCTCGATGCCAGGCCACGGCCTTCAACGAGGCAACCCTCGACCGGACCCTGCCGGTGCTGCTCGAGCGGCCCGGGCGCCATCCGGGCCAGCTCGTCGGCCGCAGCCCCTATCTGCAGGCGGTGCACGTCGCGGCACCGGACGAGCTGCTCGGCCGGCTCGTCACGGTCACCATCACCGGCTGCCACCGGCACAGCCTCGCCGGCCGCCTGGAACCACACGAGCCGATCGCCGCTTCCACCGGGACATCCCTGCAGCCAGAGGAGATCGTCGCCTGACCACCATAGCCCCGCTCGCCGATTTCCAGAACTCGAGCCATCGGGTCAGCTTCGACGACAATGCCACCTGCGCCATGCTCTTCGGCCGGCACCACATGAACATCGCCCGCCTCGAGCAGCGCCTGCCGGTCAGCATCGTCACGCGCGGCAACGAGATCTTCATCCAGGGCGAGAGCGACGCCGACGTGCGCACGGCGGCCACCGTCCTCGAGCGGCTCTACGCGCAGCTGCAAGGCGGCCACTCGATCGATCGCGAGGATGTCGACGCGGCGCTCAGGATGGTCCGCGGCGACGTGGCGGATACCGGCGTCGTCCGCGAACTCAGGACCGATCGCCGCTCGATCATGCCGCGCTCGCCCAACCAGGCGGCCTATCTCAGGCTGCTCGAGCAGCGCGACCTCGTCTTCGCCCTCGGCCCGCCGGCATGACCGGCAAGACCTATCTGGCGGTGGCCGCGGCCGTCGCCTTCATGCGCCAGCGCCGGGTCGAGCGGATCATCCTCTCGCGGCCGGCGGTCGAGGCCGGCGAGCGGCTGGGCTTCCTGCCGGGCGACCTGAAGGAGAAGGTCGACCCCTATCTGCGGCCGCTCTACGACGCGCTGCAGGACATGCTGCCCGACGGCAAGCTGCAGACGCGCATCGAGCAGGGCGAGATCGAGATCGCGCCGCTCGCCTTCATGCGCGGCCGGACGCTCAGCCACGCCTTCGTCATCCTCGACGAGGCGCAGAACACGACGCCGGCCCAGATGAAGATGTTCCTGACCCGCCTCGGCGAAGGCTCGCGCATGGTCGTCACCGGCGACCCGTCGCAGATCGATCTGCCGGCCGGCACCCCCTCCGGCCTCGCCGACGCGACCGCCCGCCTCCAGGGCATCCCGGAGATCGGCACCGTCGTCTTCGACCGGTCGGACATCGTCCGCCATCCGCTGGTCACGCGGATCGTCGAGGCCTATGAAGACCAGCAGCCCGGCGATCGACCGGCCGCAGCCCCATGACGACCGACAACCTATTCACCCATCGACCGAGCAGGAGCCGATAGGCGCCCGGGAAGGCGCCGAAGAACCGAAATGGACAGCGACAGTAGCCCATCTATCGAGGTGGCGGTCGGCAATGGCGCTTGGCGCTCGGCCGTCACCGATCCCGAGGCCATCTGCCACGCAGCGGCGACCGCCGCCCTGCGGATCGCGGCCGGGGCCTTCTTTCCAACCGGCGTGCCGGACCACCTCGAGGTCAGCATCAGGCTCACCGACGACGCCGAGGTGCAGGCGCTCAATCGCGCCTGGCGCGGCCAGGACAAGCCGACCAACGTCCTTTCGTTCGAGGGCGAGGACCCGGCCGGCGTCGGCGCGGTTCCGGGCGAGCCCTGGCTGCTCGGCGACGTGGTTCTCGCCTTCGAGACCGTGGCGCGCGAGGCCCAGGCGGACGGTCGGCCGATCGCCGCGCACCTTGCCCATCTCGTGGTGCACGGCGTCCTCCATCTGCTCGGCCACGACCACGAGGACGACGCCGAGGCCCTGACGATGGAGGCGCTGGAAAGCCGCATCGTCGCAGGGCTCGGCTATGCCGACCCGCATGGCGGGCACAGAGCTGCCGCCGGCGGCAGGCGGAGGCCCGGCCATGGGCAGCTGGCCCGGCGGCAGGACACCAACCCGTCCATGCTCGAGAGCCTGCTGCGCCGGCTGCGCGAGCTGGCCAGCGGCGGAAGCAGCACGGGCGGCCTGCGCGAGACCCTCGAGGACCTGATCGAGGAGGAGGGTCCGGCGAGGGTGCCGAGCAGTTCACGCCCGAGGAACGCGAGCTGATGCTCAACGCCCTGAGCTTCGGCGAGCTTCGGGTCGACGACGTCATGGTGCCGCGCGCCGACATCCGCGCCATCGAGATCAATACCGGGCTCGACGACGTCGTGGCGGCGATGCGCGAGCCGGCCACTCGCGGCTGCTCGTCTTTCGCGACCGCCTCGACGACGTGGTCGGGCTCGTCCACATCAAGGATCTGCTGCCCTTCTGGAACGACGGCAGCCATTTCGCGTTGAGCGCCGTGATGCGCCAGGTGCCGGTCGTCCCGCCGTCAATGCGCGTGCTCGACCTGCTCCTCGAAATGCGCAAGAGCCACGCCACATGGTGGCGGTGGTGGACGAGTTCGGCGGCACCGACGGGCTGGTGACCGTCGAGGACCTGGTGGTCGGATTCTCGGCGAGATCCACGACGAGCATGCCCCGACGAGCCGCCGCAGCTGGTCCATCGGGCCGATGGCAGCATCGAGGCCGATGGTCGGGTGGACCTCGAGGACCTGGAGGAGCAGCTCGGCCAGACGCTGCTCGACGGCGACGAGCGCGACGAGGTCGACACCCACGGGCGGCCTGATCTTCACCCTGGTCGACCGGGTGCCCGACATCGGCGAGACCGTCCGCCACCCGGTCGGGCTCAACTTCCATATCCTCGACGCCGATCCCCGGCGCATCAAGCGCGTGCGCATCGAGATCGTCGATCCGGCGGAACGTTCGCCGGAGCGCCTCGCCGGTGAGCTGATCGGGCCGGGCGATTGAGCTCGGGCACGGCCGCGGCGGGTCGCGTCCCGGCCGCGGCGACGGCGCGCCCGGCCCGGCTCTGGCTGACGCCGTTCGCCGGCGCGGCCTGGCGCTCGCCTTGCCGCCTTTGGGTTTCCTGCCGGCGGTCCTGGTGATCGGCCTGCTCTTCGTCCAGCTGCAGGGCACGCGCCGCTACTGGCCGGCCTTCGCGCGCGCCTGGCTCTTCGGCTTTGGTTTCCATCTGGCCGGGCTCTACTGGGTCATGGGGATCGCCTTCCTCGCCGAGGCCGACCGGTTCGGTGCCCTGGCGGTGCCGGGGGTCGTGGCACTCGCCGCCGTCCTCGCGGTGATCGGCGCCCTGCCGCTCGCCCTCATGGGGCCTTTGCGGCTGCGCCGGCCGATCGCCGCCGCCACGGTCTTTGCCGGGCTCTGGTGCCTGGGCGAGCTCGCCCGCGGCCAATATGGCGTGCAGTTCCCCTGGAACCCCCTGGCGCTGGCCCTGGCGGCGACCGATGCCTCGCTGCAGGTCGTGGCCCTCGTCGGCACGACCGCCGCCAGCTTCCTCGTCGCGTGGCTCGCCGCCCTCGCCGGCGTCGCCCTGACAGCACCGGCGGCCCGCCGGGCGGCTGTCGCCCTCCTCGTCGCCGGGGCTGCAGGCGTCGGCGCCTTCGGGGCCTGGCGCCTCGCCGGCCACCCGCCAGGGCTCTCGGCCGAGCCGCCGGTGGCGATCCGGGTCGTCCAGGCGAACATCGCCCAGCACCACAAGTGGGACCCGGCGCTGCGCCGGAGCTGGTTCGAGCGGCATCTCGACCTGTCCCGCCTGCAGCTCAGCCGGCGTCGCCGGAGCGTCCGGACATCATCGTCTGGCCGGAGGCTCGGTGCCCTATTCGCTGAACGCCGAGCCGGAGGTCCGCCGGCGCTGGTCGGCGAGGGCGTGCGGCCCGAGGCGTCGTCATTCTCGGCTCCGACCATTTCGACGGCTCGGTCGAGCCGCCGATCCTGCACAACAGCGTCTACGCCGTCGGCAGCACGGGCGAGCTGCTCGCCCGCTACGACAAGGTGGACCTCGTGCCGTTCGGCGAGTTCCTGCCCATGCGCCCGCTTTTCGGCGCGCTCGGGCTCGAGGCGCTCGCCGTCGAGCAGCATGGACTTCCAGGCGGGGCCGGGGCGCACGACCCTCGCCCTGCCCTAGCCTGCCGCCGGCGAGCCGCTCGTCTGCTTCGAGGCCGCTTTTCCCGGCCGCGGCACCGACGGCGGCTCGGGCCGCGCCCGGTGGATCGTCAACGTGACCAACGACGCCTGGTTCGGCATCTCGAGCGGCCCCTACCAGCACGCCGCCATGGCGCGGATGCGGGCGGTGGAGACCGGCCTGCCGCTGGTGCGGGCCGCCAACACGGGCATCTCGATGCTCGCCGACCCCATGGGCCGCGTCTGGAGAGCCTGCCGCTCGGCACGACCGGCACGATCGATGCCACCCTCCCCGCCGCCCTGCCCGCGCCGCCGCCGGCGACACGCTGGCCCTGGCTGCCGTGGCTGCTGATGGGCCTCGCCCTGCTGGCGGCCGGTGCGGTCGAGCTCGCCGGGCGACGGGCCGGCCCTCGCGGCAGCGACCATTGATCGCTGCCGGCCGGCAACGGGCGCCGGCAGAGGCGATGCGCGACCGTTTGCCCGACCTCCGGGACAGCACCCGGCCTCTCGGGACTTGAACCACGGCCACTTCATCGGCAGAACACGGCCAACCCAGCCAGACGGACAGCACGACACATGGCCGCCAACGACTACCTCTTCACCAGCGAATCGGTCTCCGAAGGTCATCCGGACAAGGTCTGCGACCGGATCTCCGACGAGGTGGTGGACGCGTATCTCGACGCCGAGCCGGAAGCCCGCGTCGCCTGCGAGACGCTGACCACGACCAACCGCATCGTGATCGCCGGCGAGGTCCGTGGCCCCGCCGCGCTGACGCACGATCATGTCCGCTGCATCGCCCGCGAGGCGGTGCGCGCGATCGGCTACGAGCAGGACGGGTTCCACTGGCGCGACGCGGCGGTGGACGTCTACCTGCACGAGCAGTCCAGCGACATCGCCATGGGCGTCGATGCCGGCGCCGACAAGGACGAGGGAGCCGGCGACCAGGGCATCATGTTCGGCTTCGCCTGCGACGAGACGCCGGACCTGATGCCGGCGCCGATCCTCTACGCCCACCAGATCCTGCGGCTGATGGCGGAGGCGCGCCACGCTGGCCAGGTGCCCGAGCTGGCGCCCGATGCCAAGAGCCAGGTGACGCTCCGCTATGTCGGCGGGCGGCCGGTCGCCTGCACCTCGCTGGTCGTCTCGACCCAGCACCAGGCCTCGGCCGGCCGCGAGCAGGTGCGCGAGATCGTCCGCGGCTTCGCCAAGAAGGTGCTGCCCGACGGCTGGATGCCGCCCGAGGACGAGTTCTACGTCAATCCGACGGGCCAGTTCATCATCGGCGGGCCGGATGGCGACGCGGGCCTCACCGGCCGCAAGATCATCGTCGACACCTATGGCGGTGCCGCACCGCATGGCGGCGGCGCCTTCTCCGGCAAGGACCCGACCAAGGTCGACCGCTCGGCCGCCTATGCCGCCCGCTATCTCGCGAAGAACGTGGTCGCGGCCGGGCTCGCCAAGCGCTGCCTGATCCAGCTCTCCTATGCCATCGGTGTCGCCAAGCCGCTCTCGATCTATGTCGACACCCAGGGCACGGGCGAGGTGGACGAGCTGCGGCTCGCCGACCTGCTGATGGATCTCGATCTCAGCCCGCGCGGCATCCGCCGCCGGCTGCAGCTCAACCGGCCGATCTACGCGCGCACCTCGGCCTACGGCCATTTCGGCCGGCAGCCCACGAACGATGGCGGCTTCTCCTGGGAGCAGACCGATCTCGCCGACGAGTTCAAGCGCGCCTTCAACTGAACCGGCGACCGGCCCGACCGACCCGCCCCGGCGGCAGCGTGTCCTCTACGGGCGGCGGAGCGGCCCGGGGCTGCGTGCCGGGCAGCGCGAGCGGCTGGCCCGGCTGCTGCCGCAGCTGGCGATCGACCTGCCCGCTGCCGGCACTCTCGATCCCGTGGCCCTGTTCACGCCGCAACGGCGCCGGGTCTGGCTCGAGATCGGCTTCGGCGGCGGCGAGCACCTGGCCGAGCAGGCGGCCGCCAACCCGGCCGTCGGCCTGATCGGCGTCGAGCCCTTCATCGACGGCGTGGCCCGCCTCCTGGCGCAGGTCGAGGAGCGGCGGCTGGGCAATGTCCGCCTGCTGGTGGACGACGCGCGGCTCCTGCTCGACCGCCTGCCCGAGGCGTCGATCGAGCGGCTCTTCGTGCTCTTCGCCGACCCCTGGCCGAAGAAGCGGCACTGGAAGCGGCGGATCGTGAATGCCGAGACGGTGGCCGGTTCGCCGACCTCCTGGTCGACGGCGGCGAGCTGCGGGTCGCCACGGACGACCCGGCTACCGGCGCTGGACGCTCGCCTGCCTGCTCGGCGAGCAGCGGCTCGACTGGTGCGTGCGCGGCCCCGAGGACTGGCGCAACCGCCCGCCCGACTGGCCGCCGACACGCTACGAGGCGAAGGCCGTGGCGGCCGGTCGCCAGCCGGTCTTTCTGCGCTTTCGCCGCAAGTTGCGCACCGCGGCCCTTGCAACATCGGCCGAATGATCCCATAACCCGCATAGATCTCGGCTTGGGAAAGCAGAGTGGGTTTCGGCCCGCTCTTTTTTGTTTTGGCGCCAGATTCCCGCACCGCAGGCGTCGAGCCGAGGTCTTGCGACAAGTTGACAGGTTTTCTGCAAGGACCGGATGACGACGGCACACGAAGGATCAAGGATCGAGCCCCTCGCCGAATTGCTGGCGCCGACGTTGCACGATCTGGGATTCGATCTGGTGCAGGTGCGGCTCCTGGGCGGGCAGCGACGGACGTTGCAGGTGATGGCCGAGCCCCTGGATCGGGGCGTCACGATGACGGTCGAGCATTGCGCGGACATCAGCCAGGCCGTGTCGGCGGTGCTCGACGTGGCCGACCCGATCGCCGGCGCCTATGTGCTCGAGGTGTCGTCGCCGGGCCTGGATCGCCCCCTGGTGCGGCTCGACGACTTCGCGCGCTTTGCCGGGCACGAGGTGCGGCTCGAGGTGGAGCCGCCTCTGGACGGCCGCAAGCGGTGGCGCGGCCTGCTCGAGGGGGTCGCCGGCGAGGACGTGCTCTTGACTGTTGAAGGTCTGACCCGGCGGGTGCCGTACCCGACCGTCCGGAAGGCCAAGCTGGTATTGACCGACGCGCTCGTGGCGGCCGCCCTGAAGGGCGGCACCGGGCAGGAGGCGAGGGAGTAGGCGATGGAACTCAGCACCGCATTGGGACGGGCCGAGCTGTTGCGGGTCGCCGAGACGGTGGCCCAGGAGAAGGGCATCGACACCACCGAGGTGATCGACGCCCTGGAGCAGGCCGTGCAGACCGCTGCCCGGCGCAAGTACGGTCTCGAGCACGACATCATCGCCGAGATCGATCGCAAGACCGGCGAGATCCGGCTGTTCAGGCAGCTCGAGGTGGCCGAGACCGTCGAGGACTACGCCAAGCAGATCAGCCTCGACGAGGCGCGCGACCGCAACCCGGCAGCGCAACCGGGCGATCTCATCCTCGATGCCCTGCCGCCGATCGATCTCGGCCGCATCGCCGCGCAGAGTGCCAAGCAGGTCATCGTCCAGAAGGTGCGCGACGCCGAGCGCGAGCGCCAGTACGACGAGTTCAAGGACCGGATCGGCGAGATCGTCATCGGCGAGGTCAAGCGGACCGAGCACGGCAACGTCCTGGTCGATCTCGGCCGGGCCGAGGCGATCGTGCGCCGCGACGACCTGATCCCGCGCGAGAGCTTCAGGAACAAGGACCGGATCAGGGCCTATCTCTACGACGTGCGGCACGAGACCCGCGGCCCGCAGATCTTCCTGTCCCGGACGCACCCGCAGTTCATGGCGAAGCTCTTCGAGCAGGAAGTGCCCGAGATCTACGACAGCATCATCGAGATCAAGTCGGTCGCCCGCGACCCCGGCAGCCGGGCCAAGATCGCCGTGATCTCGAAGGACAGCAGCATCGACCCGGTGGGCGCCTGCGTCGGCATGCGCGGCAGCCGCGTCCAGGCCGTGGTGCAGGAGCTGGCCGGCGAGAAGGTCGACATCATCCCGTGGTCGCCCGACCCTGCCACCTTCGTCGTCAACGCGCTGGCGCCGGCCGAGGTGAGCAAGGTGGTGCTCGACCCCGAGGCCAACCGCATCGAGGTCATCGTTCCCGACCACATGCAGCACATCGCCATCGGCCGACGCGGCCAGAACGTGCGGCTCGCCTCGCAGCTCACCGGCTGGGACATCGACATCGTCTCCGAGGGCGAGGACTCCGAGCGGCGCAACCGCGAGTTCCGCGAGGCCACCGAGCTCTTCATCGAGGCCCTCAACGTCGAGGAGGTGATCGCCCAGCTGCTCGCGACCGAAGGCTTCGCCAGCGTCGAGGACGTGGCCTACAGCGAGGCGGACGAGCTGGCCGCCATCGAGGGCTTCGACGAGGAGATCGCCGAGGCGCTCAAGGAGCGCGCCGCCGCCTTCCTCGAGGAGCGCGAGCAGGAGCTGAACGCCGAGGCCGACGAGCTCGGCATCGGCGAGGATCTGCGCGCCTTCAGCCTGATCGATCTGCGGACGGTCGTGGTCCTCGGTCGCCAGGGGGTGAAGAGCCTCGAGGATTTCGCCGATCTCGCGACCGACGAGCTGATCGAGATGCTCGCCGCCGAGGCGCCGGTGGACGAGGCCACTGCCGCCGATCTCATCCTCCAGGCCCGCCTGGTGCTCGGCTGGATCGAGCCGGAGCCGGAGCCGGAAGAGACGCTCGAGGCGGATGACGGGGCCGGGGACGACGGCACGGCGGAGACCACACACTGACCGTGATGCTCGCCACCACCGCGACCGCAAGCCCCGAGGGCGGCGCCTTTCCGGCACCGCCCCGCCGGCGCGACATCGTCAGCCGCGAGAGCGGCGACCGGTCGCGCATGCTGCGCTTCGTGGTCGATCCCGAGCGGCGCCTCATGCCCGATCTGGCGGCCCGGCTGCCGGGTCGCGGCATCTGGGTCGCGGCCGACCGGGAGAGCCTTGCCCAGGCCGTGAGGAAACGGCTCTTCGACCGGCAGGCCGGCTGCACGGTGCTCGTGCCGGAGGATCTGGGCGGGCTCGTCGAGCGCCTCCTCGCAGCACGGGCCTGCGACATTCTCGGGCTCGGCCGGCGGGCCGGCGAGGTCGTCGAGGGCTTCGACCAGGTGGCGGCGGTCCTCGGCGGCCAGGAAGCAGGTGTCCTGGTCGAGGCCAGCGACGCGGCCGTGCACGGTGCCCGCAAGCTGCGCGCGCGGCAGGGCGACGGGCCGCTCGTCGCCTGCCTGACGCGGGCCGAGATCGGGCGCGCGCTCGGTCGCGATGCGGTCGTGCATGCCTGGATGAGACACGGTACACTAGCGACGCGTCTGCTCGAGGAGGCGACGAGGCTCGAGGGCTTCCGTCGCCGGCAGCAGGCCGGGCCCGGCGCCGCGGGCCCCGCCGACGCGGACGATCAGCAAGGGACATCGAGAGCAAGATGAGCGACGCCAAAGGGCAGGATCGAAACACGCGGATCGAGCTCGGCAAGGGCTCGGCCGGCGGTCGCCTCGAGCTCAAGAAAGCGGGTGAGCAGGGCACGGTCCGCCAGAGCTTCAGCCATGGCCGCAGCAAGGCGGTCGCGGTCGAGGTGAAGCGGCGGCGCGGCGCCACGACGCCGGTCACCACGCCCCGTCCGGCCGCGACCGCACCGGCGGAAAGCCAGTCGAACGCGGCGCCGGCGCCGCGCCCGGTTCCCGCCCCGACGCGGGCGCCGGCCGAAGCGCTCCGCCAGCAGCGCGCGGTGACCGAGGCGCGCGGCTCACGCAGCGGGCGCGGCCCGATGGTGCTGCCGACGCTGACCGAGGACGAGAAGCGCTCGCGGCTCCGCGCCCTCGCCGAATCCAAGAAGATCGAGGAGGAGGCGCGCGCCCGCGCCGCCGAGAACGCGCGGCGCGCCGCCGAGGAGGCGGCCCGGCGCAAGGCGGACGAGGACGCCGCGGCCCAGCGCAAGGCCGAGGAGGAGGCGCGGCGGAAGGTCGAGGAGGACGCGCGCAAGCGCGCCGAGGAGCAGGCCGCCCGGCTGCTCGCCGAGGAGGAGAAGCGGCGCGCCGCCGCCGAGGCCCAGGCCAGCAACGAGGCCGCCGCGGCACCGGCCGTGCTCGACGCGGATGGCGAGCTGCGCGCGCCCGAGGAAAGCAAGCGGGGTGCCAAGGCCGCGGCGCGGCAGCTGCCGATCGGCGAGGACGAGGAGGGCCGCGGCAAGGGCGGCAAGGGCGATCGCCGCAACACCCTGCGGCGGACCGAGCGCGACACGCGGCGCAACGACAAGCGGCTCATCCTCACGACCGACGAGGAAGCCGAGGAGATCGAGCGGACGCGCAGCCTCGCGGCGCTCAAGCGGCAGCGCGAGCGCGAGCGCCGGCAGCAGTCGGCGAGCGGCGCCGAGCCGGCAGTCCGGGAGGTCGTGGTGCCGGAGATGATCACCGTCCAGGACCTCGCCGCGCGCATGGCGGTGCGCGGTGCCGAGGTGGTCAAGGTCCTGATGCGCAACGGCATCATGGTGACGATCAACCAGACGATCGACGCCGACACCGCCGAGCTGGTGCTTTCCGAGTTCGGCCAGGCAGCACGCCGGGTCAGCGAGAGCGATGTCGAGATCGGTCTCGAGGGGCCCGAGGACGACACGGCGAGCCTGCAGCCGCGGGCGCCGGTGGTCACGGTCATGGGCCATGTCGACCACGGCAAGACCTCGCTGCTCGACGCGCTGCGCCAGACCGATGTGGTGGCCGGCGAGGCCGGCGGCATCACCCAGCATATCGGCGCCTATCAGGTGACGGTGGGCAACGGTGCCCGGGTCACCTTCGTCGACACGCCGGGCCACGCCGCCTTCACGGCGATGCGCGCGCGCGGTGCCTCGATCACCGACATCGTCGTCCTGGTCGTCGCCGCCGATGACGGCGTCATGCCGCAGACGATCGAGGCGATCCGCCACGCCAAGGCGGCGAAGGTGCCGATCGTCGTGGCCGTCAACAAGATCGACAAGCCCGAGGCCAATCCCGACCGCGTCAAGCAGGAGCTCCTGAGCCACGACGTCGTGGTCGAGGACTTTGGCGGCGACGTGCTCTGCGTGCCGGTGAGTGCTTTGCAGAAGACGGGCCTCGACAAGCTGGTCGAGCAGCTCCAGCTGCAGGCCGAGCTGCTCGAGCTCAAGGCCAATCCCGACCGCGAGGCCAGGGGTGCGGTCGTCGAGGCGCGGCTCGATCGGGGTCGCGGCGTGGTGGCCACGGTGCTCGTCCAGAACGGCACGCTGAACCAGGGCGACATCGTCGTCGCCGGTGCCTCCTGGGGTCGTGTCCGCTCGATGAGCGACGACCGCGGCGAGACGATCAAGTCGGCCGGGCCGTCCGTGCCCGTCGAGATCCAGGGTCTCGACGACGTGCCGGAGGCGGGCGACCAGTTCGTCGTCGTCGAGAACGAGAAGCGCGCGCGCGACATCGCCGACTACCGCATCCGCAAGCGGCGCGAGCAGCAGCAGCTCAAGGCGACGCCGGCCCGCAGCTCGCTCGAGGAGATGTTCTCGCAGCTCAAGTCCGGCGAGATCCAGAGCCTGCCCGTGGTGGTGAAGTCGGACGTGCACGGCTCGCTGGAGGCGATCCAGGCCGGGCTCGAGAAGATCGGCAACGAGGAAGCCAGTGTTCGCGTGCTCTATGGCGGCGTGGGCGGCATCACCGAGAGCGATGTCACCCTGGCGCAGGCCTCGCAGGCCGTGATCATCGGCTTCAACGTGCGCGCCAACGCCCAGGCCCGCGATCTCGCCAAGCGCGAGGGGATCGAGATCCGCTACTACTCGATCATCTACGAGCTGCTCGACGAGATGAAGGGCCTGCTCGAAGGCATGCTGGCGCCGGAGGCCAAGGAGAGCATCCTCGGCCACGCCGAGATCCGCGAGGTCTTCAACGTCAGCAAGGTCGGCAAGGTCGCCGGCTGCCGGGTCGTCGACGGGCTCATCCGGCGTGGTGGCCGGGCCAGGCTGCTGCGCGACGACGTCGTCGTCTTCGATGGCCAGCTCGGCTCGCTCAAGCGCTTCAAGGACGATGTCCGCGAGGTGCGCGAGGGCTTCGAGTGCGGCATGTCGATCGAAGGCTACAACGACATCCGTCAGGGTGACCTGATCGAGGTCTACGAGGTGCAGGAGGTGGCGCGCACGCTCTAGGACCGCTCGTCCGGAGCCGTTGCGGCGTTCACCCGCAAGGTTTTTGTCATGTCCAGGGATCGATCCGGCGCTGCGCCGTCGCAGCGCCAGCTCAGGGTCGGCGAGCAGATGCGCCATCTGCTCGCCGGGCACCTCATGCGCGGTGATCTGCACGACCGCCATCTCGAGACGGTCAGCGTCACCGTGTCCGAGGCGAGGATGAGCCGCGACCTCCGCCACGCGCAGGTGTTCGTGGCCGAGCTCGGCCGCGACGTGCAGGCGCGCACGCTCGAATCCCTGAACCGGCTGGCGCCGGTCCTCGGCGGCCGGCTGGCGCGCGAGATGAACCTCAAATACGCGCCGCGCCTGCGCTTCGAGGCCGACCTGAGCTTCAGCCACGCGGCGCATATCGACGACCTCCTGCGCACCGGGCTGGCGGCGCATGCGCCGGCCGCGGGCGATGCCGGCGTGGAGGGGGCTGCGGCCGCCGACCCGTCGCGCGGGGCGGGTGACGAATGAGCCGGCGCCGCCACAAGGGCAAGCGCATCGATGGCTGGCTGATCATCGACAAGCCCTCCGGCATGACCTCGACCCACGTGGTCAACCGGGTGAAGCGCCTGACCGACGCCGCCAAGGCCGGCCATGGCGGCACGCTCGACCCGCTCGCCACGGGCGTTCTGCCGCTGGCCCTCGGCGAGGCGACCAAGACCGTCATGTATGTGATGGATGCGCCCAAGCGCTATCGGTTCACCGTCCGCTTCGGCGCCGCCACCAACACCGACGACAGCGAAGGCGAGGTCATCAGGGCGTCCGACGAGCGGCCCGCCGACGCCGCGATCGTCGACGCCCTGAAGGCCTTCGAGGGCCGGATCATGCAGCGGCCGCCGGACTTCGCGGCGGTGAAGGTGGCCGGCGAGCGCGCCTACGACCTGGCGCGGCGCGGCGAGGTGCTCGACCTGCCGGCGCGCGAGGTGCACTTCATCGAGCTTCGCATGATCGAGCGGCCCGACATCGACCACGCCGTCTTCGAGGCGCGCTGCGGCAAGGGGGCCTATATCCGGGCGCTGGCGCGCGATCTCGGCGAGGCGCTCGGCTGCCTCGGCCACGTCACGGCGCTCCGGCGGCTCGAGGTCGGTGCCTTCACCACGGACACTGCAATCGATCTCGACACGCTTGTTGAAATCGTCCAAGATGATAGCCTACCGCAAGCATTGGTTTCGGTTTCGACGGCGCTGGCCGACATCCCGGCGCTCGCCGTGACCGAGCCACAGGCGGCGCGGCTCCGCTCCGGTCACCCCATCCAGATCGTGCCCCGCCTCGTCGTCGGCGAGGTGGTGGAAGGTGGGACCATCCAGGCGGTCCGGGAGGGCGAGGTCGTCGCTCTCGGACGGCTGGTGGATGGCGAGCTGAGCCCGTTGCGCGTTTTCAACAGCTGAGCAGGCCCGAGCGCCTCGCCTTCCAGAAGGACCAGACGATGTCGATCACGCAGGAGCGCAAGCTCGAGCTCATCAAGTCCTATGCCGTGAAGGACGGCGACACCGGCTCGCCGGAGGTGCAGTGCGCCATCCTCAGCGAGCGCATCGGCAACCTGACCGAGCACCTCAAGGCGCATCAGAAGGACTTCGCGTCGAGGCGCGGTCTTTTGATGATGGTCGGCCAGCGGCGCCGCCTGCTCGACTACCTGAACCGCAGCGATGGTGATCGCTACCGGCAGCTCATCGAGCGGCTCGGCCTGCGTCGTTGAACGCGGGCACGGGCAGCCTCGACAGCCGCCATTGAAGACGGGCCGGTCCGATCTGGTGTCGGACCGGTCGCCTGCCGTTGCAGGCACATGAAAGGCTAAGTGAATGTTCAAGACGACCATCAAGGAAATGGACTGGCACGGGCGCCGCCTGCGTCTGGAAAGCGGCCGCATTGCCCGCCAGGCCGATGGCGCCGTGCTGGCGCAGCTGGGCGAGACCGTGGTCCTGGCGACCGCCGTCGGCGCCAAGTCGATCAAGCCCGGCCAGGACTTCTTCCCGCTCACGGTCAACTATCAGGAAAAGGCGTTCGCCGCCGGCAAGATCCCCGGTGGCTTCTTCAAGCGCGAGGGTCGGCCGACCGAGAAGGAGACGCTGACCTCGCGGCTGATCGACCGCCCGATCCGCCCCCTCTTCCCGTCCGGCTTCAAGAACGAGACGCAGATCGTCGTCACCGTTCTGGCCCATGACGGCGAGAACGACCCCGACATGCTCGCCATGGTCGCCGCCAGCGCCGCGCTGACGATCAGCGGCCTGCCCTTCCTCGGCCCCATCGGCGCCTGCCGCGTCGGCCACATCAACGGCCAGTTCGTCGTCAACCCGACGATCGAGGAGCTCAAGGAGAGCGATCTCGACCTCGTGGTCGCCGGCACGCGCGACGCGGTGATGATGGTCGAGTCGGAGGCCAAGGAGCTGCCCGAGGCGACGATGCTCGATGCCGTGATGCACGGGCACCGGGCCTTCCAGCCGGTCATCGACCTGATCATCCAGCTCGCCATGGCCTGCGCCAAGGAGCCCTGGTCGCTCGGCGAGGCGGGCGAGTCCGACCTCTTCGGCCGCCTGCAAAGCGAGTTCGAGACGCCGCTGCGCGAGGCTTACGCGGAGCGCGTCAAGCAGACCCGCGTCGAGAAGGTCGGCCTCGTCAAGAAGGCGGCGGTCGAGGCGCTGACCGCCGGCAGCGACGACCCGAATGCCAAGCAGGCGGTCGCCGAGACCTTCAAGAAGCTCGAGAGCCACATCGTCCGCAACGCCATTCTCGACACCGGCGAGCGGATCGACGGCCGCGACCTGCGCACCGTCCGGCCGATCGTCGCCGAGGTCGGCGTGCTGCCGCGGGTGCACGGCTCGGCACTCTTCACGCGCGGCGAGACCCAGGCGCTGGTGGTGGCGACGCTCGGCACGGGCCAGGACGAGCAGCTGATCGACGCGCTCGAGGGCGACAGCCGGCAGCACTTCATGCTGCACTACAACTTCCCGCCCTACTCGGTGGGCGAGGCCGGCCGCATGGGGTCCCCCGGCCGCCGCGAGATCGGCCACGGCAAGCTCGCCTGGCGCGCCACCCGCCCCCTCCTGCCGGCCAAGGACGCCTTCCCCTACACGATCCGGGTCGTCTCCGAGGTCACCGAGTCGAACGGCTCGAGCTCGATGGCGACGGTCTGCGGCACCTCGCTCGCCCTGATGGACGCCGGCGTGCCCCTGCCGCGGCCGATCGCCGGCATCGCCATGGGCCTGATCAAGGAGGGCGAGCGCTTCGCGGTGCTCTCCGACATCCTCGGCGACGAGGATCACCTGGGCGACATGGACTTCAAGGTGGCCGGCACCGAGCGCGGCGTCACCTCGCTGCAGATGGACATCAAGATCGCCGGGATCACCGAGGAGATCATGCAGATCGCCCTCGACCAGGCGCGCGACGGGCGGATCCACATCCTCGGCGAGATGGCCGGCTGCATGGGCATGCCGCGACCGGAGCTGCGCGATTCCGTGCCGCGGATCACCACGCTCAACATCCCGACCGACAAGATCGGCGCGGTGATCGGCCCGGGCGGCAAGATGATCCGCGAGATCTGCGAGAGCACGGGGGCGAAGATCGACATCTCCGACGACGGCCTCGTCAAGGTGGCCTCCAGCGACGCCATGGCGTCGCAGCGCGCGGTCGACTGGATCCGCGGCCTGACGGCGACCCCGGAGGTCGGTCACGTCTACAACGGCAAGGTGATCAAGATCGTCGACTTCGGCGCCTTCATCTCCTTCCTCGGCAGCAAGGACGGCCTCTGCCACATCTCCGAGCTCGCCAATGAGCGCGTCGCCAGCGTCGGCGACGTGGTCAAGGAAGGCGACACGGTGAAGGTCCAGGTGCTGGCGGTCGACGATCGCGGCAAGATCAAGCTCAGCATGCGCTCGGTCAACCAGGAGACCGGCGAGGTGATCGAGGTCGAGCGCAAGCCGCGCCCGGAGCGGGACGGTGGCGAGCGTGGTGGCCGGGGCGAGCGCGACGGTCGACGTCGCGAGCGCGCCGGCTGAGCGGCGCGGCCCGCGCCGGCACAAGCAGCAGGGAGACCGGCATGAGCTTCGTCAGTCCGCTCGTGGTGGCCGGCCATGAAGTCTGGCCACTGGTCGAAGGCGGCAAGGGTGTCGCGGTCAGCAATGGCCGCAGCGCCGGCGCCTGGGCGGCGGCCGGCGGCGTCGGCACGTTCTCGGCGGTCAACGCCGACGTGATCGACGCCAATGGCGACTACGTGCCCCTGGTCTTCAGGGGGCGCGACCGCCGCGAGCGGCACGAGGAGCTGATCGACTACTCGATCCGCGGTGCCGTCTGCCAGGCGCGCGTGGCGCACGAGACCCAGGGCGGCGAAGGCCGCCTGCACATGAACGTGCTCTGGGAGATGGGCGGCTGCGAGCGCGTGCTGCACGGCGTGCTGCAGCAGGCCAAGGGGCTCGTGCACGGCGTCACCTGCGGCGCCGGCATGCCCTACCGGCTGGGCGAGATCTGCGCCAGCTACGGCGTCCACTACTACCCGATCATCTCCTCGGCGCGGGCCTTCAACGCGCTCTGGAAGCGGGCCTACGGCAAGGTCGCCGACTGGCTCGGTGCCGTGGTCTACGAGGACCCGTGGCGCGCCGGCGGCCATAACGGGCTCTCCAACAGCGAGGACCCGAAGCGGCCCGAGGACCCCTACCCGCGCGTGCTCGAGCTCAGGAAGCTGATGCGCGGCATGGGTCTCGGCGAGGTGCCGATCATCATGGCGGGCGGCGTCTGGCACCTGAAGGACTGGAAGAGCTGGATCGGCAACAAGGAGCTCGGCCCCATCGCCTTCCAGTTCGGCACGCGGCCGCTCCTGACCCAGGAGAGCCCGATCCCGAACGGCTGGAAGAAGCGGCTGCTCGGCCTCCTGCCCGACGACGTCCTCCTGCACCGCTTCAGCCCGACCGGGTTCTATTCCTCGGCGGTGAAGAACCGCTTCCTCGAGGAGCTGGTCGAGCGCTCCGATCGCCAGGTCAGGATCAGCGACGAGGCCGATCCGGCGAGCGAGCGCACGGCGTTCTTCGCCTATGGCCGTGGCGGTCGCGGGGTCTACGTGACGGAGGACGACCTGCAGCACATCCAGGGCTGGCTGTCGCAGGGCTACAGCCAGCCGATGCGCACGCCCGACGGCACGCTGATCTTCGTGACGCCGGAGGGTGCCCGGCAGATCCGGCGCGACCAGGCCGACTGCATGGGCTGCCTCAGCCACTGCGCCTTCAGCAACTGGAAGGATCGCGACGACTTCTCCACCCACCGGCCGGTGGACCCGCGCTCCTTCTGCATCCAGAAGACGCTGCAGGACATCGCGCACGGTCGCGGCGAGCACGAGGACCAGCTCATGTTCGCCGGCCACAACGTCTACAAGTTCCGCGAGGACCCCTTCTACGCCAACGGCTTCGTGCCGACCGTGCGGCAATTGGTTCAGCGCATCCTGACCGGCCACTGACGCCGGCCGCTTGACCGCCCACGCAAAACGGACCAAATAGGTCCGGTATGGGAATCGAAGCGCAAGAGGACGTGGATTTCGACCGATGAGACGTTACGCGGAAGCGATGCGCCGTTTGAAGACCTCGGGCCTGCGCCCGACCCGGCAGCGCCTGTCGCTGCTCGGTCTGCTGCTCGAGACGGCCCCCCGGCACGTGACCGCGGAAGAGCTTTTCCAGGAGGCCCGGCAGGCCGGGATTCCCGTTTCCCTGGCCACCGTCTACAACACGCTCAATCAGTTCACCCAGGCGGGCCTGATGGGCGAGGTCGTGGTCGGCTCGGGGCAGTCCTACTTCGATACCGACCCCAGCTCGCACGTCCATTACTTCGACAAGTCGACGGGTGAGATCTACGACATCCCGCACAACGTGGTGACGATCACCGACCTGCCCGAGCCGCCGCCCGGCAAGGTCATCGACCGGGTCGACGTCGTGGTGCGGATCAAGAACGTCGGCAAGGTCGAACGCCCGGGCGACTGACCAGCCGCGCCGGGCCTTCCCCGGCGCTTCGCACAGCCCCGCTCCCCCCCTGCCAGAAGCTGTCATGTGACCGTCACGCTTGCATGGTCGAAAGCAGCCGGTGCATGATCCCCGGGCAGGGAGAAGGAGCGAAACGATGCGAACCAAGAACTTGCTTGCCGTCTTGGCCACCGTGGCGCTGGCCGGCACGAGCTCCGCGGCGATGGCGGCGACGCAGATCCAGTGGTGGCACGCGATGGGCGGCGCCAATGGCGAGCGGGTCGAGAAGATCGCCGCCGACTTCAACGCCAGCCAGGACGAGTACGAGGTCGTCCCGACCTTCAAGGGGTCCTACGCCGAGACCATGACGGCGGCGATCGCCGCCTTCCGGGCGAACGAGCAGCCGCACATCGTCCAGGTGTTCGAGGTCGGCACCGCGACCATGATGGCGGCCAAGGGGGCCATCTACCCGGTCTACCAGCTCATGGCCGACGCCGGCGAGCCGTTCGACCCGAGCGCCTTCCTGCCGGCCGTCGCCGGCTACTACACGACGACCGACGGCGAGATGCTGTCGATGCCGTTCAACAGCTCGACGCCGGTCTTCTGGTACAACAAGGACGCGTTTAAGAAGGCAGGGCTCGATCCGGAAGCGCCGCCCGCCACCTGGCCCGAGTTCGAGGAGGCCGCCAAGAAGCTGCAGGCCGCCGGCTATCCTTGCGGCTTCACGACCGCCTGGGAGAGCTGGATCCATGTCGAGAACTTCTCGGCCTGGCACAACCTGCCGATCGGCACGCTCTCGAACGGCTTCGGCGGGCTCGACACGGAGCTGACCGTGAACCAGACGCCGGTGGTCGACCACATCGCCAAGATGGGCGAGTGGCAGAAGTCGAAGATCTTCGACTATGGTGGACGCACCAACCAGGCAGCACCCAAGTTCTACAATCAGGAGTGCGCCGTCTACACCGAGAGCTCGGCCGGCTATGCGGGCATCAAGGCCAACGCCAAGGATTTCGAGTTCGGCATCGGCATGCTGCCCTATTGGCCGAACATCGAGGGCGCCCCGCAGAACTCGATCATCGGCGGTGCCTCGCTCTGGGTGCTGCAGGGCCACGACGCCGCCGAGTACGAGGGCGTGGCGAAGTTCTTCACCTACCTTTCCTCGCCCGAGGTCCAGGCCTGGTGGCACCAGGAGACGGGCTACCTGCCGATCACCACGGCGGCCTTCGAGCTGAGCAAGGAGCAGGGCTTCTACGAGCAGAATCCCGGCGCCGACGTCGCCATCCGGCAGATCACGCTCAACCCGCCGACCGAGAACTCGAAGGGCCTGCGCTTCGGCAATTTCGTGCAGATCCGCGACGTCGTCGCCGAGGAGCTGGAGCGGGTCTGGGCGGGCGAGGC
This sequence comes from Geminicoccaceae bacterium, assembly GCA_041397945.1. GTDB lineage: Bacteria > Pseudomonadota > Alphaproteobacteria > Geminicoccales > Geminicoccaceae > SLRI01. The sequence goes on from JAWKVR010000001.1 coordinate 91,556, forward strand.
GACGGCCCAGGAGGCGCTCGACGAGGTGGTCAGACGCGGCAACGAGCTGCTGCGGCAGTTCCAGCAGCAGCAGGGCTGAGCGACCGCAGGGTCGATAGGGCGCCACCGCGCTCTTCGACCCTGGCTGCCCCGCGCATGGAGAAGCGCGTCGTCTTTCGCCACCGCTGGCTGCCCTATCTGCTGGTGGCGCCGCAGCTCGCGATCACCCTCGTCTTCTTCATCTGGCCGGCGGCGCAGGCGCTCTGGCAGTCGATGCTGGTGCAGGACGCCTTCGGCCTCTCCGTGCGCTTCGTCTGGTTCGACAACTTCACCTATCTCTTCGGCCATCGCGAGTACCTGCACTCGATCCGGGTGACGGCGGTCTTCAGCATCGGCGTGGCGGTGCTCGGCCTCGTCGTGGCCCTGCTCCTCGCCGCCATGGCCGATCACGCGATCCGCGGCGCCGTCGTCTACAAGACGCTCTTGATCTGGCCCTACGCCGTGGCCCCGGCGATCGCCGGCGTGCTCTGGCTCTTCCTCTTCAACCCGTCGGTCGGCATCGTCGCCTGGTGGCTGCAGGGGATCGGCATCGACTGGAACCACAAGATCAGCGGCAACCAGGCCATGCTGCTGGTCATCATCGCCGCCGCCTGGAAGCAGATCTCCTACAACTTCCTCTTCTTCCTCGCCGGCATGCTGGCGATCCCGAAATCGCTGATCGAGGCGGCGGCGATCGACTGCGCCGGGCCGGCCAAGCGCTTCTTCACGATCATCTTCCCGCTGCTCTCGCCGACGACGTTCTTCCTGATCGTCGTCAACATCGTCTACGCCTTCTTCGACACCTTCGGGATCATCCACGCGGTCACCCGGGGCGGGCCGGCCCAGGCCACCAACATCATGGTCTACAAGGTCTTCAACGACGGCTTCATCGGCCTCAACCTCGGCAGCTCGGCGGCCCAGTCGGTGGTGCTGATGGCGATCGTCATCACGCTCACCGTCATCCAGTTCCGCTTCATCGAGCGCCGCGTGCAGTACGGATGAAGCCGGAGCACGCCCGATGGTAGAGAACCGCCCCTTCTTCACCGTGCTCGTCCACCTGACGCTGATCCTCGGTGTGCTCGTCGTCGCACTGCCGATCTACGTCACCTTCATCGCCTCGACCCAGGCACCGGCCGATGTGCTGAAGGCGCCGATCCCCATGACCATGGGGGACCGGCTGGTCGAGAACTACTCGGGCGTGCTCGGCCGGGGCAGCGAGCGGGCGAGCTCGGGGCCGGTGGCGCCGATGATGCTGAACTCGCTGGTCATGGCGCTCGGCATCGCCATCGGCAAGATCGCGATCTCGCTGCTCTCGGCCTTCGCCATCGTGTATTTCCGCTTCCCCGGCCGGATGCTCGCCTTCTGGACCATCTTCATCACGCTGATGCTGCCGGTCGAGGTGCGCATCCTGCCGACCTACGAGGTCATGGCGACGCTCGGCCTGCTCAATTCCTACACGGGCCTGATCGTGCCGCTCATCGCCTCGGCGACGGCGACCTTCCTCTTCCGCCAGTTCTTCATGACCGTGCCGGACGAGCTGGTCGAGGCGGCCAGGGTCGACGCGGCCGGCCCGCTGCGCTTCTTCTGGGACATCCTCCTGCCGCTGTCGCGGACCAACATCGCAGCGCTCTTCGTCATCCTCTTCATCTATGGCTGGAACCAGTATCTCTGGCCGCTGCTGATCACCACCGACCAGAGCATGTACACGATCGTCATGGCGATCCAGCGCATGGTGGTGGCGGCCGACAACGAGCCCGAGTGGCATTACATCACCGCGGTTGCGATCCTGGCGCTGATCCCGCCGGTGGTCGTCGTGGTTCTCATGCAGCGGCTCTTCGTCAAGGGCCTGGTGGAGACCGAGAAGTAGCATGGCCGAGGTCGTCGTCAGCAACATCGTCAAGTCGTTCGGCAAGGTCGCCGTGCTGAAGGAGGTCTCGGTGGCGATCGCCGACGGCGAGATGCTGGTCGTGCTCGGGCCATCGGGCTGCGGCAAGTCCACGCTCCTGCGGATCATCGCCGGGCTCGAGACCGCGACCGCCGGCGACGTCGTGATCGGCGGCCGGCGGGTCAACGACCTCGAGCCCGCCGAGCGCGACATCGCCATGGTCTTCCAGAACTACGCGCTCTACCCGCATATGACCGTCCGCCAGAACATGGCCTACGGCCTGAAGAACCTCGGCACGGCGAAGGCCGTCATCGAAAAGCGCGTGGCCGAGGCGGCGCAGATCCTCGGGCTCGCCGACCTGCTCGACCGCAAGCCCCGCCAGCTCTCGGGCGGCCAGCGCCAGCGGGTCGCCATGGGCCGGGCGATCGTGCGCGAGCCCGAGGCGTTCCTGTTCGACGAGCCCTGTCCAATCTCGACGCCAAGCTCCGGGTGCAGATGCGCCACGAGATCAAGCAGCTGCAGCGCCGGCTCGGCACGACCGGCATCTTCGTCACCCACGACCAGGTCGAGGCCATGACGCTCGGCGACCGGCTCCTGGTGCTGAACCAGGGCGTGGTCGAGCAGGTCGACACGCCGATCGAGGTCTACGCCCGGCCGGCGAGCCTCTTCGTCGCCGGCTTCATCGGCTCGCCCGCGATGAACGTGCTCGACGGCACGATCGACGGCGACGGTGCCACCGTGACCTGCGGCGGGGCGCGGCTGCCCCTCGAGCACCCGCTCGCCGGTGCCGCCGGCCGCGAGGTGGGTCGGCATACGCCCGGAGCATCTGGTGGCAGAGGCTGCGGGCACGCCGGCGCCGGTCGCCGGGCTGGATGTGGAGGTCGAATGGGTCGAGCTGCTCGGCGCCGATACCGTGGCGCACGGCCGGCTGGCCGACGGCCAGGCCATCTCGCTCCGCCGGCCGGGCGACCGGCCGGTGGCGGCCGGCGACCGCTTTCACCTGACCCCGACGCCGGCCCATCTCCATCTCTTCGATCCGGCGACGGGCCGCCGGATCGGGTAGCGTCGCCGTTAACGGCCTCGCAACCATGCCGGGCGCATAGTCGCCGCCACCGATCCGGCAGCGCCGCCATGGAGTGAAGAAAGGCCGATGCGTTCATCCGCCCCGACCAGCAGTCCGGCCGTCGGGCCGTGCGGCCTCCCGCCTCCCCGACGACGACAACTGGCCCGTCGCGGCGGGTGCTGGTCGCCCTCGGCCTCTATCTGGCCCTCAGCCTCCTGCTCCTCGGCGGCATCACGACCTGGGTGCTGCAGCTCCGCTTCGCCGAGCGCGATGCCCGGCTGAGCCAGCTGCAGCAGGAGCTCGACACCCGGACGGCAGAGCACGGGCACGAGCGGCGGGAGCTCGAATCGACCATTGCCGGGCTCCGGCACGAGCTGCGCGGCGATCGGGATCGCCTCGCCGGAATGGCCGAGGAGAATGCGGCGCTTTCCGCGGCGGGCCGCAGGCAGGCCGCAGCCCTGGCCGCCCTGACGGACGAGGCGGAGCTGGCGCGGCAGCGCGCCAGCCTGCTCGATCTGGATGCCCGCGAGACGGCGCTCTGGCTCGAGACGGCGCAGCGCGAGCGCATGGCGCTCGAGCGCGAGCGGGCGGCGCTGCAGGCGCAGCTCGACACGCTTGCCATGGAGCGCGACACGGCCCGCCGCCAGGAGGCGGGCCTGCGCGGGCGCTATGGTGAGCTGGAGCGGCGGCTGGCGTCGCTCTCCGGCGAATACGCCCTCGCGGCCAGCCGGATGCAGGACCGGATCAGGGACAAGCTCGACGCCATCGAGCGGGTGGTCAGCCGGACCGGGATCGATCCGCAGGCACTCCTGGCCCGGGCCAATGGTGCAGCAGGCGACGGCCAGGGCGGCCCGCTCGTCGACCTCGACGAGCTGCAGCCGTCATCCGGTGGCGATCACGCCATTCCCGGCCTCGACGCCGCGCCCGGGAGCCAGGCGGCCCGGGCACCGGCCACGTCGTTCGCCGCCACCCTCGACCGCGAGCTCGGCGACGAGCTCTTGCGGCTCGACGCGGTGCCGCGCCTGCTCGAATCGCTGCCGCTCGACGCGCCGCTGGCGGACTACCGGCTTACCAGCCCGTTCGGCGTCAGGACGGACCCCATCACCGGCCGCCGCGCCAGGCATGGCGGTCTCGACTTCGGCGCCGCTGCCAACAGCGCCGTCGGGGCGACGGCACCCGGGCGCGTGATCGCGGCCGGCTGGCGGGGCGCTTACGGCAATCTCGTCGAGATCGACCACGGTCTCGGCTTCACGACGCGCTACGCCCATCTCTCGCGGACCCTGGCCAGGGTCGGCGAGCACGTCGCCCCGGGCGACCCGATCGGCATCATCGGCAGCACGGGCCGAAGCACCGGGCGCCACCTGCATTACGAGATCCGCCTGGACGGCCAACCCCTGGACCCGGCCGGCTTCCTCGAGGCCGGGCGCGATTTGCCGGGCATTCTGGGCGGCTGACACGGCCCGGGGCCGCCGGCCGGCCTGCGGGCCGGCCACCGATTGGCAGGTCGACGGGTTGCGGCTATGCTATGGCATGGCCCGAGAGCTGCCCGAAAACCGCCACACGCGGCGCACCAGCGACCGCCCTGCCCCGACCGCCGGGGTGCGGCAGGGGGACGTCGTGGTGCTCCGCCGGCTCGTGCCATGATCGGGCCCATGAGCGTCGCGGCGCTGCTCGGGCTGGCGGTCGGCTGGCTGCTCGAGCGCAGCCATTTCTGCACGATGGGGGCGATCAGCGACGCCTATCTCTTCGGCAGCCTGCGCCGCCTGCGGAGCTGGCTGCTCGCCATGGCGACCGCGCTCCTCCTGACCCAGGCGCTCGCCGCCCTCGGCCTCGTGCCGCTCGACGCCACGCCTTGGCTGGCACGCCCGCTGGCGCCGCTGGCGCTCCTCGTCGGCGGCCTCCTCTTCGGGATCGGCATGGTCATGGCCGGCGGCTGCGCCAGCCGCAATCTGGTGCGCCTCGGCACGGGCAGCCTGAAGGCCCTGGTCGTCGTCCTGGTGCTCGGCCTCACCGCTTTGGCGACCGCCGGCGGCATTCTCGCCTGGCCCGCCGACCTCCTGCTCGCCGCCTCGGCCGGCCCCGACCGGAGCCTGGGCGATCTCCTGGCCGGCGGCAGCCCGGCAGGTGCCTGGGCCCTCGACCTCTTCCTCGCCCTGCTCGTCGGCGGCGGCCTGCTCCTCTGGATCTTCAGGGACCCGGGCTTTCGCCGCAATCGCGCCGACCAGATGGTCGGCTTCGGGCTCGGCCTGGCGGTTGCCCTGGGCTTTCTCGCGACGGGCACGCTGTTCTTCGCGCCCGGCGGGCCCGGAGAGGTCGTCTCGCTCAATTTCGCGGCCCCCTTGGCCGACGCCCTCGCCTGGGGTGCCATGGGCCGGGGCACCTGGCCCGGCTTCGGCGCGGCGCTGGTGCTCGGCACCGTGGCTGGTGCCGCGCTCTCCGCCGGCAGCGCCAGACGCGCGCGAATCGAGACGTTCGCGAGCCGCGACGATATGATACGCCACGTCGCCGGCGCCGGGCTCATGGGATTCGGTGGCATGCTGGCCATGGGCTGCACGATCGGCCAGGGCGTCAGCGGCATCGCGACCCTGGCCCCGGGCTCGTTTCTGGCGCTGGCCGGCATCGTGCTCGGTGCCCTCCTCGCGCTCCGCCGCCTCGAGCAGGGCAGCTGGCGGGGGGCCATCGGCTGGGGCGGCGGCCGGCGGCTGGAGCCGGCGGAGCGGGTTTGAGGGCGGTCCGGAACCGAACCGGCGCACAGGACAACGGATGACGATGGCAGGAGCGACGACAGGACGATCGGACGGCAGGGCGGGCGAGCCCGGGCCGGGCGTCGACAGGCGGCCGGATGCCGCCGCCGGCACCCCGAGCCGACGCCTGCGGCGCCTCGGCTTCGCGCTCGGCGCCCTCGCCCTCCTCGGCGTTGCGGCCGGGACGGCCCGGGCGAGCGGCTTCATTGCCGACCTCTCGCATCACCTGATCGCCATCACCACCGCCTTCACCGGCAGCAACGTCCTGCTGTTCGGCGCCCTCGACGATCCCGGCAGCGATGTCGTGGTGGTCGTGCGCGGGCCGGAGACCACGACGGCCGTCAGGCGCAAGAACCGCATCGGCCTCGTCTGGTTGAACACCGACCAGATGACGTTCGCCGCCGTGCCCTCCTTCTATGCGATCGCGGCGAGCGCGCCGCTCGGTGACATCGTGGCACCGGACGAGCAGCGGCGGTTTCGCATCGGCGTCGACAATCTCGGCCTGCGCCCCGAGGACAGCGGCGACCGTTCCGCCGACGAGATCCAGGAGTTTCGCGAGGCCCTCGTCCGCAACAAGGAAAAGGTCGACCTCTATGCGGCGGAGATCGCACCTGTCCGCTTCCTCGGCGACAAGCTCTTCCGGACGACCCTCACCTTCCCGGCCAACGTGCCGCCGGGCAACTACCAGATCGAGGTGCTCCAGCTGCGGGACGGTTTCGTGGCCGGGGCGCAGACCAGCGTGCTGGTGATCTCGAAGGTCGGGCTCGAAGCCGAGATCTTCGACGCGGCACGCGCCCAGCCGGCGATCTACGGCCTCGTCTCGGTCATTCTCGCGATCGGGGCGGGCTGGTCCGCGGGTGTCTTCTTCAGAAAGCAGTGAGCCATGAGCGGTGCCAGCAGCAACCAGGCGGTATCGGACGAAGCGGCCCGGGTGGCGGAGTCGGAGGCGGACGAGCCCGCTGTCACCACCCAGGAGCAGCGCGTCTTTCTCGTCGTCGTCGACGAATCCGAGGAGATGCGGACAGCGCTCCGCTTCGCCTGTCGCCGCGCCCAGCACACACGCGGGCGCGTCGCCTTGCTCTACGTGATCGAGCCGGTCGAGTTCCAGCACTGGCTCGGCGTCGGCCGGGTGATGGAGGAGGAGGCCCGGCTCGAGGCCGAGCGGCGGATGCAGACCCTGGCGGCCGAGGTCTTCGCCCAGACCGGCTCGATGCCGGCCGTGCACATCCGCGAGGGCCAGCGCGCCGAGCAGCTCGTGGCCCTGCTCGACGAGGAGCCGTCGATCTCGCTCCTGGTGCTCGGCACCGCGATCGGCGCCGCCGACCCCGGGCCGCTCGTGACCTATCTGACCAGCAGCGCCGGCCGCAACCGGCTGCGCGTGCCGGTCACCCTCGTGCCCGGCCATCTGAGCGAGGCCGAGATCGACGCGCTGAGCTAGGCCCGATACCCCGCCGGCCGCTCAGATCCGCTCGCCGCCGGGCAGGCGCATGAAGCGGACCGGCAGGACCACCTCCTGCTCGAACGAGCCGTCGGCCTGCCGGGTGACCAGCGTCAGGGCCTGCTCGTCCTCGGCTCGGCCGATCGGCGCCACCAGCCGGCCACCCGGCGCCAGCTGGCGGAGCAGCGCCGCCGGCAGGCGGTCGATGGCGAGGCGGACGATGATCGCATCGAAGGTCCGCCCGCCTTCCGGCCAGCCGTCATAGGGGTCGGCGCTGCGCAGCTCGACATTGTCATAGCCGAGCTCCGCGAGCCTCGCCGCCACCGCGGCGGCGGCCGTCGCATCGAGATCGACCACGTGGACCCGCGCCGCGAGCCGGCTCGCCACGGCCGCGTGATAGCCGCCGCCGACACCGAGCACGAGCACGTCGTCGCCGTCGCGGATCTCCACGAGATCGGACATCAGGGCGACCAGGAACGGTTGCGATTCGCGCAGGCCGAACGCCGCCGGCAGCGGCAGGTCGAGATAGGCATAAGCCGCCACCTCCTCCGGCACGAACCGATGCCGCGGCACCTCGCGAATGGCTTCGAGGATGGCCGGCGCGATCACCGGGTGGCCGGTGACGGGTGCCGCGAGCTCGGCATTCAGCTCGACCTGGGCCACGAGCCCGGCCCGTGCCGAGACATATTCCGCCGTCTCCCCCGCCGCTGCCGAATGCGCCAGCACCTGCAGCAGCAGCGCCAGCGCCAGGCCGAGCCGCATGTTCTTCGCTCCCGGAAAACGATCGATCAGCCGGTCGAGCTCGCGCCAGCCATGAGACTATCCCGCACGCCCCACGTCAACGCCCGGGCGCTGCGTCGCCCGGCGCGTGTGCTTGCAAGAATTCAGCCAATGTTCACATTGTTGTCATTGTGCTCGACTCGAACGATTGTCGCAGGAGCCGGACCATCAACCACAACGCCCTTGCAAAGGCAGTTGTGGATCGCCATTATCTTCGCCATCGATCCGCTAAGGTAAGTTGTTTCGGCTGGCATGGTTCGCCCGCCTTGGGTGCCGCAGGGTGCCTGGACTTCCTGACCGACGTGGCTTGACGCCGTGGTGATGGTCGCCACGGTAACTTCAGCTTGGGGATGGAATATGTCCACCGGCACCGTTAAGTGGTTCAACAGCACCAAGGGCTATGGCTTCATCCAGCCCGATAACGGCACGAGCGATGTCTTCGTGCACATCTCGGCCGTCGAGCAGGCCGGCATGAGCAGCCTGAACGAGGGCCAGAAGATTTCGTTCGACGTGACGACCGACCCGCGCCGCGGCAAGACGTCGGCGACGAATCTGCGCGCCGTCTGACACCCGGACGTCGCGAACCGGATCGGGCCGGCCGGGAACGGCCGGCCCTTTTCGTCTTTCTAAAAACGCAAGGGCCCGCTGCGCATCAGGGCCAGGGAGAACGAATGGCGAAGGAAGACATGATCGAGATGGAGGGCACCGTCACGGAGGTGCTCCCGGACGCGCGGTTTCGCGTGAAGCTCGAGAACGGGCACGAGATCATCGGCTACGCCTCCGGGCGGATGCGCAAGCACCGCATCCGGATCATCGCCGGCGATCCGGTGACGCTGGAGCTGACACCCTACGACCTGACCAAGGGTCGCATCAACTACCGGCACAAGACGGCAGGGCCCACCCCGACCGGCAACCGCCGCCCGCCGCCGCGTCGTCGCTGAGCGGAGAGGGGGGTGGTGCGCGCTCGACGCGCACCCGAAAACGGTTCTCGGGCGCTCGCCTCGGCGTGGCGCCCTTCATCTGAACGAGCGCCAGAACCAGCATGGGCTTCAATTGTGGCATTGTCGGCCTGCCGAACGTCGGCAAGTCCACCCTATTCAATGCGCTGACGCAGACCGCGGCGGCGGCCGCGGCCAATTACCCGTTCTGCACCATCGAGCCCAATGTCGGCCGGCTGCCGGTGCCCGACCCGCGCCTCGACCTTCTGGCCCGGCTCGGCAAGTCGGCGAAGACCCTGCCGACCCAGCTGGAGATCAAGGACATCGCCGGCCTCGTCCGCGGCGCCTCGAAGGGTGAAGGCCTCGGCAACAAGTTCCTCGGCGCCATTCGCGAGGTCGACGCGATCCTCGAGGTGCTCCGCTGCTTCGACGATGACGACATCACCCATGTGGAAGGTGGCGTCGACCCGCTGCGCGACGCGGAGCTGATCCAGACCGAGCTCCTGCTCGCCGATATCGACAGCCTGAACCGGCAGAAGGACGGCCTCGTCAAGCGCATCCGCGCCCAGGACAAGGAGGCGAAGCGCCGGCTCGAGCTGCTCGAGCAGATCCTGCCGCAGATGGAGGAGGGCCGACCGGTGCGCCGGCTGGCGCTCGAGCCGGAGCAGCGCCTGCTCCTCGACGATTTCACGCTGCTCACCGCCAAGCCCCTGCTCTACGTCCTCAATGTCGACGAGGCGGCGGCAGCCGAAGGCAACGCATGGAGCGCCAGGGCCGCCGCCATGGCCGCCGGCGAAGGGGCCGGCAGCGTCGTCGTCTCGGCGGCGATCGAGGCGGAGCTGGCGGGCCTGCCGGAGGAGGAGCGGGCCGAGTACCTGGCCAGCCTCGGCCTCGAGGAGCCCGGCCTCAACCGCGTGATCCGCGAGGGCTACGCGTTGCTCGACCTGATCACCTTCTTCACGGTCGGCCCCAAGGAGGCGCGCGCCTGGACCGTCGAGAAAGGGGCCACGGCCCCCCAGGCGGCCGGCGTCATCCACACCGATTTCGAGCGTGGCTTCATCGCCGCCGAGGTCATCGCCTATGAGGATTTCGCCGCCCTCGGCAGCGAGCAGGCGGTCAAGGAAGCCGGCAGGATGCGGCTCGAGGGCCGCGACTACGTCATCCGGGACGGCGACGTCTGCCACTTCCGCTTCAACGTCTGAGAGCCTCTTCGGGGCTCAGCCGTAGGCGGGCCGCGCGAAGGCCTGCTCCCTTGGGTCGAACAGGTAGCAGGCCGCGGCCGGGATGCCGACGCGGACCCGGTCGCCATGCGACACGGCGCTGTTGCCGGCAGCCTTGACGACGAGCGGCTCCTCCATGCCGAGATCCACATAGACATAGGTCTCGGCACCCAGATGCTCGACCGTGATGACGTCGCCCTCGATCTCGGCGTCGCCACCGCCCCCGGCGAGGAGATCCTCCGGCCTGATGCCGAGGGTGAAGCCGCTGCCCGGGCGCTCGCCGTTGACGACCGAGGTGGTCGGCACCCGGGTGCCGGCCACGGTCTCGACCATGGCCTGGCCGGCGCTGTCGCCGAGGAGGTCGCAGGGCAGGAAGTTCATCTTGGGCGAGCCGATGAAGCCGCCGACGAACTTGTTCTCGGGGTGATGGTAGAGATCGAGCGGTGTCCCGAACTGCATGACATAGCCGTCGCGCAGGACGACGATGCGGTCGGCGAGCGTCATGGCCTCGACCTGGTCGTGGGTCACGTAGATCATGGTCGCTTCGAGCGAGTGATGCAGCTTGGCGATCTCGATGCGCATCTGCACGCGCAGCGCTGCATCGAGATTGGAGAGCGGCTCGTCGAAGAGGAAGACCTTGGGCTTGCGGACGATGGCCCGGCCGATCGCCACGCGCTGGCGCTGCCCGCCCGAGAGCTGCTTGGGCAGGCGCTGCAGCAGGGGCTCGAGCTGCAGGATGCGCGCCGCCTCGTTGACCCGCTCCTCGATCGAGCGCGTGTCGGTCTTCGCCAGCTTCAGGCCGAACGCCATGTTCTCGTAGACGGTCATGTGCGGGTAGAGCGCATAGGACTGGAAGACCATGGCGATGCCGCGGTCGGACGGCGAGAGCGTGTTGACCACCTGCCCGTCGATGGCGAGCGTGCCCGAGGTGATGTCCTCGAGCCCGGCCACCAGCCGCAGCAGGGTCGACTTGCCGCAGCCGGACGGCCCGACGAAGACGACGAACTCCTGGCTCCTGATGTCGAGGTCGACGCCCTTGATCACGTCGACCTTGCCGAAAGATTTCTTCACGCTGTCCAGCTTGATCGTGGCCATCGACGATTTCTCTCTTTCTCAAACTGACCGGTGGCGAGGCACGGCCGGGATCAGCCCTTGACGGCGCCGGCGGTCAGGCCGGCGACGATGCGACGCTGGAAGACGAGGACGAGGATGACGAGCGGCACCGTGACGATGACCGACGCCGCCATGATCGGCCCCCACGGGATCTCCTGCTCCGTGGCGCCGGAGAGCAGTGCTATCGCCACCGGCACGGTGCGCTGCTCGTTGTTCGAGACGAAGGTCAGCGCGAACAGGAACTCGTTCCAGGCCGAGATGAAGGCCAGAAGGCCGGTGGTCACCAGCGCTGGCCACATCAGCGGCATGAAGACCTTGAAGATGATCTGATGCGGCTTCGCCCCGTCGACGATCGCCGCCTCCTCCAGCTCGACCGGCAGGTCGCGCATGAAGGTGGTGAGCACCCAGACCGTGAACGGCAGGGTGAAGATCATGTAGGCGAGGATCAGCGAGAAGAGCGTGTTGTAGAGCCCGAGCGCGCGAACCATCTCGAAGAGCCCGGCGAGCACCGCGATCTGCGGGAACATCGAGACCGAGAGGATGGTGAAGAGCAGGATGCCCCGGCCCTTGAAGCGCACGCGGGCGAGCGCATAGGAGGCGGTGATCGCGAGCAGGAGGGAGAGGATCACCACGGCGGTGGCGACGATCACCGAGTTGACGATGTTGCGCGGGAAGTGGCCGCCGCCCAGCACGCCGACATAGTTCGCCAGGCTGAAGCTGTCGGGCAGATAGGTCACGCTGAAGATCGCCGAGCCGGATTTGAACGAGGTGATGATCGCGTAATAGAAGGGGAAGAGCGCGTAGACCGAGATGATGACGATCAGCACCCAGAGGCCGACCTGCTTGAGCAGCCTGTTTCGCATCACTTGTCTCCGCTCAGATTGAGGCGGCCGAAGTAGATGTAGACGATGGTGATGCCGGCGATGATCAGGAAGAGCAGGGTCGAAGCTGCCGAGCCGTAGGCGAAGTTGTCGAAATCGAAGAGGTGCTGCCGGGCATAGACCGACATGGTCACGGTCTGCGCGTTGTTGGGGGTGAGCACGTAGATCAGGTCGAAGATCCGCAAGGAATCGAGCATGCGGAAGATGACCGCCACCATGATCGCCGGGCGGATCAGCGGCAGCGTCACCTTGAAGAACACCTTGACCGGGTGGATGCCGTCGACCTTCGCGGCCTCGTAGATGTCGCCGGGCAGCATCTGCATGCCGGCGAGGATCAGCAGCGCCATGAAGGGCGTGGTCTTCCAGACATCGACGATGATGACGGCGATCATCGCGGTCTCGGGCTGGGCGGTCCAGGCGATGGGCGCGCTGATCAGCCCGAGCCTCAGGAACATGTCGTTGAGGATGCCGAACTGGTCGTTCATCATCCAGTCCCACATCTTCGCCGAGACGATGGTGGGAATGGCCCAGGGCACGAGGATCGCGGCGCGCACGAACCCCCGCCCGGCGAACTCGGCATTCAGCACCAGCGCCACGATGAGGCCGAGCAGGGTCTCGATCGTCACCGCGATGACGGTGAAGTAGACCGTGTTCCAGACGGCGCGCCACCAGGTCGGGTCGGCGAGCAGGCCGATCCACTCGCCGTCACCCTCGCCGTAGTCGAGGTAGTAGAGATAGTTCTCGAAGCCGATCCACTGCCCGCTGCCCGGCTGCGACAGCTTGGCGTCGGTGAAGCCGAGCCAGATCGTCCGCAGCAAGGGCCAGCCGGCGACCGCCAGCAGCACCAGCATCATCGGCACCAGGAAGATCCAGGCGGCGCGGATTTTCTCGCGGGTCAGCTGGGAGGTGGCGGCGGCCATGTTGCGTTCCCTGCCCGATCTGGTTGCGTCACCCCGGTGGCGGCACCGGGGCCGTTCTCTACCCGGGGGGCGGCACGATGCCGGCGGCCAGCGCCGGCATCGTGTGTCGCGCGACTACCAACCCGACCGGCGGATGCGCTTCAGGTTGCGCTCGAGCTCCGCCAGGTTCGTGGCGGCATCGCCCGTGCCGGAGAGCGTGTTGTGGACCGCGGTCCAGAACTCCTGGCTCACCTGGTTGTAGTTCGCCTTGGTGGGTGCCGATGGCCGCGGCACCGCGTTCAGGAAAATGTCGAGCCAGAGCGGGATGACCGGCTGCGCCGCGGCGACCTCGGCGTCCTCGTAGAGGGCCGGGATCGTCGGCAGGCGGGTGGTCTGGATGGCCCGGTCCTTCTGGACCTCGGCGCTGGCGAGGAACTTGACCAGCTCGATGGCCGCCTCCTGGTTCGGCGAGTAGGCCGAGACCGCGAGGTTCCAGCCGCCGAGCGTGGCGGCGCTGCGGTCGCCGCTCGGGCCGGTGGGCAGCGGCACCACGGCGAACTTGTCCTTGACGGCCGAATCGTCGCCGTTGCTCAGGGCGTAGGCATAGGGCCAGTTGCGCATGAAGACCGAGTTGCCGACCTGCCAGACGCCGCGGGACTCCTCCTCCTTGTAGCCGAGCACACCGGGCGGCGAGATCGTGTCGACCCAGGTCTTGGCGAGGTCGATCGCCTCGGCGGCATTCGGGTTGTTGATCGAGATCTCGCCGTCCGGCTCGACGATCTGGCCGCCGCCGTTCGACTTCACCCACTCGAGCGCGTTGCAGGTGAGCCCCTCATAGGCGGAGCCCTGCCAGACGAAGCCCCAGATCTCGGCATTGCCCTCGGCGCGCTCGGCGTCCATCACCGCCTTGGCGGTCTCGGCCATCCCGACCCACGTGGTCGGCGGCTCGAAGCCGTGCTTCTCGAGCAGATCCTTGCGGTAGTAGAGCGCCGGCGCATCGGTGAACATCGGCAGCGCCACGATCTTGCCGTCCACCGTCTGCGATTCGATGATCGCCGGGAAATGCTCGCCGACGACGTCCTGCACGGCCTCGGTGAGGTCGACGAAGTGGCTGGCGAGCTGCGGCGCCCAGATGACGTCCGTGCGGTAGACGTCGATGTCGGGGTTCTGGGCGGAAAGCCAAAGCCGATACTGGCCGAACTGGTCGGTGGTCGAGGCCGGCATGGTGACGATGGAGACCTTGTGCCCGGTCCGCTCCTCGAACCAGTCGAGATGCTTGCGCAGCTCGTCGATGTCCCGGCCGACCGCCCCGCTGACGATCGACAGCTCCGCAGCGCTGGCCGTGCCGGTGACCAGACCGGCCAGAATCAAGGCCAGCAATCCAGCTCGAGTGCGCAAACGCATGGTCGAACCTCCCTCTTCGTTGTTCGAATGTTAAGATTGTTTTAACGCATCACGACAAAAAATCCAGCTGCGACCACCGCCGGCCGCGTAAGGGGGCGAAGGCGCGCGTCATCGACTGCGGTGCATGCTGAACGCACTGGCGCGAAGTTCATGCGTATAACGAGGCGTCGTCAGAGATCGACGAGGTGCTCGCCTCGAATTGCCTCCTGATTTCGGCCGATCGCGGCGGGCCGACTGTCTCGGCTGCGAGGCCGGCTTGCCGGTGCGCACCCCGGCGATCGACGCCTTCGCGCAGGCGACGCTGTGCGCTTCCGCCGGCACTTCGCGCAGGCGACGCCCTGCGGGCCGTCGCGCGCCTCGCTGCTGACCGGCCTCTGCCTTCAACCACCGCTCCATCGGCAACGGCACACCGCTCGACGCCCGACACCTCACCCTGGCCCAGATCGCCCGCCGGCACGGCATGCGGCCGCTGCTCTTCGGCTACAGCGACACCAGCATCGATCCGCGCAGCGCGTCCCCGCCGGCGATCCGCGCCTCGACCTACGAGGGGGTCGCACCCGGCTTCGAGCCTGCCTGCATGCTGCTGGAAGATGGCGAGCCCTGGCTCGAGCATCTGGCGGAGCGGCTACGGCCGCTCACGGTCGACGAGGTCTTATGACGCCGCTCGGCGCACCTGCCTCTTCTTCGCCGGCGAGGACAGCGAGACCGCCTTCTCACCGACCGTTTTTGACTTCCTCGACCGGCCGAAGCGATCCTCGGTTCGCCCACCTCTCCTACATCAAGCCGCACCCGCCCTGGGTCGCCGCTGCACCTTACAATTCGATGTACGAGCGGAGTGGCCTGCCAGCCACGGCGGGCACCGACGATCGCCGATGAGGCCGCGCGTCACCCCTACCTCGCCTGGCTGCTGGACCAGAAATTCAGCGGCTGGATGGGGCGGACATTCGACCGGCCGGCGGCGCTCGACGAGGCCGTCGTGGCCGAGCTCCGCGCGGTCTATCTCGGCCTCGTCAGCGAGCTCGATCATCAGCTCGGCCGGGTCCTCCAGGCGCTGGCGCGAACCGGGCTCCTGGAGCGCACGCTCGTCCTGCTGACCGCCGATCACGGCGAGATGCTCGGCGACCACTGGCTGCTCGGCAAGAACGGCTTCTGGCCGGAGGCCTTCCATGTCCCGCTCATCGTCCGCCACCCCACCCGCCAGCGACCCGGCCACGTCGTCGACGCCTTCAGCGAGCATGTCGACCTGATGCCGACGATCCTGGGCGCCCTCGGCCTGCCGATCCCGCGCCAGTGCGACGGCCACGACCTGTCGGAATTCCTTACAGGTCAAAATCCGGCGAACTGGCGCCGGGCCGCGGTCTACGAGCACGATTTTCGCGACCTCGAGCACGGCCGGCATCGCCAGCTCGCGGGTGTCGACGACAACGCCGCCTGCCTCGTCGCCCGGCGTTCGGCCGACCGGCTCTACGTGCAGTTCGCCGGTCTCGAGGCCGGCTGCTGGGGCGAGGCTGCGGGCGGCGGACGAACACCGCAGACGGATCCGGCGGTGCTCCTGGACGAGGCGCAGGCCTTGCTCCGGCATCGCCTGACCAAAGCGGAGCGGCGACTGACCGGCTGCCTGCTCACGCCCGAGGGTGTCCTCGGCGGCTACGACCCGCTTTGAGGCGCCGCTTTCAGGGCGGCCGCACGATAGCGGCAGAGATGGGCGATGGCGCAGCTCGGGCAGTCGGGGTTGCGCGCCTTGCAGACATAGCGGCCATGCAGGATGAGCCAGTGATGCGCCCCCTTGCGGTAGGGCTCGGGCACGACCCGCTCGAGCACCGTCTCGACCTCGAGCGGTGTCCTGCCCGGGGCGAGGCCGGTCCGGTTGGCGACCCGGAAGATATGCGTGTCGACGGCGATGGTGGCCTCGCCGAAGGCCTCGTTGAGCACGACATTGGCGGTCTTGCGCCCCACGCCGGGCAGCGCCTCGAGAGCCGCCCGGTCGTTCGGCACTTGGCCGCCATGCCGCTCGAGGAGCAGGCGGCTGAGCTCGATCACGTTCCTCGCCTTGTTGCGGTAGAGACCGATCGTCCTGATCGATTCCCGCACCGCCTCTTCGCCGAGCTCCAGCATGGCGGCGGGTGTGTCGGCCCTGGCGAAGAGCCGCGCCGTCGCCTTGTTGACGCCCACATCCGTCGCCTGGGCGGAGAGGACGACGGCGACCAGGAGCGTGAACGGATCGGCGTAGTGAAGCTCGGTCGCGGGCGCCGGCCGGTCGCGCGCCAGGGTGGCGAAAAGCCCCAGGATGGCGGCCCGGCCGAGCCGCGAGCGAGCGGCAGGCCGGGGCTTCGGCCGGCCGGTGGGCGGGCGGCCGCCTCGCGCGCTCTTGGCGTTGCCGGGCTGGCGCTGCATATTTCCCCTGATGACGAAAGATGGACGATGACCGACGACGCATCCGCGGGGACGGGTCCGGCCGCCTTCGAGGCGGTGCTCTATCCCAACCAGCCGCCGCCGACCAGCAGCCTCGTGCTCCTGGTCGTGGCGGTGGCCAGCGTGGCGGTGGGCATGAGCATCGGCTTCTACCTCGCCGGGGCCTGGCCGGTTTCCGGCTTCGTCGGGCTCGAGCTCGGCCTGCTGATCGCGGCGCTCCTCTGGACACGGCGCGGTGCCCGCTACCGCGAGCATGTGCGGCTCGACGACACGGGCCTGCATGTGCGGGCGATCGCCGGCAATCGCGTGCTCAGGGCGTGGCGATTCGAGCCCTATTGGGTGCGCGTCGGGCTCGAGCCGGTGCGGCATGGCGAACGGGTGCTGCAGCTCAGCGCCCACGGCCGCACGCTGACGCTCGGCCGCTTCCTGACCAGCGCCGAGCGCTGCGATTTTGCCGCCGCCCTGAACCGGGCACTCGGCCGGTATCGGGAAAATAGCGGCTGAGCGACCTGTCGGAATTCCTTACGGATATCCCGGACAGACCAGGCGAGGCTTGCCGATGCGCAGAAGGCCATCCACAACTGCCGCCCGCCTTGGCCGAAGCTCGGACGACCGCCGGGCTACTGCCGCTGCTCTGCGCCGCCCCCGAGCTTCCCGCCCGAGCGGTCGGCGAGATCTGACTGATTAGCTTACAGATTTCCCAGATCATCCCCGCATTCTCCTCCGGCGCCCGGGCAGGAGCTCCGGCCAGGGGTTCTTGTGCGTTGATCCGCAACGTTATTCCACGTCCGGCATCGTGCCTGCATCCCACCCTCGAGAGAGCCTCCAAGGTGAAGAGCGGATCCGTCGATGAACGAGCCCCAGCAAGGTGTCCCGGAGGCCGGCGCGCATCGTCTGCCGGTGAGCAAGCTGCGCGGCGTGCCGCAGATGGCGCGGGTCAGGCTCAAGAGCTTGCGCATCACCACATGCGGGAAACTGCTGGCGGCGGCAGCCACACCGGCGGGCCGGGAACGGCTGGCCGCGGCCACGGGCATCGACCCGGACCTGCTGCTGCAGCTCGTGCGGCGCGCCGATCTCGCCCGGATCAACGGGATCGGCACGGTCTTCGGGCTGATGCTGGAGGCGCTGGGCGTGGACAATGTCGCCCGGCTGGCCCGGGAGGATGCGGCATCGCTCCACCAGGCGCTCCGCAGCTTCAACAAGGAGGAGCGGCTCGCCCGCCGCTCGCCCACACCCGAGGAGGTGGCCGAGTGGATCGAGGCTGCGAGGGCCCTCCCGCCATGCGTGGCCGAGGAACCGGTCGAGGGCGACTGAAGGGCAGCTGCCGGGCTCGCACATCGACCCTGTTCCATGAGCAGCGGCAATCCCGGGGGCCCCGGTCGAGCGATCGACGCGGCTTCGCTTGATCGACGTCAAGGCATCGGCATGCAGCCCGGCCTTCATTGCCGGGCGTCGTTGCCGACCCGCTTCCTGGAGATCGCTCATGCCCCGCCTGCCGCACCTGATGGGGTACTCGCGTGCGCAGATCCGGCTGCACTGGCTGGTCGCCGTGCTGATTACCCTGCAATACCTCCTGCACGAGCCGATCGTGGCGGCCTGGCGGGCTTTCCGCAAGGGTGAGACCCTTGCCTTCCAGCCCCTCGTCGCCCTGCATGTCGCCGGCGGCCTCGCCATTCTGGCGCTGGTCCTCTGGCGGCTCTGGCTGCGCTACCGGCGCGGCGCCCCACCGCCGCCCGAGGCCGAGCCCGCGCCCTTGCGCCTCGCCGCCAGGGCGGCCCACGTCACGCTCTACGCGCTCATGGTCGCGATGCCGCTTTCAGGCGCCGCGGCATGGTTCGGCGGGATCGGGGCGGCCGCCGCCCTGCACGGCTGGCTCCGCATCGTGCTGCTCGTGTTGATCGGGCTGCACGTGCTGGCCGTGCTGGCCCATCAGCTCGTCTTCAGGACGAGTTTGATGCAGCGAATGTGGCGGGCGGAGATCTGACCGCCGGCCCGCCTTCGACCGCGGCTCGCAGAACCTTGTACATGTAGGTGGTGGCATCGTAGCCCGAGCCGTCCGGGGCGAGCGAGAAGGCGGGGACACACCCGGTGACCCGATAGCCGAGCCTGCGATAGAGCCGCTCGGCGGCGCTGCCCGTCGTGGTGTCTAGGGTGACGAGGCTCCGGCCGTGCGCCTGGCCTGCGCCTCGAGCTCGATCATCAGCCGCTCGCCGATGCCGCATCTTCGGGAATCGGGGTGGACCAGGAGCTTGGTGACCTCCGCGCGATGCGCCTGGTTGGGCGGCAGGTCGAGGATGAGCTGCACCGTGCCGACGATCCGCTCGCGGCACCGCGCCACGAGCAGGATGCGACCGCCGTTCGGCAGCGCCGGGCGGACCTTCTCCAGCCAGAAGGCGCGGGCGTCGTCCGGCGTGTAGGGCAGGATGAAGTTGACGCTGGCCCCGCCGTTCACCGCAGCGTGGAGAATGCCGCTGAGGTCGTCGAGGCAGGCGGCGAAGCGGTCGCTGCCGATCGCCTCGATGGTGATCGCGTTCATGTCAGGCTCCGACCAGAACGAGAACGTAGCGGGCGCCCGCCTCGGCATCGGCGGCGAAGGCGCTCGGTCCCGCCAGCCAGTAGCGCAGGCAGTCGCCGGGCTCGAGGGCGTGGCACCGGCCATCGAGGGTGACCACGAGGCGACCTTCCAGCAGCACGAGGTGATGCTCCTGGCCCGGCACGGGCGGGGCAGCATAGGCGAGATCGGCACCGGGCCGCAGCGTGCCTTCGATGATCTCGGCCGCGAGCGGTCCTGCCGGCGGCGAGACGGCGCGCCGGAGAAACCGGCCTCGTCGTCGCGCCAGAGCGGCTGTGCCTCACGCCTGACGACGGGGGCAAAATCCGCCTCGACAGGGGCCAGGAGCCGGGTCAGCGACAGGCCGTGCGCCACGCAGAGGCGGCCGAGCACGTCGGTGGTCGGGCTGACCTCGGCATTCTCCAGCCGCGACAGGGTAGCCCGGCTGACTCCGGCGAGCGCGGCCAGATGGTCGAGCGTCCAGCCGCGCTCCTGGCGGAGTTGCCGCAGGCGCTCGGCGAGGCGGAGGTGAGGCCGTCGTCCAGCACGAAATTCCATATTCGGAATTATTTTCCGAATATGGAAATCCCATGTGCGCGAATGATTGTCAAGCCCGCCCCCGCCGAACGGTTGGTCAGGCGGCCGTCTTGATGTTCTGGTTGAGGCTGAAGAAGTTGGTCGGGTCGTATTTCCGCTTGAGCTCGGCGAGGCGGTCGTAGTTGCTGCCGAAGGCGGCACGGATGACGTCCGGGCTTTCCTCGGACAGGAAGTTCAGAAGGAAGCCGCCGCTCGAGAAAGGTTGCATGGCGTCCCAGGCGGCGCGCGCCCAGGCGGTATGGGTGGCGTCCTCGGCCGGGTCCGTCCATTGCGCCATGAAGCCGATGTCGTACTCGGCCTGGCGCTGGGCGAAGGCGGTCTCCGCCGGCCCGACGGCGCTGGCGGCCCCGGCATAGAACTCGACCACGACGGCGGAGAGCGGCGAGGTCATGCGGTTGGCGTGGCCGACCAGGGTGTCGATCGCATCGTCGTCGAGGGCCTTGACGAAGGTCGACTTCCAGTAGTTGCGGGTGCCGTCCTGGAAGGCATCGTCGAGCATCGACTGCATGACCGGGAACGGCATGGGCTGGACGGCGTCCATGAGCGGGCTGCCGAACTGCCGGAGCGGCGCCACGGCCCGTTCGCCCTCCGCCATGTCGCCGCACCAGCAGGGAATGACGGCGACCGCCGGATGCCCGTCGGGCGTGGTCAGCAGGGCGGCATAGGCGGTGAGCTCGAGCGGGGCGGTCTTCATGAAGTCGCGATAATAGCGCAGCACGGCCCCGGCCTGGTCGCGGGCATGGACGATGAGCCCGCCGAGCACGGTCTTCACCGGATGCGCCTCGAAGGTGAACGAGGTGACGATGCCGAAATTGCCGCCGCCGCCCCGAAGCGCCCAGAAGAGGTCTGGATGCTCCGTGGCGCTGACGGTCCGGTGCTCGCCCGAGGCGTCGACCAGCTCGAAGGCCAGCACGTTGTCGCAGGTGAAGCCGTGCTTGCGCACCAGCCAACCGACCCCGCCGCCGAGCGTGAGCCCGGCGATACCGGTCCTCGAGACCACGCCGGTCGGCACGGCGAGGCCGTGCAGATGGGTCTCGCGATCGACGTCGCCGAGCGTCGCCCCGCCCTGGACGCGCACGGTGCGCGAAGCCGCGTCCACCAGCACGCCGCGCATCAGCGAAAGATCGACGACGAGCCCACCGTCGCAAAGCCCCTCCCGGCAACATTGTGGCCACCGCCACGCACGGCGACGAGCAGGTCATGCTGCCGTGCGAAGGTCACCGCCGCGATGACATCGGCGGTACCGAGCGGGCGGACGACGAGGCCGGGATGCCGGTCGATCGTCGCGTTCCAGATCCGGCGGGCCGAATCGTAGTCGGCATCCGCGGGCCGGATCACCCGACCGGCGAGGCCGGCTGCGAAAGCGTCGATGGCGTCTGCTGCAATGGCGATGCCACTGCGGTTCACGAGCCCGGTGGTCGACATGGCGTGTTCCCCGTTCTTGCGCTCGGCTCCTTTTTTTCTCGCTGGGCGCATTCTATCGGAATGCCGCGTCTCGCGGGAGCGCGTTTCGCGTCGGCGGCGTGCTCGGCCATGGGTCGGGCCCTGCGAACGATGCATCCGGCATCTCACCAGCCTGACTTCTGTTGGGAGCGATTTTACTTGGCATGAGATTGGCGTCCAATATTTCGGACCACCGAAGCCCTGCGGGCAAGATGTTCGAATGTTCCTTGCCACGCCCTCTTCATTGGCGACGTCCCGACCACGATCGAAAGTGGAGCGGCGAGCGTCAGGGCCAGAGGCGGCTGTTGACAGCATCGGGCCGGCGGGCGAGAATGACTGTATGCTTGCCCCATTCGTGCCGCGCCTGACGTCAATGACGAGGTTCTGTCCCATCGCAGGACATTGACCCCCGGCCGGCCGAGTCGTGCTCCGGTCGTGGGGCATCGGCGATCCAGCCCGTCGGTCGGGTCGCCCGGGACGCGACATCTGAACCAGAGCCCAAATCGAACGTTTGATCCGGCATTTGCCGTGGCAGGAATCGTCGCCACGGCCATGCCTTGCACGGAGGTCCAGAGAATGGACGCTGAAGCGAAGAAGCATGCCAAGCCCGTCATCACGCTCACGCAGTCGGACCACGACAGCCTGACCGGCATGGCCCGGACCACCCGAGGCGAGGTCGCCGAGCAGTTGTTCGAGGAGCTCGAGCGGGCACGCGTGGTGCCCGACCACAAGCTGCGCCCGGGCATCGTCCGGATGGGCTCGACGCTGCGCTTTTCCACCGACAGCGGCGAGTCCCGCGAGGTGACGCTGGTCTATCCGGGCGAGGCCGACATCGCCGCCGGGAAGGTTTCGGTCCTCACCCCGATCGGGGCCGCCCTGATCGGCCTCGCCGCCGGACAGTCGATCGAC
>JAWKVR010000002.1:0-110051 GCA_041397945.1 Geminicoccaceae bacterium
CAGACGGGACCCATCGCGATCTCGCCGCGATTGAGCATGTCGAGCGTGCCGGCATTGCCCGGGCTGAAGGTGACGTTCTCGTTGAAGGACTTGAGCGCGGCCAGCGCGTCGGACCAGGCGGCCTCGGTCGAGGCGTCGAACGGGCCGTTCATGAGCTGCTCGCCCTGGTCGGTGAAGGCGTACATCCAGCCCATGACGAAGCTGACGCCCGACATGCCGCCCTTGATGCCGTTATAGCCGAACTGGCCGGGGTTCGCCTTGACCCAGGCCACCAGCTCCTCGTAGGTCCGCGGTGGCTCGGGCACCAGCGCCGGGTTGTAGGCGATCGCCGTCTGGCTGTGGAACATCGGCATGACATAGCCGTCGACATCCGTGCCGAGCGCCATCTTCGCCGTGTCGCGGGTCACGAGATCACCCGTGCCGATCTTGTCCCGGTAGCTCTCCAGCAGGCCTTCCGCAACCATCTGGCCGGCCATCTTCTGGTGCACCACCGCGACGTCGACATCGACGTCCTGGGCACCCGCCGCCTCCTGCGCCGCGAGCCGCTCGTAGATCATCTGCGAGCCGGCATCGCCGGGACCCGTGCCCAGGGCGCGCACCGTGTTGCCCGGATTGGCCGCCTCGAACTTGGGGGCGAGGAACTCGTTGATGTAGTCCACCATGTTCTGGTCGCCGGCCGTGACCACCGTCAGGGTCTCGGCCGTCGCCAGCGACGCCGTCGCCAGCATGGTGCCGCCGATCAGGCTCGCCATCGTCACCGTCATTTTCCGCACGTCGACCTCCTTCAGGCTTGGTTGCGCGAAACCCCGCCGCGCCCGGAGCCCGCGGCCCCGTTGGCATCGGCGGGAAACAGGAAGAGATGCCGGGCCGGCAGCCGGACCGCGACCCTTGCCCCGGGCGGCTGGCAGACGGCATCGTCGACCAGGAAATGGCGCTCGCCGATGGCAATCTCGTGACGCCAGACGCCACCCGGATAGCTCACCGCCAGGACCTTGCCCGTCAGCAGCAGCGCCTCGGTCTCGGGGCTGTCGCCGGCCACGGCCTCTTCCGCTGCGACCAGCGTCGCCGCCTCGCCCCGAAAGAAGGCGCGCAGCCTGAGCGCCCCCTGCCCCGGCAAGGCGTCCGCGGTCGGCAGGAGGTGGCGGGGGAGCCGGGCCGCCGCATGGTCGCCGCCGGCGGCGATCGTCACCGTCGCACCGTCCAGCTCGGCCGCCAGCGCGACGCTGTTGTCCGCCCCCATGAAGTCGGCGACGAACGGGCTCGCGGGGTGATTGTAGATCCGCTCGGGCGGCCCCGCCTGGGCGATCCGGCCGGCATCGAGGATGACGATCCGGTCGGCCATGACCATCGCCTCCTCGCGGTCATGAGTGACGTGGATCGCGGTGATGCCGAGCCGCCGCTGCAAGGCACGGATCTCGTGCCGCACCGTCTGGCGGATGCGCGCGTCGAGATTGGAGAGCGGCTCGTCGAGCAGCAGGATCTCCGGGTCGACGGCGAGAGCGCGACCCAGCGCCACGCGCTGCCGCTGCCCGCCGGAAAGGGCCGTGACGTTGCGCTCGCCGAGCCCGTCCAGCCCGAGCATGGCGAGCAGCTCGTCGACCTTGGCGCGGATTACCGCTCGAGCCTGCCGCCGGAGCTTCAGCCCGTAGCCGATATTCTGCGCGACGCTCATATGCGGCCAGAGCGCATAGGACTGGAAGACCATGGCCATGTTGCGCCGATCGGGCGCCAGCCGGGTGATGTCGCGCTCGCCGATCCGCAGCCGCCCGCTCGACGGGCTGAGGAAGCCGGCAATCGTGCGCAATAGCGTGGTCTTGCCGCAGCCCGAGGCGCCGAGCAGGGCCACGAGCTCGCCCCTGGCGACCGCCAGCGACAGATCGTGCAGCACCGGGGTCGATCCGTAGCGGACCGCCACCCGGTCGATATCGAGGAATGCTTCGCTGGCCATCTCGCTGCGGCGCTGTCCCGGCGGCCTTCGCCGCACGAGCTTCTCGTTGAACCGCCCCCTCCCTGGGATCGGCATGTGACAACCCGATGACAATGCCCCGCGCCGGGCCGGTCGCCAAGCCCGAAGATCGCGGGCGCGCACTGGACGGGGACCCGGCGGAGTGCCACTTTCCGCATCGGTCCGGTTCCGGGGAGGAAAGAACATGAGCGACTGGCTCGAGCGGAGCTACATGGCGCGGCTCGGCGTGGCCCGGGCCGGGAAGGCCGCCGGCACCAGCTCGACCGCGAGCGGCAGGGCGACTTCCACTATGTCTACGGCCCCTATGCCGAGCCGGTCCTGACCATCGACCCGGGCGACATCGTCGTGGCCGAGACCGAGGACGCCTTCGGCGGCGCCATCAGGAGCGAGCGCGACTTGCCCTCAGGCGTGCTCCAGATGCCCTTCGTCAACCCGCAATGCGGGCCGATCCGCATCGAGGGGGCGAAGAAGGCGACGTCGTCGCCGTGCGCATCCTCGACATCGAGCCGCGAGGCCCCCAGCCCGTCGGCACCACCGCCCTCATCCCCGAGTTCGGCGGCCTCGTCGCCACCAACGTCACGGCCATGCTCAACCGGCCCTTGCCCGAGCGGGTCAAGAAGATGGCGGTGACCCGGAAGGCGTCGTCTTCAACGAGCGCATCACCCTCCCCTACGAGCCCTTCATCGGCACGCTCGGCGTCAGCCCCGAGATCGAGGCGATCAGCTCGCTGACCCCCGACTATTACGGCGGCAACATGGACCTCCCCGACATGGGCCCCGGGGCCATCGCCTATTTCCCGGTCCAGCACGAGGGCGCCTCCTCTATGTCGGCGACTGCCACGGCACCCAGGGCGACGGCGAGCTCTGCGGCGTCGCGGTCGAGATCCCGTCGACCACCACGCTCCACGTCGACCTGATCAAGGGCTGGCCGATCGCCTGGCCCAGGCTCGAGACCGAAAAGCTCATCATGTCGATCGGCAGCGCCCGGCCCGATGGAGGACGCGGCGCGCATCGCCTATCGCGACCTCATCCGCTGGCTGGTCGCCGATTACGGCTTCGAGGAGAGCGAGGCCTATTTCCTCCTGACCCAGGCCGGCCGTGTCCGTCTCGGCAACATGGTCGACCCCAAGTACACGCTCGGCGCCTCACTCCTCAAAGCCTATCTCGATTGAACAGGGAGCAGAAACGATGGATCTCGGTCTCAAGGGTCTCAGGGCGATCGTCACCGGCGGCACCAAGGGCATCGGCCGCCGGGCCGCCGACATCCTCGCCGACGAGGGCTGCCATGTCAGCGTCTGCTCGCGCCACGCGGCAGAGGTGAAGGACTGCGTCGCCGCCCTCGAGAAGAAGGGCGTGAAGGCGCACGGGGCGGCGCTCGACGTCGCCGACAAGGCGGCCCTCGAGGCCTGGGTGGCGAGCGCTGCCGCCGAGCTGGCGGCATCGACATCGTCGTCGCCAATGTCTCGGCGCTGGCCGGCGCCGGCACCGAGGAGGCCTGGCAGCAGCAGTTCGAGGTCGACGTGATGCACACGGTGCGCACGGTGAACGCCGCCATGCCGCAGCTCGAGGCGTCGAAGGCCGCCTCGGTCGTCATCGTCTCCAGCGTCTCCGGCCGCGAGGTCGACTTCTTCGCCGGCTCCTACGGCGCCACCAAGGCCGCGCTCATCCACTACGCCCACGGCCTCGCCTGCCAGCTCGCGCCCAAGAGCATCCGGGTGAACTCGGTCTCGCCCGGCAATGTCTACTTCAAGGACGGCATCTGGAACTCGATCGAGACCGACAACCCCGAGCTCTTCAAGGCCGCCCTCGACCTCAACCCGACCGGCCGCATGGCGACCGCCGAGGAGGTCGGCCGCGGCATCGTCTTCCTCGCCAGCCCCGCCTCGAGCTTCACCTCCGGCACCAACCTCGTGATCGACGGCGCCCTCACCAAGGGCGTCCAGTTCTAGGTGGCGGGACCGCAAGGCGCCGCCGACCGCGCGGCGGCGCTGAACGAACGCTTCCACTGCTTCGTCACGCTGACCCCCGACGAGGTGGCAACAGGCGACGGCCGCTCGCCGGCATCACCATGGCGGTCAAGGACTGCATCCCGGTCAGGGGCGTGCCCTGCACCTGGGGCAGCGCCGTCTTCAGGACCGCGTCGCCGAGGCGGACGCCCCCGTCGTAACGCTCCTGCGCGAAGCCGGTGCGCGCATCGTCGGCACGGCCAACCTGCACGAGTTCGCCTTCGGCGGCACCACGCAGAACCCCTGGTTCGGCAATTGCCGCAATGCCTGGAACCCCGAGCGCGTGCCGGGCGGCTCGAGCGGCGGGTCCGCCGTGGCGGTGGCGCTCGGCCTCGCCACGCTCGGCGTCGGCACCGACACGGGCTGCTCGGTCCGCCTGCCGGCCTCGCTCAACGGGCTCCTCGGCCTGCGCCCGACCCACGGCGCTACTCCCAACCGCGACATCATGCCGGTCAGCCCGCCGCACGACACGGTGGGCTTCATCGCCGCCGACCCGGAGACGATCCGCCGGGCCTTCGAAGCTACCTGCCGCCACGACCCGGGCGATCCCTTCTCCCGCCCCGCCCCGACCTTCACCCGACCGGGGCGGGCGAGGCTCGGCATCGCCAGCGCCCTCCTGGAAGAGACCGAGCCCGACATCCGCGAAGCCTTCGACCGCGCGGTCGAGAGGCTCGAGGCCGGGCTGCACGGTCCGGGTCATCGCGCCGAGCCGGCGCTGCTCGGCCGCCGAGCACATCGCCCGCTCGCCATGGCCGACGCGGCCCACTTCCATCGCGATCGCCTCGCCCATGACGCCGCCCGCATCGGCAGCGCCATCCACCAACGCGTCGCCCGCGGCCTCGCCATGCCGGCCACCGAGTATGCTGGCCACCCGCGCTGGCGCGAGACCAACAATGCCCTCATCAACCGGCTCTTCGCGACCGTCGATGCGATCATCTCGCCGACCGTGCCGGTGACCGCCCCGACCCTGGCGGAAGCGGCGGACGCGGTGGGCAGCACGGCCCTTCTGAGCCGCAATTGCTGGGCAGCGCCAGCGGCCGGTATCCCCGCCCTGACCGTGCCGACCGGCCGGGACCGCCACGGCATCCCGATCGGCCTGCAACTGATGGGCCCGGCCTGGTCGGAGCACTTCCTCCTCGACCTCGCGGGCCTCTGTCTCAGCCCGGACGGCCGTGTCCCCCTGCCGGATCAGCCCTGAGGCGGCACCCCGGGGTGTGGCAAGCCGACAACAACTCTGGAATCACGCTTGCCGTTAGTGGCATTTGAACCATCGAAAGCACATCATAGCGGCCGGACCAGCGTGAGGCTTTCTCGACCATGGAACAGATCGGCCCCTCGACCGACGAGCAACCGCAGCAGCCGATGCAGGGCATGCCCGCATCGGCAAGGCCCGCAGTAGCGCCGCCGCCCTGCAGCTATCGGGTGAGCCATTCCTCGGGCGAGACCATCTGCCCCGACCTCGCCTCGGCGCGCCACGTCCTCAGCCAGAAGCCGGGCGCCAAGATCTTCCTGCAGCGCGGCTGACCGCCCGGCGACACCGACGGCTCGCCCCGCGAGCGCCCCGTCTCCTCGTGCCAGCCATGAAAGAAGCGGGCGGCCGCGCCGGCGGCCGCCCGTGACTTTTCGGTCAAGGGTCGATCAGAAGAGGAAGCCGAGGCCCACGCTGCCCCAGACGATACCTTTGTCCCAATCCGAATTGCGGAACTGGTAGTCGTAGGCGACCTTGGTGTTCAGCACCGTCTGCTCAGTGATCTTGATGTTGAAGCCGAGCTCCGGGCCGGCCACGAACCCGTTCTGCACGCCCGAGCCGTAGATGTAGCCGGCATTGGCGCTGAGATACGGGTTGACGATGCCGAGATTCAGCGGCGTCAGGCCGATCGAGACACCACTGCGCCCGTTCACGCCGTCGTCCTCGCCATTGAAGCTGTAGAGGACGGCCTGCTTCAGGTTGACGCTGAGGAAGTCGCCGGGCAGGGCGTTGAAGCTGAACTCGATGCCGGCAAGGTCGTTCTGCGACTTGCCGCTGCCGCTCGAATTGTCCCGCTCGCCGAAATTGTGGCCATAGATGGCAGCCATCTTCAGGCCGAAGAACGGGCTCTTCTCCTCTTCCGGCTCCGCGGCCCGCACGGGCTCGGGCGCTGCCGCGACGACCGCCGGTGCCGGCGCCGGCGCGGGGACATCGAACACGATCTCGACCCGTCGATTGCCCGGCTCGCGGACATTGTCGCCGGTCGGGATGCGCAGGTTCTCCTCGCCGCGACCGACCACGACGATCTCGGCCGCCGACACGCCCCGGCGCTCGAGCTCGGCAGCGACGGACCGCGCCCGCTCCTCCGACAGGCGCAGATTGAAATCCGCCGGGCCGGAGGTGTCCGTGTAGCCCGTGACGTCGATCCGCGCACTGCCCGTGGCACGGAACTCCTCGACCGCCTGCGCGACGAGCGCCTTGTCCTCGGCGCTGAGCACCGCCTTGTTCAGCGGGAAGAAGACCAGATACTTCCCCGGAGCCTCCATGAACGGCGCATCGCCACCGGTCGTGGACTGCGCGTGAACAACCGGTGCGACGAGGGCCGCCATCGCCGCGGCCAGCATGAGCGACTTCATCACCGACTCTCCTTCATCACCAGAGGTGGAGCTTCGGCCCGAGCCCGCCCGGGATGTCAGGAATGCCAGGTCGCTTCGTCGATCCTGCCGACCAACCCGTTCGTCACCCGAGGCCTCGAGCGCTCCAATTCGCGGCAACCGGTCGGGTTCCCGGCACCTCGTCGGAATGCGGCCGGCGACGGCGTTTCAGCCCGTGCATGTGACATTTTCGAAGCGATCGCCCCGACCACGCGGCCGGGACGCCGCCCGATGCACGCCTCGGCCGCGCGCTACTTCGGAAAGAGGAACTGCAGCTGCAGCCGCAGCGACCAGTCCGGGCCGTTCTTCGGGCTTTCGACGTTGTAGAAGCTCTGGACCTGGGCATTCATCGCCTGGCTGCCGATCTTGAAGATCTTGCCCAAGCCGCCACCCATCGGGACGGTCCAGGTGTTCTCGCTGTCGGCCTCCCAGTTCGCCGTGATGATGGGTGCCGACACCGCGTACCAGCCTTCGCCGAAGTTGTAGTTGACGAAGGGCTGGATCAGGAGCTGGCTGACATCCTGGCGGTCGCCATCGCCGGCGAAGGACCAGAGCTGGCGGACCAGGGTGCCGACCACCCAGGGGCCCGGCTGCGCCAGCACCACTCCTGCCGGGCCGGCGCTCCATTTCTTGCTGCCGATGTTCTGGTCCGTGGCACTCGGCACGGTGAGCGACGGCCCGACGCCCCAGATGAATTTCCCCGGCTTGGCGGGCGAGAAATAGAACGTCGTGTTGATGTCGCCGAGACCGAAAGTGCTGCCGCTGTTCACCCCGTCGGGCACCTCCGGCAGGCCGGAGGTGAGGTCGGGCAGGTAGATCACCGGTGCGATCGTCCGGTTGATGATGTTCCAGTCGCCCACCGTGAAGGGGATCACCGGCTGGATGTTGAGCACGTTGGCGGTCTTGTTGTCCGGGCCGACCCCGAAGAACGTGTTGTTCTGGAACGGCAGGCTGATCATCGCCGCCACCGGGTTCTGCGCCGCCTTGGCGAGGTCCGCCTCCGACTGCTGGGCACGTGCCTGCCCCGTCACGGCGAGCGCGAGGAGCACCGCCACCGGCCAGAACCTACTCCCCATTCCGCAACTCCGTGTGTTGGACGCCTGCAGGCCGCCGAGCCGTCAGTGCATGCGGGGCAGCCTGCGGGTTCCCTCGGTCATTCGACCTTCACGATATCGGGCAACGCCCAAGACTTGTCAAAGAATGCATCTGTCGGCCCGTAGAAGCGGAAATACGCGAACCATCCCTGGCCGGGATTGGTCTGCACCCAGTTCGCCTCGTGGCCCTCCGGCGCCGCGGGGCCGAAATAGACGTCGATCGAGCCGTCCTCGTTCACGACGATATCGTCCTTGCGCGAGGAGATGTCCGGGCGCCCCTGCTCGGTGACCGGCATCTGCCGCGTCGCCTCGTCATAGGCCGTCACCGACCAGAAGCCCGCGGCCGGCGGGTTCGGCGGGACATGCAGCCGGTAGGTGTTGCCGCCCGACAGCCAGCCCCCGCCCGCGTCCTTGTAGGCGGCGATGTAGCGCTGGCCGACACCCGGGGTCTGCGTCAGCATCGCCTTGGAGATCACCACCGCCTCGTAGAACCAGGCGGCGCGCTCGTCGAGCTGGTCGTAGGTGTTGGCCTTCTGGTCGACCGCGACCACCAGCGCGTGCTTCCAGTGGGTGCCCTCCCAGAACGGCGGCTCGACGCGCTTGTCGGTGGTGTTGGCCTTCGCCATCGCCTCGCCGACGAGAGCACCTTCCGCGAGCAGCCGCGCCTGCCGCTCGTCCGGCGTGAATGGCTTGCCCTTCTCGATGCCCAGGAACCGGAGCTGCGCCAGGATCAGCCGGTCGCGCTCCTCGACGGGGTTGCGCTGGATGACCTCATTGAGGCTGTCCCAGTAGGCCATGCCATGCGGCGGCATCTGGCTCCACTCCAGGTCGCCCGCCGCCCGCGCGGGCATCGCCTCGCCGGTGCCCTCCACCGTCCAGCTGTACGTCCTGATCCGGGGCACGATCTCGGCGATGGCCGCATCCTTGTCCTCGCCCAGCAGCCGGAACCCGGCCAGCACGTCGCGGCTGGTCGCCTCGATCACGAAATAGCCGTCGGCCTCGACCGGCCCGTAGCCGGGGGGCAGGATCAGATACTTGCCACCCTTGCCCATGTCAGGCCCGACCACGCCCAGATCCGCCAGCACGCGCTGCCAGTTGTCGAGGACCATGCCGGCGATCAGCCCCGGCGGAACCTCCACGACGAAGGGGCCGGTCTCCTTCAGGTCGATGAAGGTGGCGATGTAGGGCGTCGTGTAGTTGGGGGTCAGGATGCCCAGCTTCTCGGCGAAATCGAAGTAATTCAGCATCTCGCCATTCTTGCCGCCGAACACGTCGAAGTGCGCCCGGCGCCATTCGTTGAGCCCGACGGCTGGGATGCCCCAGAGATAGGCCTGCGACGCCCGCTGGAAATCCATCTCGTCGTAGAGCTTTTGCACTGTTTCATCGGTCGGGTAGCCGCTCTCGAAGGCGAGCTCGCCGATGCGGGTGCCAACGGTCGTGTCGCCTTCGAACGGGTTGGCCTCGTCGGCCAGCGCGGCCCCGGCAAGCAGGGCCAAGACAGAGGCGGTGGTGGCCAGCACTCTGAACATATCCGGTTCCTCCTTGAGAATTCGCTCGGCGGTGTCGCCGCCTTACTCGACCTTGACGATGTCGTCCGGCTTCCAGCTCTGGTCGTAAGGCGGCCTCGGCCCGTAGAGCCTGAGCGCCACCAGGAAGGACCTGCGGCATTCGTCTGGATGAAGTTCGATCGGGCGCATCAGCCGGCAGCGCCGGGCCGAACCAGATGTCGAACGAGCCGTCCTCGTTGGTCTCGATCTTGTTGTAGCCGTTGATCGACGGCAGCATCTGCTCGGTCTCGACGAATGTTCCATCCGTCGGATTGTAGGCGGTGATCGCCCAGAAGAGGCCGCCGGCGGGTTGGCGGGCACATGCAGCCGGTACTCTGGCCGCCGTCGAGGAACTCCCGTCGGCGTCGCGACCGTGAAGGGATATTTCGAGCCGGCGCCGATCGTGCGCATCACCATTGCCGGTGCGACGAGTAGGCATACTGGAAGAACGCCGCGCGGGCGTCGATGTCGAATAGGTCTCCTGCATCCATTCGGTGCCGGCGGCCCAGGCACGCTCCCACTGCCGATCGTCGTAATAGAGATTGCGACCATCGGGCGGCCGAGCTGACGGCTGGCTAGGATCATCCGGGGCGCCGTCTCGACGGCCTTCAGGAGCAGCTCCTGCGCTTCTCGGTCGGCGCAAAGGGCTCCCCTTGATGATGCCGATCGACCCAGCACGCCCCGCAGCTCCGGGTCGATCGCCCCGACCGGCTCGTAGTCCACGAACTCCTTGAGCTTCGTCCAGTAGGTGTTGTCCACGGGGTACATCATGTCGACGCGCTGGCTTGAGGCATTCGGGAATGCCATGGGCGCCACGTCCTTCTCCTGCGCCCAGAGCGGATAGATCCGCGTCAACTCGGCGTTGGCCACAGCCGGCGCCGGGTCCGGCCCGTCCCGCCCTGCGCCATCACCGTACGGAAGAAGAGGAAGACATTGTAGGTGCTGGACTCGAAGGCGAAGTAGCCGGCGGGCACATGCCGTCATAGCCCGGCGGCAACAGCAGATAGAGCCCGCCACGCGCCCGGTCGGGCCGATGGCGCTGACGTCGGTGATCGTCCGCTGGAAAAAGTCGGTGAACATGCCGATGACGTTGGCTGGTGCGGCAACCACCAGCGGCCCGGTCTCCTTCAGGTCGAGATAGCTCATCGAGTAGATGACGTCGGCATTGGGCGTCGGCACCTAGGTCTTTGCGTCCATCCGATCCTTCCAGATCGGCAGGACATTGTAGCCGGCTCGAACGCCGCCTCCGAGCCGTCGCGCATGCCGATGACGTTCAGGGCCGGCTGCATGGTCATGTAGGCGTGGATGGCGCGCTGGTAGAAGAGCTCGTCGCGCAACTCCTCCGCCCTCCTGCGGCAGCCAGTTGCTGCCGTCGATCTGCGCCATCAACGGCGGTATCGACGTGTCCTGCGCGATCGCGCCCAGCGTATGCGCAAGGCGCCGAGGATACCGACGATAGTGGCTGTCCTGCGAAGATGACGGTTTGCCATAAGAGCCTTCCTCCCCGTCCGCGCTATGTCGTGAGCAACCCGCGAAATCCGGCACTGCCGCACACACGCTTGAGTTATTTTCACCAAACTAGTTCCGGGCGACGATCCAACATGCGGATCGTGCCAAACATCGGGCGTTCAGGCGGCGATGTCGAACCGCCGCCGGCTTTGCGCGAGCGTCCGCGACGGCAGCTCGCCGAACAACTCGCGATACCAGCCGGAGAGGCGGCCCAGCTCGCCAATGCCCCAGCGGTTGGCGGCAATGGCGACGGTGCAGGCGATTTCGGCGCCGGAGGCCAGGTCCCGCCGGATGCGATGGAGCCTGAGCTTGCGGACATAGGACTGCGGCGTCTCGTCGAGCATGGCGACAAAGGCGCGGTGCAGGGTGCGACGCGAGGTGAATGCCGCCGCGGCCATCGCGTCGACGGACAGCGGCGCGTCGAGATTCTCCTGCACGTAGGCGCGCGCCCTGGCGACGATGCGGGCATGGCCGCGCGGGTCGAGCCGGCCGATCACCGGTCGGGGCAGACGGCCGAAATGGGTTATCGCGGCATCGAGCAGGCCACCGCCCAGCACCTCCGCGCGCGCCCAGCGGGCCGGTCGGCCGGCATGGACCCGTGCGAAGCCCGCCCTGAGCCCGACCAGCCCACCTTCCGGGACGCGCCTCGCGTGGAAGCCGGTGCCGCCGAGCATGCGCGTGTCGAGCACGAAGCCGAACCGCTCGGCCGCCGCCTCCAGCCGCCCGGCGGTGAGGGTCACCGTCGCATAGAGCGCGCCCGGCATGTAGAGGGCGTCATGATCGTCGCCGGGCAGGAAGACCCCGAAGTCGCCGGTTGCCACCTCGCCCAGCCAGTGCCGTGTTCCCGGCGGCACCGTCAGGCCCAGCCCGAAGGTGATCATGTCTGCCGACAACGGGCCGGTGAAAGCCACCCGGCCACCGATGTGGCCGCTGCTGCAGACGACACCATCGTGCAACGCGAAGACGAGACTGCCGGTGACAGGTAGCCGCGACATCTGGACCGCCTCGAGGCCCGCCCCGAGAACGGCATCGCTCAGGTCCTCGATGTGCCGGATGGGGGTAAGCTGCCAGGCACTACCCGGCCCTCGCCCGGCAGAAGGTGGGCTCTGGAACGGCATGGGTCCATTCCACGGAATGCATCTCTTTGACGGTGATATAGGCAGGTTCGCCGACGAGGAAACACCCGCCCGCGCTGTGATTTCTCAGGTTTCCCGTCGCAGCTGCTTAGGAGCGTGCCGGAGCGGACGTGACGCCGTCCGGCGTCGCCTGCTGCGCGCCATCGTCGAACTGGATCGCGATGCCGCGCACCGTCGTGCAGGTGTTCGCGAAGACGTTGTAGATCGGGACGAAGCCGTAGAGCGAGGTCTCCACGGAGACGTTGATCAGCGCGTCGCCGCCGACCTTGTCGAGCGCGTTCGCCATGGCCGTCGAAGCGCTCGAATCGCCCCAGGGAATGATGCCGAGCAGGAAGTTGCGGCAGGCCTCACCCTCGACCGCCCCCAGCTCCTTGTAGGGCCGCGCCTCCCTGACGATCGCCCCGACATCCGCGCCGGGCCGGGTCATCATGCCCACCTGGCCGACCGAGGTGCAGCCGGCGAGCACCAGGCCGGCGAGGCCGAAGATCCAGGAACGGGGCACAGGCACTCTCCTCGACGCAATTCCAGCCACGCTACCGCGCCGGCGACGGAGTCCAGTCCGGCGCCGCGAACACCGTATCGGGATCGCGACCGCGCCGTACGCGAATCTCGATCGGCGCGTTCAGCAGCTCGTCGCCCACTTCGGTGTTCCTGACATCGATACTGATCCGCTCGCCGGGCTTTTGCGTGACCAGCATCGGAAAGCTCTCGAAGGGCCGGACATTGTCGACCCGCACCTCGAGGACCGCCGTGCCCGGATCCACGCCCGGATGCGCGATCCCCACCACGGTGCCGACGATCACGGCCCAATTCTCGATGATCGAGACCATCTGGAAGGCCCCCTTTCTCGCCACACCCTGGAAGGTGGGACGCTGGCGAGCACTTGCCAAGCAGGGGCGGCGCATCAGGCGCCGGCCAGCGCCCGCGCGATCGCCAGGGCGATCGGCTGGCCGGAGCGCTCCTCGAAGCTGCTGAAGGCCGGCGCCGGGTTGACCTCGAAGCACACATGCTCGCCCGCAGGCGTCAGCTTGAGGTCGATGCCGCAGAGCGGCAGGTCGAGCCGGCTCGCGAGGGCGAAACATCGCCCGGCGACCGCTTCCGGCAGCGCCGTCGGCTCGTAGTGGGCCCTGCCCCCGGTATCGCCGGCGTAGCGGTAGTCGATGGCCTCGCTGCGGATCCGCGTGGCGAAGAGCTCGCTGCCGACCACATGCACGCGCACATCGTCGCCCTCGATCAGCTCCTGGAACTGTGTCGGCAGCATCCGGATGCGCCCGAGACCATGCAGCCGGTCCGTCGTGAGCTCGGTGACGATCGACCGCTGCGCGCTGATCGACTTGAAGACGACCCGGCGATGCCGCTCGCGAAAGGCGTGCACCGTCTGGACGTCATTGGTGACGATCGTTGCCGGGACGCGGAAGCCGGCCGCGGCGATGAGCTGCGCCTGGTAGGGCTTCGACATGTTGCTGTTGGACGGCTTGGTCCGGTTCATCACCAGCGACCGCGTCGTCTCCAGCCAGTCGCCGAGCAGGCCGTGCCAAGCCTCGATCCGCTGCCGGTCGCGCTGTGCCATCCCGCCCGTCCGGCGATGCTCGGGCAGCATTTGCCAGTCGACCAGCCGAACATAGAACCCGCTCGCCGCCGTCAGGTCCCGCGACCCGTCCGGCCCGTGGTGGCGGAATGCGGGCCTGTCGCCGGTCGCATCGATCGCGAGCGCCGTGCTCGCCGCATCGCGCTGGTTGAGGTGATGGGCCTCGATGCCCAGCCGCGCCGCCGCGTCGGCCACCATGCGCAGCGGCGGCTCGCTCGGAATGCCGCAGAGCACGATCATGCGGCCTGGCCCGCGAGGGCCCGCGCCAGCAGGTCGGCGGCGGCCTCGACCTCTTCGGCAGCGTCGAGCGCCGGCATGGGATCGACCAGACCGTGCCCGAAGCCGCCGCCATCGAGCGCGAAGAGCTCGACGCTCGTGAAGGTCAGGCCGCGCTCGCGTGCCACCACAAGCGCAAGGGCGCGGGCCTCGGCCGGCGGGTCCGCACCGAAGAGGTGATCGCCGATCACGGTCGGGCGCCAGCGCCGCCGCTCGGCCGGCGCCGGCAGCCGCAATGCCGGGCCGCCCGCGAGCACGGCACCGGTGTCCGCGGCCCCGTCGAGCACACCATCGCCCCAGGGCCGGTAGTCGCCGACTATTCCCCCGCCCGCCGGCAGCTGGCGGGCGTGGCTCGCGGCGGCGAAGCCGTGCGGCGAGCCGGTACGCTGCGCCGAGCGCAGCAGATCCTCGAGCCGGCTGCACTGCATGCCGGCGAGCGAGGCGGGGTGCGGCCGGTTGCGCACGCTCGCCGAGGCCGGCCAGCCAGCTCAGGATCAGGGCGTGGAATTCCTCCTGCGCATAGGCCCGGTCCCGCGCCGCGGCGCGGCGGAATTGTGGCGGGTCGATGCCGCAGAGCCGGCAGAGGACGACGCCGACCGTCCGGTCGGTCAGCTCGATGCCATTGCCCAGGACGATCCGGCTGGCGCCGCCCGGGTCATGCGACCAGACCGGCGCCAGGAGGAGCTGGTCGACCGGAACCAAGGCCAAGGGCACGCCGCGCCGCTGCAAGGCCCTGGCAATCAGCAGCGCCCCCCGGTCGCCCGGGTCCGCGAGCACGACGGCAAGCGGCACCGCCCTGCCCGCGTCGGCCGCTCGCCGCCCCGGCCTCAGCGCCGCCGCGGCGGCGAGTCCAGCAGTCGCTTGTCGCTCTGCGTCTGCCGTTCCATCTCGTCGCGCAGCCGTGCCAGATCCTCCTCCGCACTCAGGCCGCTACCCCCGAGGTCGGGCCGCAGCGAGCTGTCGATGAAGGGTGCCAGCCCGCTCAGCGCCGATTCGAGCGCTTCGACCCGTCGCTCCAGGTCGCCACCGCCCTCCGGTGCGCGACCGAAACGGTCGCGGAAATCGAAGTCCCAGCCCTTGTCGTAGCCGGCGCGCTTGTCGATCTCGGGCTTCTCCGGCCGCTTGTCGTCAAGGGCCGTCTTGTCCCAGAACTTGTCCGGGCGCTTGTCGAGCCGCTTCTCGCGCAGCTTGTCGCTCTGCTTGTCGCTGACATCCTTGACGATCGACTTGCCGCAACTGACCCGCAGATCGGCGGTCATCGTCGAGCCGCTGGCGGAGATCGAGGCGACGGCGACACAGGTGTCGTTGCCGGCATAGGAGCGGGAGTTGGGCGTCGAGCCGTTGTCGAACGTGGTCCGGGCGGACGATCCCGGCCATGGGTCGCCCGCGTCGCCACGATTGGCCGCACTGCCCAGATCGTCCGAGCCGTCGGCCTGCTCGAGGGCGACCTTCGGGTGCGCCTCGTTGGAATTGCTCGAGATCGCCTCGTCGATATGCCAGATGCACAGGCCCTGCCCGGGCAGCTGGCTGTCGAACCCGCTCTTCTGCCGGTTCTCGACCAGGAAGTATTCCTGGCTGGCGGCACCGTCCTTCCACAGCCGGAAGACCTCGTAGCCGGTCTTGACGTCCTGGATCGAGCGCACGCCGTTCGAGGTGATGTTGGTGACCGTGGCCCAGCCCTGGTTGGCCTTGCACCAGGCCGAAGGGTGCGCCGGGGTCCGCCCGCCGCCATTCCAGGAGCCACCGCCCATCAGGCACCAGTTGCCGACCCCTTCGGACGAGGAATCGGTGTCGTAGAGATCGGGGAAGCCGAACAGCAGATGACCGAGCTCGTGGGCGCAGACGCCGATCCGGGCATTCTCGGGAATGGTCAGGTAGGCGTAGAGCCGGGTGCCGTCCGCGTTGAACGCCGATCGCATGACCCATTTGTGCGACCAGATATCGCCGCCGCTGCCGGTCTGCTCCGCACCCATGCCGGCGTGGACCACGACATAGGCGTCGACGAAGCCGTCGCCGTCATTGTCGTAGACGCTGAAGTTCACATCCGGGTTCGCCGCCTGCGCCGCGTCGCGGGCCATGTCCCGGGCATTCGGGTTGGTGCTCCCCGTCCCCGAGGCGCCATTGGCGTAGTTGGCGAGCGTGTCCGGCAGGGTATAGGGGCCGACGACCTGGCCGGCGATCGTCACCAGCCCATTGGTCGCTTCCGTGTAGTATTCCCGAACGCTGCCGGTCGCCACCTGCCCGGTGGAGAAGAACAGCTCCTCGAAATGCTGCACGGTGGCGCCCGCGCCGAACCGCTTGTCCGAGAATTCCGCCAGCACGACGACCACGTTGACCGTGCCGCGCAAGGGTGCCCGCTCCAGGGCCACGTTGCGGGCCACGGCCGGCGGCGTGCCGACCGGCAGGAGATCGCCGGGCACGATCAGCCCGTCATTGAAGCCGACCCGCGGCAGCTCGCGCAGCGCCGCCATGTGCGCCATCCCGTCGGGCGCCGCCTGGCGCATTTTCTTCAGCGCCTTCCTGATCTTCTCCTGCAGCTCTGGTGCCGGAGCCACGCAACAGCGCTCGCCATCGTCCGATTGGCGATTGGCGGCATAGATCCCCTGAATGCTTCGCAGCAGCGCACGGTCCTGCTCATCCGACCGCAATTCGTCTGTCGATTGCCTGGCCATGAGTCGTCCCCCGCGATGAGCCCGAAGGCTCGAGCCGTTCCCCTTTTTTGTCGGGCCGCTCGCCGTCCCGGGCGAGGGCCTTCTTCGACCCGGAATCTTAGCAGATCCTCCGGTTTCGGTCGATTGCCGGATCAGAAATCCGGGGTGGATCAGCTGTCCGCAGGCCCGCGAATCTCGCCGATCGCGATGCCGGACTCACCCGCCACGCTGTAGAGCAGCCAAATGCGGCCGCCCTCGCGAAAGATCGCCGGGTCGCGCAACTGCCGGGCCGGGCTTCTGATGATGCCCTCGCGCGACGGCTCGAGCGGCAGCCCGGCCCCCTCCATGCCTCCTCCGGCGCCAGCACCGTGACCGGCTCGCTCGGCCGCCAGTCCGTCCAGGGCGGGCGGAGGTCCATGGTGGCGAGCAGGATGCGCTCGGGGCGGTCGCCGATCCGGGTGTAGTAGACGAGCGCCGTGTCGCCCTCGACCGTCACCGCCGAATGGCGCATGCCGGGCGGAAAGACCACAGGCCCCGCCTCGAACCCGGAGACCCCGTCTTTCGACCGGTAGAGCCGGCCCGGCATGCCCAGCCCGTAATGCCAGCCGCCATGCCGGAACACCCGCCAGTAGGGCACCCCCAGCGTCTCGGGGCGGGCCGCGAACCGCAGCCCGTCGGTCGACAACGCCACTCGAGTCGTCTGCTCGCCGCCGCCGCCCGTGGCGGTGTCCGAGCCATGGAAGAAGAGGCGAAACCGCCGCTCCGCCTCGTCCACATGCACATCCGGCGAGGCCAGGTGCCCGGCAAAGCCGGATTCCGCCAGCGGCAGCACGCCCGGCTCGTGCATGCGCCACGGCCCGGCGAGATCATCGGCGAAGGCGAGGCGGATATAGGCCCGTCATGATGCCCGAAATACAATAATACCGCCCGAGCGCCCCCACCCAGTCCGGCACGCGGATCAGCGACGGCCCGTTGATATTGTCGCCCATCCGCCCGTCCATGTGCGGCCGGATGATCGGGTTGCCCGGCAGCCGCACGACGCGCGGTGCAACAGGCGGCAGCAAGACGTCGGCGGGCATTGAGCCCCGTTACCCGGCCGTCGAAAGGGTCGGCAGGCGCCGAATGTCCGCACCCGTCCTCCTTTCGGCCACCGCGACATCGAACTGTGCCTGAAGATTCAGCCAGAACTGGGGCTCGATGCC
Source organism: Geminicoccaceae bacterium (assembly GCA_041397945.1). Lineage (GTDB taxonomy): Bacteria > Pseudomonadota > Alphaproteobacteria > Geminicoccales > Geminicoccaceae > SLRI01. Next base: position 17,597 of record JAWKVR010000002.1, read on the forward strand.
GAACCAATGGCCGAGACGCAAGGCCGTATCGCCCGTGATCGAGCGCTTGCCGGCGATGATCTGGCTCACCCGATTGGCCGGCACCTCGATCTGCCGGGCGAGCTCGGTCGGCGAAATTTCGAGCTCGATCAACTCGTCCTTGAGAACCTCACCGGGGTGCACGGCTTCGCATCAGCATCGTCTCATCTCGCTTCATCAGTGGTAATCCACGATCTCGACATTGCTCGGCCCCACCTGCCCATCAGGCCACTCGAAGCAGATGCGCCATTGCCGGTTGATCCGGATCGAGTACTGCCCATCGACTGCCGGACAGCGCTTCCAGTCGGTTGCTCGGCAGGACACGCAGAGTCTCCAGCGACGGCGCGGCATTGAGAATCGACAATCGCTTCGCGGCCTGATTCTCGAAACTCTGGAACGCCTTGACGAACTGCCCCGCAGCAAGGGCCCTAGTGTTGCTGTCCCGGTAACCGAGAATCATGCTGATCTATTACGCCGTTATGACGATGTACGTCAAGCGTACAGAAGCTTACTGGCATCCTCGTCGGCAAGCGATACGAAGAACCCCTAACCCGCCACCTTCCGCCGCTGCGCCACGTACCCCGCCAACGCCCCCTCGTCGACCGAGATGCCGAGCCCCGGCCCCTGCGGGATCGCCACGGCTCCGTCCTCGAGCTTGAAATTCTCGTGCAGGATGCCGTCGCGCAGCGGGTTCAGGGTGCGGTCGTACTCGACCATCGGCTCGTTCTGCAGGGTGACGGGGGCCGCCGTGTGCGGCATGGGCGGGATGGTGGCGATGGCCTGCAATGCTGCGGCCACGGCGACGCCGGAGCCCCAGACATGCGGGACGGTCAGGACGCCGTGCTGGCCGGCCGTCGCCAGGATCTTGGCGAACTCGCTGAAGCCGCCGGCGGCGCAGATGTCGGGCTGGACGATGTCGACGCAGCCCTTGCCGATGAAGTCGCGAAAGCCGAACCGGGCGAACTCGCATTCGCCGCCGGCGATGGGCGTGTCCAGCTTCTGGCGCAGCAGGCGATAGCCGTCATGGTCCTCGGGCGGCACCGGCTCCTCGAACCAGAGAAAGTCGTGTTCGTCCATGACCCGCCCGATCCTGAGCGCCGTCGCGGCGTTGTAGGCATGGTTGGCGTCCGCCATCAGCCGCACAGCGGGACCGACCGTGCCCCGGATGAGCTCGATGCGGGCCTTGTCCTCGGCGACGGAAAGCAGGCCGAGCTTGATCTTGACGGCGGTGACGCCGGCCGCCTCGTAGCCCGCGACCTCGGCCGCCAGCGCCTCCATCATCCGGGGCGTGTCGCGGAAGAACTCCGGGTAGTAGCAGCCCGTGCCGTAGGCCATGGCCTTGTCACGGAAAGCGCCGCCGAGCAGATGGTGCACCGGCCGGTCGAGCGACTGCCCCCAGATGTCCCAGAGTGCTATGTCGATCGCACTCATCGCCTCGATATACGTGCCGGTGCGGCCGAAATCGCGGCTGAAGCTGTAATTGTCCTCCCAGATGCGCACGGGCTGGTCCGCCCGCCGGCCGATCAGCCGCGGCCCCAGAACGTCGACGATGGCCGAGGCCACGGGCTCCCCCGGTCCGTATTGGCCGCCCTCGCCCCAGCCGACGAGCCCGCCCTCGGTGGTGATCTTCACGAGCAGCGAGTTGCGCTCGGGGAAGATGGCCTGCGACGAGTAGAAAGTCTTCGCCCCGATCGGCACCTTGAGCGCGAGCGTCTCGATGGTCCGGATCTTCGCTTCGCCGCCCCGAGGCTCGCTCATCCGGCTCGCCATGCTGCCGGCGGAAATGCTCCCAGGCGTCGACTTCCTCGCCATCCGGCAGGATGCACACCCCGCGCGTGCCGGCCGCTTCCTGGCGCATCGCGTAACGGCCACCCGACTCCACGCAGAAGACCGCGGCCGGGTTGGCGATGGCCAAAGCCGGCGCCGGGGCGAGCGGCATGGCCAGGGTCACGAGCAGCCAGACGGCCCGACGCACGGTCCGGCTCTCGCCCGGCGACCTACTCGATCGCCTTGACGATCTCCTCCGTCATCTTCTTGGCGTCGCCGAACAGCATCATCGTGTTGGGCGTGTAGAAGAGCGTGTTCTCGATGCCGGCATAGCCCGCCGCCATCGACCGCTTGACGAAGAAGACGGCCTTGGCCTTGTCGACGTCCAGCACCGGCATGCCGAAGATCGGGCTCTGCGGGTCGTTCTTGGCGGCCGGGTTGGTGATGTCGTTGGCGCCGATCACATAGGCCACGTCCGCCTGCTGGAAGTCGCTGTTGATGTCCTCCATCTCGAAGACGACGTCGTAGGGGATGTTGGCCTCGGCGAGCAGCACGTTCATGTGGCCCGGCATCCGCCCGGCCACCGGGTGGATGGCAAAGCGCACCTCGACCCCCTTGTTGGTCAGCACGTCGTAGAGCTCGCGCACCGCGTGCTGCGCCTGGGCCACCGCCATGCCGTAGCCCGGCACGATGATCACCGACTGCGCGTTCTCCATGATGAAGGAGGCGTCCTCGGCCGAGCCCGCCTTGACCGTCTTGTCGCCATCATCCGCCGCCACCGCCCCGGTCTCGCCGAACCCGCCGAGGATGACCGAGATGAACGAGCGGTTCATCGCCTTGCACATGATGTAGGAGAGGATCGCACCCGAGCTGCCGACGAGCGCACCGGTGATGATCAGCATCGGGTTCTGCAGGGTGAAGCCGATGCCGGCCGCGGCCCAGCCCGAGTACGAGTTGAGCATCGAGATGACGACCGGCATGTCGGCGCCGCCGATCGGGATGATCAGCAGCACGCCGAGGGCGAAAGCGAGCAGCGTCATCAGGAAGAAGGCGAAGCCGCTCTCGCCGCTGACGAAGGCCGCGAGCAGCAGGAGGGTGACGACGGCGATCGCCACGTTCAGCACATGACGGTGCGGCAGCATGATCGGCTTGCTGCTCATCGCCTTGGTGACCGGCCCCTTCAGCGCCCCGAGCCGGCTCTCGATCGCCGGCGGCAGCTTCGCCTGCAGCTTGCCGAAGGCGATGATCGAGCCCGTGAAGGTGATGGCACCGATGATGGTGCCGAGCCCCATCTCGAAGAGCGACAGGAGCTTGATCGAGCCGTCCGCCTTGACCAGACCGAAATCGACCGGGTTGAGGAAGGCTGCTGCCGCCACCAGTACGGCCGCGAGGCCGACCAGCGAGTGGAAGCCGGCGATGAGCTGCGGCATCGCCGTCATCTCGATCTTCTTGGCGATGACGTAGCCGACCGTGCCACCTGCGGCGAGCCCGACGATGATCAGGAGGTAGGCCAAAAAGGACGGGTCCGGCAGCACCATGAGCGAGACGACGATGGCGAGCGCCATGCCGCCCATGCCGTAGCGCAGGCCGGCCTGGGAGGTCGCCGGATGCGAGAGGCCGCGCAGCGCCAGGATGAAGCAGACGGCGGCGACCAGGTAGCCGATGGCGGCGAGGTTCATGCTCATGCCCGTGTCTCCTGCCGCCTCAGCCGCGCTTCTTGAACATGGCGAGCATGCGCTGGGTCACCGCGAAGCCGCCGAAGATGTTCACGGCGGCCAGGATCACGGCGATGAAGCCCAGCACCGTGGCGAAGCCGGAGGCGGCACCGGCCGCGATCAGGGCGCCGACGATGATCACCGAGCTGATCGCGTTGGTCACCGACATGAGCGGCGTGTGCAGCGCCGGGGTGACCGACCAGACGACGTAGTAGCCCACGAAGATCGCGAGCACGAAGATGATGAGGTTGAAGACCCCGGGATCGATGGCTTCCATGGCGCGCTCTCCCGCTCAGGCGTTCTGCAGGTTGGGGTGCACGATCGACCCGCCCTTGGTGATCAGCGCACCCTTGACCAGGTCGTCCTCCTCGTTGACCGCGAACGCCTTCGCCTCCTTGTCGATCAACAGCATGACGAAGTTCATCAGGTTCTTGGCGTAGAGGACGGAGGACGCCGGGGCCAGCCGGGACGGCAGGTTCAGGGCCCCGATCAGCATCACGCCGTTCTCGGTCGTCACCGTCTCGCCGGCGACGCTGCCCTCGACATTGCCGCCCGTCTCGGCGGCGAGATCCATGACCACCGAGCCCGCCTTCATCGAGCCCACCATGGCGGCGGTGATGATCCGGGGCGCCTTGCGCCCGGGAATCTGCGCCGTGGTCACGACGATGTCCTGGCTCTTGAGATGCTCCGCCACCATCTCGGCCTGCTTCTGCTGCTCCTCCGGCGTGAGCGGCCGGGCATAGCCGCCCGAGGTCGCACCGTCCTCGGGGATGAAGCCCACGAACTTGGCCCCCAGGCTCTCGATTTCCTGCTTCGCCGCCGGGCGGACATCGGTGGCGGTCACCACGGCCCCCATCCGCCTCGCCGTGGCGATCGCCTGGAGCCCGGCGACCCCGGCGCCGACGACGAAGAACTTGGCCGGTGTGACCGTGCCGGCGGCAGTCATCATCATCGGCAGGCAGCGCGCATAGGCGGAAATGGCGTCGACCACGATCTTGTAGCCGGCGAGGTTGGCCTGGCTCGACAGGATGTCCATGGCCTGCGCGCGGGTCGTGCGCGGCAGCAGCTCCAGCGCGAAGGCGGTGACCCCCTTGGCGGCATAGGCCTCGACCTGCTCGCGGCTCTGATAGGGGTCGAGGGCGCCGACGAGGATCTGCCCCGACCGCAGCCGCTCCAGCTCGGCCGCGGTCGGCCGCTGCACCTTGAGCACCAGGTCGGCCGCCCAGGCGGCATCGGCGTCGGCGACGGTGGCACCGGCTTTGCCAAAAGCCTCGTCGGCGATCGCCGCACCCCGCCCGGCACCCGCCTCGACCACCACCTCGACACCAGCGCCGGCGAGCTTCTTCACCGTCTCGGGCGAGGCCGCGACACGCTGCTCGCCCGGCTGCTGCTCCCTGGGGATTCCGATCCTCATGACTGGCTGCCGCCTCCCTTCACCATGCGCCCGCGTTGATAGGCAATCGATGGGAGCTGCGCAATGCGCGCCGTGGCGCCAACGGCACGCCGCCGCGCCCAATCCGCCGGTCGGCCAATGGCTTGCGTCGCGATTGAGTGTCGCTGCGGAACTCTCTACCCTCGACCGCATCGAGCAGGAGTCCCCGGCTGCCCGCCGGTTGCCGCACGAGGGATGACACCTTGGATCGCAGCGCCGTCGCCGCAGCCGCTCACCCGACACCGCCCACGCCCAGGGAGGTGCTGCTCAGCCAGCTGCAGGGCCAGCAGAGCTCGCTCGCCCTCATCAACGCCACCGTCGCCCTGGTCTTCGCCGGCTTCGCGGTGCTCTACGCCCCGCACGGGCCCGTCGTCGCCTGGCTCGCCTTTCTCCTCCTGGCCCAGGCGCTGCGCCTGGTGGCGTGCGGCGACGGCGACCGGCTCGCCCTCAGGCTGACGCTCATCTCGCTCATCACCGGGATCGGCTGGGGTGCCATGGGCTGGCTCTTCGGCACGCTCGACGTGGTGATCCTCGATGCCGTCGTGGCCTTCGTGCTGGCCGGCATGGCCGCCGGCTCCATCACCGCCCTCCCGGCCCATCCGCCGGCCTTCGGCGCCTTCCTCCTCGCCGCCCTCCTGCCGTTCGCCGTCAGGCTCGGCCTCGATCCCCGGCCGCATTCCGAGGTCATGTCGCTGCTGACCGTGCTCTACTTCATCGGCATCACCTATCTCGGCCATCACGTCTGGCGCACCCAGACCGCGAATGCCGGGCTCTTCCTGCGCAACCAGGCGCTGGTCGATTCACTGCTCGAAGCGGGCCAGCAGCAGGAGGCGCGGGTGATCGAGCGCACGCGGCAGCTCGCCGAGGCGAACGCGCTCATGGCCGAGGAAATCCGGAAGCGGCGGCGCAGCGAGGCGCAGGTCCGCCACCTCCTGCACCACGATCCCCTGACCAACCTGCCGAACCGGCTGGTCTTCGCCGACCGGCTGGAGACGGCACTCCGCCGGGCCGAGCGTGGCCGCTCGCTGGTCGCCGTCGCCCTCCTCGACATCGACCGCTTCAAGACGATCAACGACACGCTCGGCCACGTCACCGCCGACCTGCTGCTGCGCGCTGGCGGGCCGCCTTGCCGGCGCCTGCCGGGCGAGCGACACCATAGCCCGCATGGGCGGCGACGAGTTCGCCGCGATCTTCCCGGACATCCAGGCACCGGCCGATGCCGAGGCGCTCGCCGCCAAGCTGGCAGCCCAGCTCCGCCGGCCCTTCCAGATCGACGGCGCCGAGGTCACGGCCACGGCGAGCATCGGCGTCGCCCTCTTCCCGGACCACGGCCGGGACGCCGCCACCCTGCTCACCGGGGCCGACCTCGCCCTCTACGAGGCCAAGCAGAAGGGCCGCGGCCAGCACCGGCTGCTCTCGGCCGAGATGCTGGAGCTGGCCCGCGGCCGTCGGCAGATCGAGCGAGCTGGCCGGGGCCGTCGAGCGCGGCGAGCTGCGGGTGCTCTACCAGCCGCAGACCTCGCTCAGCCGCAACCGCATCACCGGCGCCGAGGCCCTGGTCCGCTGGCTGACACCCCGTCCGGGGCCTCCTCGCACCCGGCGCCTTCATCCCGGCGGCCGAGTCCTCCGGCCTGATCCGCGAGATCGATCACTGGGTCCTGGCCAATGCCTGCCGGGCGGCCACCAGCTGGCAGACCTTCGGCCACCCGGTCCGGGTCGCGGTCAACCTCTCGCCGATCGAGTTCCGCCAGCCCGGCCTCGCCAGCCGCATCGCAGCGCATCTCGAGAATGCCGGCCTTGCCCCCGACCTGCTCGAGATCGAGATCACCGAGAGCGCCTATCTCGACCGCGAGACGGCGGCGGTCGAGGAGCAGCTCGGCCAGATCAAGGAGCTCGGCGTGCGCATCGCCATCGACGATTTCGGCACCGGCTACGCCTCCCTCGCCTATCTCCGCTGGCTGCCGATCGACGTCATCAAGATCGACCGCAGCTTCGTCTCCGGCATCGCCACGAGCCGGCACGACGCCGCCATCGTCGCCAGCACGGTCTCGCTCGCCGATACTCTGGGCAAGACCGTCATCGCCGAAGGCGTGGAGACGGAGCAGCAGGCCGGCATCCTCGAGCGGCTGGGCTGCGACGAGCTGCAGGGCTTCCTGCTCGGCCGCCCGTCCAGCCTCAGCCAGCTGCGCCGCCGGCTCGCCGCCTGATCGAACAAGGAAAGGGGAGACGTCTCATGCGAATCATGTCGAAGCTCGCCGTTCTCGCCGCCATCGCGGCCAGCCCCGCCGCCGCCGGCACGATCACCGGCACGGCCGCCTACCGCGAGCGCCTGGCACTGCCGCCCCAGGCCGTCTTCGAGGCCACGCTCGAGGACGTCTCCCGCGCCGACGCGCCGGCCATCGTGCTCGGGCGGGCGCGGGTCGAGCCGGCCGGCCAGGTGCCGATCCCGTTCGCCATCGCCTATGACGATGCGGCGATCGACGAGCGCATGAGCTACCACGTCCGGGGCCGGATCACCGTTGGCGACGAGCTCTGGTTCACCACGACCGAGGCCCACCCGGTGCTGACCCGGGGCAGCGGCAGCGAGGTGACGCTCCGCCTGCAGCGCGTGGCCGGCGATGCGGCGACCACCCCGGCGCCGGCCGGCCCGCTCGACCCACTGCCCGCGACCTTCACCGGCACCCTGCCCTGCGCCGACTGCCCCGGCATCGACTGGCAGATCGACCTCCTCGCCGATGGCAGCTTCCAGCTCCGCCAGACCTGGCAGGATCGCGGGCCGGCGAACGTGCAGGACGATATCGGCCGCTGGGCCATCGGCAGCGACCGGAAGAGCCTCATCCTCCAGGGTGGGCGGGAAGCGCCGGTGATCCTCGCGATAGAGGGCGCGAGCACGCTCCGGCTGATGGATCAGGATGGCCGCCCGATCGCCTCCGACCTGCCTTATGACCTCGCCCGCAGCGACGCCCCGCCGCTCGAGCCGAGCCTCACCATGAGCGGCATGTACAGCTACCTCGCCGATGCCGGCAGCTTCACCGAATGCCTGACCGGCCGCCGCCTGCCGGTCGCCACGGTGGCCGACAACGCCGCCCTCGAGCGCGCCTATCTCGAAGCCCGCACCGAGCCCGGCGCCCCGCTCCTCGCCATGGTCGAGGGCCGCATCGCCCTCCTGCCACCGATGGAGGGGCCGGCACCCGTGCCGCAGCTCGAGCCGCTCGCCTTCATCCGCGTCGAGCCGGGCGCCACCTGCCCGCCACCCTTCACCGCGGCGACCCTCGAAGGCACCGAATGGCGGCTGACCCGGCTCGGCGACGAACCCTCAAGGCGGCTGCCTGGCGCCAAGCGCCCGGCCTCGTCTTCGACGGGTCCGGGCGCTTCGCCGGGTCCGGCGGCTGCAACCGTGTCATGGGCGGCTACACGCTCGACGGCGACACGATCGCCTTTGGTGCCGTCGCCGGCACGATGATGTTCTGCAACGGCCTGATGGAGACGGAGCAGGCCATGACCGCCGCCCTCGGCGCGGCGCGCGGCTGGCGGGTGCTCGGCCGCCAGCTCGACCTCATGGACGACGAAGGCACCCTACTCGCCCGGTTCACCGCCGACTGAGACGGGGAACCCCGCCACCGCCCGATCCGTTGATCGCCCAGACCAATTTCCTTCGCCTGGAGCGGATCATGCACGGAATCATCTATCTCGTCGGGCTCGTCGTCGTCGTTCTGGCGATCCTCTCGCTCCTCGGCCTGCGCTGAGCACCAGCGCTCCGCACCCCTTTGGATCTGGAGGATACGATGACGCTCGCCACCGAGCCGGCGCCGAGCCGGCCAGTCGCCCCCACACCAGTCTTTCCCGCCACCGAATCGCCCGCCAGCTATGTCGACTGGGGGGCGGTGATCGCCGGCGCCGTGGTCGCTGCCGCCCTGTCGCTGGTGCTCTTGACCTTCGGCTCGGCCCTCGGCCTCGGCCTGACGTCGCTCGAGCCGGGCGAGGGCGTCTCGCCGCTCTGGCTCGCCGTCGCCGCTGCCATCTGGCTCCTCTGGGTGCAGGTGTCGAGCTTCATGGCCGGCGGCTACCTCGCCGGCCGCCTGCGCCGCCCGGCCGGTGACGCCGAGCCCGACGAGGTGGACATGCGGGACGGCAGCCACGGCCTTCTCGTCTGGGGCACCGGCACGCTGGTCGGCGGGCTGATGCTCGCCAGCGGCCTGCTGGGCGCCGTCCAGACGACCGCCGAGGCCACCTCCAATGTCGCCGGCGCCGCCGTCGAGGCGGCCGGCAGTGCTGCCGAGGGCGGTGCATCCTATGCCGGCTACCTGACCGACACGCTCTTTCGCGACGAGGCCGTGGGCCATACCGGCCCGGATGCCAGCCAGGCCCGCAGCGAGGCCGGGCGCATCGTCGGGCAGGCGCTGATCGAGGGCGAGATCACGGCCGACGACCGGGCCCGGCTGGTCGAGATCGTGGCCGAGCAGACCGGCACCGAGCCGGCCCAGGTCGAGGCCCGCGTCGCCACGCTCGAGGAGCGCCTGCAGCAGCAGGCCGAGGCCGCTATCGACGCCGCGGAGACCACCCGCCGCTGGGGCGTGGTCGCTGCCTTCATCGCCGCCGCCACCATGCTGGTCAGCGCCGCCAGCGCCTACTGGGCGGCCACCATGGGCGGCAACCATCGCGATGCCGGCCTCCGCACCCCCTTCTGGCGCCGCGCCCGCTGACGCGTCGACCGCAACCAAAAGGAAGCCGCCATGCTCTACGTTGTCCTCTGGCTCCTGGGGATGCCCCTCACCCTGATCATCATCCTGGCCCTTCTGCTCTAGCCGGGAATGAAAGGGGCGGGGTGCCCGGCACCCCGCCCCGTTCCGCCCACGACAGGTCACACGACAGCAGTCGTCAGCCGCCCTTGATGGCGATCTTCCTGACCTGCTTCTCCGCCGCCGCAGAGCGCGGCACCTTGATCTTCAGCACGCCATTCTCGAAGCTCGCCTGCACCTTGTCGGCATCGGGCTCGAAGGGCACGGCGAACCGGCGCATGAAGCTGCCGCGGCTCCGCTCGACCACATGGTAGCGCTTCTTCTCGTCCTTCTCCTCCTTCTCGGCGTGATGCTCGGCCTGCAAGGTCAGGATGCCGTTGGTCAGATCGAGATTGATGTCCTTCTGCTCGATCCCGGGCAGTTCGGCGCTGATCTCGAGCCCCTTCTCCGTCTCGGCCACGTCGACCTTCGGGCTCATCAGCCCCTTGGCGAGCGCCGGCGCCGGCCAGTCCCGCGAGTAGTTGTCGAACAGGCGATCCATCTCCCGCCGCATCAGGCTGAACGGGTCAGCCCCTCCGCCACCCAGAAGACCACCGAACGGCTGCAGTGATTTCTTGGCCATGCGTCATCCCCCTCGATGCAAAGTCGGCAAGCGCAGCCAACGGGCGCGCCCGAAACGCCCGGCATTCTAGGTTGGCGTGGCGCGTTCTCCATTGATCTGGATCAGCGCCGAGCGCCTCATGTCCATGTTATATTCCATCAATCGCATATCAATTGGGCAACCGCCCCCGTCCGGGCGGGCCTGCACAGCAACGGGAAAGACCTCATGAACAAGCTCATGGCAGCAGCACTGGCCCTTCTCGTCGGCCTCGGCGCCGCCGATGCCCTGGCGCAGAAGGGTGGCGGGTCGGGCACCCCGCGCAAGATCCAGCAGCAGACGCTGCAGCAGAACCAGCAACGCAACCGGACGATGCAGGAACAGGGAGCCGGCCAGGCTGCAGAAGACCCCGAGCTGCTGCGCAAGCGGCAGCGGCAGATGATCGAGCAGCAGACGAAGACCATGGGGGGCACGGCAACGAACTAGGGACCCCTTCTCCCCCGGGCGTTCCGGCAAGAGCTCAGCGTTCGGGCGGGGCCAGCGCCGCCCGTGCGAGATCGGGCTGGTCGGCGAAGAACCCGTCGACGCCGACCGCCTCGAGCCTGCCAACCAGCTCCGCCATGTCGGCCGCCCAGCCGGGCAGCCGGTCGGCCCGCAAGGTGTAGGCATGCACGGCGAGACCAAGAGCCGCCGCCCGCTCCGCCAGCCCGGTCGATTCGCCTGCAGGGTCGAGAACCAGCCCGATCGGCACGCCGATGCCATCGACCGTGCCCGCCAGCCGGGCCAGGCCCGCGTCACCCAGCAGCGCTACGTAGTCGGTGCCCGCCGCATCCGCCCAGTCATTGCCGCCGATGAGCTGGACGAGCGGCCCCGCATAACCGAGCTCGGCACGGATCCGCTGCGTCTCGGCCCAGTCGAAGCCCTGGAGATAGAGCCGCCCGTCGCTCGCCCCGCCATACCCGGCGGCCGCCAGCGCCTCGAGCACGACCCGGCTGATGTCCTGCCCCTCCTGCCGATGGAACAGGGGTCGCTTCACCTCGACATAGAGCCCGATCAACCGGCCGGTGCTCGCCTCCAGCCCCTGCACGAGGTCGATCGTCCGATCGAGCGTCGGCAGCCGAAAGCCGCGAGCGAGCGGAAACCGCCCCGGGAACACCGCCTCGCCCGTCCTCGGGTCGACCCGCTCGCCGACCTCGAGCGTGGCCAGCTCGGCCAGATCGAAGTCGATGGCGTAGAACCGCCCGTCGGCCCGCGCCCGCTCGGGAAACCGCGCTGCCACGTCAGTCGTCGCGTCCAGCGTCAGGTCGTGCAGCACCACCGGCACGCCGTCCCGGCTGAGCACGACATCCAGCTCGACGAAATCGGCACCCAGCCCGACCGCCAGCATTTGGGCCTCGGCGGTGTGCTCCGGCAGATAGCCCGAGGCCCCGCGATGCGCGATCACCAGCGGCGCCGCCCCGGCGGGCACGGCACCGGCGAGGAGCATGGCGAGCAGTGCGGCCACCAGCTTCGGTCTGCTCGCCATGCTCCCTCCTTCGGGCTCTGCCCCGCCCGCCAATCCGGTGTAGACTGGGCATCGGGGCCAGAAGAGGAACTGGCCGAGCCGGGCGTGGCGCGCAAGACGGGCGGTATCGAAAGCGCGGGCTCGCGCCTTCCCTCGCAGCTCGACAACCTGTCGTAACCTCTTGTGATTCAGACCTTTTGAGAGAAACGCTGCAACTGCGCGAGGCGCTCCGCACGCTCCCGGTCGCCGAAGCCGTCCCGGGGCTGCGCCGCACCCTGGCGGATGCCGGCCGGGCCGTGCTGACCGCACCGCCCGGCTCGGGCAAGACCACGCTCGTCCCCCTCCTGCTGCTGGCCGAGCCCTGGCTCGCCGGTGCTGCGATCCTGATGCTCGAGCCGCGCCGCCTCGCCACCCGCCAGGCGGCGGAGCGCATGGCCGATCTCCTCGGCGAGAAGGTCGGAGAAACAGTCGGTTACGCCATGCGCTTCGAGCGCCGGGCCAGCCCCGCCACCCGCCTCGAGGTGGTCACCGAGGGCCTCTTCGTCCGCCGCCTGCAGGCCGATCCCGGGCTCGACGGCGTCGGCCTCGTGATCTTCGACGAGTTCCACGAGCGCTCGCTCGACGCCGATCTCGGCCTCGCCCTCGCCCGCGAGGTGAAAGGCTCGCTCCGCCCCGACCTTCGCCTCCTCGTCATGTCCGCCACGCTCGACGCCGAAGCGGTCTCGGGCTTCCTCGACGGTGCCCCCGTCATCCGCGCCACCGGCCGCCAGCACCCCGTCACCCTGCACCATCTGCCCGGCACCGGCCCGGCCGAGGCGGCCCGGATCGCCCTCGACCGCCAGCCGGGCGACGTCCTCGTCTTCCTGCCGGGGGTGCGTGAGATCGAGCGCACCGCCGGCGAGCTCGCCGGCAGCCCGGCCGAGATCCACAAGCTGCACGGCGCGCTCCCGAAGGCCCAGCAGGACGCAGCACTCCGCCCTTCGCCCGGCCGGCGCAGGATCGTGCTCGCCACCAACATCGCCGAGACCAGCCTCACCATCGAAGGCATCGGCAGCGTCGTCGATGCCGGCTTCGCCCGGCGCAGCCGCTACAGCCCGCGCACCGGCATGAGCCGGCTCGAGACGGTCCGCATCAGCCGCGCCAGCGCCGACCAGCGCAGCGGCCGCGCCGGCCGGCTGGGCCCGGGCCACGCCTTCCGGCTCTGGCCCGAGGCCGAGACGCTGGGCCTCGCCCCCGCCGACCCGCCGGAGATCGCCGAGGCCGACCTCGCCCCGCTGGCGCTCGAGCTCGCCATCTGGGGCGTGCGCGAGGCGAACGGCCTCGCCATGCCGACCACCCCGCCGGAAGGTGCGTGGCGCGCGGCCCGCGATCTCCTTGTGGCCCTGGATGCCCTGGACGAAAGCGGCGACCCGACCCCGCACGGCCGCGCCATGGCGGCGCTCCCCGTCCATCCCCGCCTCGCCCACATGCTGCTCGAAGCGGCCCGCCGCGACGCCTCCGGCACCGCCCTGGCGCTGGCCGCCTTGCTCGGCGAGCGGGACCCGTGGGCCGGCCGGCTCGGCCCCGACCTCGCCGAACGCCTGGCCCGCTGGGCGGAAGCCCCGCCGACCCTCCACCGCACCACCCGCCAGCTCGCCCGGCGGCTGGGCATCGCCGAAGCCCCGCCCGACCCGGCAACCGCCGGGCTCTGCGCCGCGCTCGCCTTCCCCGACCGCATCGCGCAGCGCCGCCGCAAGGGCGCCGCCGAGCTGCGCCTCGTCAACGGCCGCGGCGCCCGCCTCGTGGCCGCCCCGGAGCTCGACCCGTTCGACCTCCTCGTCGTCGCCGAGAGCGAGGATGCCGGCAGCGACGCCCGCGTCCGCCTCGCCGCCGGCCTCGCGAAGGCCGATCTCGACCGCCTCGCCGGCCATCGCCTCACCACGCGCCGCACCGTCGGCTTCGACACCGAGCGCGGCACCGTCCTGGCCGAGGAGCAGGAGCGCCTCGGTGCCCTGGTCCTCGCCCGCCGCCCGGTCCCGGTCGGCGATGACGAGGCCGTGCCGGCCCTGCTCGACGCCATCCGCCGCCATGGCCTGGCCATCCTGCCCTGGTCGAGATCGAACGAGGCCCTGCGGCAAAGGCTCGCCTGGCTGGCACGGGTCGAGCCCGCGGCCTGGCCCCCGGTCGACGACGCGACGCTGCTCGCCGGGCTCGAGCTCTGGCTCGCCCCCTGGCTCGCCGGGATCCGCCGCCCGGGCGAGCTCGACCCGGCGAGCCTGAGAGAAGCGCTCCTCGCCCGCCTCGACCCGGCGGCACGCAGCCGGCTCGACCATCTGGCGCCGCCCCACTGGACGACCCCGCTCGGCCGGGACCTCGCCATCGACTACGGCAGCGACCGGCCGGCCATCGCCTGCCGCCTGCAGGAGCTGCTCGGCCTCGACCGCCACCCGACCCTTCCCGCCGGCCGCCCGCTCCGCCTCGAGCTGCTCTCCCCCGCCGGCCGGCCGATCCAGGTCACCGACGACCTGCCGGGCTTCTGGCGGGGCTCCTATGCCTTGGTCCGCAAGGATCTGCGGGGCCGCTACCCGAAGCACCCCTGGCCCGAGAACCCGCTCTCGGCCGCTCCCTGGCGGCCAGGGCTCGGGCGCGGCTGAGCCGCCCCACTCAGTCGCTCCGCTGGGCGATCTGCACCGAGCCGTCGCGCAGCATCTTCAAGGGGTCGACCGGCGCCTTGCCGCGCCTGAGCTCGAAATGCAGTTGCGGCTCGACCACCTCGCCGCTGCTGCCGACCTTGGCGAGCGGCTGGCCGCGCTGGACGATGTCGCCGCGCGCCACGAGCAGCGTGTCGTTGTGCGCATAGGCCGAGAGATAGCCGTCGGCATGGCGCACCAGCAGCATGCGCCCGAACGCGGCGAGATCCTCGCCGGCATAGACGACGAGCCCGTTCTCGGCGGCGCGCACGAGGCTGCCGGCCGGGGCCGCGATGTTGATGCCGTCGTTGCGCCGGCCGTCCGGCTTGCTGCCGAAGCGGCTGATGACGGTGCCGCTCTCCAGCGGCCAGATGAAGCCCGCGCCGGAGAGCGGCGGTGCCGCCACGGCCGCGAGATCGCGCTGGCGCGCCGCCTGCTCGGCCGCCACCGGTGCCGCCGGTCTGACCGCCACCGGCACCACTTGGGGCAGTGCCTCGGCGGCGGCTGCGACCGTCCGCTCCGACGCCGGCCGCGCCGCCACGGCGGTCGACGTCGCCCGCCCGCCCGGCAGCCGCACGCGCGTGCCGACCAGCAGTCGGTCCGGGTCGATGCCCGGGTTGAGGGCGATCACGTCGCCGAGCCCGACGCCGTTGGCCGCCGCGATCCGCGCCAGGCTGTCGCCCTTGACGACGGTATGGGTCGGGCCGCCGGTCGGGGCCGCGGCCGCCCGCACCGCTGGCGCCCGGGCCGGGTTGCGGGCCGCGACCGCCGTCTCGCCGGGCCGCGGCAGGCGCAGCACCTGGCCCATAGATCGTATAGGGGGCGCTCAGCCCGTTCAGCGCCACGAGATCCACCATGCCGACGCTGTAGAGCGCGGCGAGCCCGCTCACCGTCTCGCCCGGCATGACCACGTGCCGCCCGTTCTCCGGCACCATCCGCGAGGTCTCGCCGTTGTCGGCGTAGATCGCCTTGCGGGCGTTCTCCCAGGGCACAGCACCACCCCAGTTCACCGGCTGGTACTGCGTGCAGCCCGCCACCGTCAGGAACGACAAAAGAACGGAAACACCGCGGCCGACCGGCCGCGACGTTCCCCACAGCAATTCGCGCGCAGGCCCCACCACATGCCCCATAACTAGCGGAAAACAGCAGTGGGATGCAGAATTCGCGGCAGGAAATCGCCAACCCGGTGCCCGATAGTGCCACCGGCCAAGCACTGCCCAGTAGAACGCAGCCGGCCCTGGCTTCAGAAGCCGGGCGAGCCCGCGTCTATTCTTGCTGTGATTGGAGCAGGTTGGTGAGCTTGGCGAAGCTCTCGCGATGCGTCATGTCGAGCTGGATGGGCGTCACCGACACCCAGCCGGCCCGCACCGCGAACACGTCGGTGTCGTCGGCGTGCTCGACCTCGTCGCGCGAAAGGCCAATCCAGACATAGGGTTCACCGCGCGGGTCGATGCGCTCGATGAGCTCGTCGCCGATCTTCGACTTGCCCTGCCGGGTCACCTTCACGCCCTTGACGCTGCCGGCGACGACATCCGGGAAATTGAGGTTGACCAGGACGTCCTTTGGCCAATCCATTGTCAGCATGGGGCGAATCACGCCGGGCGCCCACTGCTCGGCCGTCTTCCACTTGACCGGGTGCCGCTCGTGGCAGGCCTGCGAGAAGGCGATGGCCGGCACCTGCAGGAGCGTCGCCTCCATGCAGGCGGCGATGGTGCCGGAATAGGTCACGTCCTCGCCGAGATTGTGGCCGTGATTGACGCCCGAGAGGACGAGGTTGATCGCCTTGTCCTCGAGGATGTTCTGCAGCGCCAGCAGCACGCAGTCGGTCGGCGTGCCGTCCACCGCATAGTGCCGCTCGGAAAGCCGCCGCGTGCGCAGCGGCCGGCGCAGCGTCAGCGAGTGGCCGGCGCCGCTGTGATTGACCTCCGGTGCGACCACCCAGACCTCGTCCGAGATCTCGCGGGCGATCGCCTCCATGACCTTGAGGCCGGGGGCGTTGATCCCGTCGTCGTTGGTGACGAGGATGCGGGGCTTCTCACCCGGGGTCTTGAGCATTGGCGATCATCCGTTCCATGCCGCCCATATAGGGCCGAAGGGCGAGCGGCAGCGTGATGCTGCCGTCCGCCTCCTGATAGTTCTCGAGCACCGCGATCAGCGTCCGGCCGACCGCCAGCCCCGAGCCGTTGAGGGTATGCACGAAGCGCGTCTGCCGCTCGCCCTTCGGGCGACAGCGCGCGTTCATCCGTCGCGCCTGGAAGTCACCGCAGACCGAGCAGGACGAGATCTCGCGATAGGCCGCCTGCCCGGGCAACCAGACCTCGAGGTCGTAGGTCCGCCGCGCCCCGAAGCCGGTATCGCCCGCGGCCAGCGTCATCACCCGATAGGGCAGCTCCAGCGCCTCGAGCGCCGCCGCGGCGCAGCCCGTCATCCGCTCGTGCTCGTCCGCCGACTGCTCCGGCGTGGTGATGCTCACCAGCTCCACCTTGGTGAACTGGTGCTGGCGGATCATGCCGCGCGTGTCCTTGCCCGCCGCCCCGGCCTCGGAGCGAAAGCAGGGGGTCAGTGCCGTGAACCGGTAAGGCAGCTCCGCCTCGTCCAGGATCTCGCCAGCCACGAGGTTGGTGAGCGGCACCTCGGCCGTCGGGATCAGCCAGCGCCCGTCGGTCGTCCTGAACTGGTCCTCGGCGAACTTGGGCAGCTGGCCCGTGCCGTAGAGCGCCGCGTCACGCACCAGGAGCGGCACCGCCACCTCGGTGTAGCCGTGCTGCTCCGTCTGCAGGTCGAGGAGGAACTGGCCGATCGCCCGCTCGAGCCGGGCGAGCTGGTCGCGCAGCACCACGAAGCGCGAGCCCGCGAGCTTCGCCGCCGCCTCGAAATCCATGCCGAGACCGGCACCCAGCTCGTCATGGGTCTTGGGCGCGAAGCCGAAATTGCGCAGGTTCCCCCAGCGCCGCTCCTCGCGGTTGAAGCTCTCGTCCGGCCCGTCCGGCACCTCGGGCAGCAGCGCGTTGGGCAGCTCCATCAGCCGCTCGTCGAGGGCCTGCCGCACCTGCTCCAGCTTCGCCTCGCGGATCTTGAGCAGATCCTTGAGCTGCGTCACCTGGTCGAGCAGCTCCGCCGGCGGCTTGCCGTCCGGCCCGCGTCGCTGGCCGATCTCCTTCGAGAGCCGGTTGCGGAGCGCCTGGTCCTCCTGGACCCGCGTCTCCAGCGCCCGCCACTCCTTGTCGAGCGCCAAGAGCTCGCTGGCGCAGGGCGCCACGCCGCGCCGTGCCAGCGCAGCATCGAACGCCGCCGGGTCCTCCCGCAGCCATCTCACGTCATGCATGGAGATCGAGATCTTTCACACGAATGTCCGCGACGGTCTCTAGCGGACGCCCGGCGCCACCGCAACCGCAGGGGTGCCGGGGCCACACCGAACGGCACGGGCGACTGCCGGGTGTGGACATTCCAGCCACACGACACATGACGCCCGGACGGTCGATGCGGCGAGATCCCTCGCAACCCTCGCGCGACGAGCGCGGGCTGTGGACTACCGCCGCATCAAGACCTCGGGCAGAACCAACTTCAAGTTTACACCTGCTCTGCGAGCGTCAACTTGGCGTTGACTTGCACATGCCCGACGCCGACAATATTGCCGGCAGCCGCAACCGTCCGGGGGAGACGCAGATGAATGCTGGTTCGGGCTGGATGTCACGGGTGACGGCTGCAGAATCGGCGCGGGTCCCGATGCGGCGTCGACCGGGAACCTTGGGCCGGATGGGTGCGTATTGCGCCCTCGCAGCGTGTGGCCTGATCACGCTGCTCGCCTTCCATGGCGTTGCCCTGGGGCATGAGCAATGGGTGCTCACACCCGAGCAGATGGCGGAAATGGACGCCAGGCCGCTCCCCGACCTGTTCACCGCCTGGTCGATCGGCAATGTGCTGCCGATCCTCGCGTTCGTCGCCTTCCTCGCCTGCTGGGTCTGGCTGGGCTTCACCGGCGCGCGCGAGCTCTTCCCCGACCTGCAGGCACGGCTGGCGTCGCATGGCGACATCGTCGCGCCGATCCTGCGATTCTGCCTGGCCTGGATGCTGCTTTCCTCCAGCCTTGGCGCCGAGCCCCGGGTCGGCGTGGTGCCGTTCAGCACGCCCAGCCTGTTCGCGCCGGATCTGCTGTTGCACCAGCTCGCCCCCTACTGGGCTTGGCTGCGCTGGGCCGAGATCGGCATAGCGCTCGCCCTGCTCCTCGGGATCTACGTCCGGTTCTTCGCCGGCCTGCTCCTGGGCCTCGCGGTCCTCGGCATTGGCCTCTTCGGCACTGCCATCCTCTCCTATGTCGGCGCCCTGGCCGGCGCCTGCATCTACCTCGTCCTGCAGGGCGCCGGGCGCTATTTCCCGCCGCTGCCGGCAGCACAGTCGCTCAGGCCGCTGCAGGCATGGCTCGCCGCACAGCCGCGCCAGCGCGCCCAGGCGATCATGCGCGTGCTCGCCGGGTCGACGGTGCTCTACATGGGCATCTCGTACAAGGTGCTGCACCCCAACCTGATGATCGGCATCATCGAGACCTACCACCTGCCGATCCTGTCCAGCGCCCCCGAGACCTTCACCCTGATCATGACGCTGGTCGAGATCGCGGCCGGGCTCCTGATCATCGCCGGCATCCTGCTGCGGCCTCTGGCCATCGTCCTGATGCTCGCCTTCCTGTTCTTCGCCAGCCTGCTGCCCGAGAGCTACATGGCGCATGCCCTGTTCTACGGCGTCGTCATCTCGTTCTTCATCAACGGCGCCGGCCACTGGCGGGCACCGGAGGCGCGGGACAAGGCGGCGGAGATCGTCATCGTCGGCGGCGGGTTCGCGGCTATCGGCGCCGGCATGCGCATCGAGCGGCTCGTCGGGCCCCACACGCACGTGAACGTCACCCTGGTGCACGACACCTCGAACATGCTGTTCTACCCCCTGCTGCCCGAGGTGGTCGGCGGCCTCATGCAACCGGGCGACGTGGTCAATCCCATCCGCCGCATCCTGCCGCAGTGCAGGATCATCGGCGGCAGGCTGGACGGTGTCGACTCCATCGCCCGCCGGGTCACGATCAGACGCCGTCAGGGCAGCACGCTCACGATCGCCTACGACCAGCTGATCCTCGCCCCGTTCCTGCAACCCGATCTCGATCTCGCACCGGGCGCCATGGCTCATGCCTGCGCGATCGATTCGGTCGGTGACGCCCTGCATATCCGCGTGCGCATCCATAACCTCATCGAGGATGCCGAGCTGGCGGACGACCCGGCCGAGCGCGCCAGGCTGCTGACCATCGCCGTGATCGGCTCGGGGCAGCGCTCCTGCGCCACCGCCGTCGAGGTCGCCGCCATGCTGCGCGCTTCCGCACCGTCCTATCCGGTCCTGCGCGAGCAAGGCTGGCAGGTCTGGCTCTACGAGGATACCAGCGAGCCCTACAGCGATTTCGAAGCCTCGATCGCCAGCCGCCGGGACCGCGAGCTCCTGAAGGCCGGAGTCCGGCTCGGCGGGTCCGAGCGGGTGGCGAACATCACCGACCGTGCCGTCGTCCTGGCCAGCGGCGAGCGGCGGCCGGCAGGGCTGGTGATCAACGCCTCGTTCCAGCAGCCCGTCGTGCAGATCGACGGGCGGGAAGTCCGGTGGCCGCCCGGCATCGACGGCAATCTCGGCCTGCTCGGGCACCCCGACATCTGGATCCCGGCGAGCGGCGAGCCGGAACGCGCCCGGTTCCTCACGACGGCGGACCTCGCGAGCCTCGGGCGGGCGGCGGGCTACAATGCCTGGGCCCGCACCCAAGGCCACCTGCCGCGTCGCCATCGGCTGCGGCAGCGACTGCTGAAGCCCTACAACATGGGCCGGCGCTCGCTCTGCGGCATCGGCGGGCTGACGATCTCGGGAACCCCGGCCTGGCTGCTCTCGCGGTTCGCCAACCTGGCGGAGCTGCCCGGGCTCGAGCGAAACGTCCGCATCCTGATCGACTGGCTGCTCGACATCCCGTTCCGCCACGACATCGCCGTGCTCGCCCCGGAGCGGACGGAACGACTGCAACGCAGCCATTTCGCGGCCGGCGACGCGGTCATCACCGAAGGCGATGTCGGCGAGACCGCCTATGTCGTCAATTCCGGTCGCCTTGCCGTGCTCAAGGATGGCGTCCAGGTCGCCGAGCTCGCGGAGGGCGATTGCTTCGGCGAGATCGCGCTGCTGAGCGGCGTGGTGCGCACGGCGACGGTGCGCTGCCTGACGGCCTGCGATCTCACCGTGCTCGTCCGTGACGATTTCCAGGCGCTCAGCGCCGGCCGGGGTGCTCTCGCCGCGGCCATCCGCCGGCAGGCCGACGAGCGCCGGGCGGAGCTGGCCGGGAACGACAACGAGCACGGCGCGGCCGGGCCGGACGGCATGCCCTCGCAGGTGGCGTAGGTCAGCGGGCCGCGACGGCCCTTCTGGACCTTCCGGACGCCCGGCACCACCGCAACCGCAGGTGTGCCGGGGCCACACCGAACGGCACGAGCGATTTCCGGGTATGGACATTCGAGCCATACGACACATCATGCCAGCGACGGCAGGCGCATCGACGATGCTGGGCGCACGCCGGGTTGCCGTGACGCCAAAGGAGCATCCCGACGGCAAGAGGCGGGCGATGATCTTCAGGACGACCGATCATGTCACCGCGGAGGGCGCGGCCGAACGAGGACGCCGCATGTTCCGTCACGAGCCCTATTTCGCGCTCGCTCCCGCCGCGGCTGCAGCGATGCGGGTGGATACCGCATGGCTCGACCAGGCACGCCTCTGCCGGGTGCGCTCCACGGGGCACGAGGTCCATCTCGCCGAGCCGGAGAACGCCACCGTGCTCATGCCGCGCCGCGGCCGGCTCGAGGTGGTGACCGCCCAGGGCAGCTTCACCGCCCGCCCGGGGGAAACCCTGCTCTTCACGCCGAACGCGCGCCAGACCAGGGTCCAGCCCGACCGGACCGGGGCCTTCGAATGCGATTGCGTGCTGCTGCCGAAGGAGGCTTCCGGCACGACGCCCGGGTCGCCTTTGGCGAAGGGCCGGCCCGCGGCCGTCGAGCGTGCCTTTGGGGGTGCCGCGACCGGCCGCGCCGACGCGTCGCTGCGCCGCTATGTGAGCCTGCTCGTGAGCGACGCCACGCAACAGGGTTCGTTCCTGCAGCACGCCACGGCACGCCGGGCCGCGGCAGCCCTGCTCGACGAGATCATTGGCGGCCTGATCGAGCACGCGCTTGAAGAGGAGACGGCCGGCCCCGTGGCCTCCCCGAGCGACGAGCGGCTCGTGCGGCGGGCGGAGGATCTCATGCTCGCCTCCCTCGGCGAGCCCCTGTCGGTCCGCGAGCTCGCTGCCATGCTCGGCACCAGCGTGCGCCGCCTGCAATACGCCTTCCAGCGCGTCCGCGGCACGACCGCCCGGGCACGGCTCGGCGAGTTCCGTCTCGATCGTGCGCGCCTGCTGCTGACCGACCCGAACGGTGGCTCCTCGGTGACCGAGATCGCCCTCGACTGCGGTGTCTCCCATTTCGGCCGCTTCGCCGCAGCCTATGCGGCACGCTATGGCGAGATGCCGTCGGTCACGCGCCAGGACGCCATTCGCCGCTGAGGTGTTCCTCTCCCGAATGAATTAAATTTGCGCGTTTCGGATAGCACGTTGCGCAATCCGGCTTTTGCGGTGGGTCGCGCTTCACTTAATTCAACCCCGCCTAAACCTGCGGTTTCGGGCCATGCTCAGAGACTAGCGGCGTTGCGATGCCGCGACCGAACGGTTCCATCGCACCTTTCGCGCGACGAGCTGACAGACCCACGATCACGAGAGGGGAAACGACGATGATGCGAACGATGACACTGCTCGGCGCCGCGGCGCTCGTCAGCCTCGGCTTGAGCGGCCAGCCCGGCGTCAGCATTTCTCGGCGACGTCTGCTAACAATGAGGGAGCACCATCGGGTTTGGCTGAAGTATCCGCCCGAGCGAAGCTGCACGGCCCGCTCAGCAACGTGTTCGAACGCCCGAAAGCGCTGGCCTATAGCGTGCACGGCAAAACAGGCGAATTTGTCCAGGGCGTGGAGGGAGGCACCGCCATGAGCGGGCTGTCCTTGTCGGCACGGCGACGGCGCCCGCATGACACTCAATCTGCCTGGATCATGGGTAAAAGATCCACCGCAGTCGTCCTCACCCCACGCGAATGGACCTGCAATTCGGATCAGCATTACACCCGCGGCCACTCCCAGCCCGACCGCGCGGGTGCAAAACCCATACCGTTGGTTCTCGGCTGAAGCGGGTGGACCCGCGCCAGAACCCGCTGTGCAGCGGCCTGCCGCCCGTTCCGCCGTCGCTGCCGTGACGCTTGCTGGGCCGCGCGCTAGCGCCGGCCGAGGGCGCCGCGACGATCATCCGGGGCCTTCGCGCGGTGGTGCTGTGCCGCAGCAGGAGGCGCAGGTCGCCGATCGGCCTGCCGCCTCCGGCCATGACGACGCGACGAAGCACCTGGAGGTCGACTGAGGACGGGGAAAAGGTCCCGCGGGCCTTTGCGATCCTCGGCGAGGTTGACTTGCATGACGACGGCCAGCGCCATGCCGTGAGCGGCTGGCGGCAATGGTCGGATCTCAGCGTGGCCGAGCTCGCAAACGTCGAGCTCGTGGGCGACGGGCTTCAGGTACGTTGCTCGACGATGCCAGCGAAAATTGCACGATTCGGATAGCACGCTGCGCAAACCGGCTTTCGCGCTACCGGTGACTTCTGTCTCAAGCTCGATCGGATGTCCTTCGGCTGGTCCTCGGACGCTCGAACAGGTCAGGTCTCGCGCGAGCGTGCCGTTTCCGCCTGCGACCTTCGCATGTCTCGGGATCGGACCTTTCGACGGCAAGCGGACGGCGCCTCGCGTGAGCCAGGAAGCCGAGCAAAGGGGAAAGGCAAACGCCGTGAAGCACGCCCTCAGCACCTCACTCCTGATCGCCCTTGCGGCGGTCGCATGCACGCCCGTCTCGCACGAGGACGCCAACCGCGCGGAGGACGAATGCCGCGCGGAGGCCCGTGACCAGGGCTATCGACACATTTCGGTGACCACCGGTGCGATGGGCATCGGCGACGATGTGGATCTGGGCATGGCGGCGAGCCGCCATGGCAACGACTACACCGGCACCTGCGTCTACGACAGGAACGCCCGCCGGGCCGAGGTCAGCTTCGATACGGCCGATCAGGCAGACGGCAACGGCTTCGCCCATGCCCGGGAGGTCTGCACCGACGAAGCCGAGCTTCGTGACTACAGCGTGCACGGCACCAGCAACGAGCGCGTGCGCAACCACGTCGTGCGCATGAACATGGACCTGCGCCGCCATGACCACGACTATGTCGCCTATTGCCGCTTCGAGGACGGGCACGCCGACCTGGAGATCGACGACCACTGAACCACGGCCCGTTTCAGCAAGGACATCCGGCCGGCAGGCCGGGCGGGGGAATCGCCACCATGCGCCATCGGACCATCGCCACCATCACTGCCCTGGCCCTGCTGCTGCCCGGCAGCCTGGCCGCCGCCGATGACGACATCCGCAAGGAGCGTGTGCAGTTCGCCCGGGGTGACGATAGTGCCGTGATCGAGGGCTCGATCACCGGCTACGAAATCGTCGACTACCTGCTCGGTGCCAGGGCCGGTCAGACCATGCGCGTCAGCATGGCGACCGACAACGACGCCAGCTATTTCAACGTCATGGCGCCGGGGGAGACCGAGGTCGCCATGTTCATCGGCTCGACCTCGGGCAACGAGTTCGCGGGTGCCCTGCCGGAGGACGGCGACTACACGGTGCGCGTCTACCTGATGCGCAGCGCCGCCCGCCGCAACGAGCAAGCCGGCTATCGGCTCGAGCTGACCATCGGCGCCGGCAAGCCCGGCGGGTGAGCGGCGGCCGGACCGACCGGCCCTGCCGGGAGAACCGGGAATGGGCCTGATCTGCCGCCTCGCCCTGGGCCTTCTCACCCTCGCCTGGGCCGCTGCCCTCGCCATATTCCTCATCGCGACCTTCGGCCTCTTCGATCAGCCGCGAGACCCGCTCGGCGGCGTCTACCTGCTGCCGCTCGGCCTGCCCTGGAACCTGCTGATCGGCAGCGCCCCCGACCCCCTCCGCGCCTGGCTCGCCGCCGCGGCACCGCTGCTCAACATTGCCCTCCTCTACGGGCTCTGCCGCTGGAACCAGACGCGCAGGGCCGGGTCCGCGGGGTGAGCCGGCGTGCCGCCAACGCCCGCGGTTTCTTGAGCTCGGCTGGCTGACACGGAACAAAAGAATCCCGATGGGGGAACCAACCCGTGCAGGAAGCGTTCCGGATGGAGCGGGTCGCCTGCGAAAGGGCGCCTGCGGCTGGGCCCGGATCGGCAGGAAAGCCTGGCGGGCGGCGAGGTTGCAGCAACGACGACGAGAGGGCCTTCGAGGTCCGCGCGGGCGTCGACGAGTTGCGGGATCGGGACATCCAATGGAGGGAAAGATGAACGTTGGTCAGATCATGACTTCGGACGTGCAGCTGGCGAACCCCGAGATGACGCTCAGGGACGCCGCCGTGCTGATGCGTGACGGAAACTTCGGGCTGCTGCCGGTCGGCGAGAACGACCGGCTGGTCGGCACGATCTCCGATCGCGACATCGCCATTCGTGCAGTGGCGGACGGCCAGGACCCGGACCGCATGTCCGTCCGGGCGGTGATGTCGGATGGGGTTCTCTACTGCTACGAGGATCAGAGCGTCGAGGAGGCGGCGGAAGCCATGAGCGAGGCCCAGGTCCGGCGCCTGCCGGTGCTGAACCGCGACAAGCGGCTCGTCGGCATCGTCGCCCTGGCCGACCTCGCCACTCGGGCGCAGCCCGACGGGGCCGCCGGGCAGGCGCTCGACGGCATCTCGGACGCTCATGAGCCGGATGCATCCGGCGACGAAATGGTTGAACAAAGGGCTGGAGCGAGGCGTGAGCACAAGCGAAGGAAATCGCTCTAGGCCACGCCGCCCCGGGGAAAAGCTTCGCCAACCGCCTCTGACGGCAAAGGAATTCTCCTCCTTGCGTGTCGAGATGGAGCGGAGGCATATTCGGAACGGACGTGGGCGGAGGGCGCGGCCCGTGTCCTCCAGGTTTTTTATCGGCAAGTCTGGCCGGCCAACGGTCAGCCAACCAAACGCGATAGAATTCTGTGTGGCCCCCTCGGCGCCCGGGAGTCAGTCCATGCGGACTATCGACATCGTCATGGTGGTCTTCGCGGCCATCAGCGCGATCGCCGCGATCCTGCAGGTCTTGCTGATGCTCGGCATCGCGTAGGCTTTCGAGGCGCGCCGCAAGGCGCGCCTCACCTTCACCGGCCGCCCACGAGAGTCGCATATTCTGCGACAGGCGGGCCGGGTTTGTCGCATATAACGCGACAACTTCTCCGGGTTGTCGCATCTCATGCGACAAATGCCGCCCGGGAGTCGCATCAGATGCGACAGTTTTTCGGGTTTGTCGCATCAGATGCGACAGATTCCGACGAACGAACCCAGCGGAATCGACGAACAAACCCACCGATTCGACGATCGAACCCGAGGAATCGACGAACGAACCCAGCGAAAAGCAAACGAACCCGGGATCACGTAACTCATTAAAAAAGTTCGACTTTGCGCTTCCGGACGAGACCGCATCGCCGGTCGAGCGAACCCGAGAACCGAAATATGCCGAACGAACCGAAGCCCCCCTTGCGTTCCGAGCCGACCTATGATAGGAATAATCTCCGAAACAGTTCCCTACCGGCCGGCTCGTCTCGCATGCTCCATATAGCCTCGCAGGATGGCATTGAGCCGGGTCTGGTAGCCGGGGCCCTGCGCGCGGAGCCAGTCGAGGAGATCGGTGTCGAGGCGGACGCTGATCCGTTCCTTGCGTGGCGGCCGAACCACCTCGGCGTGGTCCCAGAAGGCCGGGTCGTTGCCGGGGTCGTCCGGGTCCATGGCGATCTGCCGGTCGATGTCCGCCTCGGTGGTCGCATCGATGCGCAGCCGGTCGGTTCGCCCCGCCGCCAGCCGATAGCGGCCGTCCGGCTCCTCGACCAGCACGCGCCCGTCAGGCAGGCCGATCGCCCGCACTGTCTTGCCGCTCTCTTGCATAATGCCGCTGCTCCCGTTGGTTCGCCTTGCGGGCCGAGATGAATCGCCGTCGATCGCCGCGCAATGTGTAGGTGACATGATAGAGGCGACCATCCACCGGGCAGAGAACGACGAAGCGCCGCTCCCCGTAGTCGCGCCGGCGATCCTCGACCTCGATGGCCGCCGGATCGTCGAACACGCCGATCAGGTCGAGAAAGTCGACCCCGCGATTGGCAATTGTCCATTGCCGTTTGGCGTCATCCCACTCTACCGGGATCATCTAATATGTACAGATTGTATGCACAAGGGCATCGCCCTCAGTACGCATACCCCGAGAAAACCGGATCGACCGAGCCCTGCCATTCGCCCTGGAACCGGGCGAGCTTCTCGTCGGCCGGGGTGATGCCGGATTTCGCGATCTCCCAGAGCGCGTGGAGATACTTGCGCTCGTCGCGGCCGTCCCAGTCGAGGACATTGCGCGCCACGAGCCCGGCCTCGGCGATCTCCATGGTCCGCAGCGCCAGGTCCTGGACGGTGCCGCCGCGGAACGGGGTCCGCATGCCGAGCCGGGGCGTCATGTCGCGCAGCTGCTGGTGCTCCTCGATGGACCAGTCCTTGCAGAGGTCCCAGGCGGCGGCGAGGGCCGTCCGGTCGTAGAGCAGGCCGACCCAGAGCGCCGGCAGGCCGCAGAGCTGGCGCCAGGGGCCGCCATCGGCGCCGCGCATCTCGAGGAAGCGCTTGAGCCGCACCTCGGGAAAGAGGGTCGTCAGGTGATCGGCCCAGTCGCTCATCGTGGGCTTCTCGCCCGGCAGCGCCGGCAGGCGGCCGTCGAGGAAGTCGCGGAAGGACTGGCCGGCGGCGTCGATATAGCTTCCGTCGCGGTAGACGAAGTACATCGGCACGTCGAGCACGTGGTCGACATAGCGCTCGAAGCCCATGCCGTCCTCGAAGACGAAGGGCAGGATGCCGCAGCGGTCGGGGTCGGTGTCGGTCCAGATGTGGCTGCGATAGCTGGCGAAGCCGTTGGCCTGGCCCTCGGTGAAGGGCGAGTTCGCGAAGAGGGCGGTAGCAATGGGTTGCAGCGCCAGGCCGACACGGAACTTCATGACCATGTCGGCCTCGTCCGCGTAGTCGAGATTGACCTGGATGGTGCAGGTCCGCAGCATCATGTCGAGGCCGAGCTTGCCCACCTTGGGCATGTAGGCGCCCATGATCTTGTAGCGGCCCTTGGGCATCCAGGGGATCTCGTCTCGCCGCCACTTGGGCTGGAAGCCCATGCCCAACATGCCGATGCCGAGCGGGTCGGCCACCTCGCGCACCTGCGCCAGATGCTGGTGGACCTCGCTGCAGGTCTGGTGGATGTGGCGCAGCGGCGCCCCCGAGAGCTCGAACTGGCCGCCCGGCTCGAGCGTGACGTTGCAGCCGTCGCCCTGCAGCGCGATCGGCTTCTCGCCCTCGCGCACCAGTTCCCAGCCGAACGACTTCGCCAGCCCTTCGAGCAGGGCGCGGATGCCGTGCTCCCCCTCGTAGGGCAAGGGGCGGAGCGTTTGCCGGTCGAAGCCGAACTTCTCGTGCTCGGTGCCGATCCGCCAGGCATCCAGCGGCTTCGAGCCGGCTGCCAGATAGTCGATCAGCTGGCGCCGATCCTCGATCGGAGCACCCTTGCCCTGCGGTGGCGCCGACATCCGCGGTCCCTTCCCTGTTCCCCTGCCGCCGGGATGATCGTCCCGGCGGGCCTGCTCAGGCGAGCGCCGCCTCGACCTCGGCGAGGAGGGCGCGCACCTCCTCGGCAGCGGCGCTCCTGGGCTCGCTCTCGACCACGCCGAGCCCGCGCCCCAGGCTGGCGACGAAGGCCTGGCGGTTGCCGAGGCGCGCAGATAGCGCCGCATAGCCGCGCTCCGCAAGGGACTGCAGCGCCTCCTCGAAGCTCCGCCCGCGCGGCGGGACGCGGTTCAGCACCAGCGCATGGCGCCTTCCCTCGTTGATGGCGATGTCCAGCGTGCTCTTGCTCGCCCAGATGTCGAGCGGGCTCGGCTGGCAGGGCACCAGCACCAGATCGGCCGCCTTGATCGCCCCCTTGGCGTCGCTCTCGGCATGCGGCGGGCTGTCGACCACGATCCGCTCCACCTCGCGCTTGAGCCGGTCGAGCTCGACCCCGAGCCGCCAGCCGCCGACCATCGAGAAGCGCAGCTCGGCCGCGTCCCTGGCCTCGTGCTCGCGCAGCCGCACCCAGGCGGTGAGGCTCGCCTGCGGGTCGATATCGACCACCGCGACGCTTTTGCCCGCCTGGCGCATGGCGGTGGCGAGCTGGATCGCCAGCGTGGTCTTGCCGGCGCCGCCCTTCTGCTGGGCGATGGTGACGATGGCGGCCTGCATGGGCGGTGCTCCTTCCGTCTCGGCTCAGTAGCCGCGGCTGCGATCGACCAGGGCGAGCAGCGGCTCGCCGCGCCGCAGCCGCCGGAGATTCTCGACGACGGTCGCCGCTGCGGTCGCCGGCTGCGCGTAGGAGGCGGCGTGCGGCGTCAGCCGCACCCCCGGATGCCGCCAGAGCGGGTCGTCCGCCGGCAGCGGCTCCACGGGTGTCACGTCGATGGCCGCCCCGCGCAGCTGGCCGGTGTCGAGCGCCGCCATGAGGTCGGCCGGCACGAGCTGCCGCCCCCGGCCGACATGCACCAGCACCGCCCCTTCCGGCAGGCCGGCGAACAGCGCCGCATCGAGCAGGCCATCCGTCTCGGCGGTGAGCGGCAGCAGGCAGACCAGCATCTCGGATCGCGCCAGGAAAGGCCCGAGCCCGGCACCGCCGGCGAAGGTCTCGATCCCCTCGATGGCCCTGGGCGAGCGGCTCCAGCCGACCACCGTAAAGCCGTGCCCGACAAGGAGACGGGCGGCGGCACCGCCGAGCTCGCCCAGCCCCATCACGCCCACGGTCCGCGACGCCGCCGGCTGCGGCAGCCGCAGCCGCCAGCGCCCCGCCTGCTGCTGGGCGGCGTAGAGGTCGAGGTCGCGGTGATAGTAGAGGATCTGGGCCAGGACGAACTCGGCCATCGTTCCGGTGAGCGACGGGTCGATCAGCCGGCAGAGCGGCACGTCCGGCAGGTCGTCCTGGCGGAGCATGGCATCGACCCCGGCGCCGAGCGAGAAGATCGCCCGCAGCCCGGGCAGGGAGGCCAGCAGGCCCGGGGGCGGCAGCCAGACCAGCGCCGCCTCGATCTCGCGGCGATCGCCCGTCTCGGGCCAGAAGCGCAGATCCAGCTCCGGCAGCAGCGCCCGCAGCGCCACGCCCCAGGCATGCGGGTCGTCGTCCTGGCTGTAGAAGAGCAGCGCCACCGAATCTCCCCCGAAGCGACCATCTGCCGGCTGCTCTCTAGTGCAGCGTTGACCACGACTTGACAAGTCGCGCGCCGTGTCGGCCACTGCTCTCCAGGAAGCACTGCCGCATCGGTCGAGCGCGTGGACCCGTGCGTCGAGTTGTGGCATGCGCGGTGATCCGAAGAGGCTCGAGGAGGAAACGGATGCCCGGCCGCCGTCATTGCCGCCTACACTTGCCGGTGATTGTCGCCGGTCTCGTTCCTGCCGGCTTCGCCTTGGCCGGTCTTGCCCTGACCACCATGGCGCTCGCCGGCCCGGCCGGCGCCGCCAGCCTGCAGGTCACCGACCAGCTGCAGCGCGCCGTGTTCGACGCCGCCGACCTCAATGGCGACGGCGTCATCGACGAGGCCGAGCTCGCCGCCGATGCGGTCGCCGCCTTCGTCGGGCTGAATGCCACAGGCGACAACGGCCGCACCATCGACGAGCTGGTCGGCGTGACCCCCGAGGCGTTCGCCAGCGTCGACGCCAATGCCGACGGCCGCATCGACCTCGAGGAGCTGCGCCTCGCCAAGCTCGCCGCGTTCAACGCCGCCGACCGCGACCAGGATGGCGCCCTGACCATCGACGAGCTGCTCGCCGAGCCGATCGGAGCCGAATGATGACGATCACGATCCGTTCCGTCCGCTCGCTCGCCGCCGGCCTCGTCGTGGCGCTCCTCGGCGCCTGCACCAGCACGGCCGACAAGCCCTACTACCTGCCCATGACCATCGAGCCGGGCGCCGGCCCCGAGGGCACGACCGGCAACGAGGCCCTGATCCTCAACAGCTCGGTGCTCGTCGGCGACCTGCTGGTCGGCGGCATCGCCGCGGAGCGGCTGACCCGGGAAGGCGATATCGAGCCCGCCGCGGGCCCTGTCGTGATCACCGACGACACGTCGCTCGACCGCGATGCCCGCCGTCAGGTGGCGTTCGACCGGCTGGCCGTGGAGCGCCGCGCCCAGCTCGCCGACGATCTCGACCAGCAGCTCTACTTCGAGAGCTGGATGAGCACGCGGGTGGCGATGCCGGCCATGAGCCGCGAGGACGTGCGCCGGGCGCAGGAGCTCCTGGCCGAGCAGGGCTATGACCCGGGCCCGATCGACGGGCTGTACGGGCCGCGCACGCGGGCCGCGGTCGAGCGCTTCGAGCAGGCACGCGGCCTGCCCGTCACCGGCACGGTCAGCATCGGGCTGATCGACCGCTTGCGCCTCGAGGCCTGATCGGCGCCCCTGTCGCTGCGGGGCCGGCTGCCTATATCATGCTGGAGCCGCGGCAGGGCAGCGGCATCCATGCGGGAGAGGCGTCATGTCCATGCACAAGAGCGGTCTCGTCGCGGCCACCCTGGCCGTGCTCCTCGCCGGTTGCCAGGAGGGGCCGCCACCGCCCGAATCGGCCGCCTCCGCGGCACCGGAGCAGAGCGTCGAAAGCCGCGTCGAGGCAGCGCTTCGCAGCAATGGCCTGACCGTCGAGCAGACGGCCAACGGGCTGCGTGCCACCTCGAGCTCGGACCGGTTCGCCCGCTGTGACGCCGTCGAGGTAGGTGGCGGCGACAGCGGCAGCAGCCGCCAGTTCACGCCGCCCGAATCGGTCAGCGCCACGGCCCTCGTCACCTTCACGCCGAGCGGCAGCGGCACGGCAGCGACCTGGCAGACCAGCTACAGCGGCAACTACCTCAACCGCGAGAGCAACGAGTCGTTCGAGCGGCCCTGCGAAGGCACGGGTGCCCTGGAGGATCTCCTCCAGAAGGCCGTGGACGGGTAGGCCCGATCGGGGGTTCCCCGAGCCCCCGATAAGCCACCTGCCGACCGTGTCCACAGGGGCAAGGAAGCGTCATGCACCTCCTCGCTGATCTGCTCGCCGGGCGATTGTCGACGGCCAGGACGATACGCGGTGCCGCCCTGGCCATTCTGCTCGCCGGTTGCCAGACCGCCCCGCCACCGCCGCTCTCGGCTTCGTCGCCGGCGTCGATCGACACGGTCAGGGGCAGTGTGGCGGCAGCGCTGGGGCGCGAGGGGCTCGCCGTGGAGCAGACGGCCGACGGCCTCCGCGCGACCTCCGATGCCGTCCGCTTCACCAAGTGCGGCCCGGTCCTGGTGGGCGGTTCCAGCGGCAGCGACAGCAGCCGCAAGATGGTGCGGGTCGACGAGCGCAGCGCCACGGCACTGGTGCGCTTCACGTCGAGCGACGGCGGCACCCGGGCCGATTGGGATACCAGCTACAGCGGCAGCTACTACGATATCAATCGCAACAATCATTTCACGCGTGCCTGCGAGGGCACCGGCGCGCTCGAGGCGCTGCTCGTCGCGGCGGTCACCGGTTGACCACCGCCAGCGCGCCGGCAGTCGGTCGACACTGGCGACCCATCGGCCTATCTCCGTCGGTCATCGTGCCCGACCGGAGCAATCGATGACACCCAGGCGACATGGTCGTCCCCTTCGCCCGCTATTGCCCGTGATGGCCCTCGGCCTGCTGCTGGCGGCGTGCGCGACGACCCCGCGCCCCGGCCCGCCACCACCCGCGCGCGTCGATTCGAGCCTGACGCCAGAGGCGGCGACGGCGGCTCTGACCGAAGCACTCGGCCGAAACGGTCTCAACCTCGACCGGGCACCCGGTGGCCTCACGGCGACCAGCGCGGACGAACGCTTCACGCTCTGCGACACCTTGTGGGTGCGCGAACGTAGCGCCAACGACAGCACCACGCGTGGCCGCTTCACCTCGCCCGACAGCACGCGCGTCAGGGCCGACATCCGCATCGAGCCCGGCCCGCGCGGCAGCGTGGTCACCTGGCGAACGCTGGCCTCCGGCAGCTATCTCAATCGCTTCGACAATATCCGCTTCGATGCGCGCTGCGCCACGAGCGGCGAGCTCGAGCAGCTCATCGAGGATGCCGTGCGCGGCTGAGGCCGGCCGGCACCGGAGGGCGTGACGACGACCTTCGGGAGCATACCGAACAACGCGGCCACCACGGCCGGAGCCTGGGAGAGAGGATAGCGTGACCTTCAAGACCCTCGATGCCCTGGACGCCAGGGACAAGCGCGTGCTGGTGCGCGTCGACTTCAACGTGCCGATGCAGGATGGCGAGGTGACCGACGCGACGCGCATCGAGCGCGCCGCACGCACGCTGACCGAGCTTGCCGACAAGGGTGCCCGCGTGGTGGCCCTGTCCCATTTCGGCCGGCCGAAGGGGCGCCACGAGCCGTCGATGTCCCTCGCACCGGTAGCCAAGGCCCTCGCCGACGTGCTCGGCCGCGAGGTCGCGTTCGCCACGGACTGCATCGGCGAGCCGGCGGCGCGCGTGGTCGACGGGCTCCAGCCGGGCGGCATAGCCCTGCTCGAGAACCTGCGCTTCCACAGCGGCGAGGAGAAGAACGACCCGGCCTTTGCCGAGGCCCTCGCCCGGCTCGGCGACGCCTATGTCAACGATGCATTCTCCTGCTCGCACCGTGCCCATGCGAGCGTCACCGGCCTGCCGGAGCGCCTGCCGAGCTATGCGGGCCGCCTGATGCAGGCCGAGCTCGAGGCGCTGACCACGGCCCTGGGCGGCGGCGACCGGCCCGCCGCGGCCCTGATCGGCGGGGCCAAGATCTCCTCCAAGCTCCTGGTGCTGGGCGAGCTGCTCGGCAAGGTCGATCTCCTGATCATCGGCGGCGCCATGGCCAACACCTTCCTCGCGGCCAAGGGTGTCGGCATCGGCAAGTCGCTCAACGAGCCGGATCTCCTCGACGATGCGCGCCGGATCATGGCCAAGGCCGAGGCCGCCGGCGTCACGATCGTGCTGCCGATCGACGGCGTCGTCGCCGAGACCTTCGAGCCCCATGCCGATTGCCGCACCGTGCCGATCGGCGAGGTCGGCGAAGCCGACATGATCCTCGATATCGGCCCGGGCTCGGTCACCGACATCAAGGACCGGCTCGCCGCCGTGAAGGTGCTGCTCTGGAACGGGCCGATGGGCGCCTTCGAGGTGCCGCCCTTCGACGCCGGCACCACCGAGGTGGC
Organism: Geminicoccaceae bacterium; assembly: GCA_041397945.1. GTDB lineage: Bacteria > Pseudomonadota > Alphaproteobacteria > Geminicoccales > Geminicoccaceae > SLRI01. The sequence continues at coordinate 51,460 of JAWKVR010000002.1, forward strand.
GAAGGCCGCAGCGGTCCTGACCCAGTCCGGCAAGCTGAAGACCGTCGCCGGCGGCGGCGACACGGTGGCCGCCCTCGCCCATGCCGGCGTGCTCGACCGCTTCACCTATGTCTCGACCGCCGGCGGCGCCTTCCTCGAATGGCTCGAGGGCAAGACCCTGCCGGGCGTGGCGGCGCTCGAAACCGGCTGAGGCCATGACCGCGCGGCGGGAAGTCTCACCGCTCGCCGTCCTCGTCCACGATCGCCTCGAGGCCGAGGCCGCGCTTGCGCAGGCCAGGGGGCGCGGCGAGGCGATCGAGCTCTGCGTCCCTGCCGGCCTCGCCGGCCCGGCCTTCGTCAGAGCGCTGGAGGAAACCCTGCACCGCGAGCTCACCGCACTCTGCGACGACGAGCCGGGTCTGGTCATGGCCGGTCTGCGCGCCGGGCTGCGGCGGCTCGTCTTCAGCGGCCCGGAACCTGTGCGCCGGAGGCTCGCGGGCATGGCGGCCGGGCTCGGCGCCGAAGTGCTGGCCTCACCTCCCCGCTCGCTCGTCGTGCCCGGAAGCGGCGGCTCTTGGACGACCCCGGCCGTTTGTGTAAGTTCCGCGCCGACCGATCCCCCGCTGGCCAAAGGGACTGCCCCATGAGCGACCGCGTGAAGACCATCCTCTCCTGGTACGAAGGCGAGAACCCGGGCGTGAAGGGCAATCTCTATCGCCTCCTGATGCAGGGTCGCCTCGCCGGCACCGGCAAGCTCGTGATCCTGCCCGTCGACCAGGGCTACGAGCATGGCCCGGCCCGCAGCTTCGCGAAGAACCCGGCGGCCTACGATCCGCATTATCTCTATCAGCTCGCCATCGACGCCGGGCTCTCCGGCTATGCCGCCCCGCTCGGGCCGCTCGAGCAGGGTGCCGACACCTTCGCCGGCCAGGTCCCGACCATCCTCAAGCTGAACAGCGCCAACAGCCTGCATGCCGGTGTCGGCGACCAGGCGGTCACGGGCTCGGTCAAGGACGCGCTGCGGCTGGGCTGCGTCGGCGTCGGCTTCACCATCTATCCGGGATCGGACGCCAATTACGGCATGATGGAGGAGTTCCGGGAGCTCTCCGCCGAGGCCAAGGCCAATGGCCTCGTCTCGGTGCTCTGGTCCTACCCGCGCGGCGGCAACGTGACGAAGGAGGGCGAGACCGCCCTCGATATCGTCGCCTATGCCGCGCACATGGCGGCCCTGCTCGGCGCCACCATCATCAAGGTCAAGCCGCCCAAGGCCGGCGTCGATCTGAAGGCCGCCCAGAGCGCGTACGAGAACGTGCCGATGGACACCCTGAAGGATCGCATCGCCCACGTCATGCAGTGCTGCTTCAACGGCAAACGGCTGGTCGTCTTCTCCGGCGGCGAGGCGAAGAGCACCGACGGCCTGCTCGGCGAGATCAGGGAGATCCGCGACGGCGGCGGCTCGGGCTCGATCGTCGGCCGCAACAGCTTCCAGCGCCCACGCGCCGAGGCGCTCGACCTGCTTGGCAGGATCATCGAGATCTACAAGCAGGGAGCGTGAGCCGCACCCGCCGCCGCACGGGCAGGAAGGACCCGGATACCGAGCCCGGCAACTGGGTCGACGTCACCGACCAGAGCTGCCGGCTGCTCGTGGCATGCCCGCCCGGGCTGGACCCCGCACCCTTCCTCGAGATCGACGCCGTCGCCGGCTTCATCCTGCCCGGTGAGCCCGGCGCCGAGCTGATCGCCGGCATCCGGGCCGCCGGCCGCGCCGCCTTCCTGGTCGATCGTCCGGATCGCGTGCGTGCGGTCGGTGCCGACGGCGTGCTGCTCGGGCGGCCGGGTGAGGTCGCCGCGGCACGCCGCCTGCTCGACCGGGGCGAGCTGATCGGCGCCGTCGTCGGCGACACCCGTCACGACGCGATGGTTGCGGGCGAGGACGGCGCGGACTATGTGCTGTTCGGCACGCCCGGCAAGACGCCGGCGGACGGCATCGAGAACCTCGCAGCGCACGTCACCTGGTGGACCGGGATCGCCGTCCTGCCATGTGTCGTGGCCGGCCGGTTCACCATCGATGACGTGCGCCGCCTCGCCGCGGCCGGCGCCGATTTCCTCTTGCCGGACGTGGACGGTGCCGCGGGCCTCGCCGCCCTCGCTGCCGTCCTGCCGGTCCCTGAAAGGTAGACCATGAAGATCAGCGTCAACGATGTCCGCCCGGGCCAGGTGCTCGAGCATCAGGCCAGGCTCTGGCGGGTGGTCAAGACCGAGCACGTCAAGCCGGGCAAGGGACCGGCCTATCTGCAGGTCGAGCTCAAGGGCGTCGACCACCCGACCAAGCTCAACGAGCGCCTGCGCACCGCCGACACCATCGAGCGGGTGCGGCTCGACGAGACCGACTACCAGTTCCTCTACGATGACGGCGACCAGCTCCACTTCATGAACCAGGAGAGCTTCGAGCAGGTGGCGCTGCCGAAGGACTTGGTCGGCGACGGCGTCGTCTTCCTCAAGGAGGGCATGGTCGTCACCGTGCAGAGCTACGAGGGCCGGCCGCTCTCGCTCGCCCTGCCCGAGACCGTGGTCTGCGAGATCGTCCAGGCCGACCCGGTGGTGAAGGGCCAGACCGCGGCCGCCTCCTACAAGCCGGCGATCCTCGACAACGGCGTGCGCGTTATGGTCCCGCCGCATATCGAGATGGGCACCGCGCGTCGTCGTCAACACCGCCGACAGCACCTGTCGAGCGGGCCAAGGACTGACCTGTGGCGCGTCGTTCCGCCAACTGCGAGATGATGGTCCGCGCCGCGATCAAAGGCGGCGCGCGGCACGATGCGCGACTTCGGCGAGGTCGAGCAGCTGCAGGTCCGGCCAGAAGGGCCCCGCCGACTTCGTCTCCAATGCCGACCACCGCGCCGAGCGCATCCTCAAGGAGGAGCTCCAGGCGGGCCCGGCCCCGGTTGGCTTTCTGATGGAGAAGGATCCGGCGAGGAGGTCGGCTCGCAGCCGCAGAACCGCTGGCTGGTCGATCCCTGGACGGCACCACCAATTTCCTGCACGGCCTGCCGCATTTCGCCGTCTCGGTGGCGCTTTCGAGCAGTTCGGCGAGATCACCGCCGCCGTCGTCTACGACCCAGGTCGCGACGAGCTCTTCTGGGCCGACAAGGGAGGCAGCGCCTATGTCAACGACCGCCGGCTGCGCGTCTCGGCGCGCAAGGAGCTCCGGCCAGGCGCTCGTCGGCTGCGGCCTGCCGGTGCAGAGCTGGCGCGGTCGCGAGAAGGGCTTCACCGCCCAGATGAACGCCGTGGCCGACCACGTCGCCGGACTGCACCGCCTCGGCACCGCCTCGCTCGATCTCGCTGGGTCGCCGCCGGCCAGCGGACGGCTTCTGGGAGTACGGGCAAGCCACGGACATCATGACATCCTGCTCGTGCGTGAAGCCGGCGGCCGCGTCGGCCGACTCCGAAGAGCGACGACGACCTCGGCCGAGGGCACGCTGGTCGCGCCACCAGCGAGCTCTTCCCAAGCTCGCCAGAGGCTGCTTCGACCACCGGCTGAGCCTGCCGGCGCAAGGCCGGCACGAAGAGCGCCCCGGCCAGCGCCATAACAGGCCGCCGCTGCCGCCAGCCCTTCGACCGGCACGCCCCGGTCGAAGACCGCACCGAAGACGATGGGCGAAAGCGCCGACCCGAAGACGGAAAGCGCCATCGCCAGCGCCCTGATAGCGCCCAGATGCTCGGTGCCGTAGAGCTCGGCCCGAGCGCGTTGACCGCTGTCGACTGGCCGCCCGAGCGAGCCCGAGGAACAGCATCATCAGGCCTGCGGCCGCCGAAGGCATCGCTGGATGCGAGAGCAGGCGGCCCGTGGCGAGCAGCGCGGAGCAGGAGCGGCGCGACGCTCGAAGCAGTCTGCTTGGCCCTTTGGCGAGCGAGCTCGCCGCAGGCCCAGCGCATAGATCGTGAAGGTCGCGGCGGACCGAGCGGCCAGCCTTTGGCGCCAACGATATGCACCTGGTGAAGAAGATCCCGGTGACGATGACCGATGGCGCCAGTATGCCAGAGAAGCAGCCAGAACCGCGCGGGTCGCGCAGCACCTCGCCCTGCGGCTCGGCACCGAGACGCCGGCACCGGTCATGGGCGAGGCCCGCGGTCTCGTTCGGCGCGACCGATGAGCCCGAGCAGCGCCGGCAGCAGGGACGGCGGGGAGCACGGCGAAGCCGCAGCCATCGCCAGCTGGGCCAGGCGCCACCACGGCCAGATGCGGCATCAGGATCTCGCTGAGGGGAAAGCCGAGCATCACGATGCTGATCGCCCGGCCGCGTGCGGCGGAGAAGCGTTTGGCCATGGTGCTGATGAGTGTGCGGCGCCATCCCCTGCCCGGCGAGCCTGAGCCCGAAGAGGCGAGCGCCAGCGTCAGTGGCCTGGGCGAAACCCGGAGGAGGCAGGCGAGGGCCAGACCCAGCACGGTCGCCGATGTCGGCCGGGCGATCGACACGCCAGTCGACCAGCCGGCCGAGCCAGATCAGGGTGACAGCGCTGGCCAGCGTCGCCGCCGAGTAGGTCGCCCCGAAGGCACCGTGGCGAGACCGAACTCGGTTCTGATGGCGCCACCGAAGACGGCAACGAAGAAGGTCTGGCCGAAGCTGGAGACGAAGCAGGACAATGCCCCGAAGCCGAGCAGCGGCCCTGCTGCCGCGAGGAACCTGAATGACCGCGCATGATCCAGTCCAAGGGAGAGCGCGGCGCAACAGCAGGATCGTCCGGCTGCCGGTCAGGTGACGCCATCAGTGCAGCCCCTTCCCGGCGGCTCGTCCTCTGGCTAGAACGACGGCGCCCGGGGGCAGAGCAGCGGAGAGTGGATGACGGTGATCGAGGCGCTCGTGGCGGCGCTCGGCGAAGGTGTCGTGGCCTGCGATGCGGAGAGCCGCGACCGGCAGAGCCGCGACCTGAGCACCGTGCCGGCCGCACGGCCCCTGGCCGTGCTCCGGCCGCGCACGACGGCGGAGGTGGCGATGGCGCTGAGCATCTGTCACGCCCACGGCCAGGGCGTGGTGCCCCAGGGCGGGCGCACCGGCGTCTCCGGCGGTGCGGTGCCGCGCCCCGCCGACATCGTCCTATCCCTGGACCGGCTCTCCGGCGTCGAGGCGATCGACAAGGCCGCCGCCACGATGACCGTGTGGGCCGGCACCCCGCTCGAGACGGTGCAGGCGGCGGCGCGCGACGCCGGCTTTCTCTGCCCGCTCGATCTGGGCGCGCGCGGCACCTGCGCCATCGGCGGCAATATCGCGACCAATGCCGGTGGCAACCGGGTCGTCCGCTACGGCATGACCCGCCAGATGGTGCTCGGCCTCGAGGTGGTCCTGGCCGACGGCACCGTGCTCGACATGCTCAACACCATGATCAAGAACAATGCCGGCCCCGACTTGAAGCAGCTCTTCATCGGCAGCGAAGGCAGCCTCGGCATCGTCACCCGCGCCGTGCTGAAGCTCGAGCCGCTACCCGTCTCCTCCGCCACCGCCTTTTGCGGCCTCGCCGGTCTCGACGCCGCCATCGCCTTTCTCGGTCGCGCCCGCTCGGGTCTTTCGGGCCTGCTTTCGAGCTTCGAGATCATGTGGCCGAGCTATTACGACCTGATCATCGGCACGCCGGCCGGCAGCGGCGCCAGGGGTGTGCGGCCGCCGCTCGAGGGCCGGCACGGCATGTACATCCTGATCGAGGCGCAGGGCGGCGAGCCCGCCGCCGATGCCGACCGCTTCGAACGGTTTCTCGAGTCCTGCCTGGAGGACGGCCTGATCGAGGACGCCGCCATCGCCCAGTCGGGCGAGGCCGCCAGGGCCTTCTGGGGTGTGCGCGACGCCGTGATCGAGTTCAATGCCCTGCTCGGCCAGCGCGTCGAGTTCGATCTCGGCCTGCCCATCGGCCGGATCGGCGCCTGCACCAGCGCCATCGAGGCGAGCCTCCGACAGAGCTGGCCCGATGCGCGGATCATCTGGTACGGCCATCTCGGCGACGGCAACATCCATTTGCAGGTCGCCGTACCCGCCGTGCGCCCGCATCCCGACCACGCCATCGACGTGATCGTCTACGACCACCTGCGCGAGCATGGCGGCACGATCACCGCCGAGCACGGCCTCGGCACGCTAAAGGCCCCCTGGCTCGCCTACTGCCGCACACCGGCCGAAATCACCCTGATGCGCAGCCTCAAGCAGACCCTCGACCCCAGGAACATCCTCAACCCCGGCAAGGTCCTCGTCGACGGATAGCCCTCGCCGCCGCGAATATCGCCCACCCGAGGCCGGGCACGGCAAGCCGGTTGCAGCAAGGCGGCGACGTGGCGAAGGCCGGGATGGTCGGCCACACGAATGCAAGAACGCGAGCTCGAGGCAGCCTGCGGATGGTTCGCCTGACCGACGCGAACCGGTCGGTTGGCAGCGTTGCGGCCGATCAGCCAGCTCGGGCCGAGCGAATGGCGGGCGGGCCGGAGTGGATCCCGGCGACCGACATAGCCAGTAGGCAGATGGCCGGGCACCGCAGTCACCTGTCCTGTGCCCTGCCAGCTGCCGCCGGCCTCCGGCGCGCCGCACGACACGGGATCGGGAACGCCCGGCGCTCCGGGCGAGGACTCATCCTCGTGCCGCGGACCTCGGCCCCGGGCGCCTCCGACTGCGCCACGAGCAGGTGCAACCGCACAGCCTCGCGGGACCACGACCCGGGACGAGCGCCGGGAAACGCGACAGTCCCGAGGCATCGTGCCTTGCGCGCACGCCTTAGGCGCTCTTGCGGTGCAACCGGTCAGCCGAGGCGAAGGGCCCTGGCGATGGCCGCGCCATGGCCCGCGCCGGCCGGGCTCGGGGCGGCGCCGGCATTGCCGGCTGACCCGTCGTCCGTGCCGCTCGTCAGGCCGGCTCCCTCGCCCGCGCGGCATGCGCAACCTGGCGCAATCGGGCCAGGGATTGCATGGCGCTGCGGCTGTCGAACAGCAGCTCGATGATGCGAATGCGATCCATGGTGGCGCCCATAGGCCCGGCGCCGGGCCCGGCACCTTCCTCCAGGATGGCGCGAAAGCGCTCGAGGGCCTTGGCGAAGACGAAGTCGATCTTGGTGGCGAGGCCGATCCGCTTCGCCATGAGCCGCATGTTGGCTGCGGCCATGGCGTGGAGCTCGAGGGTGCGACAGTCCGCCGTCGCCGTCGCCTCGTCCAGGGTCCTGAAGGCCTGCAGCAGGTCGCCGCCGAGCGCCGCCTCGAGTCGCTTCTCGATCAGGGTGAAAATCTCGGCCTTGAGCCGGCGCAGCTCGCGGTGATCGAACTTGACCTTCTGCGCCACCTCCTGGAGCGACTCGACATTGGCGACGAGGGTCCGCAGCGGGCCGACGAGCGCCGCGTGACCCGTCCCCGCCGGCAGCTGCGACACCGAGCGGAACAGCCGCATCATTTCGTTCTGGCAAGCTTCGGCGATCATCGCCGCTGCCTGCTGCCGCTCCCGCTCGGGGAGCTCGAGCTCGCCGTCCAGCACGGCCTCGATGATGGCGAGCGGCAGCTCCGTCCGGCGGACCAGGAGCTCGGCCGTGAGCAGGAAGCAGTCCCGACCCCGAGCGCTGGCGAGAGCGAGCAGCGCGCCGATCCGGGCCTGGTGTTCAGGCTCCAGCGCCAGCATCGGCTTGTCCGGCAAGGCCCAGATCGTGGTGACCAGGGACTCGGCCACCGGCAGCAGATTCTGCATGATGCGCAGCGGCGTGAGCAGCTCGCGAAGCTCCGGGTCCCGCGTCTGGCGGCTACGGGCCAGGATGGCGTCCGCCGCCAGGGCGGCAGCAGGCCAGATCTCGCGACCGACGTCGAGCGCCACGGCACTGTCGTGCATCGACTTGCCGGCGAGCTGCGCCGCCGCTCGGCGCCGAAGGTCCGGGTCGAACGCCTCGAGCAGGAGCTCGATCAGCCGGCCGAGGCGATCACGCGGCACCCGCATCATCCCCGGCGTCCAGTCGGCGCCATCGACCAGCAGCTCCTCCAGCGGCAGGACGACGAGGCGGCCGAGGGTCATCGGTCGCGGCGGCCGGATGACCGCGAGGCGGGCCCGGTGCTCGTCCAGCAGCTGATCGAGGGAGCCGCGCCTCGCCAGCTGGTCGACCACGGCGACCAGCTTCAGCAGGGTTCGGTCGTCGGCGCCGTGAAGCTGCGTCGCCAGCACCTGGAAGGCCGACTCGGCACCCATCAGCCCACCCTCCCGCACCACTGGCCGCGCGGCCACCCGATATGGAGCTGCAGCATTCCGGTCATCTCAGGCAACGCCGGCTCGCAGTGCCTCGGTTCGCGCCCGGATGCCGCCCATGACGACCCCGGTCCGCCAGTCCTCGTGCAGCTTGACCTGACGCGAATGCACCATCGTGCCCTTCACCTGCATGACCTCGACCGACCTGCCCTCCGCCTGTGTCTGCGCGAGTGGCATCAGCCGATGTATCTGGGCGGCCACGGCACGCTGGGCTGCCCGGCCCTCGCCGCTGGCGGAGTCCCAAAGGGCGAGAATCTCGGGCCAGCCGTCGAGCAGCCAGTCGGGCAGCCCGAATCGCCCCTTGAGCACGCCCCCGTCATGGCGCCATGCACGGACCAGCTCGGGGATGTCCTCGAGCCTCGCCTGGCAGTCGGCGATCAGGGGGGCCACCTTGTCGCTCGTCCACTTCGCGCAATCGGCGATCTGCTCGGCGCATTCCCTGCCATCGTCCGATTCGAGCGCCGCCCATTGGCGTATATCGGCGCCGAACGGGCTCAATCGCTCCAGCACGCGCCGGTGGCGCGTCTCGAGGTCGCCATCGGCAAAGCCGATGGCGGCGGCATAGAAGGCGATGTCGCCGACCGCATCGATCACCTCGTCGGCCGTCATGCCCAGCCGCGGGCTCAGCGAGGTGAGCCGTCGCTTGATCTCGAGCTGCACGGCGCGCCCGGTCTCGCCCGAACGCTGCAGCTCGCGCTCGTCGATCCCGACCGCGCGCAGGAGACGCATCAGCATCAGATAGTTCATCAGGTTGACGATCGCCGCGTCGCGCTCCGCCGCCCGCTTCGCGGCAGCGGCAGCGTCACGGCCGGCCGCCCCCTCGATCGCCACCTCGCGGGCCGCCCGCCTGACGGTTGCCGGAGTCACGACGTCGACGGCCAGAAGCTTGTCGAGCAGCAGCTCGTCATGCACGCTGAGCTGGCAGTAGTCGCGCAGCGAGCGCAGATCCATGACGTAGTAGCCCCGGTGACCGGACGGATTGGGCGCCAGGAGCTCGACACCGCCGGTCGGCACCAGGCGCGCCTTCGCGCCGGAGATCAGGGGCGTCGTGAAGGGCAGGCCAACCGAGCGTTCCGCCTGATCGAGATGACTGTGCTGCCGGTCGTCCCTGGCCATCGAATGAGCTGTCCGCCGCTGATCGGCCCGTCACTGGTCGATGGCGCGCACTCTAGGCCGGTGCTTCTTGCCATTCGGTTAACGGCACGATGGGCGATCTGCCCGCCTACTGGACGAAGCGAGGCATCAGCCAGCGTGGCAGGGCCAGGATGATGTCGGGAACGACGATGATGAGCATCAGGATGCCGATCATCGGCAGGAGAATGATCCCGACATCCCGGAGCGCCCTGATCAGCTTGATCTCCCCGATGGCCGCGGCGATCAGCAGGCACAGGCCATAGGGTGGCGTGACCAGGCCGAAGGCGAGGCTGATGACGCCGATGATGGCGAAGTGGATCGGATGCATGCCGACATGCTCGACCACGGGGTAGAGCACCGTGCCGAGGATGATGATCGCCGGGATGGCATCGATGAACATGCCGATCAGCAGGAAGGCCAAGGCGACCAGCACGCCGGTGCCGGTGACGCCGAGCCCGAGCATCTCGATCTGCGCCACCAGCGCCGCCGGGATCTTGAAATAGGCGAGCGCCCAGCCGAAGGCCGAGGCGGTGCCGATGCAGAAGAGCGACAGCGCCGCGAAACGGGCGCTGTCGTAGAGGATCGTCGGCAGCTGCTGGAAGCTCACCGAGCGATAGATGAAGAGCCCAAGGATCAGCGAATAGATCACCGCCACCACCGACGCTTCGGTCGGGGTGAACAGGCCGCCGACGATGCCGCCGACGATGATGGCCGGCGTCATCAGGGCCAGAAACGACCCGGCGAAGGTGGCGGCGAGCTCCTTGAGCGTGCTGCGCGCGTAGATCGGATAGCCGCGCTTCTGGCGTAGACATAGACCGTCGCCATCTGCGCGAGCGCCACGAGCACGCCGGGCACGACCCCGGCAAGGAAGAGGCCGCCGATCGACACCGACATGAGGCCGCCCCAGACGACCATCAGGATCGAGGGCGGGATGATCACACCCATGACCGACGAGCAGGCGGTGATGGCGACCGAGAAGCTGGCATCGTAGCCCTGCTTCTTCATCTGCGGGATGAGGAGCGAGCCGATGCCGGCAGCATCTGCAGTCGAGCTCCCGGAGATGCCGGCGAACAGCATCGAGACAACGACGTTGACGTGGCCGAGCCCGCCCGGCAGGTGGCCGACCAGGGATCGCGCGAACGCGATCAGCCGGTCGGTGATCCCGGCCCCGTTCATCAGATTGGCGGCGAGCAGGAAGAACGGCACGGCCAGCAGGACGAAGGCGTTGTAGCTCTTGAACATCTCCCGCAGGAGCAGGATCGGGGTCAGCCGCTCGTCGAAGAAGAAGACCGGCACCACGGCGAGACCGAGCGCGAAGGCGACCGGCACGCGCAGGACCACGAGCACCCCGAACAGGCCGAAGAGGATGGCCGCGACCTCGCCCGGGCTCATCCGGCACCTACCGTCCGCGGCCGAGGCGGATCGATGACGCCCAAGTCGACGAGGATGCGCTCGCCGACGAAGAGCAGCCACGTCGCCCCGGCCCAGGGCCACGCGATATAGATCGAAAGCATCGGCAGGCCGGCGATCTCGCTGCTCTGCCGGGAGCCGAGAACGGCAAAGTCCCAGCCCCAGATCAAGAAGATGATGCCCACGGCGCCGATCGTGAGATCGACCAGGAGCCGTGCCGCGAGGCGGCCCGCCCTGGTCTTCGGCTCGGGCAGGAGATCGACGTCGAAATGCGTGCCGTCGCGGACAGCGATGCCGGCGCCGACCATGATCATCCAGATGAAGGCGAAGCGCGCGATCTCCTCGGTCCAGATGTAGCGCGGGATCATGCCGGTGTAGCGCGACAGGACCTGCATGGTCACCGGCACGATCAGCACGGCAATCAGCAGCGTCAGCAGCAGTTGCAGGACGCGATAGTAGCCATCGACGAAGCGGCGCATCAGCACGGCCGGGGCATCAGGTTGTACGGGACATGGGCAATGGTGGGCGACGACGGGCGGACGGCGCTGGTCACCGTCCGCCCGATGACCCTACTGGACGGCGACGATATTGGCGTAGACCTCGCTCGCCCCCAGCTCCTCGGCATAGGCCTGCATCACCGGAGCCGCGAGCTCGAGCATCTTCGCCCGGTCGGTGAACTCGTAGGGCGTCAGCCAGCCCTTCTCCTCCATCGCCTTCAGCTTCTCGGCGTCCTGGCCGCTCTCGATCTCACGACCGAGCTTGCCGGCCGCCTTGCCGGACTCGACGATGCAGGCCTGGAGCTCGGGGTCGAGCCGCTCGAACGTCGTGTTCGAGAAGCCCAGCGGGCGCACGGTGATCGCGTGCTGCGTCAGGGCGAGGTCGGGGCCGACCTCGTAGAACTTCATCTGCTCGATGCCCGCCGCCTCGTTCTCGGCGGCGGCGATCACGCCGGTCTGGATGGCGTTGTAGACCTCGTTGTAGGCGATCACCGTCGGTGCGGCACCCAGCGCTTCGAAGACCCGCGTCCAGATGGGCGCTCCCTGCATGCGGATCGGCAGGTCCTTGAGCTCCTCCATGTTGCGAACCGGCTTGTTGGCGAAGACGTTGCGCGTGCCGCCGCCGGCATAGCCGATGATCAGCACGTTGGCCTTCTCCAGGATGTCGTCGGCGATCGGGTCGAGCGCACCGGCCTCCATCACCTTGTTCCAGTGGTCGAGGTCACGGAACAGGAACGGCATGTCCATGAGCGGCGCCATCTGCGAGAAGGTCGAGGCGTGCGCCGGCGAGAACACCGCGTAGTCGACCGCGATGCCCTGGCTCATGTTCTCGAAGTAGTCCTTCTCGAGGCCGAGCTCGGAATTCAGGTGCAGATCGAAGGTGACGTCGCCGGAGTAGCATTCGCCGACCAGCCGTTCGAACTCGCGCATGGTCTTGGTGAAGGCATGGTTCTCGTCGAACTGGCTGGCGCCGACCAGGGTCACGTCCTGCGCCGAAGCCGTGCCGGCCAGCGCGACGAGGGCGACGCCACTGGCGAGTATCCGGGTGATCCGGTTCATGACAGCACTCCCTTGTGCGGTTTCTTGTCAGTGAGGCTCGTGTGATCGCAGAATCCGCGCGGCCTGTCACCTTCCTATCCGGAGGTCCGGCCCGCGCACCGGGGTCCGGATGGTCGCACTTGCCCCGGTGCGGGTTGCCGCTGCCCCCGGATACGGCCAGAAAGAGCCCGCCCGGGAACCTGACCGCCTCTCATTGGCACCGGATAGCGGTCACCGTTCCAGACAACGGAGGATGCGCATGGCACTGCAACGGCTTCTGCTGCTTCTCGTCCTGCTCCTGGCGCCATGCGGCCTCGCCGCCCAGGACGCGGCCGAGGAAGCGCCGCCGCCGGAGCCGCTGACCGTGGCGGACCCGGCCATCCCGCCGGCCAACCTGCAGCTGCTGGTCGATCCGCTGACGCTCGACGAGCTGGCGCTGGAGGCCGCGGCCTGGCGTGACCTGGTTCGGCCAAGATCGACATGAACAGGCCGAGCTGGCCGGCCGGGGAACCAACCCAGGCCCGGGAGGCGGCGCCGCCGAGCGAGACGGTGACGAGCGAGGCCGCAGACCGGCATTTCGAGCGGGCCGCCGAGTTGCGTGACCGAGCGGGCCAAGCTGCTCGATCGACTCAAGGTGGTCGTCGACAGATGGGAGACCAAGGGCGCCGACGTCACGGAGTACCGTGACTACATCAGTGCCGTCAGCGGCATCGAGGTCGACGTCACCGACACCCAGTCGGCAGCTTCAAGACGATCATGAGTTGGGCGACGTCCGAGGAGGGCGGCCTGCGCCTGCTCCGCCAGCTCGGCATCGTCCTGGGCGCCACCATCGTCGCCTGGCTGATCGGCGGCGTCATCTCCTGGCTGATCGGCCGCGGGCTCAGCCTGACGCAGACCGGCTCGAAACTCCGCAGTTCCTCGGCCGATGGACGCGCCGCGTCGTAGCGCTGATCGGCTTTCTGATCGGGCTCTCGGCAGTCGGCATCAATATCGGCCCGATGGTTGCCGCCATCGGTGCCGCCGGCTTCGTCATCGGCCTGGCGCTGCAGGGAACGCTCAACAATTTCGCGAGCGGCATCCTGATCATGACGCAGCGGCCGTTCGATGTCGGCGACGCGGTCGAACGGCCGGCGTCACTGGCACGATCGACAGCGTGACCCTGTTCAGCACGCATCTGACGACGACCGACAAGCAGGTGATCGTGCCCAACAACGCGATCTGAAACGGCAACATCACCAATGCCACGATCCAGAACCGCCGCCGGCTGCAGGCTCGAGCTCGACGTCGCCGACTCGCTCGATATCGGCGATGCTCTGGAGCGGGTTCGCGGGGTGCTCATTCGCGTGACTTCGTGCTTGCCGAGCCGCGGCCATCGGTCGAGCTGACGGCCGTCGACCGGGGCAAGAAGCTTCTCCAGCTGAAGATCGCCGCCTGGGTGCCGCCGACACCCCCGGCAATCCGCGGCTCGAGCTCATCGAGCGAATCTATGCAGCCTTCCCCGACGAGGACCTCAAGCGCGCAGCCTGAGGGCCCGACGGCACCTGCCGCCACAGCGAGCGCCAGCCAGCGGCTTCTCAGCCCCCGGCTGGGCGCGATCTCAGACCGGTTGCGGTGGTGCGATGGCCCGAACGTGTCGAGCGTTTCCCTGACCTTCGCCACGATCGCCGGTGCATCGAGCCCGGCCTCGGCAGTGGCCGGCAAGGGCTGCTGATCGACGAAGCGGTCGGGCAGCAGCATCGCCCGGAGCCGCGCATGGGCGCCGTCCAGGAGCCCCTGCTCCAGGAGAAAGTGCTGGACGTGCGCGGCGAAGCCACCGATCGAGCCTTCCTCGACGGTGACCAGCAGCCTGTGGCCGCGGGCCAGCTCGGTCAGCAGCGCGGCGTCGAGCGGCTTGGCGAAACGCGCATCGGCGACTGTCGTCGATATGCCCATGGCCGAAGCTCGTCTGCCGCCTTGAGGCAGTCCTGCAGCCGCGTCCCGAGCGAGAGGAGGCTAAGCGGTTGCCGCGACGGACCACCCGCCCCTTGCCGATCCTCGAGCACGCTGCCGCGCTCTCCGGCAGATCCAGGCCGACCCCCTCGCCACGCGGGTAGCGAAACGCGATCGGGCCCGCGTCGTGGGCCGCGGCGGTCGCCACCATGTGGCGAACTCCACCTCGTCCGCCGCCGCCATGACCACCATGTTGGGCAGGGTCGCCAGATAGGTGATGTCGAACGAGCCCGCATGGGTGGCACCGTCGGCCCCCACGAGGCCGGCCCGGTCGATGGCGGATCGCACCGGCAGGTTCTGGATCGCGACGTCGTGCACGACCTGGTCATAGGCGCGCTGCAGGAAGGTCGAGTAGATGGCGCAGAAGGGCTTCAGGCCCTCGCAGGCGAGCCCTGCCGCGAACGTCACCGCGTGCTGCTCGGCGATCCCGACATCGTAGACCCGGCCGGGAAGCGCTGCCTGAGCCGGTCGAGGCCGGTGCCGGACGGCATTGCCGCGGTAACCGCCACGATCTTCGGATCGACCTCGGCCTCCTGCGTCAGCGCCTGCGCGAAGACGCTCGTGTAGGACTGGGCATTCGAGCGGCTCTTCACCTGGGCGCCGGTGGCGACGTCAGATCTGGCGACTCCGTGATACTTGTCGGCGGCGGCCTCGGCAGGCCTGGATAGCCTTGCCCTTCTGGGTCACCACATGGATCAGCACCGGCCCGCGATCGGGGTCGTCGCGCGCATTCTCGAGCACCGGCGGGAGATGGTCGAGATTGTGGCCGTCGAGCGGCCCGGCATAGAGATGCCGAGCTCCTCGAACAGCGTGCCGCCTGTCGCCATGCCGCGCGCATATTCCTCGGCCCGGTGGGCGGCGCGCCGCGGCCGCGGGAAATGTCGCGAGCTGCTTCGCCACGTGGCGGAAGCTGCGATAGGTCTGGCTCGAGACGACGCGGCAAGTAGGCGCTCATCGCGCCGACCGGCGGAGCGATCGACATGTCGTTGTCGTTGAGCACGATGATCAGCCGCTGGCCCGGAGCGCGCCGGTATTGTTCGCTGGCCTCGTAGGCCATGCCGGCAGCGCATCGCCCGTCGCCGATGACCGCCACGACATTACGGTCGCGGCCTTCGAGCTGGTCGGCGATCGCCATGCCGAGCCCGGCCGAGATCGAGGTCGAGCTGTGCGCCGCGCCGAACGGGTCGTAGACGCTCTCGCTCCGCTTCGTGAAGCCCGAGATGCCGCCCGGCTGGCGCAGTGTGCGGATGCGATCCCGGCGCGGTCAAAATCTTGTGCAGGTAGCACTGGTGGCCGACGTCCCAGATCAGCCGATCGTAGGGTGTGTCGAAGACGTAGTGCAGCGCCAGCGTCAGCTCGACTACGCCGAGCCCGGCGCCGGACCTGCCGCCCGTCACCGAGACCGCATCGATGGTCTCCTGGCGCAGCGTCGTCGAGCTGGCCGAGCGACGACCGTTGCAGCCGGCGGAGATCGCGGGGCTCGTTGATCTGGTCGAGAAGCGGGGTCTGGGTCATGGTGAGCGTCCGGGTCCCGGCAGCGTTCAGTGGGTGCGGTGATGCGAAGCCGAAAAGGGCTTCGAGCAGGCTCGCGTCCGGCAAAGCCGGCGAGCAGGTCGCCGCCTCCCCGGAGGCGCCGCAGCTCCGGCCTCGGCGCCGTCGAGCCCGAGCCGTGATGAAGGTGGCCTTGCCCTGGTCGGCATCGTGGCCGACATCCTTGCCGACCAGAACAGGATCGCCGCGCAGGTCGAGCGGGTCGCTGATCTGGAAGGCGAGGCCGAGCCTTTCGCCATAGGCGAGCAGGGCTTGCCGGTCGTCGTCGCTCGCCCGGCGGCAGGCAGCCCGCCTCGCAGGAGAACCGGATCAGCGCCCGGTCTTCAGCGCCTGGAGCTCGCGGATCCCGGCGAGATCGAGTGCCAGGCTCCCAGCCTCGAGGTCGATCATCTGGCCGCCGCACATGCCGGCCGCCCCGCCGGCCCGGCCGAGGCCGAGGACGAGGGCGCGCGAGGTCGCGTCGTCGATGCTGGGCACGCCATCGGCCAGCAGCTCGAAAGCCAGGGCCTGCAGGGCGTCGCCGGCGAGGATCGCCGTCGCCTCGTCGAAGGCCTTGTGGCGTCGGCCGACCGCGCCGCATGGCCGCGTCGTCCATGCGGGCAGGTCGTCGTGGACCAGCGAATAGGCATGCAGCAGCTCGATGGCGCCACCCACGGCGAGGCTCTGCTCCGCCGGCACGCCGAACAGGTCGCCCGTCGCCTTGACGAGGAAGGCCCGCAGCCGCTTGCCCCCGCCGAGTGCCGCATGGCGCATCGCCCGGACCAGCGTGGCCGTGGCCCCTTCCGGGCTGCGGCGGGGCATGGTCGAGCCAGCCCTCCACCGCCGCCGCATGATCCTGAGCGCCCGCTCCAACGCCGAGCCGTCCATCAGCGGGCTTCGGCTCATGTATCTTCCTGGGCCTCGAGGCCGACCTTGCCGTTGCGGTCGAAAGTGATCTTTTCTCGACGCGCAGCTGCGCGCGCTCGCGCAGCGGTCGCCACAATGCTGGCGCAGTGCGGTGCCTCGCTCGTAGGCCGCGATCGAGGCTTCGAGATCGAGCTGGCCACGCTCCAGCCGCTGCACGATCGCCTCGAGCTCGGCCAAAGCGGCCTCGAAGCTCATCGCCCCGATCGCCGGCTCGGCCGCTGCCTGCGCTTCCTGTTTCGCCATGCTCAACCCAATGCTCACCGATCCCTGTCTTAGCGACCGCGACCGGGCTTGCAAACGCCGGCCGGCTGATATGCCACGTTCCGGTCTAGCTGCCGGCCGTCCCCGCCAGCCCTTCGAGATGGGCGAGCACGCTCCGCGCCAGCGCATCCGGGTCATAGCCGCCCTCGAGCACCGAGACGATCCGTCCCTGGCTGTGGCGCTCGGCGACCGCCACGAGCTTCGCCGTGACCCAGGCGAAGTCGGCCTCGGTCAGCCGCATCTGCGCCAGGGGATCGGCCTCGTGCGCGTCGAACCCTGCCGAGACCAGGAGCAGCTCGGGCCGGAACGACTCGAGACGTCGCAGGATCGAACCCTCGACCTTCTCCCGCCAAAGGGCCGAGCCGGTGCCGGCGGCACAAGGCACGTTGACGATGGTGTTCTGGCTGCCCCGCTCGGCGGCGGCCCCGGTGCCCGGATAGAGTGGCATCTGGTGGGTGGAGAGATAGAGCGTTTGGGGATCGTCCCAGAAGATCGCCTGGGTGCCGTTGCCGTGATGCACGTCGAAGTCGTAGATGGCGATCCGCCCGATGCCATGCTCTACCCGCGCCTGCAGGGCGGCGATCGCCACCGTGTCGAAGAGGCAGAACCCCATGGCCTGCTGCGGCTCCGCATGGTGGCCGGGCGGCCGCATGGCGACGAAGGCACGCCGGGCTTCGCCTGCGAGCACCGCGTCCACCGCCGCACAGCCGGCGCCGGCCGCGCGCAACGCCGCCTCGGCGGAGCCATTCGACATCAGCGTATCGGGATCGAGCCGCACATAGCCATCCGTCGGCTCGGCGGCGAGGATGCGCTCGGGATAGGGTGCCGGATGCGCCCGCTCGATCTGCGCCAGCGTCGCCTGCGGCGCCTCGCGGCGCACCAGGAAGCCCGGCCGCTCGGCCGCCAGGAGCGCCTCGATCGCCCGCAACCGGCCCGCATTCTCCGGATGGCCCGGGCCGGCATCGTGCCGGAGTGCCGATGGATGGGTGTAGTAGAGAACGTCCAACTTGCCTCCCCGGTCGACGCGGCTCAGGCGGCGCGCGGCTGGACATCCCGCTGGATCACCGCGCCCTTCTCGCACTGCACCAGCGAGAGATCATGCGCCGTCTGCAGGTTCAGCCAGAATTGGGGCGTGGTGCCGAAATAGCGGGCGAGACGCAAGGCCGTGTCAGCCGTTACGGACCTCGGCTCGCGCTCGCGAATGATCGCCGTGATACGCGTCGCCGGCACCCTGAGCGCCAGGGCCAGCGCATTGGCGCTCAGCCCGAGCGGCACCATGAACTCCTCCCGCAAGACCTCACCCGGATGGGTCCGCACACGGCTCATCGGTCCACCTCAATGATAGTCGACGATCTCGACGGCCCCTGGCCCGTCGTTCCAGACGAAGCAGATGCGCCATTGGCGAAGAAAACCCGCGCACCTACGCCGCCAGCCGCGCCAGCTCGTCCACCACCCGCCGCGCCGCCTTGAGGCGGTCGACGGGGGTCTTCGTATCCTGCATGACCACCAGCTTGTGATCGGGCCGGACCCGCATCCGCCCCTTGCTGCCGGCGATATGCTGGATCAGCCGCTCGGGCTCGGCAAAGCGGTTCTCGCGGAAGGCCAGAACCACGCCCTTCGGGCCCACATCCAGCTTCTGCACGTTGGCCTTGCGGCAGAGCTGCTTGATGGCGACGATCTGCAGGAGATGCTCGGTCTCGGCTGGCAGGGAGCCGAAGCGGTCGATGAGCTCGGCGGCGAAGCCTTCGATGTCCTCGGGCTCCTCGAGCGCGGCCAGCCTGCGGTACATGGCCAGGCGCAGATCGAGGTCGGCGATGTAGCTCTCCGGCATCAGGGCCGCCGCGTCGATGGTGATGTGCGGCGTCCACTCGGTCGTGGCTTCCGCGTCGCCGGTGGCGCGCAGGGCCGCCACGGCCTCCTGCAGCATGTGATTGTAGAGCTCGAAGCCGACCTCCCTGATCTGCCCCGACTGCTCGTCGCCCAGAAGATTGCCGGCGCCGCGGATGTCGAGATCGTGGCTGGCGAGCTGGAAGCCGGCGCCTAGACCCTCCAGCGACTGGATGACGTGCAGCCGCCGTTCCGCCGTCTCCTGCAGGACCTTGTTCGCCGGCACCGTGAAGTAGGCGTAGCCCCGGACCTTGGAGCGGCCTACCCGACCCTTGAGCTGATAGAGCTGCGACAGGCCGAAGAGATCGGCGCGGTGGACGATCAGCGTGTTGGCCGTCGGGATGTCGAGCCCGCTCTCGACGATGTTGGTGGCGAGCAGCACATCGAGCTGGCGATCGTAGAAGGCGCTCATGACGGCTTCCAGGTCCTTCGCCGGAAGCTGGCCGTTGGCGACCGCGACCTTGACCTCGGGCACCAGCCGCTCGAGCTCCTCCTTGAGCTTCGGCTGGTCCTTGATCCTCGGGCAGACATAGAAGACCTGCCCGCCCCGGTGATACTCGCGCAGGATCGCCTCGCGCAGCACCACCGGGTCGACCGGCATGACGAAGCTGCGCACCGCGAGCCGGTCGACCGGCGGCGTGGCGATGATCGAGAGATCCTTCATCCCGCCCAGAGCCATGTGCAGCGTGCGCGGAATGGGCGTGGCGGTCATCGTCAGCACGTGCACCTCGGCACGGAGCTGCTTCAGGCGCTCCTTGTGGCTGACGCCGAAATGCTGCTCCTCGTCGACCACCACCAGGCCCAGGTTCCTGAAGCTCACCGACTTGGCGAGCAGGGCGTGGGTGCCGATGACGATATCGACCGAGCCGTCGGCCAGCCCCTTCTTGACCTCGTTCGCCTGCTTCGTCGTGACGAAGCGCGAGATCTGCTCCACCCGCAGCGGCAGGCCCTTGAACCGCTCGCCGAAATTCTTGAAGTGCTGGCGGGCGAGCAGCGTGGTCGGCGCCAGGATGGCGACCTGCTTGCCGGACATCGCGGCGACGAACGCCGCGCGCAACGCCACCTCGGTCTTGCCGAAACCGACATCGCCGCAGAGCAGCCGGTCCATCGGCTTCCCCGACGCCAGATCCTCGAGCACCACCTGAATGGCGCGGAGCTGGTCCTCGGTCTCGTCGAAGGGGAAGCGGGCCGCGAACTCCTCGTAGAGCCCGGGGGCGAGGGTCAAGGGCTCGCCCTTGCGCAGCGCCCGGGCGGCGGCGATCCTGATCAGCTCGTCGGCGAGTTCCTTGATCCGCTGCTTGATCCTGGCCTTGCGGTTCTGCCAGCCCACGCCACCCAGCTTGTCGAGCTGCACCTCCTGCTCGGGATTGCCGTAGCGGGTCAGGATGTCGAGGTTCTCGACCGGCACGAAGAGCTTGTCGCCGCCGGCATAGACCAGCTTCAGGCAGTCGTGGGCAGCACCGCCGACCTCGAGCGTCACCAGCCCCTCGAAACGGCCGATGCCGTGCTCGGCATGCACCACGAGATCGTTCTCGGCGAGCGTGCCGACGTCCTGGATGAACTTGTCCGCGGCCTTCGCGCGCCTTGCCTGCCGCCGGGTCAGCCGCTCGCCGAGCAGGTCCTGCTCGCCGAGGAGGCAGAGCCCGGGGGCGCTGACGCCGGTCTCGAGCGGCAGCACCGCCAGATGCGCGGCTCCCGGGACGAGCTCGGCCAGGGCCTCGATGCGCAAGGGTGGCTCGAGCCCGTGATCGACCAGCACCTGCTCGAGCCGATCCGCGGCACCCGCCCCGTGAACGGTGATGATCGGGCTCTCGCCGGCACCCTTGAGCTCGCGCAGATGGGTGACGATGGCGTCGAACAGGTTGATCGACCGGTCGCCCCGCTCGCGGGCGAAATCCCGCCCCGGCCGGCCGCCGAGGTCGCGCAGCTCGGCCACGCCGGAGGGCGGCACGGGCGGCGGGCCGAAGATCGAGAAGAGCCAGGCCGTTCGCCCGGCGAGCCGGCGCCTGAGGCTCTCCTCGTCCAGATAGAGCAGGTGCGGCGGCAGAGCGCGGTAGGGAATCGAGCCGAAAGCGCCGGACTTGGCGGCCGGCGCGGTCCGCGCCTCGAAATGCTCGCCGATCGCGGCCTGGCGCGCCGCCACGGCATCCTCGGCCAGATGGTCGAAGGCGACCTCGAAGCCGCCGTCGAGATAGTCGAAGATCGTCACCAGCTTCTCGTGGAAGAGCGGCAGCCAGTGCTCCATGCCGGGGAAGTGCCGCCCGGCCGCGACCGATTCGAGCAGGGGATCGTCGGTCACCGCCCCGAACTGCCGCAGATAGCCGGCACGGAACCGCTCGGCGGCCGCATCGTCGAGCAGCACCTCGCTCACCGGCCCGAGCTCCACCGTCTTCAGCCGGTCGGTGGTACGCTGCGTCGCCGGGTCGAAGCGGCGGATCGATTCGAGCGTCGAGCCGAAGAAATCGAGCCGGACGGGCTGCGTGGCCCCGGTCGGGAAGAGGTCGATCAGCCCGCCCCTGACCGCATAGTCGCCCGGATCGACGACGGTGCCGACGCGCTGGTAGCCATTCCGCTCGAGATGGGCGAGCAGCCCGTCACGCTCGACCCGGGCCGAGGCCTTGAGCAGGAGGTGGCTGGCGCGCACCGCTTCCGGCGGCGGCAGCAGCTGGGTCAGGGCGTTGGCGGAGACCAGCACCAGGAGCTTCCGCCGGCCCTCGCCCCGGGCGAGGCGATGCAGGGTGGCGAGCCGCTCGGCCACCACCGTCGCGTTGGGCGAGACCCGGTCGTAGGGCAGGCAGTCCCAAGCCGGCAGCGTCAGGACCTCGACCTCCGGCGCAAAGAACCGGACGAGGGCAGCAAGGGCCGTGCTGCGCTGCGCGTCACGCGTGACGTAGAGCAGCGTGTCGGTGGCCCCGCTGGCCAGCCGCTCGGCGACGAAACGCGCCTCGAGGCCGCCCAGCGCATTGCCGAGCAGGACCCGCCCGCCGGCAGCACGGGCGGATTCGACTGGATCGAGGAGGGTGGCCGTGGTCAATTGACGGGCTCGTAGTTCCGCAAGAGCCGGAAGACGCGATGGTCGTGCCGGGCCGGCACGTGCCGCGCCCCGCTCAGCCAGGCCCAGACCTCCTGGTCCGGCTCGTCGAGCAACGCCTCGTACTGATCGAGCTCGGCGCCGTCGAGGCCGGCCAGATGGCGGTCGGCGAACTGGCCGAAATGCAGGTCGACCTCCTTGAAGCCACGATAGCGGCTGCGGTGCGCCAGCCGCTTCAGCCGCGTGCTCCGGGCATCGCTCATGCTTGCACCACCTCCGGGGCCGACCGACAATGACGGCGACCCGACAACGGAAAGAGCGCCCGGACCCTGGCCCGGGCCGAACGGCATCATGCGCAAGGGATCTAGTCGATATGGCCGAACCGGCCAAGGCCGCAGGCGACGAATTGGCCCGCCCGGCCGAGCTCTTTGCTCTTTTTCGCCAGCTCGAGAGCCTGCCCGGTGTCGGCCCGAAGGTGGCCCGGCTCTGTGCCAGGCTGCTCGGCCGGGGCGAGCCGCGCCTTCTCGACCTCCTCTTCACGCCGCCTGTGCGCCGGCGCGACATCGCCGACCGGCGACGGCTCGAGCCCGAGGACGAGGGGCGCCTCGTCGCCCTCGAGCTGGTCGCGGTGGAGCATCGTCCGGGCCATGGCCGGGCTCCCTACCGGATCCGCTGCACCGCCGACCACCAGAGCGTGGCGCTGGTCTTCTTCCATGCCCGGCAGCCCTGGCTGGAGCGCCGCTTCCCGGTCGACCGCACCGTCAGGGTGATCGGACGGCCGGAGCTCTTCAATGACCAGTGGCAGATCGTCCACCCGGAGCCAGCGAGCGAGGGCGGCCGGGACGCCACGGTCTACCGCCTGATCGAGGGCCTCGGCGCGCTGCGCCTGAAGCGGCTGATCGACGATGCCCTGGCCGAGGTGGGCGCGCTGCCCGAGTGGCACGACCCGGCGATGCTCGGCGCCCATGCCCTGCCGCCCTGGCGGGAAGCATTGGCGACGCTGCACGGCCGTGTCCCGGGCGAAGTGCCGCTCGACGACGCGGTGATCGAGCGCGCCCGCCGCCGTCTGGCGCTCGATGAGCTCACCGCCACCCAGCTCGCGCTGGCACTGGTCCGCCGCAGTCGCGACGGGGTGCCCGCACCGCCGCTCGCCGGCCCGAGCCCCAGGGTGGAAGCCTTGCTGGCCGCCCTGCCCTTCACCCCGACCGGCGCGCAAGCCCGGGCGATCGCGGAGATCGCAGCCGATCTCGCCCGGCCGATCGCCATGTCGCGTCTGCTCATGGGCGATGTCGGCAGCGGCAAGACGCTGGTGGCCCTGGCCGCCATGCTCCGTGCCGCCGATCACGGGCGCCAGGCGGTGCTGATGGCGCCGACCGAGGTGCTGGCCCGCCAGCATGCCCAAAGCCTCGGCGCACTGGCCGAGCCGCTCGGCCTCGAGGTCGACCTCCTCGTCGGCGGCGACGGGGCAGCCCAGCGCCGCCGCGTGCTCGAGCGGATCGCCAGCGGCGATGCGGCGATCACCGTCGGCACCCACGCGCTCTTCCAGGAGGGGGTCGCGTTCAGGAACCTGGCGCTCGCCGTCATCGACGAGCAGCACCGCTTCGGCGTCGCCCAGCGCCTCGGCCTCGTCGCCAAGGGCCAGGCGACGCATCTCCTGCTGATGACCGCGACGCCCATCCCGCGCAGCCTCGTCCTGAGCGCCTATGGCGACGTCGAGACCTCGAGGCTCGACGAGAAGCCGCCCGGCCGCCAGCCGATCGTCACTGCCGCCCTGCCGCGCCGGCGACTGGCGGAGGTCCTGGAGCGCGTCGCCGCCGCGATCGGCCGCGACGAGCGGATCTACTGGATCTGCCCGAGCGTGGCCGAGGCGACGACCGACGGCCCGGCCGACGACGATACCGGCCGGATCGCCGCCGCGACCCGCTTCGCGGAGCTCCAGGAGCGGTTCGGCGGCATCGTCGGTCTCATCCATGGCAAGCTCAGGACGGCCGGGAAGGCCGAGGCCATGCAGGAATTTGCCAGCGGCCGGACGCGGCTCCTCGTCGCCACCACGGTCATCGAGGTCGGCGTCGACGTGCCGGAGGCAACGGTCATCGTCATCGATGGTGCCCAGCATTTCGGCCTGGCACAGCTGCACCAGCTGCGCGGCAGGGTCGGCCGGGGCAGCCGGCCTTCCGCCTGTGTCCTCCTCTACGATCCGCCGCTCGGCGAGGCGGCGCGAGCGCGGCTCGCCATCCTGCGGGAGAGCGAGGACGGGTTTCGCCTCGCCGAGGAGGATCTCCGGCTGCGCGGGCCGGGCGAGGTGCTCGGTGTCCGCCAGAGCGGCCTGCCCGAGCTCCGCTTCGCCGATCTCGCCGACGACGGCGATCTCGTCGCCATCGCCCACGACGGCGTGGCGGTGGCCCTGGCGCAAAGCCAGACGCTCGAGGGCGAGCGCGGCCGCGCACTCCGCCTCCTCCTGCATCTCTTCGAGCGCTACGAGGCGGTAGGCTGCATCGCCGCCGGTTGAGCAGCCGCGACATTTTCCACACGGAGTGTGGCGCCACCGTCGATTGCACGTCTTCGGATAGGTGATATAAGCCCGCGATCATCGCCAACAGGGGGATCGGCCATCTGGTCGGTCACGCCCGGGTTTCTCGGACTCTTTCATGCCGCCCGCCGTTCTCGTGCTCAACGGGCCGAACCTCAATCTCCTGGGTCGGCGCGAGCCTGCCGTCTACGGTCATGAGACGCTTGCCGACCTCGAGGCTGCCTGCATCGCGGCGGGCGCCGAGGTCGGCCTCGCCGTCACCTGCCGGCAGAGCAACCACGAGGGCGAGCTGATCGACTGGATCCACGCCGCCCGCGAGACGACGGCGGCCATCCTCATCAATGCCGGTGCCTATTCGCATACCTCGCAGGCGATCCCCGACGCCCTTCGGGCATATCCCGGGATCATCGTCGAATTGCACCTCTCGAACATCTACGCGCGCGAGGCGTTTCGCCACCATTCGCACATCTCGGCCACCGCCACGGCCGTGATCTGCGGGCTCGGCAGCCAGGGCTATCACCTGGCGCTGCGGGCCGTGGCCGAACGGCTGGCCGTGTCCGCGCAACACCCGGACGGCTGACATCATGGGCAAGCTCAACATCGACACCGACTACGTCGCGGCGCTCGCCGAGCTCCTGCAGCGGACGGGTCTCACCGAGATCGAGATCAGCGAGGGCGATGCACGGGTCCGTGTCGTCAAGAAGCCGGCACCGGTCTACGAGGCCCATGGCGCCGCCGCCCCCAGCCGCCGCACCGGCCTGGCGGAAGCCGAGCCGGCTGCCGCACCAGTCAACGAGGCGGCACATCCCGGGACGGTGACGTCGCCCATGGTCGGCACGGTCTACCTCTATCCCGAGCCCGGTGCCGATCCTTTCGTGGCGCCGGGCCAGACGGTGCGTGAAGGCGAGACGCTGCTGATCATCGAGGCGATGAAGGTGATGAACCAGATCCGCGCTCCCCGCAGCGGCCGCATCGCGCGGATCTTCGTCGACAACGCGACACCGGTCGAGTTCGGCGAGCCGCTCCTGATCATCGAGTGAGCGCGCGCGTGGTCGCCATCCAGCCGATCAAGAAGGTGCTGATCGCCAATCGCGGCGAGATCGCGCTGCGCATCCTGCGCACCTGCAGCGAGATGGGGATCGGCACCGTCGCCGTGCACTCGACGGCCGACGCCAATGCCATGCATGTGCGCCTCGCCGACGAGAGCGTCTGCATCGGCCCGCCCGGGGCCGGCGAATCCTACCTGAACGCCGCAGCGATCCTCTCGGCCGCCGAGATCACCGGGGCCGAGGCCATTCATCCGGGCTACGGCTTCCTCGCCGAGAACGCCGATTTCGCCCAGATGGTGGTCGAGCACGGCTTCACCTTCATCGGCCCCGATCCCGACCACATCCGGATGATGGGCGACAAGGTGGTCGCCAAGCGAGCGTGGCCGCCGCCGGCATTCCGACCGTGCCCGGCACCGATGGTGCCGTGACCGAGGATGCGATGGCGTTCGCCGCGGCGGACACGATCGGCTATCCCGTGCTGATCAAGGCGGTCGCCGGCGGCGGCGGGCGCGGCATGCACGTGGTGCGCAGCCGCGGCGAGCTGGGTGCCGCCCTCCGCAATGCCCGCAACGAGGCCCGTGCCGGGTTCGGCGACGACCGGGTCTATCTCGAGAAATATCTCGACCATCCCCGGCATATCGAGATCCAGGTGATGGCCGACCGGCACGGCAATGTCGTGCATCTGGGCGAGCGCGACTGCTCGCTGCAGCGGCGGCACCAGAAGCTGATCGAGGAATCGCCCTCGCCGGTCATCACCGAGAGCGAGCGCAAGGCGATCGGTGCTACGGTCGTCGAGGCGCTCGGCAAGCTCGGCTATCTGGGCGCCGGCACGATCGAGTTCCTCTATCAGGACGGCCGGTTCTACTTCATCGAGATGAACACGCGCATCCAGGTCGAGCACCCCGTGACTGAGATGGTGACCGGCATCGACCTCGTGCGCGAGCAGATCGCCGTCGCCATGGGCCATCCGCTCAGCTTCACCCAGAAGCAGATCCGGCTCGAGGGGCATTCGATCGAATGCCGGATCAATGCCGAGGACCCGCAGACCCTGCTGCCGCAACCCGGCCTGATCGTCGCCTACCACCCGCCGGGCGGGCCGGGCGTGCGCGTCGATTCGGCCATCTACAGCGGCTACACCGTGCCACCCTTCTACGATAGCCTGATCGCCAAGCTGATCGTCCACGACAAGGATCGCGAGCGCTGCATCGCCCGGCTCGAGCGGAGCCTCGCCGAGTTCGTCATCGATGGCATTCCCTCCTCCATCCCGCTGCTGCGCCGCGTCCTCGCCGAACCCGACTTCCGGGCGAACCGGTACGATACGAGCTGGCTCGAGCGCTTCCTCGCGAGGCCCGCGGCCTGAGCCGTCGAGGCAGTCACTCCGAATGGGGCAGCTCTCGAGATCTCCATGCAGCTGCTGACCCCCGAGCTGGTCCTGAGCGCCTATTCCATCGGCCTCTTCCCGATGGCCAACGACCGGGACGATCCGACCATCCACTGGATCGACCCGCTGCACCGGGGTGTCCTGCCGCTCGACCGGTTCCACGTGCCGCGCAGCCTCAAGAAGACGATCCGCCACGGCCGCTTCGAGCTCACCGTCAATCGCGACTTTCCTGCGGTGATCGCCGCTTGCGCCGAGGCCACTTCCGACCGCCCCCGTACCTGGCTCAACGACGACATCATCGCCCTCTATGTCGACCTGCACCGGCGCGGCCATGCCCACTCCATCGAGACATGGGAAGGCGGTCGGCTGGTCGGGGGGCTCTATGGCCTGGCGCTCGGCGGCGCCTTCTGCGGCGAGAGCATGTTCAGCCGGGCGACGGATGCGAGCAAGGTGGCGCTGGTCGAGCTCGTCGCACGCCTGAGGATCGGCGGCTATGTCCTTCTCGACACTCAGTTCGTCAACGACCACCTGACACAGTTCGGCATCGAGGAGATCACCCGCAGCGCCTACAAGGCGAGGCTCAAGAAGGCTCTGACGATCGACGCCTCGTTGCCGGTCAATCCCGGCTGCTTTGCCGCGGTGCTGGTGGGCCAGGCGGCTGCCGCCGGGGCTCGCTGAGCCTCAGCCCTCGAACGAGCGGCGCAGCCTTTCGAGCAACGCGGTGCGGGCCGCGTCGTCCGGCAGCTCCTTCAGCCGGCCGCTGAGATCGAGCATCAGGCGGGCATAGGCATTGTGCCAGTCGCTGGCTGCCATCGCGGCTGCCTCGCTGAGCCGCCGGGCGTCACCATGCCGAACCGGCGACGTGTCGGCTTCGAGATCGAACCGGTCGTCGAGCGCCGGGGCGATGATGTGTCCGGGATCGCACCCGACCTCCGCCAGCTTCGCACGAAACGCGACCATCGCGTCCGGCTCGCCGTGGGTCAGGAAGATGCTCTTGCGCACCGGCAGGCGAGCCTTCACCCACGCGACCAGTTCGCCCTGGTCGGCATGGGCGGAGAAGCTCTCGATGCTCCGGATCCGGGCGTTGACCTCGATCTCCTCGCCATGGATGCGAACCCGGTGCTCACCCGACTGGATGATCCGGCCGAGCGACCCCGGTGCCTGATAGCCGACGAACAGCACGGTGGATTGACGTCGCCAGAGATGCTCCTTGAGGTGGTGGCGGATACGGCCGGCGTCGCACATGCCCGACGCTGCCAGGATGATCGCACCGCCCTTGACCTTGTTGATCGCCTTGCTTTCCTCGACACTCTCCGTGAACCGGAACCAGGGGGCGTTGAAGAAATCACCCTCGCCCGCCAGATCCTCGAGCTCGGCCTGATGCTTGGCGAAGATCTGGGTTACCTTGATGGCCAGCGGGCTGTCGATGAAGATCGGCACCTCCGGGATCTCGCCCGCCCGGATGAGCGACGACAGCACCTGCAGCAGCTCCTGGGTGCGCTCGACGGCGAAGGCCGGAATGAGCAGGTTGCCACCGGCGGCCAGCGCTTCCCGGACCTCGCGGCACAGCCTCGCGCGCCGCTGCTGCAGGGTCACCTCCTCCCGATCGCGATTGCCGTAGGTGCTTTCGACGATCAGGTAGTCGACATCCTGCGGCCCCTCGGGCGTGGCGTGGAAAGTCTTCTCGTCCGGCCCGATATCGCCGGAGAAGAGCAGGCGCAGCGGCCGCTCCCCGCCACTCTCGACCTCGATCTCGATCGAGGCCGAGCCGAGGATGTGGCCGGCGTTCCAGTAGCGCGCCCGCACCCCCGGCAACGGCTCGAGCCATTCCTTGAGCTCGCAGGTGCGAATCTGCTCCAGCGTGCGGATCGCGTCGGCCTGGGTGTAGATCGGCTCGACCTGCGGCCGGCCGCGCTGCCGGTTGCGGCGGTTCAGCCGCTCGACCTCGCTCTCCTGGATATAGCCGCTGTCGGGCAGCATGAATTCCAGGAGATCGGCAGTCGGCTCGGTGGCAACGATAGGGCCGGTGAACCCCTTGCGGACCAGCTTGGGGATGAGCCCGCTGTGATCGATATGGGCATGGGTCAGGAGCAGCACGTCGATCGAGGCGGGCTTGAACGGGAAGTCGTTGTAGTTGAGCTCGCGGACGGTCTTGGTCCCCTGGAACATCCCGCAATCGACGAGCAGGCGCCCCTTCGACGTCTCGAGGAGGAAGCACGAGCCGGTGACCGTGGAGGCCGCACCGAAGAAGCCGAGGCTGACGCTCAAACCGCGCTCTCCGATGGCTGATCGACGTCGCCGGTCGCTTCGGGGACGAGCCCGTAGTGCTCCTGGATGCGACGCCAGGCTTCCTCGGCGGTGTCGACGAAGCTGAAGAGCTCGAGATCGTCGGCGCTCACCACCTCCTCGTCGAGCAGCGCATCGAAATCGACGATCCTCTCCCAGTAGTCGCGATCGAAGAGAAGCACCGGGATCTTGCGGACCTTCTGGGTCTGCATCAGGCAAAGGGATTCGAAGAGCTCGTCCAGCGTGCCGAAGCCGCCCGGGAAGACCACGAGTGCCCGCGCCCGCATCAGGAAGTGCATCTTGCGCAGGGCGAAATAGTGAAACTGGAACGACAGCTCCGGCGTGACCCAGCGATTGGGTGCCTGCTCATGCGGCAGTGTGATGTTGAGGCCGATCGTGACGCTGCCGGTCTCGGCGGCGCCGCGATTGGCGGCCTCCATTATGCCGGGCCCACCGCCGGTGACGACAACGAACTGCCGGACCGGGCCGGACTGGGCGTGCTCGGAGACCAGCCGGCCGAAGCGCCGGGCCTCGTCGTAGTAGCGCGACCGGGCAACCGCGCGGCGACATCTCTCGACCTCGTGCCGCCTGGCCGGGTTCTCCGGATCGCCTGCCGCTGCCGCTTCGGCGCTGGCCAGCGCCGCTCTCGCCTCCTCCGGGTCGCCTATGCGCGCGCTGCCATAGACGACGACGGTCGACTCCACACCCATCGCCTGCAGCTCGAGCTCGGGCTTGAGCAGCTCCAGCTGCAGGCGGACCGGCCGCAGCTCCTCGCGCAACAGGAAGTCAGGGTCGGCGAAGGCGAGCCTGTAGCTTGCCGCCTGACTCTGCGGCGAGGGGACGACATCCCTGGCGTGCTCGAGATCCTCGCGCGCACTCGGGCGGTTGAGGTGATCGTCCTTGATGTCGCGCATGGCGGTCCCGCGGAAAGTGGCTCACCATCCTGCCCGCCTCGCCGCGCAGCGCAAGCCCCAACGGCAACGGCACACCACATGGGAAACGCGAACGGCCGCCGATGCAGCGCACCAGCGGCCGTTCAAGGATCGATCGAGAAGTCAGCTCATGCAGCGAGCGACTTCTGCCTCGTCGAAATTGGCAGTGGCCCGCTTGACGAAGAGGTCGACCACCTCGGTCTGAGGCCTTCATGCCGAGATCCATGGTCTCCTTGGCCTCGGTCATCGCCTTCGAGAACCGCCTTGGCATCGTCCATATAGGTGCCTGCGGCTGCTTCTTGCTGTCGAAGCCCTTCATCATGCTCGGTGTTGCTGAAGGCCTTCCTTCAGCAGCTCGTTTGCCGCTTCGCCACGGCCCTGCGCCAGATCGAACATGATCTTCTGGGCGGCGACCAGCGTGTCGAGATTGGCCTTTGTGCAGCGCCATGACGGCGTCGACATCGAATTTGGGCATCATCGGAGCGGCGGCGGGACTGGTGGACATCGATCTCTCCCAGAGACTATTGCGATGCACGGTTGACAGCATACTGGGCAGCGCCGACAATCGATTTTATGCTGCATTGCACAAATTCCGCCTGCGACCGGAGCGCACACCTGGCCCAAGCCGCCGGGCCGAATTGCGCCGACCCCGACGGCACGGCACCGGAACTGGAATCCGACGCAGCGTAAGTGCTGCAGGTGGTTTGTCGATCCGGATCGATGCCAAACTGGGCCGACACGGGGCAGCAACGGAAATGGCGAAGCAAAATGCTGGCCAAAATGGCAAAAGCGGCCGAGGCCTTGCGGCATTCACCGCGGACCAGGCGCGGCAGGCGCTGGCCTCGTTTCATTCTTCTGCCGCCGTCGGTGACTGGCATTATATTCCCAGAGCCCGACCCGGCTTGCCGCTGAAGGCCATGGACGAGACCCAGCGCCGGCTGCTCTGGCAGCCTGTCGACCTGACACTGAGCGGAGAGCGCAGCCCGCGCCCGTGCCATCCCCGTGCTCGAGGCCATCCTCGGCGAGATCGAGGGCCGCCCGGCCTTCTCGCGATCCAGGAACTTCATCATTTCCGCTGCTTCGGCCGACCGTCGGCCGAAGCGCTCTGGGGCTGGCGCTTCGAGGGCCATCACCTGTCGCTCACCGCGATGCTCGACCCGGAGCGCGGTGCTGCCGACCCCCGTCTTCATGGGGGGCCAATCGAGCGACCGTGCCGCCACTCCCACCCGCGGGCGGGGCTGCGGACACCGCCGGAGAGGCCGATCAGGGCTTCGCGCTGCTGCATGGCCTGAACGACGCCAATCGTGCCCGCGCCATCCTGCCGATCGCTCGCCCGGCGACATCATCACCGGCCCCGGTCAGGTGAGCTGAGCCTGGCGGCGCTTCGAAGGCGTCGCCCGCCGCCCTGCCCGGCAGCTCGCGCGAGGCGGCACCTAGGCTCGTCGAGCTCTATGTGGGGCGCCTGACACCGCGCTGGCCACCAGCGAGATGGAGGCGATCCGCGAGGCCGGCACGGAGCGGATCCATTTCGCCTGGGCCGTTCCACGACGCCGGGTCGCGGCCACTACTACCGCTCGCAGGGCCCGAGCTTCGTCATCGAGTACGAGAACAGCCAGAACGAGGCCAACCACTGCCATTCGGTCTGGCACAACCCGCTGTCGCAGTTCGGCCGCGACCTCTGCAGGGGCATTTCCACCACAGCCATTGAAAGCAACCGGCCCCGTGCCTGGACCACCAGGCGGGGCCGCTCCGTCGGCAAGGCGCCTGCATGCTCATGCGGCCTTCGACTGTATGCCGTGGATCTTGGCGCCAGAGTTTTCAAGCGCCGCCGGCATGTCGACGTTCGAAATGCCGAGCGGCTGGAGCGTCGACGATGGCGCGATGGTCAGCCGCCGGCGAAGCCGACCGAGCCGGCCCTGCCGCAGCCCTTCACGCCCATGGTGTTGTTGGCGCAGCGCGCACCTCGACCGTCGAGAAGTCGAAGGACGGCAGGTCGTCGGCGCGCGGCATGCAGTAGTCCATGAAGGAGCCGGTCATCAGCTGACCCTGCTCGTCGTAGACCGTGTGCTCCAGCAGCGCCTGGCCAATGCCCTGGACGATGCCGCCATGCACCTGGCCCTCGACCAGCATCGTCTGGAAGCACCACGCCGAAGTCGTCGATGACGTTGTAGTCGGCTATCGTGACGATGCCGGTGTCGGGATCAACCTCCACCTCGGCGATGTGGCAGCCGTTGTGGGGAAGGTCCAGGCATCGAGCTTGATCAACGTCTCGGCGTCGAGCCCGCCGTGCAGCGTCGATGCCTCGGCCGGCGACGGCATGCTCCGCGCCTTCTGGGCCAGCGACATGATATCGATGGTCCGGTCGGTGCCGGCGACCGAGAACGTGCCCTCCTTTGAACTGGATGTCGGCCGCCGCCGTCTCGAAATGCTGCGCCGCATAGGCCTTGCCGCGCTCGATGACGATGTCGGAGGCGCTGTTGATGGCCGTGCTTCTGGCGGTCAGCGAGCGCGAGCCGCCGGTCCCGCCGCCGCCCTTGATGCGGTCGGTGTCGCCCTGGATGATACGGATCTGCTCGAACGGCACGCCCAGCTTCTCGTACAGCACTCTGGGCGTAGGCGGTCTCGCGCCCTGGCCGTTCGACTGCGTGCCGACCAGCACGGCAACCGTCCCGTCCTCGGCGAACTCGACCTTGGCACTCTCGCTCGGGTCGCCCATCGTCGACTCGATGTAGGCACATGCCGATGCCGCGATATTCTGCTCCTGGCCGCGGCGGCTTTGCGACGCGCCGCCAGCCTGGCATAGTCGGCCTTGGCCATGCAGGTGTCCATGACCTGGCGCGAACTCGCCGGTGTCGTAGAGCTCGCTGGCGGCAGTCGTGTAAGGCATCTGCGACGGCTTGATGAAGTTCACGCGGCGAAGGTCCGTCGGCTCCATGCCGAGCTCGCGCGCGGCGGCGTCGATCAACCGCTCCATGCAGTAGATCGACTCGGGTCGGCCGGCACCGCGATAGGCGTCGACCGGCACGGTGTTGGTGAAGACGCCGGTGACGGCATAGGTCATGGCCGGGATGTCGTAGACGCCCGGCAACACCTTCAGTGCAGCGAAGGTCGGAATGAACGGCGCGAAGAAGTAGTAGTAGGCGCCCATGCTGGCGATGGTCGACACCCGCAGGCCGAGGATGCGGTGGTCGGCGTCGAGCGCCAGCTCCGCCGTGGTGACGTGGTCGCGGCCCATGGAATCGGAGGAAGCCCTCGGAGCGATCCGACGTCCACTTGACCGCCCGGCCGAGGCTCTTCGCCGCCAGCGCCGCCATATCGTGTACTCGGGGTAGAACATCGCCTTCATGCCGAGCTGCCGCCGAAGGTCCGTCAGGACGCGCACGTTGGCCGGCTCCATGCCGAGATTCTGCGCCAGCGTGTCGCGGAAGGCCCAGCCGCCCTGGGTGCAGGTATGCACCGTCAGCTTGCCGGCCGACTTGTCGAACTCGGCAACGGCGGCGCGCGGCTCCATCGCGTTGCAGACCAGGCGATTGTTGATCAGCTCGATCTTCGTGACGTGCGCCGCCTTGGCGAAGGCCGCATCGACCTTGGCCTCGTCGCCATAGAACCAGTCGAAGGCGATGTTGCGCGGCGCATCGGGATGAATCTGCACGCGCCCCGGCTCGGTCGCCTGCGCGGTGCCGGCCACGGCCTCGAGCTCCTCGTAGTCGACCTCGACCAGCTCGGCGGCGTCCTTGGCCTGGGCGAGCGTCTCGGCGACCACGAAGGCGACGTTGTCGCCCACATAGTGCACCTTGTCGGTGCAGAGGATCGGGTGCGGCGTCGGCGCGCTCGCCGCCGATCCCGGTTGGTCATCGGGATGAAGCAGGGCACTGCGGCGCCGTTCGGGCCGAAATCCTCGCGGTGAAGACGCCGAGCACGCCGGGGGCCTGCGCGGCGGCGCTCGTGTCGATCGAGCGGATGCGGGCATGGGCGTGCGGCGAGCGGACCACGTAGCCGTGCACCTGGCCTGCGATGCTGATGTCGTCCGTGTAGCGACCACGGCCGGTGACCAGCCGCTGATCCTCGACCCGTCTGACCGGTTGGCCAACGCCGAACTTCGCCATCCTATCCTCCCAAGCTGCGCTGCGCCGCGCGATCAATGATGCCGGGCGGGATTTTAGGCCGCGGCGACGCCAGCACAACCGTGTCGTGGCCAAAATCCGGCGACCTGCGACAGCAGGGTCGGCGCCTCGGGGTAGGTAGAACAGGGCTTTACCGGTGCGGCAGGCGGACTATGCTCGCCTACAATCAGAACGACCCGAACGATGGCTCGAGCCACGCCACGGGGCAGGGAGGCACATGGCGGTACTTGAGCTCACTGGCATTGCCAAGCATTTCGGGGCGATCGAGGCCCTGCGCGGGGTCGATCTCTCGCTCGAGGACGGCGAAGTGCTCGGCCTCATGGGCGACAACGGCGCCGGGAAATCGACGCTGGTCAAGATCATCGCCGGCAATTTCCCGCCCTCCGCCGGGCAGATCAGGATCGACGGCGAGGCCATGCATTTCCACAAGCCGGTCGATGCGCGCGAGGCCGGCATCGAGGTGGTCTATCAGGACCTGGCGCTTTGCGACAACCTGTCGGCCGCGGCGAACATCTTTCTCGGCCGCGAGTTCAAGCGAAGCTTCGGCTTCCTGCGCTTTCTCGATTTCGGCCGCATGTACCAGCGGGCCGGCGAGCTGTTCGAGGAGCTCCAGTCCGAGACCCGGCCGCGCGATCTGGTCCGGCAGATGTCCGGCGGCCAGCGCCAGGCCGTGGCCATCGCCCGCACCCGGCTGTCCGAGCCGCGCATCGTCCTGATGGACGAGCCGACCGCCGCCATCAGCGTGCGCCAGGTCGCCCAGGTGCTCGACCTCATTCGCCGCCTGCGCGACCAGGGCATCGCCATCATCCTGATCAGCCACCGCATGCCCGACGTCTTCGCCGTGTGCGACCACGTCGCCGTGCTGCGCCGCGGCAGCCTCGTGGCCGACAAGTCGGTCGCCGACACGTCACCCGAAGAGGTGACCGGCCTGATCACCGGCGCCATCGCCTCGGCTTGAAAGGTCAGGGTCAAGGATGAGCAGCTCCGTCGAGATCTCCGACGTCACCCGGATCAGGGAGCAGAGCTGGTTCGGCTCGATCCTGGCCAACCAGGCCCTCTGGGTGACCGTCGCCGTGGCACTGATCTGCATCGCGACCGCGATCGACCAGCCGGACTCGTTCGCCACCAAGAACAATTTCTACAACATCACCCGCAACTTCGCGGCCATCGGCATCATCGCCATGGGCATGACCGCGGTGATCATCACCGGCGGCATCGATCTTTCGGTGGGCTCGGTGATGGCGCTCAGCGCGATCATCGCGGCGCGTCTGCTCGAGTCCGGCTTCGACTGGTATGTCGGGGTCGCCGGCGGGCTCGTCGCGGGGCTCGTCGTCGGCGCCGTCAACGGCTCGCTGATCGCCCATCTCAAGCTGCCACCCTTCGTCGTGACGCTCGGCATGCTGTCGATCGCCCGCTCGCTCGCCATCGTGGCATCCGAGAACCGCGTGATCTACCAGTTCGGCGAC
This sequence comes from Geminicoccaceae bacterium, assembly GCA_041397945.1. GTDB lineage: Bacteria > Pseudomonadota > Alphaproteobacteria > Geminicoccales > Geminicoccaceae > SLRI01. The sequence continues at coordinate 87,163 of JAWKVR010000002.1, forward strand.
GGCGGCGAGACCTTCAAATGGCTCGGCGGCGGCCGCATCGAGCTGCCCTGGATCGACGGCGACGTGCTGCCGCTCTCCAACATGTTCGTGGTCCTGATCGTCATGGCGCTCATCATGTCGATCGTGCTCAAGACGACATCGTGGGGCCGCTATCTGTTCGCCATCGGCGGCAACGAGCAGGCGGCCCGGCTGACCGGCATCCCCGTCGACCGCATCAAGATCCAGGTCTACATGCTGGCCGGCCTGACCGCCGCCATCGCCGGCATCCTGTCGGCCGGCTATGGCGGCTCGGCCTCCAACGGCATGGGCAAGACCTACGAGCTCTACGTCATCGCCGCCACGGTCATCGGCGGTGCCAATCTGATGGGGGGCCAGGGTAGCATCTACGGCGCCTTCATCGGCGCCGCGCTGATCTTCCTGATTCGCAACAGCCTGATCATGTTCGGGGTCGATGCCAACTGGTACGATCTCTTCGTGGGGCTCTTCATCATTCTCGCGGTGCTGCTCGAGCGGCTTCGCGGAAGAACGCGCGGGTAGAGGCCCGCACGTAGTCGAACTTCGACTGACAAGGGAGGTTGAGACAGTGAAGAAGCTACTTTTGAGTGCGGTCGCTGCGGCGGCGCTCGTCGCGTTCAGCACACCGGAGAGCCAGGCCCAGGACAAGCTGGTTCTCGCACTGGTGCCCAAGAACACCAACAACCCGTTCTTCGACCAGGCGCGGGACGGCTGCAAGAAGGCCGAGGCCGAGCTCGGCGACATCGAGTGCCTCTATATCGGCCCCGGCGAGCATGGCGGCGGCGAGGAGCAGGTCCAGGTGCTCTCCGACATCGTGGCTCGTGGCGTGGCCGGCATCGCCGTGTCGCCCTCGAACGCCGCGGCAGTGGTGGCCCCGCTGCTCGAGGCCAAGGCGGCCGGCATTCCGGTCCTGACCTGGGACAGTGATCTGCTGCCGGAGAACAAGGACCTGCGCATCGCCTATGTCGGCACCAAGAATTACGACATCGGCGTCAACCTGGCGAAGCGCGTGATGGAGCTGAAGCCTGACGGCGGGACCATCTGCATCCAGTCCGGTGGGGCGGCGGCCGCCAACCACAACGAGCGCATGCAGGGCATCCGTGACACGCTTTCCGGCGAAGCCAGCAGCGAGCCGCCCGGCAACCGGCTCGAAGGTGCCAATGGCTGGACCGAGATCGACGGCTGCCCGCTCTACACCGATGACGACTTCATGCGCGCCAACCAGCAGCTCGAGGACATCCTGGCACGCGAGCCGGACCTCGACGCGTTTGTGCCGACCGGCGGCTTCCCGCAGTTCGTGCCCGACGCCTACCGGGCCGCGGTCACCCCGCACAAGGGTCGGATCGACAGCGGAGAGCTGGCGCTTGTCGTCGCCGACACGCTGCCGGTCCAGATGGACCTGATGGCCGAGGGCCTGTCGCTCGGTCAGGTCGGCCAGCGGCCCTTCGAGATGGGCTACCAGTCGATGTACTTCCTCCGCGACATCGTCAAGGACGGCAAGAACCGGAGGAATCCGGGACCTATACCGGCCTCGACGTCTGCACGCCCGAGACCGCGGCTACGTGCATCGGCGGCTGACGCACGACGGTTCGAGACGGACGAGCCCCCGACCGCGCGGTGCCGTCTTTTTTCAGGCCGGCACCGCCACCAGCTCGCGCAGCACCGCGTCGAGAGAGGCGCCCCGCACCGGTCAGCCGCAGCACGCCGGCCTCGCCGTCCAGGTGCCCCGCCGCCTGCAGGCGAGCCCGGGCACGCGGGTCCAGGCGAGTTCTCCGCCGTCCGGTCGAGCCCGGCGAGCCGGGCCTCCGGCACACCCTCGGCGAGCCTGAGCCCGGTGATCAGCGCCTCGACCACGAGATCCTCGGGTGTCAGCCCCTCGCGCTGCAGCTCGCCGTGCCCCGGCGCTCGACCGCCCGCAGCCATGCCCTCGGGTGCCCGCATGGTGGCGGTGCCGACCCGGCCCTTGCCCGGTCGGCACCGCCCGAAGGCGCACCGGGACCGATACCGATATAGGGCTCGTAGCGCCAGTAGGTCAGGTTGTGCCGGCATTCGCCGCCGGGCCGGGCATGGTTCGAGACCTCGTGCCCCGAACCCGGCAGCATCGGGCAAGCTCCTGGGTCAGCTCGAACAAGGCCGCTTGCCGGTCGTCGCGGGGTCACGAGCAGCCCCGCCCGCTGCCGCGCATGGAAGACCGTGCCCCGGCTCGATGGTCAGCTGGTAGAGAGGATGCTCGCCGGCGAGCGCGAAAGCACCCGGCCGAGCCCGCCCGCCACGCCGCAAACGCTCTGCCCGGGGCGGGCGTAGATCAAGTCGAACGACCAGCGCGGGAAGGTGGGGCCGGCAAGCTCGATCGCCGCCACCGCCTCGGCGGTGTCGTGCTCGCGGCCGAGCGCCTTCAGGGCCGCGTCATCGAGCGCCTGCACGCCGATCGAGCCCGATTGACGCCGGCCGCGCGGTAGTCGGCGAAGCGCGCCTCGACCGAGGTGGGGTTGGCCTCGAGCGTGATCTCCAGCGCCGGGTCGGCCACGAAGTGCCCGATCGCCCGATCGATGACCGCGGCCGTGGTGGCGGGCGGCATCAGGGACGGCGTGCCGCCCCCGAAGAAGATCGAGGTCAGCCGCCGCGGCCCCACCTCGGCGGCGAAATGGTCCAGCTCGGCCAGGAGCGCCGTGCGCCAGCGGTCCTGGTCGACCTCGGCCCGCACATGGCTGTTGAAGTCGCAATAGGGGCATTTGGCCCGGCAGAACGGCCAGTGGACATAGAGGGCGATGGTCCGGTGGTCGTTCATCGGTCCAGCCCGGGGCCGTAGACGTCGGCCAGGGCATGGCCGGCGAGGAACGGGTCGCGCGGATCGACCAGCAGCTTCTCCTCGGCATAGATCCACCCCCGCCCGCTGACCCGGGGCCGGATGGCCGGCCGGCCCGCCACCTCGCCCACCGCACCGATGCCGGCCTCGAAGCGGCTGCCGATGATCGAATGGAAGGTGGTCGCCGCTGCCACCCCCGCTTTGCCCCGGGCGTGCAGCAGCGCCAGCCGCGCCGAGCTGCCGGTCCCGCAGGGCGAGCGGTCGACGCGCCCCGGCGGCATGATGGTGGCGTTGACCCTGCGGCCGGCCTCTTCGGCCATGAACATCAGATAGGCCAGCCCCTCGATCCCCGGCCGCTCGGGATGGGCCGGCTGCCAGCGGCGCTGGGCCTCGGCGAGGATCGCCATGCCGGCATCGACCAGCCGGCGCGCGGCGCCGGGCACGATCTCGAGACCGAGCGGTGCGGCCTCGACGAGCAGGTAGAAGACCCCGCCGAAGGCGATCGCCGCCTCGACCCGGCCCTGCCCTGGGACGTCGAAGGACAACGCATCCTCGACGACGAAGCTCCACGGCATGTCGAGCTGCACGCGCTCGCACTTGCCGGCCCGGCAGGTGGCGACGACCGGCACCGGCCCCGCCGCGGTGTCGAGCACCAGCCGGGTCTCCGGCTCGCGCATCGCCACCCGGCCGGTCTCGAGCAGGGCCGTGGTCACGCAGATGGCGTTCGAGCCCGACATGGCGTGGCAGGTATCCGGCTGCATGACGATGAAGCCCGCGTCGGTGCCGGGCTCGATCGGGTCCAGGAGCAGGATCGCCGAAGCCTGCGGCCCGCCGCGCGGCTCGAGGATGCAGAAGCGCCTGAGCCCGTCATCGACGGTGTTGAGATGCACGAGCTTGTCCAGCACCGTGCGCCCCGGGATCGCCGGGGCACCGGCCACGATCACCTTGCCGATCTCGCCCTCGGCATGGACGGCAACGAGACTGAGCGCCTGATCCGGCCGCATCGCTGGTGGTCCCCGACTTGCACAGGCCCGAGGCCTGTGCCTATACCCGGCTGCACGTCGAGCGGCCAGATTCCAACGCCGGAATCACCTGCCGCCATGCGCTTGCTGCACGTGATTTTCCCGCCGTTCCTCTTCTTCTCCACGATCGGTCGATAGAGCCTTGGCGCTGCCCCGCATCACCACCGCAACCGTCGTCAAGCTGATCGTCGCCTCGCTCGCCGTCGGCCTCGCCCTGGCCTGGCTCGGCAAGCATCCGATCGACCTCCTCTACTGGGCCCGCGACGGCATCACCGAGGTCCTGGGCGACGCCAGCGGCTGGGTGCAGTGGGCGCTCAAATATATCTTTATCGGCGCCGTCGTGGTGGTGCCGATCTGGCGGCTGGTCCACTACCTCTGGCGGGCGATGCGCGGCAAGCCCTGAGCCCGCTCAGTTCGCAGCACCAGCACCCGGTCGAACCAGCTCTTCACCGTGTACAGCACGTAGCTCTCGCCTTGTCGCGTCGCAGGCTGGGCCTCGCCTGCGGCAGCGCCAGGCCGGCAAACATCGCCCGGCGCCGTCTCGGCCATCACCTCGCGCAGATCCTGGCCGGCAGGTCGCACCCGATACGCCAGGCATCGGCCAGTTGTCGTCCCGGCCGACCCAGACGCCCATCGTGTAGGCACCGGCGAAGCCGACAGACCAGGCATCCCGGCTGTCCTGCGTCGTGCCGGTCTTGCCGAAGCCTGCCGGTCCGGCAGCGCCGCCACGCCGGCCGGTGCCGCCGCCGCACGACATCCCCCAGCATGTTGCGCATCTGCCGGGCGATCTCCGGCGCCGCGACCCGCCTCGACCGCCCGATGCGCATAGAGAACCGCCCGCCGCCGCGTCGGTCACCCGCTCGACCGCGTAGGGCGGCGGCTGCCCTCCAGGGCGAAGGGCTGATAGGCGGCGGTGAGCCAGCGGAACAACCTCCGACGTGCCGAGCGCCAGCGACGGCACCGGCCAGCTCGCTGCCGATACCGAGCAACCGGGCCGCTCAGCGACCCGGCCCATGCCGACCTCCTGCCCCAGCCGGACCGCCGTGTTGATCGAAGCGCCAGCGCCTCGTCGAGCGCGACGTTGCCGTAGCGCTTGCCGCCCGGATTGCCCGGCGTCCAGCCGTCGACCGTGAAGGAGCGGTCCTCGACGATATCGTTGGGCGTGCGCCCGTCCTCAAGGGCGACGAGGTAGACGAACGGCGAAGGCCGAGCCGGGCTGGCGATGCCCGGCGCTTGCACGGATGGCAGATCGATCGCGGCGATAGGCGCGACCACCGACCATCGCTCGTAGCGCCCCGTTCGCATCGAGCAAGCACGACCACCGCCTCGGTCGGGCTGGTCCCAGGAGCTGCCCGGCCACCGCGGCCTCGGCCACGCTGCAGCCGGGGGTCGAGCGTGGTGCGCACCACCCAGTCGGTCTCGGGCTTGCCGAGATGCTCCGGTCAGCCGTCCGAGCACCCAGTCGACGAAGTGCCCGGCCAGCTCCGAGCCTCCGGCGGGCAGTCGGGCGGGTGCTGCACCGTGCCGAGGCCCCCTGCTCGCCCGTGATCTTCCCCGTCTCGACCATCAGCCGGAGCACGGTCGAGGCGCGGCAGTTGGCGCGGTCCAGGTCCACCGTCGGCGCCAGCCGCGACGGCGCCTGCAGGAGGCCGGCCAGAAGCGCCGCCTCGGCGAGATCGACCCGGGCCGCCGGCTTGCGAAATAGCGCTGTGCTGCGGCCTCGACCCCATAGGCGCCGGCCCCCAGACGCGGTTGAGGTAGAGGCTCGGGGATCTCGTCCTTGCTCAACCGCGCCTCCGAGCCAGAACGCGAGGATCAGCTCCTGGATCTTGCGCCGCAGCAGGCGGTCGGGCGGCGTGAGGAAGAGGTTCTTCGCCAGCTGCTGGGTCCAGCGTGCTGCCGCCCGCCACCACCCCGCCGGCGCGCAGGTTGCTGACGAGTGCCCGAAGCGTGCCGCGCACGTCGAGCCCGAATGGCTGTGAGATCGCCGGTCCTCCGGTGGCGATCACAGCATCGCGCAGGACCAGGCTCACCTCGCCGAGCTGGACGAAGGCCGTGCCGCTGGCACCGCGCTCCGCCAGCACGGTCCCGTCGGCCGCGATCAGCGTCACCCGTGCCTGGCGGGCATCATTGAAGAGCGCATCCGTGTCCGGCAGCTCGGGCGCGTAGGCGACGAAGAGCCCGACCCAGACCACCAGCGAGACCACGAGGAACGCCGGCAGCAAGCGCACCAGCCGCCTGAGAAGGCCACGCCGCGGCTTCGCCGGCGCCTTGCCGTTCGAACGTTTCGCCATCGCTCCCGCATCGCGATCCTGCCGAGCGTGGCTTGATCGCAGCAGCACCGGCGCATTGCAAGCGGCCTGCCATCGCCTACGTTGCGATGAGGCATCACTGTTGCACGAGGAGGCGACCGGCATGGCGACCGACACGGCGGGCCTCCAGCGCAGCCTCGTCCTGCCCGATCCCTCCGACCCGCGCCTGACCCGCGCGGTCAGTGGCATCGACCACGAGGGCCGCGCGGTCGGGATTGGTGATCCTGAGCGGCCCCTCACCCTCTTCCTCAACGGCCAGGAGATCGTCACGATGATGACGATCGGCGACCATCCCGACTATCTGGCCGTCAGCTATCTCCTCAATCAGAACATGTTGCGCCCCGACGACCGGGTCACCGGCATCGACTACGACGAGGACCTCGAGACCGTGGTGGTCCGCACCGAGCGCGCCACCGACTACAAGGGAGAAGCTCAAGAAGAAGGTGCGCACCTCCGGCTGCGCGCAGGGCACCGTCTTCGGTGATCTCATGGAGAAGTTCGAGGACGTGCGCCTGCCGCCGGACGCGGTGCTCCGGACGAGCTGGCTCTACGCGCTCACCAAGGCCATCAACACCTGCCCCTCGCTCTATCTCGAGGCCGGCGCCATCCATGGCTGCGCCCTGTGCGAGGGCCCGGACGTGCTGCTCTACATGGAGGATGTCGGCCGCCACAACGCGGTCGACAAGATCGCCGGCTACATGTTCCGCCACGGCCTCGCCGCCGCCGACAAGATCTTCTACACCACCGGCCGCCTGACCTCGGAGATGGTCATCAAGACGGTGCAGATGGGCATTCCGATCCTCGTCTCCCGCTCCGGCTTCACCGCCTGGGGCGTCGAGCTGGCGCGGCAGGCGGGCCTCACCCTCATCGGCCGGGCACGCGGCCGGCGCTTTCTGGCGCTCGCCGGCACCGAGCGGCTCGTCTTCGATGCCGACCTCTCGGCCGTCGGCGAGGAGGAGGGGCGCAGCGCCCGCAAGGGCAGCCGAAGCGACGCGGATGCTGTCGATGCGGCCTGAGCCGGTCTTCGGCCTCCTCCTCGCCGGCGGCCAGGCCCGGCGCATGGGCGGCGGCGACAAGTGCCTGCTCGCCTTCGCCGGGCGCACCCTGCTCGCCCACGCCATCGAGCGGCTGGCGCCCCAGGTCGAAGGTCTCGTGCTCAACGCGAACGGCGATCCGGCCCGCTTCGCCGACTACGGCCTGCCGGTGCTCGCCGATGTCGTGCCGGGCTTCGCCGGCCCGCTCGCCGGCGTGCTCACCGGCATGGCCTTCGTGCGCCAGCTCGACGAGCCGTGCGACTGGCTCGTCACGGCGGCGACCGACACGCCGTTCTTTCCCCTCGATGTCGTCGCCCGGCTGCGCGCCGCGGCAGTTGCAGCCGGCGCGGACGTCGCTTTCGCCCGCTCGGCCGGCCGGGCCCATCCGGTCTTCGGCCTCTGGCGGGTGTCGCTGCACGATGCCCTGGCACGAGCGCTGACCGAGGAAGGCGAGCGCAAGATCGACCGCTTCGCCGCCCGCTACCGCGTGGCCACGGCCGACTTCCCGGCCTTGCCCTTCGATCCCTTCTTCAACATCAACCGGCCGGAGGACCTGACCGAGGCACGGCAGCTCTCGGAGTCGAGGAGCCCGCGCAGGCGCCTAGCGCGAGCCTTAGCCGCTCCGTCCGAATCGCGAAGCAGAGCCGCACATGGCCCTCGTTGCCGGCGCCGAAGGTGTAGCCGGCGGCGATCCCGACCTTGCAGCGCTGCAGCACCTCCCGCGCGAAGGCGAGGCTGTCGGACAGGCCCTCGATCCGGGGAAAGGCATAGAAGGCGCCCTCCGGCTCGGGCAGCGTCACCTTCGGGTGGCTGCCGATCAGCTCCATCACCAGGTCACGATTGATCATCGTGCGCGCGACGAACGAGCGGACGAAGTCCTCGCCCTCCTCGAGCGCCGCGAGGCCGCCCGCCTGGGCGAAGACCGTGGCCCCGGTATTGTTGCATTCCGCGAGCACCGCCATGGGCTCGACCAGATGCTGCGGTGCCACGATCCAGCCGAGCCGCCAGCCGGTCATGGCCCAGGCCTTGGAGAAGCCGTTGAGCACGAAGACCGGCTCCTCGGGGCCAGCGAGCCGAGGAAGGAAGGGGCCGGGTCGCGACGGCCTCTGAAGACATTGCGGTGGTAGACCTCGTCGGCGATCAGGCCGAGACCGTGCCGCCGGCAGAGATCGAGCAGGGCCGCGCCCTCCTCGGCGGACATGATCCAGCCGGTCGGGTTGGACGGGGTGTTGACGTAGACCGCCTTGGTCCTGGGCGTGATTGCCCGCGCCACCTCGTCGAGATCAAGCTCCCAGCGCCGCTCCCCGACCCCGGAGCCGGACATGCCGAACGGGCGCCCCCCATCAGCCGCGCGGCACGCGGATGTTCGGCCAGTAGGGGCCGAGGAGGATGATCTCGTCGTCGCGGTCGAGCAGACCTCCGCGGCGACGACCACCGAGAGCATAGTCGAGCCCGCCACCGTGATCCGGTCGGGGTGCAGGTCGATGCCATAGAGCCGGTCGAGATAGGTCTTGAGCCCGGCGCGCAGTGCCGGCGTGCCGCGCGAGTAGGAGTAGAACGTCTGGCCAGGATCGAGCGCCGCCTTCGCCGCATCGCGGATGAATGGCGGCGTGACGATGTCGCTTTCGCCGAACCAGAGCGGATCACCTCCGGATCGCCCAGGGCACCCAGCGCCACCTTGCTGATGCCCGAAAGCTCGAGGTCCTCGATCTCTTTGCGTATGGCGCCCATGCAACTTCCGATCCCCGCGCGACAGCGGGTCTCTTAGCGCCGTCAGGCGACCGCCGCCAGCCTCGGCACGGGGCTGGCCGCCGGCCCCCTGGTCAGCAGCGTGCAGTCGAGGGGGCCAGTCGAAGACGAAGGTCGTCCCGCGGTGTGGCGCCATCGCTCTCGACGCGCATCGTGCCGCCGAGGCGCTGCACGATCCGGCGGACCAGCGCCAGGCCGATGCCGCTGCCGCCGCTGCTCCGTCCGTCGCGCATCCGGAAGATGTCGAAGATGCGATCGTGCTCGGCCGGCGGAATGCCGGGCCATCGTCGGTGACCCGAAAGATGGCGCGGCGATCGCCCCGGTGCACATCGACTTTGAGATGCACGCAAGCGCGGTCGTGATGCTTGATGGCATTGTCCAGAAGGTTGCGCACGACCAGCGCCAGCGGTGCCTCGGGCGTGATCAGCGTGGCGACCGGGGCATCGATCTCGGAGCGTCACGGATTCGCCGGTGCGAGCAACTCGCCAGCTGCGCCTCGATGCTCGCGCACCGCGCAGGATCGGCCTTGCCGGCAACCTGGCTGGCCCGGGCGTAGCGCAGAGATCCAGGAGCATGGCATCCATGCGCCCGACCGATCCCGCAGACGGTCGAGGTGATCCAGGGCCGCCCGCGGCAGAGCAGCATCCGCCTCGAGCCAGCCGGCGATATTACGACGGATCGCCCGCAGCGGTGCCCGGAGATCGTGGCTGACCGCCGCCGCGAAATGACAGAGCTCGAGTTCGAGCGCTCCAGCTCGGCCGTATGCGTCGCGATCGCGTTCGCCATCGCATCCATCTCGGCAGCGATCGCTGAGACCGTCCTTGCCGGCGAGCTACCGTCGAGGGCCGACGCCGCCGCGCCAGTGATCGGGCGTTCTCCTCGAGGAGACGGATCGGCCGGATGACCAGTCGATCCAGGCCGACGAAGAGAGCGAGACGGTCATCAGGAGCCCGGTCAGCAGCAGGGTCGACGTCACCGCCAGATTGACCCGGCGGATGGCAAGGTTGCGGGCATCGGCGGGATAGCCGCCCACCAGGGTCCAGCCCCAGGGCTCGAAGTGGCGCGCAGCCAAGAGATAGGAGGTCCCGCCGATCGCCCGCACGAAGGCCTCGGCCGACGACTCGGGCAGTGGCATCGCCTTGTCGAGCACGAGCCCGTCAGGCAACAAAACATCGCCCGTGCCGTCCAGCACGAAGATTTCGGTGCCCGACCGCTCCGCCAGCTCCGCCAGCTCGGCCAAGGCCGCCGTCTCGTAGCGTTCCCGATAGGCCGGCACGTTCTCCAGCGAATAGGTCTCGAGCACCCGGTGGCGCTCCTGCACGATCCTGAGCGCTGCATTGTCGAGCAGATGCGTCAGCAGCGCCTCGTGCTGGCCGGCCCATTGCCGGCCCTGCTCATAGCTGCTGACCAGCCATTGCAGGGTCAGGCCGGCGAGCACCACCGGCAGCATGACGACGAGGAGCTTGGTTCGCAGGCGCATGATGTCACCGGTAAAGCCGACCGTGCGTCAGCTCGAGAAGCTCGGGCGACGGCACGATGCCGAGCAAGTCGGCGGTCTTGAGGTTGAGCGCGAAATCGACCTGACTGGGCGACTGGACCGGCAGGGCGGCCGGGCTCCCGGCCGTCGAGCAGGCGCTTGGCCATGGCTGCCACGTCCGGGCCCATGCTGTCCGGCTCGGGCACGATCGACATCAGGGCACCGGCCGCCACCGCATCCAGTCCCGGCGCGTAGAGCACCGGTCCACCGGTGCCGCCATTGATGGCGCGAACGAGAGCCGGCACATCGACCGGTGGTTCGGATCGTGAGCCAGAAGCCGGCGATCCTCCCGCGTTGGCGGCGTCGGCGATCGCTGCGCGCACCGCCTCGATGATCATGCCGGTCGTGGCGTCGGGCGCCGTTGCGACACGGATCGGCACCAGCTCGAGCGAGCGGCGGCGCCACCAGGCGCGCCGCATCGTCCGAGGCGTCCCGGCTCGGCCAGGTGAACGACACCGACGCGCAGCGGCGCCGCCTCCCGGCCGGCGAGGAGCTGGCGCAGCATGGCCAGCGCAACGACGCGCGACAAACGCCCTGCGATCCCGGTCGCTCGGCCCCTTGCCGGGCTGCCATCGGTCGACACCAGCCGGGCAGCGGTGGTCGGTGGCACGAACGCGAAAAGATGTGGCGTCGTCGTCCCGGCCAGTGCCGCGCGCGCTGCGGCCGCGGCACGCCCGAGCTGATGACGAGATCGACATGCGAGTTGCCGCGTCGCCAGCTCGGGGCCGAGCGAGCCGCGCAACGTCGCGAACCGCAATCTCTGCCCGTCCCGGGCGAGCAGGCTGGCCAGCTCCGGCTTCGAGCGTCGGGACGACGCGCTCGGCGATGATTGCCGGAAGACTGTCGACCACGACACGCGACGTGTCGCCGGGGCCGGTTGCTGGGCCAGGGCAACGAGCGACAGGGACCAGGGGCAGCAACTACGAACAGAAGGGCGATAACGCACGATGGACCCGCTGGCCAGTCGATGATTTAGGACTATTAGCCTATTTCTTCTCCTCTTTCAACTTCCTCGATCGCCACCAGCGGCGCTGCCTCGAGTTGCGGCCCGTGCCCGCATGGGCGATCCGCGATGCGTCTCCCGATCCGGCCGTCGCCGGTCAGCCGCAACAGCCCGAGGCCCCGACCTTTCCGGCACCACAGTCGAGATGGACGACCTGCCCCCGAGCCTGCTGTTGCGAACCAGCACGGCGCGATCGCTGATCGGGTGATGGCCGATGATGATCGTCGTCCTCGGCCCGCACCTTCTCGGCCCAGCGATAGGTGCGGACCGGCTTGTTGCCGCCCCCCCCGGCGTCGCCTCGCCGTAGAGCGCCAGCGCCTTCAGCCAGGGGTGAAAGGTTCGGCTCGCCAGCATGGTACGGGCGAACGGCCATGCACCATGACCGAGCTGCCGAGTGCCACGACGAAGGGTGCAGCCCGAAAGGCGCTGCAGAACCCTCGCTTGAGCGCCTTCGAGTCAGCGCCGCGTCGAGCTGCTCCAGGGGTGACGGCGAGATCGCTGTCGACGTTCGTCGGATTGCCCTTCAGCGTCCGATGGAGCTTGTCGTCGTGATTGCCGCGAACGAAGCTGCCGGCCTTGCGGCCCAGCAGATCCAGCATGAGCCGGACGCAGCCGGCATTGTCGGGGCCGCGATCGACCAGGTCGCCGAGCGACAGGACGTAGCGCCGCTCCGCTTCCGCCAGATCGACCGCCGCCTGAAACAGCCGAAGCTGACCATGCACATCGCCGACGACCAGTACGCCTTCGGCCCAGGGCGGCAGGGCCAGGGCCAGCCGATCAGCCACGCTTCTCGATCACGAGGACCAGATGACCGTCCTGCTCGACGCTCTCGACGAGCCGATGCCCGGAGACCTCGCAGAGCTGGTCGAAATCGGCCGGTGCCCGGGGATCGGTCGCCAGCACCCGCAGCCGCTCGCCGGCGGCGAGGGAGCGAAGCGCCTTCTGTGCCTTCAGCACCGGCAGCGGACAATTCAGCCCGCGCGTATCCAGCTCGACCATTCCGTGTTCTTGCCCGGTCCTGCCGCGGCCCTGATCCCGCTGCGCGCCCCGTGTGGCCGAACCACCATCCGCATGGTAAGCGGGGTGCGGCGGGACGAGCCGTTGCAGCAGGTGTGCAGCCCAAATACCATGCGCGTCATAAGTGTTGTCGGTTGGAAGAACAATGGCAAGACGACCCTCGTCGTCCGCCTGATCGAGCATCTGACCGATCGCGGGCTGCGGGTTTCCACGGTCAAGCACGCCCATCACAGCGTCGATCTGGACCAGCCGGGCAAGGATACGTGGCGGCACCGGCAGGCCGGGGCCGGCGAGGTGATCCTCGCCACCGGCCGCCGCTGGATCCTGATGCACGAGCTGCGTGACGAGCCGGAGCCCCCGCTCATGCCGCTCCTCGCCAAGCTGGCACCGGCCGACCTCGTGATCGTCGAGGGCTTCAAGGGCACGTCGCTGCCGAAGATCGAGGTCCACCGGGGCGAGCGCGGCACCGGCCTCATCGCCCGCGACGACCCGGATGTCGTCGCCGTCGCCGCCGACATCCCGATCGAGGGCCTGCGCGTGCCGGTCGTCCATCTCGACGACATTCCGGCCAGTGCCCGCCTGGCGCTCGACCACGCCCGGGAGATCGCGACCTGACCGACCCGCCACCCTTCGACTGCTTCGATCCGGGCCGGGGGCATATCGGCCTGGTGGCAGCACTGGAACGTCTGCGCCAGCGGATCGACCCGATCGTCGGCCGGGAAACCGTGTCCCTCGCGCAGGCGGCCGGCCGCGTGCTCGCCGCCCCGCTGGTCAGCCCGCGCCCCGTGCCGGCCTTCGACAACGCGGCGGTCGACGGCTTCGCTTTCGCCGCGACCAGCCAGGCATCGACGGGGCCGACGCGCCTGGCGCTCGTCGCCGATCGCGCGGCCGCAGGCCATCCGGCTGCGGCCGTCGTGCCGCCCGGCCATGCCATGCGGGTGCTGACCGGGGCCGTGATGCCGGCCGGTACCGACACGGTCGCCATGCAGGAGGAGGTGATCGAGGACGGCAGCAGCCTGACCCTCGCCCGGCCGATGCGCCCCTCCAGCAACCGCCGCCGCGCCGGCGAGGATATCGCCGCGGGTGCTGCGCTCTTCGCCCCGGGCCTGGTGCTGCGCCCCAGCATGTCGCCGTCGCCGCCGAGATCGGGTTGGCGTACCTGCCGGTCTTCAAAAGGCTCAGGCTGGCGCTCTTGTCGAGCGGCGACGAGCTGCGCGAGCCGGGCGGCAGCCTGCCGCCGGGGGCACTCTTCGACGCCAACCGCTATCTCCTCCAGGGCCTGCTGCGCAACCTGCCCGTCGAGGTCGACGACCTCGGCATCCTCCCGGACGATGCCGGGGCCGTGGCGTCGGCGATGCTGGCGGCTGCCGACACGCATCACGTCATCCTGACCTCGGGTGGTGCCTCGAGGGGCGACGAGGACCACGTGGTCCGCACGGTCGAGCGGCACGGCCGCCTGCATTTCTGGCAGATCGCGATGAAGCCCGGCCGCCCTTGGCCTTCGGCAATCTCGGCGAGGCGCTGACCATCGGCCTGCCCGGCAACCCGGTCGCCGCCGCGGTCTGCTTCATGCGCCTGGCGCGCCCCGTGCTCGCCCGGCTCGCCGGCGCCGACTGGCTCGAGCCCCGGGCCTTCACCGTGCCCGCCGCCTTCGCGATGACCAAGAAGCCCGGCCGCACGGAGCTGCTCCGTGCCCGCCTCGTGCCGGACGAAGCCGGCTCCGGCCATGCCGCGGAGGTCATCCGCCGCCAGGGCTCCGGCATCCTGACCTCGCTCACCGACGCCGACGGTCTGGTCGAGGTGGCCGACAGCACGACGACGATCGCCAGGGGCGATCCCGTGAAATTCTTCAGCTTCAACGAACTGGGGGCAGCTTGAGCGACAGCCGGACCAACGAGGGAAATTTCGACATCATCGTGATCGGGGCCGGCATCGCCGGCGCCGGGATCTCCTGGGAGCTGGCCCGGACGGCCAGGGTGGCGCTCGTCGAGCGGGAGGACCAGCCCGGCTACCACACCACCGGCCGATCGGCCGCCGTCTACCTCAAGGGGTACGGCACCGAGGTCATTCGCGACCTCACCTTGCTCAGCGAAGCCTTCCTCGCCGGCCCGCCAGCCGATTTCAGCGAGGCACCCCTGATCCGCCCACGCGGTGCGCTGACCCTCGTCCGCCCCGACCAGATGGCCAGGCTCGATCAATTCCTCGCTCTCCAGCGTCGGCATGTCCCCCACATCGAGCAGCTGGAACCGAAGGCCTTTCTCGCCATGGTTCCGGCCCTCGACCCGGCCTACGCGGCTGCCGCCGTCTATGATGGCGATGCCCGGGATCTCGACGTCGACGCGATCTTCCAGGGCTTCCTGCGCGGCTTTCGCCAGCGCGGCGGCAAGCTCTTCACCTCGGCCGAGATCCTGACCCTGGGCCGCGCCGATGGCCTCTGGCACGTCGGCACGCCACGCGGCACCCTGCACGCCCCAGTGGTCGTCAATGCGTCGGGCGCCTGGGCCGACCGACTGGCGGGGCTGGCCGGCCTGGCGCCGCTCGGCATGGTGCCGAAGCGCCGCACTGCCCTTATCGTGCGCCCGCCGGACGGGCTGGACGTGAACGGCTGGCCGTGCGTCGACGACATCGACGAGCAGTTCTACTTTCGGCCCGAAGCCGGCAAGCTGCTCTGCTCGCCGGCGGACAAGACGCCGTCCGAGCCCTGCGACGCGCAGCCCGAGGAGCTCGACATCGCCATTGCCATCGACCGCATCGAGAAGGCGCTGCCGCTCGGCATCCGGCGCGTCGAGCGCAGCTGGGCGGGCCTGCGCACCTTCGTCGCCGACGGCTCGCCGGTCGTCGGCTTCGATCCGCGTACCGAGGGCTTCTTCTGGCTGGCCGGCCAGGGCGGCTACGGCATCCAGACCTCGCCGGCCCTCTCGCATCTGGCCGCCCGGCTCGCCACGCGGCACGAGCTGAGCGAGACGGAACGGGAGATCGCCGCCGCCCTCAGGCCCGAAAGGCTCCTGGGCTAGCCCTTCGTCGGCTCGTCCGGATCCAGGAAGCGGTGCAGATGGACCACGAAGTAGCGCGTATGCGCGTCGTCGACCGTCGCCTGCGCCTTGGCCCGCCACGCCCGCTCGGCGGCCGCGTAGCTCGGAAAGATGCCGACGATATCGAGCTTGCTCGTATCGACGAACTCGGTGCCCTGCGGGTCCTTGAGCTCGCCACCGAAGACGAGGTGCAGCAGCTGCCTGGTCATGCGCGTCCCCTTCTGCGACCGGCCCGCATGCCACCGGGACGGCCGGTCATGCGCCGCGGATCAATTCCGGGCGAACCTATGCCACCCGGCGGATACCCCATGCAATGACCGCGCCACTGCCCCTGACGCTGCTGCTCTGCGCCGTGCAGATGCTCGCCATGACCGGCTCCCTGACGTTCCAGGCCCTGATCCCGGTCTTCATCCGCGAATGGACGCTGACCAATACCGAGGCGGCATGGATCGGCGGCGCCTCCTATGTGGGCTATGCGGTCGCCGCCCCGATCCTGGTCGCCGCCACCGACCGCGTCGACGCCCGCACCATCGTGCTCTGCGCCTGCCTCGTCGGCTGCCTCGGCGGGATCGGCTTCGCCCTCTTCGCCGAGGGCTTCTGGTCGGCCGCCGGTTGCCGCATGCTCACCGGCGTCGCCATCGCCGGCAGCTATATGCCGGGCCTGAAGGCGCTGACCGACCGGCTGCCCGAGGGCCGACTGGGCGGCCGCTACCCTGCCCTCTATGCCGCCACCTTCTCGCTCGCCTCGGCCGCCTCGCTCTTCCTCGCCGGCCTGCTCACCGGAATCCACAGTTGGCATGCCGCCTTCGCCCTGACCGGCCTCACGGCCCTCACCGGGGCAGCCCTCGTCTCCATCCTGCCGAAGCGGCCGCCACGGGCAAGCTCCGCCAGCAGCCATACCGTTGCCCGCATCGGTGCCGTCCTGCGGGATTCCGGCGCGATGCGGTTCATCCTGGCCAACGCCGGACACGCCTGGGAGATGTTCGGCTTCCGCACCTGGATCGTGGCCTTCCTGACCTTCGTCGCGGCCGGCTCCGGCGACGGCAGCCTCGTGCTGGTCGGCGCCGTCGCCACGGCCCTCGTCGTTGCCGGCTTGCCGGCAGGGTTGCTCGGCAACGAGCTCGCCGAACGGGCCGGCCGCCGCCGGGCGGTGGCGATGCTGATGCTCGCCTCCGCCGCCATGGCGGCGCTGATGGCATTTGTCACCGGCCAGGGCTTCGTTCTCGTCGCCTGCCTCGCTCTGGTCTACGGCGCCCTCGTCATGGCCGACAACTCGGCGATCCTGGTCGGCACGATCCAGAGCACGCCGCCCGAGCGACGCGGGGCCGCCATCGCCGTGCAGACCTTCCTCGCCGCCACCATGGCGCTCCTGAGCCCGCTTGCCGTCGGCGGCGTGCTCGATGCGTTCGGCGCCGGTTCCTTGGCCTGGGGCCTCGCCTTCGTGGTCATGGGGCTGGGTGCGGCCGCAGGCGCGCTCGCCATGCTCTGGCCGGCCGATCGCGATAGGGCCTAGCCCGACTGGCCGTCCGGCCGGGGCCAGGGTGCCGGTGCCACACCAGCCTCTAGGCAGGCGCCGATCGCCAGCAGCGCCTGCTCGAGCAGCGCCTCGCCTGGTCGCGACAGGTCGAGCACGAGGCGCCCCGTCGACGACCGCCGGTCGTCGAGCAGCACCGCGGGCTCGCCGTGCCGGAGCGCTGCCGCGAGATCCCGGGCCGTGAAGCCGGCGCGCGCCGCGTCGACGATGAGCACCAGACCATCGTCGCCCGATTCGACGCCAATCCCGGCGATGCCCGACAACCGGGCCGCCACCCGGTCGCGCCGGTCCTCGACCAGCGCTGCCCGATCCACCGCCAGGGCACTCGCGAGCTCGGCCAACAGCCCCGGCGTCGGCTGCACCAGCCGGCCGATGCCGAGCCGCTGCAGGCGTGCGGCCCGCACCAGCGCCGCCCGCCCGGCGACAATGCCCGCCCCGGGCCCGCCGAACGCCGTTGTCGCGTCGAGCACCACGAGGTCGGCCCCGGCATCGAGGAGACCTGTCCAGTCCGCCCGCTCGGGTGCCACGACGACGACTGGCACGTTCCTGCTGTGCGCGGCGAAGAGGAAGCTCGGCAGCTCGAGCAGCGCTCCGGCACCCACGCCGCCGCCGACCACGAAGAGGGCGCCGGCAGCCCCCTCGCCCAGCGCTTGCTCGAGCTGGTGGAGCGCCGCCCCATCCACGGCGCCGATCTCGACTGGCTCCGCCCCGGCGACGGCGAGGACCTGGGTGAGCCGGCAACCGAGATCGATGCAATGCGCTTTCTGCAGGACGATGCGCCCGCCACCATCGGGCAGGCGGTCGACGGCTCCGGCTCGCTCCCCGGTCAGGCAGCCCGCCACCGCCACCAGGATGCCCCCAGCAAATCCATGCACCACGGTCGCCGCTTCCGCCCCGAGATGATCGGCGAGCATGGCTTCCACGGGCGCCAGCTCGGCCGGCACGGCGAGCCCCCGCGTCACCCCCGGCGCCAGATCGATCACCGCCATCGCCATCGGACCTTCGTTGCCAGAACCGGATACCCAGTCTAAGCCGCTCGCCTCATTGAACAAGCAGGCCCGGAGCCCCTGCCGACCATGTTGCTGCACGGCCTTCGAGCGCTCTCGGCGACAACCACCACGCGCGCCATAGCGCTCGTCTTCGTCGCCAACGGCTTCGTGCTGGCCAACTGGTTCAGCCGGATACCCGCGACCCGGGAGGCGCTCGGGCTCGGCGACGGTGCCCTGGGCCTCGCCCTCATGGGCATGCCGCTCGGCTCGGCGCTCATCCTGCCGTTCAGCGGCCGGCTGGTCGGCCGCCTGGGCGCCGGCACGCTGGCCGCGCTCACCGGCCTCGCCACCGCCGCCGCCGCGGCCCTGCCGGCCATCGCGGTCGATTTCTGGAGCCTGGCGCTCGCCATGTTCCTGCTCGGCTTCGCCAACGGTGCGATGGATGTGGCGATGAACGCCAAGGGTGCCGCGATCGAGCGCGCCGCCGGCTTCAACATCATGTCCGCCCTGCACGGCATGTACGGCGTCGGGGTCCTCCTCGGCAGCACGGCCGGCAGCCTCTTCGCCGGGCTGGGGGCACCTGTTGCCGTGCATCTGCCGCTGACCAGCGCTCTCGCCATCACGACACTGCTCGCCATCCGCCCGGCACTGGCCGACGCCCCCGTCCAGGAATCCGGGCCGGGCGAGAGGATGTTCGCCTTCCCGCACGGGCCGCTCTGGCCCCTGGCGTGCATCGCCCTCGCATCGTTCCTCGCCGAGGGTGCAGCGGCGGACTGGAGCGCCGTCTATGTCCGCACCGTCCTCGATGCGCCGCCCGGCATCGCCGCCCTCGCCCTCGTCGGCTTCTCGCTCGGCCTGACCCTCACCCGCTTCATCGCCGACCAGCTCGGCGAACGGTTCGGCGAGCTGACGCTGCTCCGTGGCGGTGCTGCCGTCGCCGGCGTCGGCATGACCGTGGGCCTGCTGCAGTCGAGCACCGCCGTCGCCATTCTGGGCTTCGTGGCGCTCGGCGCCGGCCTCGCTGCGGCCGTGCCCATCGCCTTCCGTCGCGCCTCGAACACGGCGGGAATCCCGCCCGGCACCGGCGTCGCTGCCGTCGCCACGATCGGCTACACAGGCTTCCTCGCCGGCCCGCCACCTTCATCGGCCTCCCGGCAGAGGCAATCGGCCTGCGGGCAGCGCTCTTCATCATCCCGATCCTGGCCATCGGCATCGCCACGTTCGGCGTCGCCGCGATCCGGCACAGCCGGGGCACGGATCCCGGTCGTGATTGACGATCTACGGAAATTCCGTATATGAAAGGTGATGATGGATTTGACTGGGATCCGGCCAAGGCGGCCTCGAACCTGCGTGACCACAGTGTCACCTTCGAGCAGGCGAAGGCGTCTTTCGCGATCCCTTCGCCATCGAATTCGCGGACGACCGAAGGGACTACGGCGAAAGCCGGTATGTGATCATCGGCATGACCGAGGGTCGCGTTCTGGTGGTCGTCTACGCGATGAGAGAGGACAGGACGCGGCTCATCTCCGCGCGAAAGGCCGAACCGCATGAACGACGATCTCTATCACGAAGAAAATCACTAGCGGCGATTGGGCGGCCTTCGATGCCCTGACCGATGACCAGGTGCACAAGGGTGCCCAAGGCGACCCCGACAACCCGCCTTTGACCGGGCAGGACGTGAAACGGATGCGCCGAACCCTCCGGCCAGGATCATCGCCGGGCTCTCGGCCTCAGCCAGGAGGAATTGCCGCGCGGTTTCAGATCCCGCTGGGGACACTGCGCGATTGGGAGCAGGGCCGCACGGAGCCGGATCAGGCTGCGCGTGCCTATCTGAAGGTCATCGCCGGCGAGCCGGACACGGTGCGCCGGATATTGTCGCCGTGAGCAACGCCTGCCATTGGCGTCAGCCGCACCCTTGGCGGCGACGACCTCCCGTCAGGCCGCCGCATCCGCCAGCATCATCTCGGCTGCCGCCTTCTCGCCGATCATGATCGTCGGGGCGTTGGTGTTGCCGGAGATCACCGTCGGCATGATCGAGGCATCGGCGACGCGCAGCCCCGCCACGCCATGCACCCGCAGGCGCGCATCGACCACCGCCATCCGATCGTCCGCCGGGCCCATCTTGCAGGTGCCGGAGGGATGGAAGATCGTGCCGCCCGTGGACCGCACGAACCCCAGGAGCGCCGCATCGTCCGTGCATGCCGCACCGGGACCACCCTCCGGCGAGAAAGGGCCGCATCGCGGCCTGCCCCATCACCCGGCGGATCAGCTTCATGCCGTCCACCATGGTCTGCCGGTCCGTCTCGGTCGCGAGATAGTTGGCGTGGATCAGCGGCGGGTCGGTCGGATCGGCCGAGCGCAGGGTCAGCTCGCCCCGGCTTTCCGGCCGGAGCTGGCAGACCGACACGGTGTAGCCCGAGAACGGGTGCAGCGGCTCGCCCGGCCGGTCGGCGCTGAACGGGATGACGTGGAACTGCACGTCCGGCGTCGAAAGCTCCTCGCGGGTCCGCCAGAAGAGCGCCACGCAGCCGGCCCCCACGGTGAGCGGCCCCGTCTTGAACAGCCCCCATTGCAGCCCGGCGAGGCCGCGCCGCCAGAGGCTGTTGCCGACATCGTTGAAGCGTTGCCGGACGGGTGAGCCGATAGACCGCCCGCGCCTGGAAGTGGTCCTGCAGGTTCTGGCCGACACCCGCCAACTCGTGCTGGCGGGCGATGCCGTGCGCCGCGAGCGTGTCGCCCGGCCCGATCCCGGAAAGCAGGAGAAGCTGCGGCGACTGGATGGCGCCGGCCGCAAGGACGATCTCGCCCCGCGCTTCGGCGGTCTGGGCGGCACCGTCCTTGAGGTAGTCCACGCCCACCGCCCGCCCGTCCCGCACGCGCACACCGGTGGCGAGCGCTCCTGTCACGATTCAGGTTGGGCCGGCCCTTGATGTCCTTCAGATAGGCCACGGCGGCGCTGCATCTTTTGCCGCCCCGGATGGTGAGCTGGAAATACTCGGACACCGTCCTGCCGCTCGCCATTGTAGTCCGGGTTGCGGGGAATGCCCGCGGCCTCGGCCGCCGCGATGAAGGCGTCCATGAGCGGCGAGCGATAGATCGGGGCCGACACATGCAAAGGGCCGCCCCGGCCGCGCAGCGACTGGTCGCCGACCTCGCTGTCCTCGAGCTTCTTGAAGACCGGCAGCACGTCGTCCCAGGCCCAGCCGGGATTGCCGAGCTGCCGCCAGTGATCGTAGTCCTCGGCCTGGCCCCGGACATAGGCGAGGCCGTTGATCGAGGACGAGCCGCCGAGCACTCGGCCGCGCGGCCAGTTGATGCTGCGCCCGTCGAGCTCGGGCTCGGGCTCGGTCACGAAATTGCCGGCGACCGCCGGGTTGAAGATCGTCCGGTAATAGCCGATCGGCACGTGGATCCAGGGGTTCTTGTCCTCGGGCCCCGCCTCGAGCAGCAGCACGCTGGTGCCCGGATCGGCGCTCAGCCGATTGGCGAGGACGCAGCCGGCGGAGCCCGCACCCACGATCACATAGTCGAAGCCCTCGCTCACGTCCCCGCTGCCTCCAGCACGATGTCCCATTCACGCCCTGCCTCGAGCAGCCAGTCGACCACGCTCTCGGCGAACGAGCGATTGCCATACAGGTCAAAGGTCTCGTCCGCCACCGCATGAACGAGCACGGCCATCCCGGCGATGCCGGTCTGGGCTGCGGCCCCCGGCCCGAAGGAGCCCGGGTGCAGGTCGATGTCGATGCCCTTCTGCAAAACCGCCCGGCTCGCCGGACCCCGCAGCCGCAGCACCACGCGGCCATGGCTCTGGTCGATCACCAGGGCGATGCCGTCGAGCCGGTGGCGCAGATCGACCGCGAAGCCGCCCCGCCGGCCGACCGGATCGTGGCGGGCGAGGAGCCAGTCACGCGGCCGGAGCGCGATGGCCGTCCCGTCACCGAGCGCCATGGCCGTGTTGGGCCGCTCCGGCAACCGCTGGCCCAGGATGCCGGCGAGCGCCCGCTCCTGCCCCCGGCGTGCGATCAGCTGCGTCAGGCAAAGCCCGACCCGCTCGGCCACCCGGCAGCGGGGGGCCTCGGCAGTCGTTGCCGGCCGAAGAATGCCGGGCCGTTCGCGCAGCTCAACCACGCATCCGCTCCCCTTTCGGGTCGATGAAGCAGGGCTGGCACACCTCGACGGTCACCCGTTCGCGATAAAGCGGAAAGACCGCATCGACCCGCTGGCCCAGCCGTTCGGCACCATGGGCCAAAAAGCCGAGGGCGATCTGCTGCCCGAGTCCGGGGCTCGAGGCGATCGAGGTGACACGCCCCTGGTCGTTCGCCTGCACCGCCTCGGCCCCCTCGGGCACCAGCAGTGCCCCGGCGCGCATTCTCTCGCCGCGGTCGACCGGCACGAGCCCCACCAGCACCGGCCGCGCCGGGTCGACGAGCCCCGGGCGGTCGCGCAGCGCCGCGCCGACATGCGGCTTCCTGCGGCTCTGCATCCGCTCGAGCCCGAGATCCCGGGGTGTCGTCCGGCCATCCAGCTCCGCACCCGCCACGTGCCCCTTCTCGATCCGCATCGTGCCCATGGCCTCGAGCCCGTAGAGAACGATGCCGTCCGCCGCACCAGCGGCGAGGAGACAATCCAGCAGCGCCTCGGCATGGCCCGCCGGCACGAAGACCTCGAAGGCCCGCTCGCCCGAGAAGCTGATCCGGGCGATACGGCAGACCACATCGCCGATCCGCCCCTCGGCCACCGCCATGAAGGGGAACGCCGCATCATCGAGCGCCGGCTCGTCCACGACCCGCTGCAGCATCGCGCGCGACTGCGGCCCCGCCACCGCCAGCCCGGCCCACT
>JAWKVR010000003.1:0-103758 GCA_041397945.1 Geminicoccaceae bacterium
CGATCAACGGCATCGGCGAGCGCGCCGGCAACTGCGCGCTCGAGGAGGTGGTCATGGCGGTCCGGACCCGCCCCGACCAGCTGCCCTACGCGAGCCGCATCGACACCACCAAGATCATGCAGGCCTCGCGGCTGGTCTCGGCGATCACCGGCTTCAACGTGCAGCCGAACAAGGCGATCGTCGGCGCCAACGCCTTCGCCCACGAGAGCGGCATCCACCAGGACGGGATGCTGAAGAATGCCCAGACCTACGAGATCATGCGGCCCGAGGACATCGGCCTCGTCAAGTCGAGCCTGGTGATGGGCAAGCATTCCGGCCGGCACGCCTTCAAGACCAAGCTGAAGGAGCTGGGCTACGAGCTGGGCGACAACGCGCTCGAGGATGCCTTCGTCCGCTTCAAGGCCCTGGCCGACAAGAAGAAGGAGATCTTCGACGAGGATCTGGTGGCGCTGGTCGACGAGGAGATCGCCTCGGGCGACCAGACCATCCGCTTCGTCCGACTGCTCGTCCAGTGCGGCTCGGAAGTGGCACCCAGGGCCGAGCTGACGCTTTCCGTCGACGGTGTCGAGAAGTCGGCGACGGCGACGGGCGACGGGCCGGTCGATGCGACCTTCAACGCGATCAAGGCTCTCTACCCGCACGACGTGCTGCTGCCGCTCTTCCAGATCCACGCGGTGACCGGCGGCACCGATGCCCAGGCGATCGTCACGGTGCGGCTCGAGGAGGATGGCCGCACGGTCAACGGCCAGTCGGCCGACACCGACACGCTGGTCGCCTCGGCCCGCGCCTACATCGCGGCCCTGAACAAGCTCCTGACCAAGCGTGGTCGTCACGCGCCGGCCGCGCTGTCGGCGTGAGGCTGGCGGGCTTGGCTCGGCTCTCCCTGGGGACCGCGGCGCGCCAGCCCGCCACTCGCCTCCGCGTCAGTATCCCGATCATCGTTGACGGGGGTGCCTCGGCACCCCCGTTGCGTGTTTCGACCCGGGTCGCGTTCCCGCCCCCCGGGTCGGCAGGGGTGCGGCTCGAGCCGTGCCCACCTCCCCCATCGCCGATCACGGAGCGGATCCCGCACCCATGTTCTCGCGCCTTCTCGGTCTCTTCTCAGCCGACCTCGCCATCGATCTCGGCACGGCCAACACGCTCGTCTACATGAAGGGCCGGGGCATCGTCCTGAACGAGCCCTCGGTCGTCGCCATCGCCACCATGAAAGGCAGAAAGCAGGTCCTCGCGGTCGGCCTCGAGGCCAAGGAGATGGTCGGCCGCACGCCCGGCAACATCGAGGCGATCCGCCCCTTGCGCGACGGCGTCATCGCCGATTTCGAGGTCGCCGAGGAGATGATCAAGCACTTCATCCGCAAGGTGAACAACCGGCGCGGCTTCGCCAGCCCGCAGGTCATCATCTGCGTGCCATCGGGCTCCACCGCGGTCGAGCGGCGTGCCATCCAGGAGGCCGCCGAGGGCAGCGGTGCCCGACGCGTGCACCTGGATCGAGGAGCCGATGGCCGCGGCCATCGGGGCCGGCCTGCGCCGGTCACCGAGCCCACCGGCTCGATGGTCGTCGATATCGGCGGTGGCACCACCGAGGTGGCGATCCTGTCCTTGGGCGGCATCGTCTATGCCCGCTCGATCCGGGTCGGCGGCAACAAGATGGACGAGGCGATCATCAACTATGTGCGGCGCAACCACAGCCTGCTGATCGGCGAGGCCACGGCCGAGAACATCAAGAAGCGGATCGGCTCTGCCTGCCTGCCCGAGGACGGCAATGGCGAGGTCATGGAGATCAAGGGCCGCGACCTGATGAACGGCGTCCCCAAGGAGATCGTCATCAGCCAGCGGCAGATCGCCGAGAGCCTGGCCGAGCCGGTCAACGCCATCATCGAGGCGGTCAAGGTGGCGCTCGAGCACACCGCCCCGGAGCTTTCGGCCGACATCGTCGACAAGGGCATCGTGCTCACCGGCGGCGGCTCGCTGCTCGGCAATCTCGATTTCGTCCTGCGCCACTCGACCGGCCTGCCGGTGAGCCAGGCCGACGAGCCCTTGAACTGCGTGGCGCTCGGCACCGGGCGCTGCCTCGAGGACATGAAGGGGCTCAAGCACGTCCTGCACACGGCCTATTGAGCAGTCGGCCGATGGTGCCGTTAACCCTTTGTTGCCGGTGGGTGACATACCATCCTCAGGCGGCAGATGACCCAACGCTTGGTTGCCACCAGGCGACGTTGCTCGTGCTAGTCTGTCACCCGTCATCGCAGCGTGCGGCAAGACAGTGAAGATCGCCTTCGTCGACCGATTCGTCCAATTCGGGACCGCGTTGCGCGCCGCTGGCGAGCGACCGGTGCTGGTCGCCGTCATCGGGGTCGCGGTGCTGCTCCTGGTGCTCGTCCGGTTCAATGTGCGCGTCATCGAGGTGGTGACCGATGGCATTGCCGATCGCATGGTGCCGGCGGTCGCCCTGGTGCGCGAGCCGATCGCCCTCACCCGCCGGATCGGCGATCAGATCGGCGCGCTCCTCGCCGTGCGCGCCGAGAACGAGCGGCTGCGGGCAGAAAATCGCCGCCTGCTCGAATGGCAGTCTCGCGCGGTGTGGCTGACGGTCGAGAACCGCTCGCTGCGCACCATGCTCGACATGACCACGGCGACCCCCGAGACCGCACTGACGACGGCGCAGATCGTCGCCGATTCCGCCGGCCCGTTCGTCCATACCCGGCTGATCGACGCCGGCCGCGACCACGCCATCGAGGTCGGCATGGCGGTGCTGACGCCGCAGGGCATGGTCGGCCGGATCATCGATGTGGGGGCCCGTTCCGCCCGAGTGCTGCTGCTCACCGATTTCAACTCGAAGTTGCCCGTGATCATCGAACGGTCAGGCGATCAGGCGCTGCTCGCCGGCGACAACACCGCCGAGCCCAAGCTGCAGTTCCTGCCGATGAACCCGCGCTTCGCGATCGGCGACCGGGTCAGCGACCTCGGCAAGGGCGGGGTCCTGCTGCCGGGGCTGATGATCGGCGAGATCGCCTGGATCGATGGCGGCCGGGTCGCTGTCAGGACCTTCGTCGAGTGGCCGACGGTCGATTTCTGTCTCGGTCCTCCGGCACGCCCCGCTGCCAGCGCCCGAAAGCGACACGGATGGCGGCCTGGAGCCAACCGCGCCCGAGCTCGAGCTGCCGGCGCTGGCCGATCAAGGCGGGGCCGACCTGCGGGGGATCGAGCCAGCCGGGGGGCGCTTGTCGGGCTGGTCGGCGGATGACGGGCTTCGGCCAGGGCGGCATCGTGGCGAGCGGTCGACCGGGCGGATCTGGCCTGCGCCGCCCTCCCTTCCTCTCGGTCTTCGTGCTGATCTGCGTCGACCGCGCCCCTGCCGAGCGCCGCCTCGACAACCAATCGCACCGCCAGCCAGCCTCGCCGCGATCTTCTACTGGACGGTGCAGCGCCCGGACCTGCTCGGCAACGGCCTCACCCTCATCCTCACCTTGCTGCTCGATGCCGCTTCCGGCATGCCGCTCGGTCTCACCGCCCTCGCCCTCTTCGCCACGCGGCTGGTGCTACTGGCCCCGCGCCGATCCTCTCCAGCCGCTCGTTCGCCGTGCTCTGGGCGTGCTTCGCCTCGTGGCCATGCTGCTGCCTGGCCGGTGCTGCGATCGCCTGCTCTCTTCTGGCAGGAGGCCCTGCCGCTGCGTCCGGTGCTACCTGAGATCCTGCTCACCATCGCCGCCTATCCCCTGGTGAGCTTCGCCCTCGCCTTTCCTGCCTGTCCTGCCGAAGCCGAGCCATGCAGCATCACGCGGCTGACCGCACCCGCACCTTCACCCGCCGGGCCCTCGTGGTCGGCGCCGCCCAGGTCGGCCTCTTCGGCCTGCTGGCCGGGCGGCTCTGGCAGCTGCAGGTGGACGACGCCTCACGCTATGCTCTGCTCGCCGAGGAGAACCGGGTCAACCAGCGGC
Source organism: Geminicoccaceae bacterium (assembly GCA_041397945.1). GTDB lineage: Bacteria > Pseudomonadota > Alphaproteobacteria > Geminicoccales > Geminicoccaceae > SLRI01. The sequence goes on from JAWKVR010000003.1 coordinate 3,939, forward strand.
TGATCGTGGCACCACGGGGCCGCATCTTCGATCGCGAGGTCGTGCGCTGGCGCAACGTGCCGAGCTACCGCCTGCGCATCGTCCGCGAGAACACGCCGGATCTGGCCAAAACCCTGCCTTCGATCTCGCCCGCCTCATTCCTCTCGACCAGGCCCAGATCGACGAGATCCTGAAGACCGCCCGCGCCCAGCGCGCCTTCGTGCCCGTCCTGGTGCGCGAGGGGCTGAGCTGGGACGAGGTCACCACCGTCGCCGTGCACAGCCCGCATCTCCCGGGCGTCGTGCTCGATTCCACCCTGCTGCGCGAATATCCCCATCGCCGACGTGCTGGCCCATGTGCTGGGCTATGTCGGGCCGGTCAGCCCCGAGGAGCAGGCCGAGGACCCTCGATCCGCTGATGCGGCTGCCCGAGTTCCGCATCGGCAAGAACGGCATCGAGAAGCGCGCACGACCATCTGCCAGGCTGGCCGGCCGCAGCCGGATCGAGGTCAACGCCATCGGCCGCGAGATCCGCGAGCTCGACCGCGACGACGGGATCAGCGGCGCCGACCTCCAGCTCTCGCTCGACGCCGAGCTGCAGCTGTTCTGCTACGAGCGCCTCTCGAGCGAGCTCTCGGCGAGTGCTGTCGTGGTCGATGTCGATACCGGCGCCGTCCTGGCCCTGGCTCGGTGCCGAGCTACGACCCCGCCGCCTTCACCGGTCGCCTGTCGCACCAGCAATGGAAGGAATGGCGCGACAACCCGCGCACCCCCTTGTCAACAAATCCATCCGCGGGCAGTACCCGCCCGGCTCCACCTTCAAGATGATGGTGGCGCTGGCGGCGCCGAGGCAGGGCTGGTGACGCCCAGCTACGACGTCTTCTGCGGCGGCAGCGTCAGCCTCGGCAATGCCAAGTTCCATTGCTGGAAGAGCCACGGCCGGGTCGCGATGCACGAGGCCATTGCCCAGTCCTGCGACGTCTATTTCTACGATCTGGCGCGGCGCGTCGGCGTCGATGGCATCGCCGCCATGGCGAAGCGCTTCGGCCTCGGGGCCCCGCTCGGTCTCGACCTGCCGGGCGAGCAGCCTGGTCTCGTGCCGACCAGCCAGTGGAAGCGCGAGACCCTGGGCGAGCCCTGGCAGAAGGGTGAGACGCTGGTGATCGGCATCGGCCAGGGCTACATGCTGGCCACGCCCTTGCAGCTCGCCATCATGACCGCCCGCCTGTGCAATGGCGGGCGAGCCGTCACGCCCTGGTTCTACCGCGACCCCGCCGCCGAGCCACCGGCGGTCGGCTCGGTCGGCGTGTCCCAGGCTTCCTCGATCATGTGCTCAAGGGCATGTCCATGGTGGTCAACAGCCATGTGGCACGTATCATCGGCAACGCCTGACACTCGAGGTGTGCAGATGGCGGGCAAGTCCGGCACCCGCAGGTGCGGCGGATCACCTGGGCGGAGCGCGTGGCCAATCTGCACAAGCGCAAGGACCGGCCCTGGGAGCATCGCCACCACGCCTCTTCGTCGCCTTCGCGCCGACCGACCACCCGCAGCGCCAGGCGGTCTCGGTGATCGTCGAGCACGGCCAGAGCGGCAGCAGTGGCGGCCCCGATCGTCCGGGACATCATGACCAGGGTGCTCGAGATCGGCCCCAAGTCGCCACCGTGGCGGCCAGCCTGTGAGTGGCCCAATGAAGGTCGGATTCGACTGAGCCATGGCGAGCCGGGTCCGCATCCGCCTCGCAGGAGCTGCGCTCGCCGAGAAGCTGGCGTCGCTGCACTGGCCGTTCGTCGCCCTGCTCCTGCTGATCGGCTGTGTCGGCTATCTCGGGGTCCTCTATTCGGCCGGCGGCGCAACCACCAGCTCGGGCCTGGCGCCATTGCGCGGCTCGCCTTCGGCCTCGTCGTGATGCTGACCGTGGCGCTGATCGACATCCGCTTCTGGTACCAGCCTATGTGCTTTATGGCGGTGCCTTCGCCATGCTGGTCGGTGTCGAGATCCTGGGCGAGATCGGTCATGCTGCAGCGTTGGGTCGACCTCGGCTTCAACCAGATCCAGCCCTCGGAGCTGATGAAGATCGGTCTCGTGCTCTGCCTCGCCCGCTATTTCCACAGCGCCTATCTCGACGAGGTCAAGCGGCCGCTCTATCTGCTGCCCCCCTTGGCGATGATCGGCCTGCCGGCGCTCCTCGTCCTCAAGCAGCCGGACCTCGGCACGAGCATCATGCTGCTTCGCCGTCGGCGCTCCCTGCTCTTTCTCTCTCGCTGGCGTTCGCCTGTGGAAGTTCGGCCTCGCCATAGCCGCTGTCGCCGCCGCCCTGCCGGTCGCCTGGAGCGGCCTTTCAGCCAGCGCCAGCGCGTGCTGACCTTTCTCGATCCCGACCGACCCGCTGGCGCCGGCTGGGCTTCACATCATCCAGAGCAAGATAGCGCTCGGCTCGGGCGGGTTCTGGGGCAAGGGCTATCTGATGGGCAGCCAGGCGCAGCTCAGCTTCCTGCCGGAGAAGCAGACCGATTTCGCCTTCACCATGCTCGCCGAGGAGACCGCTTCGCCGGCGCGCCATCGTGCTGCTGCTCTACCTGGCGGTCGTCGGCTCGTCGCTGGCCGTCGCCCTCGGGCAACCCACCAGTTCGGGCGGTTGCTCGCCATGGGCATCGGCATCAATTTCTTCTCTATGTGCTCATCAACGTCGCCATGGTGACGGGCCTGATCCCGGTGGTCGGCGTGCTTGCCGCTGATCTCCTATGGCGGCAACGGCGATGCTCACCACGCTCGTCGGCTTCGGCTTCCTGCTGTCGGTCGACGTGCACCACACACCACCAACATCCCGCGCTTTCCGACCGATCTCTGACTGTGCTCTCGGCCGTCACGGGGAGAAGTGAGCCTGGTGCGGGCGGAAGGGGTCGAACCTCCGACACCGCGGTGTAAACGCCGTGTGCTCTACCGCTGAGCTACGCCTGCACGGGCGCGACCATAGAAACGGTCATGGCCGCGGGCAAGGGGTGGCGGGCAAGGCACGACGATCGTACCTGCCCTCGGCAGCACAAGCTCAATGGAAGGTGCCGCGCGCCGCCGGCTCGTGCGCATTGGCGGCGCTGCCGCATGCGGCGATCCGCGCGGACCCCGCGATCCGCTCCACATCGGGCCGGCGTGCATGGCTGAGCGAAATGGCGGCGGGGAGCGCCACCACGACCTCGCGGCCATTCGGCAGGCCGAGGACGAGCCGCACCTGGGCCCCTTCGCCCTCGCGGAGATGAGGCCCCTCAGCCGCCCGGCGGCGCCCGCCTCGCTGAGCTTCGATCTCGACCAGCTCGCCCCCGCCCGCGGCCACGTCGTCGAGTCGTGTCAGGCGCTGCGCCGCGAACTGGATCTCGTCGCCATCGGCACGGATGTCAGCGGTGATCGAATCGGCGGTGGCCGATCTTCCAGAAGGTCGCGGAGCGTTCACGTTCGCGAATCGTTGCTGGTCTCGAACTGCGCCGAACGTCGAAAATCCGCAGGAAGGCGAAGCGGCTGCGCTCGGTGCGCTTCTCCTTCCGGGCGACGATCACCGGCGAGCTCGGCCGTGGCACCGTCGAAGCGGCCGGGCGCTCTCCAGCACCTGGGCGGCGGCAACGACGCCGCGCTCGGCGAGCGCCGCGGCGTAGCCATCGAGCGGATGCGTGCCGAGAGATAGACTCCGAGCACATCGAACTCGCACCGAGACGCTCACCCAGGGGCCACCGAGGGTCGCGATGCGGGGCTCGGGCACATCGTCGCCATTGCTGCCGAAGAGCCCCTCCTGGGTGCTCTCCCGGGCCGCCGCCACCGCCCCGGCATGGGCGATCGCCTGCTCGAGCCCGGCCATCAACGTCGCCCGGTTGGCCGCCAACCTGTCCAGCGCGCCGGCCCGCGCGAGCGCCTCGAGCAGGCGACGGTTGAAGCCCTTGCCGGCGAGCCTGGCGGTCAGATCGCAGAGACCCGTGAAAGCGCCTCCAGCCGCGCGCTCGGCGCAGAGCGCCTGCATCGCGGCCTGGCCCACTTCTGATCGCGGCGAGCGCGAAGCGCCGCCGCTCCCCGTCCGGCTCCCCGCCGAGCCGTTCGGGGGCGACCCGTCCTCGACCGAGAAAACCGGCAGGGAAGCCGGACGTGCGGCGGCAGGAGCTCGATGCCGCGCTGGCGCATCTCGTGCCGGTAGGCGGCGAGCTTCTCCGGTTCGCCATCTCCATGGTCATCACCGCCGCGTGTAGAACTCGAGCGGGTGGTTCGCCTTGAGATAGGCCGTATGGTAGCGTAGAGCCAGCGCATAGGCGGCGGCATGGCTCTTGTTGAAGCCGTAGGAGGCGAATCCCCGCCACCGAATCGAAGATCACGTCGGCCATCCTGCGGCTGATGCCGCGCGCCATTGCCCCGTCGACGAAGGTGGCGCGCTGCGCGTCCATCTCGGCCTTGATCTTCTTGCCCATGGCCCGGCGCAGGAGATCGGCGCCGCCGAGCGTGTAGCCGGCGAGCTGCTTGGCGATCTCCATCACCTGCTCCTGGTAGATGATGACGCTGTTCCGTCTCCTTCAGGATCGGCTCAAGCATCGGGTGCAGGTATTCCGGCGCCTCGACGCCGTGCTTGACGTTGATGTAGCGCGGGATGTTGTCCATCGGGCCCGGCCGGTAGAGCGAGACCATGGCGATGATGTCCTCGAAGCAGTCGCTTGAGCTTCCGGAGCGCATCCCGCATGCCGCCGGATTCCAGCTGGAACACACCCGCCGTCTCCGCCCGGCTGAGCAGCGCGTAGGTGGCCGCGTCGTCGAGCGGCAGGGCCGCCAGATCGAGCGCCGTGCCGCGCCGGTTCACGAGATCCTCGGCCATGCGCAGCATGGTCAGCGTGGTGAGGCCGAGGAAGTCGAACTTGACGAGGCCGGCCTTCTCGACGTCCTTCATGTTGAACTGGGTGACGGCGCTGCCGCTCCTCGGGTCGCAGGTGAGCGGCACGAGCTCGTCGAGCGGCCGGTCGCCGATCACCACGCCCGCCGCGTGGGTCGAGGCGTGGCGCGGCAGGCCCTCGAGCTCGAGGGCGATCTCGATCATCCGCGCCACGGCCGGATCGCCGTCGCGCGCCTCGGCGAGCCGCGGCTCCATCTCGACCGCCTGCGCCAGCGTCGGCGGGTTGGCCGGGTTGAAAGGCACGAGCTTCGAGATCTTGTCGACGAGGCCGAAAGGGGCCCGAGCACGCGGCCGACATCGCGCAGCGCCGCCCTCGCCTGCAGCTTCCCGAAGGTGATGATGTGGGCGACCCGGTCGGCACCGTAGCGCCCCTCGACATAGCGGATCACCTCGTCACGCGATCCTGGCAGAAATCGATGTCGAAGTCCGGCATCGAGACGCGCTCGGGGTTGAGGAAGCGTTCGAAGAGAAGGCCGAAGCGGAGCGGGTCGAGGTCGAGGATCTCCAGCGACCAGGCGACGACCGAGCCTGCCTCGAGCCGCGGCCCGGGCCGACCGGGATGCCCTGCTGCTTGGCCCAGCGGATGAAGTCCGAGACGATGAGGAAGTAGCCCGGAAACTGCATCTGGATGATGACGTCGAGCTCGTATTCGAGCCGTTCCTGATAGGGTGCCCTGGCCTCGCCCTCGACGCCCAGCCGCTCGAGCCGCCGGGCGAGACCGGTACGGGCCTGGACCCGCAGCTCCTCGACCTCGCCCTGGCCATCGGCGCCGGCGAAAGGTGGTGATCGGCTCGCGTGCCGGTGCCAGTGGCGGCAACGGCGAGCGATGGAGCAGCGTGTTTCGATCGCCTCCAGCAGGTCGGCGAAGAGCGCTGCCGACCTCGGCCGCCGTCTTGAAGCGGTAGTCGAGCGAGAACCGGCGGCGGTCCTCGCTGCCCACATGCCGCCTCGGCGATGCAGATCAGCGCATCGTGCGCGGCGTGCATGGCCGATCCAGGAAGAGGCAGTCATTGCGGCGACGACGGGCAGGTCGCGGTCGAAGGCGAGATCGAGCAGCGTCGGCTCGATCATCGCCTCGGACTCTCGCCGTGGTGCTGCAGCTCGACATAGAGACGCCCTGCGAACGCTTCGGCCAGATGGTCGAGCAGGACCAGGGCGGCATCCTGTCGCGCCGCAGCAGCCGGCCGAGCGGCCCGTCGGCGCCGCCCGTCAGGACGATCAGGCCTTCGCTCCGCCGTGCCAGCTACGTCCGGGGTGAGGCCCTTGTCGCTCCCGGCCTCGAAATGGAGCGTGCTCATCAGCTTCATCAGGCTGCCGTAGCCGGCAGCGTTCTGGGCGAGCACGGGCAGCAGGGCGGGACTGTGCTGTCGCTCTCGGCGGAACGAGCGCTGACCCTCGGCCAGCGCCAGCGGCAGGAGGGCACCGATGATCGGCTGGACGCCGGCGGCGAGGGTCGCGGAGCAGAACGACATCACGCCGTAGAGATTGGCATTGTCGGTGACGGCGACCGCCGGCATGCCGGAGGCCGCGGCCCGCGCGGCCAGCGCCTTGTGGTCGATCGCCCCCTCGAGCAGCGAGTAGGAGGTGCGGACCCGCAGGTGGACGAAGGGGGCATGCGGCATCACGGGCCCTAGATCTGGTGGTGAGGCCCCTGTCCTACCGCAGGATGCTCGAAAAGTGAACCAATTGCCGCGGGCGGGTCAGGCCGGTGTCGTCTGTCGGACGGGCCCTCCGCGGCCGATGCCGCGGCGCGCCGTCCAGGGGCGAGGCGGGCCGTCGACCAGCTCGAAAGCGTGCGGTCCATGGCGGCGGCGATGTCCGGGTTGTGGTGGCGATGAAGCTGGGGTGGTCCTGGTCGCGGCACCACCTCGACCAGGAGGTCGAGCACGCCGAGCCGAGGTTGCCGGATCGAGATTGCCGGTCGGCCTTCGTCGGCGAGCAGCAGGCCCGGCCGGTCGGGCGGGGCGGGCACGGGCGATGGCGACCTGCTGCTGCTGCCGCCGGAGACGCGTGGCCTGTGCGGGCGATGCTCGAGGCGCTCGCCGAGCCCGAGGCGACCGAGCAGGTCGGCCGCCCGCGCCTTGCCTGCGCCCGGCTGCGGCCCGCCAGGAGCTGTGGCAGCATGGCGTTCTCGAGGGCGGTGAAATCGGCGAGGAGGTGGTGGAACTGATAGACGAAGCCGATGCGGTTGCGGCGCAGGCCGGTGCGCTCGCGATCGCCGAGCCGGCCGCAGGCCCGGCCGTCGATGGTGACCTCGCCGGTGCTCGGCCGCTCGAGCAGGGCGGCGATGTGGAGCAGCGTCGACTTGCCGGAGCCGGATGGCCCGACCAGGGCGACGAGCTCGCCGGGTGCCAGCGTGAGATCGGCGCCCCTGAGCACCGGCAGGGTGGTCGCTCCCTGGCGAAAGCGCCGTTCGATGCCGCTCAGGACCAGCACCGGCTCACTCATAGCGCAGCGCTTCCACCGGATCGACGCGCGCCGCCCGCCAGGCCGGGTAGAGCGTGGCGAGGAAGGAGAGGCCGAGACCCATCAGCACGACCCGGGTGACGTCGTCGGGGTCGATCTCGGCCGGGAGGCGCGAAAGGAAGCGAATCTCCGCCGACCAGAGCTCCGCCCCGGTCAGGCCCTCCAGGAAAAGGCGGATGCTGTCGATGTTGAGGGCGAAGGCTATGCCGAGGCCGAAGCGATCAGGTGCCGGCGACGCCGATGCTGGCGCCGGCAAGGAAGAAGATGCGCATCACGGCACCCTGCGTGGCGCCCATGCCGCGCAGGGATGGCGATGCATCGCGGCCTTTGGACTTCACCAGCATGGTGATGCCGGTGATGATGTTGTTGAAGGCGGCGACGAGGATGATGAGGGTGAGGATCAGAACATAACGCTGCGCTCGGACTCGCGCGCATTGAAGAAAATGCGAGTTGAGCTGCCGCCAGCCGGGATCAGTGGCCTGCCCAAGCACCGTCGCGGTGAGGGTCGGGCGGAGCTGCCGCACCATTTCCGGGTCGTCGACCAGGACCCACGGCGGTCACGCGGTCGTCGAGCTGGAAGTAACGCATCGCATCGTCGATGCCGATATAGACGAAGCCGTTGTCGTACTCGAACATCCCGACCTCGAAGATGCCGGCGATCTCGGAAGCTCTGGATCCGCGGCACGGTGCCGAAGGCGGTGGCGGCCCCCTGCGGCGAGATCAGGCTGACGCGTCGCCGACGCCGAGGCCCATGCGCTGGCCCATGCGGCCGCCGATCAGGATCGTGCCGCCCTCGTCCAGCCGCGCCAGCGAGCCCTCGACGATGTTGTCGGCGAAGACGGCGCGGCGGGCGAGATCCTCGCCCGCAGCGACCGCGCATTACGGCGCCGGAGGCGACATCGTTGCCGCTGGCCATCACCTCGACCCTCGACATAGGCCATGGCGTCGAGCACGCCGTCGACCGTGCGCAGGCGGGTCACCAGCACGTCGCTGTCGGCGAGGCCTCGGGCCCGGCGACCACCGTGGCATGACCGTTGATGCCGAGCACGCGGCCGAGCAGTTCCGAGCGGAAGCCGTTCATGACCGCGAGCACGACGATGAGCGTGCCGACGCCGAGTGCTATGCCGACTTCAGCGCGAAGGCGGCGATCACCGAGATGAAGCCTTCGCCCCGGGTCGGTCGAAGATAGCGCCGTGCGATCAGCCGCTGGCGCTGCGCATCAGGCGGTGAGCCGCTGGACGAGCGCATCCGGGTCGAGCTCGACGGCCTCGCCGCTGGCGCGCGCCTTGAGCTCGACCTTGCCCTCCTTGGCACCGCGCGGCCCCACCGTCACGGTCCAGGGCAGGCCGATCAGCTCCATCGTGGCGAACTTCGCCCTGGCGCGCTCGTCGCGCTCGTCGAGGACATCGACCCCGGCCCGCTGCAGCCGTTCATGGAGCTCTTCGGCGGGGCCGTGGAGAGCGCATCGTCCGGCCGCAGATCGACGATGCCGACCTTGAACGGTGCCACGGCCTCGGGCCAGATGATGCCCTTGTCGTCGTGGTTGGCCTCGATGAGCGCACCGACCAGCCGCGACACGCCGATGCCGTAGGAGCCCATGTGCACCGGCTGCGTGGCACCGTCGGGGCCGATCACGGTGGCCCCCATGGGATCGGGGAATACTTGCGCCGAATAGCGATGTGGCCGACCTCGATGCCGCGGCCGCTGCGTACAGCCGCTCGGCTGGCACCGGGCAGACGGCCGGGTCGTGCTTGTCGTCGGCGGCGGCATAGAGGGCCTTGAGCTCGGTCACCAGAGGTCGTCGGCCGAAAAAGTCGATGGCCTTGAAGGCCGCATCGAAATGGATCCCTCGCTCTCGCCGGTCCTGGCGAGAATTCAAATGGAACTCGTGGCTCATGTCGCCGCCAATCGGGCCCGTATCCGCCTGCATCGGGATGGCGGTCAGGCCCATCCGACGGAAGGTGCGGAGATAGGCCAGGAACATGGTGTCGTAGGCCGCCTGGGCGCCAGCCGCGTCGAGATCGAAGCTGTAGGCGTCCTTCATCAGGAATTCGCGGCCGCGCATCACGCCGAAGCGCGGTCTGACCTCGTCCCTGAACTTCCACTGGATGTGATAGAGGTTGAGCGGCAGCTGCTTGAAGCTCCTGACGTGCCGGCGGAAAATGTCGGTAACATTCTCCTCGTTCGTCGGCCCATAGAGCATGCCGCGCTCGTGGCGGTCCTGGATGCGCAGCATCTCCTTGCCGTAGTCGTCATAACGGCCGCTCTCGATCCAGAGATCGGCCGGCTGGATGGTCGGCATCAGGATCGGGATGGCGCCGGCGCGCTGCATCTCCTCATGGACGATGCTCTCGACCTTGCGCAGGACCGCGTAGCCGAGCGGCAACCAGCTGTAGATGCCGGCTGCGAGCTGCTGGATCATCCCGGCGCGCAGCATGAGCTGGTGGCTCACGATCTGTGCTTCGGCGGGCGTTTCCTTCAGCACGGGCAGGAAATAGCGTGACAGGCGCATGCGCAACTCGTTCGTTCAGCGGAAAGGCAGCGATCAAGCGGAAGGGCGAGCGCCTGATCGCACGCTTTGCCGGCAGGCGCAACGTCCGCGGCGGGCCGGGATCGACGACCTAGCCGGCCAGGACACGGGTCGGCGCGAGATAGGCGGCGATACCGTCCGCCGGCATCGGCCGGGCGAAGCGAAAGCCCTGCGCCAGATCGCAGCCATGCAGCTCGAGGAAGGCCAGCTGCTCGGCGGTCTCGACACCCTCGGCGACGACGATCATGCCGAGCGTGTGGGCGAGATTGATGATCGTGCGGACGAAGACGGCGTCGTCGGCATCGCGGCCGATGCCGCGCACGAAAGTTTGATCGATCTTCAACCGGTCGACCGGAAAGATCTTGAGATGGGCAAGCGACGCGGCCCCGGTGCCGAAATCGTCAAGCGTGATCGTCACCCCGAGGCGATGAAGCTCGTGCAGGGACCCCGCAATCGCCCCGGCGTCGCGGTCGAGCAGCACGCCCTCGGTCACCTCGAGCTCCAACCGCCCCGGCTCGAGCCCGAACTCGCCGAGCAGGCCCGCAACCTCGGCAGGGAAGCCCGGTGCCCGGAGCTGGGCCGCGGCGACGTTGACCGCGACATGCCCGGAGTCCAGACCGAGGTCGTCGCAGCGGCGGAGTGCTTCGAGGGCATGACGCAGCACCAGCCGACCGAGTGCGGCGATGACGCCGACCTCCTCGGCAATCCCGATAAACGCGTCCGGTGCCACCAGCGCGCCGTCGCGCCGCCAGCGCACGAGCGCCTCGAACCCGGCATGGCAGCCGCTGGCCAGGTGGATCTGTGGCTGCAGCTCGATCTCGAAAGCCTCCGCCGCGATGCCCGCCTGCAGGGCCTCGCCGATGGCACGGCGTCGCTCCAGTGCCTCGAGCAGCGCCGGCTCGAAGAAGCAGAACCGGCTGCGTCCCCTGGCCTTGGCCTGGTAGAGGGCGATGTCCGCGTTCTTGAGCAGGCACATGACGTCGGCGCCGTCTCGCGGAAACAGGCTGATGCCGATGCTGCAGCGTGGCTGCAGGACCTGTCCCTCGAACTCGAGCGGCTCGCCCAGCGCCGCGAGCAGCTTCGTCGCGATGTCGGCAGCGGCGGCCGGTTCCTGGAGGTCACGCAGCACCATCGCGAACTCGTCGCCACCGAGCCGGGCAATCGTATCGGTTTCCCGCAGCACGCCGGTCAGGCGCTCGCCCACTGCCCGCAGCAGGGCATCGCCCGCATTGTGGCCGAGCCGATCGTTGACCTCCTTGAAGTGGTCGAGATCGAGCATCAGGAGGGCACCCAGACCGCCCGGCCGGCGGCGATTGCCGAGATCGCCCTTCAGCCGCTCGAACAGCACACGGCGGTTGACGAGCCCGGTAAGGCCATCGCGGTCGGCGAGCATCCGGATCCGCTGCTCGGCCACCTTCACCGACGTCAGGTCCTGGACCAGCGCGAACCAGCGCTCCTCGGCCGCATGCAACACGACGCGATTGAGCAGCACCGGCACGCGGCTCCCGTCGGAACGGACGAGCTCCTGCTCGACCGCGATCATGGTCCCCGTCACCGCCCCGCCACGCCGCTCCTCGACCGGGCGCCCCCTTGATCGTCGGCCAGCTCCCGCCAGTCGAGCGCACCGGCTTCGAGCTCGGCCCGGTGGCGGCCGAGCATCCGCAGGAACGCGTCGTTGCCCTCCTCGACCAGCCAGCCCCGGCCCGCGGTGATGCCGATCAGTCCGGAGGCGGCGAGCGCCTCCAGCCGGGCATGCGCCTCGCGCAAGGCCACCTCGGCCGCGACCCGGTCCGTGACGTCGCGCGCCGTGCCGCGATAGCCGATCAACCGACCCGCTGAATCGAGCAGCGGATTGCCGCTCACCTCCAGCCAGACTTCGCGGCCCGTGCCGTCGGCGCGCCTGACGAGGCGATCGCGAAACTGTCGCCCGTGGGCGAGGTCGGCCCGGTGCTCCTCGCCGTAACATTCGCGGGCCGGGTCGTCCTCGACCAGCTCCTGCAGCGACTCGCCGATGAGGTCGTCCAGCCGGAGGCCGGACCGCCGCAACTCGCCCATGCCACGAATGAAGCGGTGCGCGGCATCGGTCTCCCAGAGCCAGTCCGAGGCGGTCGCCAGGTAGTCGCGCAGCCTGGCCTCGCTCTCCTGCAGCCGGTGCTCGGTCAGCACCCGGTCCGTGTGGTCGATGGCGAGGCCGACGAAGCCAGTAATCGTGCCATTGGCCTCGACCGGCGCGTAGACCTCTCGACATGGCGCAGCTCGCCGCCGTGCCGGTAGCAGACGAGCTTGTGCCGGGCTTCGCCCGCGCGGATCGCTCGATCGCCTCCGGCAGGCTCGCGACGATTGCCGCCGGCAGCCGAGCTCGGCGAAGGTCTTGCCGATCCCGTCGCCCCATACTTCGCGGTCCCTGGCGTTCTGCAGGATGTGGCGGCCGTCGAGATCGCAGATGAAGAACGGAAACGGCAGCGCGTCGACTGCCGCCCGCAAGCGGGCCTCGCTCTCGGCGAGCCGCCGCTCCGTCTGCACGCGCGCCGTGATGTCGACCGCAAGGCCCACCCGGCCCACGATGACGTCGTCGATGACCAGGGGGCTATCAGCCGCTCGGCGACGATTTCGCGTTCGCCGATGCACTTGGCACCGGCGAAGCGGAGGGTCTCGCCGGCGAGCACGCGCCGGTGTCGGTCACGCCACTCGTCGATGATCTCGGCTGGCATGCCACTCTGGTCGGCGCGCAGCCCGATGAGGGTCGCCATAGGTGGCGCGGTCCTCCGCGTTCTGCAGGACGTAGCGGCCCTCGGCGTCGGTGACCCAGAAGTGGTGCGGGATGCTGTCGATAGCCGCCCGCAGGCGCGCCTCGCCGCCTCGGCGCGCTCGGTTGCGCGCCTCGCTTTTTCCATCGCCGCCGCGAGCCCGGCAAGATCGGCGAGCGCATCCGCGGCGGTGGGCTCGAGCGTCACCCCCGGCGGGCCGAGGCAGCAGAGCATTCGAGAGGCTGCCCCGCCGGGATCGGGTAGCAGGGCCACGACCGCCGAGCCGAAGCCGCATGCGGCGAGCCGGGCGGCGACCTGATCCCGGGGCGGGCGCTTCCGTGAGCCGCGCCGACGGCCCGGATCCAGGCCCCGCTGCCGGCCATCCAGCAGCCTTCGCAGCAGGGCCCGAGATCGACCCGAGCCTGCTGTCCCGCGTGCGGTTCGCCGACGATCTGCAGGTTGCAGCCTTCGAGGCGCACCAGCAGGGCGACAGGCAACCCGGTGAGCCGCGTGGCAAGTCGCAACAGCGAGGCGCTATCGACTGCCGACATGTCTTAGGGCCTGTCCGAGAAGTTCATGGGGCCTTTCATTGGCTTACGATCGACCGCCGGCGCGGAGCCAGGCGCGGCCCGATGCCGGGACATCGGGCAAGCTCGGCGACAAAGCCGGCGCCGATGCAAGCCGACCGGAGGAGTGAGCTTGGCAGCGGCACCTGCTTCGTCGTTGATCGTCCGACGATGCGCTGCATCGACGAACGATCAACTCCTCTCTGCTCACTGCCAAGCTCATGAAAGGCCTCATGGAACTTCTCGCGACAGGCTCTATTCCCGCCGCCGCCCCCAGCCGTCAAGCCACGTCATTCCGACCACCATCGCAGTGGATCGAAAGCATAGGCGGCAATTGCCAAGATTTGCCTAATGCGGCAGCCCCGGCGCGGCCTCAGACCATGCCGATCGCGGCCTTGTAGGTCTCTAGCAGCTCCTCCTGCTCGGCGCGGTCGTGCGGCTTCATCTTCCGCAGACGCAAGAGCTGGCGCAGGATCTTGACGTCGAAGCCCTCGCCCTTCGCCTCGCTCAGCACCTCCTTGATCTGCTCTTGAACCTCGCTCTTCTCCTCCTCGAGACGCTCGACCCGCTCGATGAAGCTGCGCAGGCGCTCCGCCGTCACGCCGCCGACATCCGTCATCCGCTCTGCAACTCCGCTGGCTTCGCCGCCACGGTCGCGATCGCGGCAGGCTGAACACGAAACAGAGGGGAGAGAGCCGGAGCGTCCCCGGCTCTCTCCCCTTGGCCTCAATGGCATTGACCGGCAACGGCAGGACCGTCGCGCGGTTGCCTCCCTTTTCCTACCCGGCCGGGACCGTCGCCAGGGCGACCGGCTCGCCGCTCGCGCCGGACAGGAACCGGCGCGACAGAAGGCCGCGTAGCACGCGGCCACGCAGTTCTCCAGTGCTTCGCGCGACAAGAGGCATTCTGCCTCAGTCCTCGAGCAGCCGCCGCGCGATCACCTGCGCCTGGATTTCGGCAGCACCCTCGAAGATGCTGAGGATGCGGGCATCGCAGAGGACGCGGCTGATCGGGTACTCGACGGCGTAGCCGTTGCCGCCGTGGATCTGCAGCGCGTTGTCGGCCGCTGCCCAGGCGACCTGGGCGGCGAGCAGCTTGGCGAGCCCGGCCTCGAGGTCGCAGCGTCGCCCCGCGTCCTTCTCGCGCGCCGCGGAGAAGGTGAGCTGGCGGGCGATCTGGATCTCGACGGCCATCCAGACGAGCTTGCCGGAGACCCGTGGAAACGCGATCAGCGGCTGTCCGAACTGGCGGCGCTCCCTGGCATAGGCGAGGCCTAGCTCGAGCGCAGAGCGGGCGACCCCGACGGCCCTGGCCGCGGTCTGGATCCGAGCCCCCTCGAAGGTCGCCATGAGCTGCTTGAAGCCCTGCCCCTCGACGCCACCCAGCAGGTTGTCGCCGGCGACGCGAAAGCCGTCGAAGGCGAGCGTGTACTCCTTCATGCCGCGATAGCCGAGGACCGGGATCTCGGAGCCGCTAAGGCCGGCAACCGGGAATGGGTCGGCATCGCTGCCACGCGGTTTTTCGGCGAGCAGCATCGAAAGCCCGCGATAGCCCGCCGCGTCAGGGCGAGTGCGACAGAGCACGGTCATGAGATCGGCGCGCGCCGCGTGGGTGATCCAGGTCTTGGCCCCGGTGATCGACCAGCCCTCGCTGTCACGTACCGCGCGGGTCTTGAGCGAGGCCAGATCCGAGCCGGTGTCAGGCTCCGTGAAGACCGCAGTCGGAATGATCTCGCCGGACGCGATCCCTGGCAGGAAGCGTGCCTGCTGCTCGGGCGTGCCACCGGCGCGGATCAGCTCGCCTGCGATCTCCGAGCGAGTGGGCAGCGAGCCGACGCCGATATAACCGCGGCTCAGCTCCTCGGTGACGACGCACATCGCCACCTTGCCCATGCCGAGCCCGCCATGCGCCTCCGGCAGCGTCAGGCCGAAGACGCCGAGGGCGGCCAGCTCTCCGATGAGCTCGAGCGGGATCAGCTCGTCGCGCTGGTGCCATGCCTGCGCCTGCGGCACGACCTGCTCGTCGGTGAAGCGCCGGAACTGCTCGCGGATCATGTCGAGCGTCGGATCACCGAGCGCCCAGCCGCCGAAATCGCCGCCTTCGATCAGCTCGGCGAGGCGCTGGCGGCGTTGTGCCGTGTTCCCCTTAGCGATCAGGGTCCGGACCGCCGGGTTGCCGGTGAATGCCTGGAGCGCCCTGTCGTCCAGATGCAGGTCGGCGGGGCGCACGACCTCGACCTGGCTCATCGGCAGGCCGCCCGCCATGCGCGCCAGATACTCACCGAAGGCCGCCTCGAGCATCAGTCGCTCGAGCTCGCCGAGCTCGCCGGCGACTGCCAGCCGTGCTGCCCAAGCGTGCATGGCGTGCAGCGCCTGGCGGTAGACCTCGAGCCAGGCGAGCCCATGCGCGGCGAACTGGTCCGCGTCGAGCAATGTCGGGTCGACCTTGCCGCCCGGTGCCACCCGAGCGGCGACGGCTTCGCGCGCGGCGAGGAGCAGGGCGTCGGTGGCGGCGAGGGCTTCGGCGATGACCGTTTCGGGTTCCTCGACCGTCTGCGCCACGTTCCGTTCGGGGAGTGCGGTCGCCAAGGCTCAGTCCTCCATCGCTTCCTCGAGGGTGCGCATGCCGGTTCGCCGAGCATTGACCAGGACCGCCATGTTGCCCGGCTTGTGCTGGTTCTTCAGCATCTTCATGTGCGCCCTCGGGATGTCGGACCAGGCGAACACCTCGCTCATGCAGGGATCGACCTGCCGGGCGAGCACGAAGCGGTTGGCGGCCGAGGCCTGCTTGAGATTGGCGAAATGGCTGCCCTGCAGGCGCTTCTGCCGCATCCAGAGATAGCGGGCATCGACGGTCAGCTTGTAGCCGGTGGTGCCGGCGCAGATGACCACCATGCCGCCCCGCTTGCAGACCAGGGCCGAGACCGGGAAGGTCGAGGCGCCGGGGTGCTCGAAGACCATGTCGACATCATTGCCCTTGCCGGTGATCTCCCAGATCGCCTTGCCGAAGCGGCGCGCCTCCTTGACCCACTTGCCGTAGGCCCCGGCGTCCATGGGGTCCGGCATCTCCCCCAGCACGAGAAGTCCTTGCGGTTGATCGCCCCCCTGGCGCCGAGCGAGAGGACGAAGTCGCGCTTGTCCTCGTCCGAGATGACGGCGATGGCATTGGCACCGGAGGCGGCGATGAGCTGGATCGCCATGGAGCCGAGGCCCCCGCCCCGCCCCAGACCAGCACGTTGTCGCCGGGCTTGAGGGTGTGCGGCTGGTGGCCGAAGAGCATGCGGTAGGCGGTGGCCAGGACCAGGGTGTAGCAGCCGGCTTCTTCCCAGGTCAGGTGCCGGGGGCGCGGCATGAGCTGGCGCGACTGGACCTTGCAGAACTGGGCGAAGGAGCCGTCCGTGGTCTCGTAGCCCCAGATCCGCTGCGAGGCGGAGTTCATGGGGTCGCCGCCATTGCACTCCTCGTCGTCCCCGTCGTCCTGGTTGCAGTGGATGACGACCTCGTCGCCGACCTGCCAGCGCCTGACCTTGGCGCCGACCGCCCAGACCACCCCGGCGGCATCGGAGCCGGCGATGTGGTAAGGCTGCTTGTGCAGATCGAGGGGCGAGCGGCACGCCGAGCGCGGCCCAGACGCCGTTGTAGTTGACGCCGGCGGCCATCACCATGACCAGCACCTCGTCGTCGCCGACCACGGGTGTGGGCACCACCTCCTGCTGCATGGCGGTCAACGGCTCGCCGTGCCGCTCCTTGCGGATCGCCCAGGCGTACATGTTGGCCGGCACATGCCCCAGAGGCGGAATCTCGCCGACCTCGTAGAGATCCTTGCCGGCAGCCGGCGCGGCGGGCGCCGCGGGCGCGGCCGCCGGCGGCGGGGCCTCCGGCTTCAACCGGATCACCTGGGCCGATGCGGGTGCGGCCGGGGCGCTGCCGCCCTGGCGGGCCATCGGCAGCGGCCGTCCGTGCGTGCCGGTCGCCTCGGCCGCGAAGAACTCGCCGGGCGACAGGGCGATGCCCTCGCGGCGGGCGATCTCGAGCAGCTCGGCCTGGCGCCGCGCCGGAATGGCGCCGCGCCGCACCCAGCCGCTGACGGCGGTCTGCCAGATGCCGAGCAGCTCGGCGACCCGCGCTTGCGAGCCGAACTTGCGGATGATGTGATCGACCTGGTTCTTGGGCATGGCTGCAACCCGACTGGTGGTGTTGACTAACGTGTTGGCGACCGGCGGAGAGATGTTGGCCGGTCAGCCTGCACCGTCGCATTGCCACAAGCTGAAGGGCGAGGATCACGCTGTCAACATCATAAATGCTTTGACGGCGCTGCAGCATGGATGTTATCGCTCGCCGCTGTATCTGACGATCGCGTCGTTGGGTGTTTATCGTGTGTTCAAGTGGTTCGGGAGATCCGGCGGGATGGGCGAAACGAGTGGAATCAACACTTTTCGTGATGAGCCGTGGCTGTTCCCGCACCTATGCCGGGCACAGCTCGGCCGAGGCGAGCAACGCGCTCTTCCGCACCAACCTGGCGCGCGGCCAGACCGGGCTCTCGGTGGCCTTCGATCTGCCGACCCAGACCGGCTACGACAGCGACGACCCCCTGGCACAAGGCGAGGTCGGCAAGGTCGGCGTGCCGATCACCTCCTCGACGACATGACGACGCTGTTCGACGGCATCCCGCTCGACCGCATGAACACCTCGATGACCATCAACGCCACCGCACCCTGGCTGCTGGCGCTCTACATCGCCGCGGCGGAGCGCCAGGGCGTCGACCGGGCGGTGCTGCAGGGGACGGTGCAGAACGACATCATCAAGGAATACCTGTCGCGCGGCACCTACATCTTCCCGCCCGCCCCTCGCTTCGGCTGATCGGCGACGTCGTCGCCTTCACCTGCCGGGACGTGCCGAGATGGAACCCGACCAATGTCTGCTCCTACCACCTGCAGGAGGCCGGGGCGACGCCGGTCCAGGAGCTCGCCTTCGCGCTGGCCACGGCGGTGGCGGTGCTGGATGCCATCCGCGCCGGCGGCCAGGTGCCCGAGGCGGAGTTCCCGAAGGTGGTCGGCCGCATCAGCTTCTTCGTCAATGCCGGTCTGCACTTCGTCACCGAGCTCGCCAAGATGCGCGCCTTCGTCGAGCTCTGGGACGAGATCACCGCCACGCGGTACGGGGTCGAGGATAAGCGGCTGCGGCGTTTCCGCTATGGCGTGCAGGTGAACTCGCTGGGCCTGACCGAGCAGCAGCCCGAGAACAACGTCTATCGGATCCTGCTCGAGACGCTGGCGGTCACGCTGTCGCGCAGGGCCCGTGCCCGGGCGGTGCAGTTGCCGGCCTGGAACGAGGCGCTCGGCCTGCCCCGGCCCTGGGACCAGCAATGGTCGCTGCGCCTGCAGCAGATCCTGGCCCTCGAGACCGACCTTCTGGACCATCCGGACATCTTCGACGGCAGCATCGTGATCGAGGCCAAGGTTCAGGAGCTGATGGCTGAGGCGAAGGCGGAGCTGGCGCGGATCGAGGACATGGGCGGGGCGCTGGCCGCCGTCGACTCCGGCTACATGAAGAGCCGGCTGGTCGAGAGCAGCGCTGCCCGGGTCCAGGCGATCGCCGCCGGCACGCGGCAGGTCGTGGGCGTCAACTGCTACACCGAGACCGCCCCCTCGCCGCTCACCACCGGCGAGGATGGCGGGTTTCTCACCGTCGATCCCGCCACCGAGGCGGCCCAGATCCAACGGCTGCGGGCGCATCGTGCCCGGCGCGACGCCGGGGCGGTCGAAGTGGCCCTGGCGGAGCTGGACCGGGCCGCGCGCGAGGGACAGAACGTCATGCCGGCCTCGATCGCCTGCGCGCATGCCGGTGTCACCACGGGTGAATGGGCGACCTGCCTGCGCCGCATCTTCGGCGAGTACCGGGCCCCCACCGGCATCGCCGGCGCCAAGACGGATGGTTTGGACGATGCGCTGGCGCCGGTCCGCGCCCGGGTCGAGGCGTTGGCGAGACGCACCGGCCGCCGGCTGAAGATCCTGGTCGGCAAGCCCGGCCTCGATGGCCATTCAAATGGCGCCGAGCAGATCGCGGTGGCGGCACGGGATCCGGCATGGACGTGGTCTTCGAGGGTATTCGCCTGTCACCCGCACGGATCGTCGGCACGGCGCTCGAGGAGGCGGTGCATGTGGTCGGGCTCTCGATCCTCTCGGGCTCGCATCTGCAGCTGGTCGAGGAGGTGATGACGCGGATGCGCAAGGCCGGCATCGGCGACATCCCCGTGGTGGTCGGCGGCATCATCCCGCCGGCGGACGCCAAGGCTCTCCTCGCCTGCGGCGTCGCCCGGGTCTACACGCCGAAGGACTTCTCGATCCCCCGGATCATGGCGGACATCGTGGACATTGCAGTCTCCGCCGAATCTCAGGCGGCTTGAAGCGCTAGCTTTGAGTTGTCCGCGACGGGCCCCTGCCGCTGGTCACCGGAATCGAGACCAGCAAGCAAGGGCCTCATCGATCTCGTATACCGGTTGCCGCGCGCCCGATTACATCAACCCCAAGCCCCGCAGGCTCGCCTGGCCGTCGAGCCCGATGATGAAATGATCGTGAACCTGGACATCGAAGATTTCCAGGGCGGCGACAACCTTGCGGGTCAGCTCGATATCGGGGCCAGACGGCGTCGGATCGCCGCTCGGATGATTGTGCACCATGACGATCGCCGAGGCGCCGACCTCGAGACACCGTTTGGCCACCTCTCGAGGATAGAGCGGAACGTGGTCGATGGTGCCGCGTTGCTGCACCTCATCGAGAATCAGCATATTCTTGCGATTGAGGAACAGGACGTGGAACTCTTCGTGTCCAAGGTGTGAAAACCTTGCCATGCAATACCTTAGCACCGCTTCTGATGACGAGATGATAGGTCGGTCGACCACATCGACCTTCAGCAACCGGACTGCGGCGGCATGCACGCACTTCAGCAGCGCGATCGCCATGTAGGTCGCCCGCCGATTCTCGGTGGGGAACTCCATCAAATGTCGCGGATTCGCGTGCACGACCCCGGTCAGGTTGCCGAATCGAGATATCAGCGCCGCCGCCAGCTGACTTTGCCGCTTGGGCCTGGGGCTGGAAACCGCCAGGAAGATCTCGAGCAGCTCGCTGTCCGAAAGGACCTCGAGGCCGCCTTCCAGGAACCGTCGGCGCAATTTTCGCCAGTGCTCCCAATCCTGGGCCTTCTCGCGACCGGGAGCCGCGAGCTTGTCGAACGTGGCCGTCACTGGTGCCTCGGCCAGCTCCGCGAGGCGCGCCCTGTGCGTCGGATAAAAGACCGGGCCGCCATTGGCTTCGTCTGCGAGCGCGTATCGCCCATCGCAAATCGCCAGATCTACGTTCATGTCGTGTCTCCTGGTACCGCCTCGAACCTCTCCGCTCTTGCCGGCGGGCGGTTCTCATTGTCACATGCTACCAATTATGACATGAAATCAACCATTAGTTGAATTCCGTTCGGATTCAATGGCTCCACCCGGCTTCCTCATCCCCGTGCCGCCCGAAACCGCAGGCGGACATAATCGGCTGTCCAGTTGCCGGCGCTGTCGCACAGCGCCGGCTCGAGCAGGCGGACGGCCCGGGCCAGCAGGCCCGCACGCTCGACCGCCGGGGCGTGGCGCAGGAAGGGCTGCGCAAAGGTCTCGAGCCAGCCGGCCATGCCGGTCGGCAAGGGCGTCGGCCGCGGGATCAGCTCGATCGACGAGACGCTGAAACCCTGCCGTTCGAGCCGGGCGGCGTGCTCGTCCGGGCTCGGGAAATACCAGGGCCGCATGGCGAAGGCGTCGATGCCGGCCTCGCCCAGCACGGCGCGCAGGGCGGTGGTGATGGCGGCCACATTGCCCATGCCGCCGAACTCGGCGACGAACCGTCCGCCGGGCCGAAGGGCCTGGCCACACCGGCGATGACGTCGTCCGGCCGGGTCATCCAGTGCAGCGCCGCATTGGAAAAGACGGCGTCGAACTCGGCTTCGAACGGCAAGGCGTGGCCATCGGCCAGGACCACGTCGAGACCCTCGCCCGTGCCGCATCGAGCAGCTCTGGCGAGGCATCGCAGCCGACCACCTCGGCGCCGGTCGCCACCAGCTCCGCCGTCAGCGCCCCGTCGCCGCAACCGAGATCGAGAATCCGCTCACCGGCCACGGGTGCCAGGAGCTCGAGCACCGGTCGGCCGAGCGTGGCGACGAAACCGGCATGGTGCCGGTAGCCCGTGGCGCTCCAGCTCTGTCCGGCGGCAGCACGATCCATCATGGCCGAATGCTATGTCTGATCCATAGGAACCGGCAAGCGGTAGCCACGGCCCAGCCCGACATCCAGCTCAATGGGTCCGATCAAGCTCTGGGCCAGATACAGTGTCTGCCCTGGATGGGGATAAGTCCGTGAGTGTGGGGCTCCGATCGGACTTCCGTGGTGAAGCACTTCAGTCGAACGGAGCTAGTCAGGCATCTTGCGGGACGGACAGCCGGGGACGCAGGGCATTAACCAGCTTGTTTGCGGTACATTCCAACCACGCCAATTGCTCATCCGTACCGCCGAAATCGGTAAGCGGGCGAGCGATACCAATGATGTCGCGCTGCCCCGGTTGACCGACCTTGAAATACAGATCTCGAAGACCCGTTTCCGCACGAAGCGCTTCAGCCTCGGGCGCGAGCCGGCGCATAGCATGTTGCCTTGCTCGCAGCGCAGAAAGAGCCCTGCTTCCCCCTCCCCCTCACTCCGATAGGCCGTCAGCCAGCGAGCTGGTGGCGGCAGTGGAATTCTTACTGAATTATTTGTTCCATGCCTCGGCGTCGGCTGATCGGGATGCTCGAAACACGCTGTTTCGATGAAACGCTGCCAGAACTCTCTATTGCTCTCTCTGCGGATCCTCGCGCCTTCCGGATCCACAACCTCTTCAATTTCAGTTCTGTCGTCCGACCCGGCGAGATCGACCAACTGAACGGGTATGCCCGCGTCATCCAGAATTAGCCGCTGGCGGATCACCTCCGTCCGCATTGCGACCTGCGGCACCACCAAAGTCCGCCCCCCATCGTCGCACCACAACTGGAGCTCGATCAGCGCGAGTCTCGCCCCCTGTGCGCCGAGATGCTCCGAGATGACTGTCAGATCCTCGCGGATGCCTTCGCCTGCTATGATCAGATGGAAGTCGCCGGCTCGGAGATTGCGCGCCACCGCATCGACAAAGCGCACCTCGTCGGCAGGTTCCGACAGTCCATGGCGGACATGAGTAAACAGGGGATTGTCGTCTTTCGTGCCCAGAACCGCCCTGAGCTGGACGGTGAGATCGGCAAAGGATCGCCGCCGTAGCAGCGCCGCATACTCCAGCAGTTGGGCCACAACTTCACGTCGAGCCTGAGGGTTGCGCCACAATTTGCACTCCACCAGAACGGGACGTCCGTGTGGTGTTACCCCCAATATGTCCAGGAAGACGGACCGTCCGCCCGGCTTGGGCAGCGACAGCTCCCGGCAAATCGGAATTACCTCACCGGCACCTGGCTCGATTCGTTCGAGGGGAATGAGGTGCGGGTGGCGAAAGAGTAGATCCTGGAGCCATCGTTCATCGTGCCCGTTGCCGAGCGGAGCCCTCTTCAGGCGGTTCCCGGCCAGACCATCCGCTTCCAAGAAAACAGCACTCATCCTGTCCTCCGCTGCAACATCGAAGGACGTCATAGCGCTGCGAACAGCCTATAACCATAAGTTAAATTATTATCTTCACAATCCCCTAATTCGCGATTTTTCCGTCGTGTTTCAGGGTCTGCGCGAGATTGTGCGGTGGCTACCGCCGCGCCAACGCCGCGATGCGTAGCCGGAGCGCGTTGAGCTTGATGAAGCCTTCGGCGTCCTTCTGGTCGTAGACGGTGTCGGCCTCGAAGGTGGCGTAGTCCTCGCTGTAGAGGCTCTGCGGCGCCTTGCGGCCGACCACGGCGGCGCTGCCCTTGTAGAGCTTGAGGCGGACCGTGCCGGTCACCGGTGCCTGGCTCTGGTCGATGGCGGCCTGCAGCATCTCGCGCTCGGGGCTGAACCAGTAGCCGTTGTAGATCAGCTCGGCGTAGCGCGGCATCAGCTCGTCCTTGAGGTGGGCGGCACCGCGGTCGAGGGTGATGCTCTCGATGCCGCGATGGGCGGCGAGCAGGATGGTGCCGCCGGGCGTCTCGTAGACGCCACGGCTCTTCATGCCGACATAGCGGTTCTCGACGAGATCGAGCCGGCCGATGCCGTTCGCCCCGGCGAGGTCGTTCAGGCGCCGCAGCAGGTTGGCGGGCGAGAGCGGCTCGCCGTCGACCGAGACGGCGTCGCCCCGCTCGAAGCCGATCTCGACATAGGTCGGCCGCTCGGGCGCCAGCTCGGGGCTGACCGAGCGGGTGAACATCTCCTCGTCCGCCTCGATCCAGGGATCCTCGAGCGCCAGGCCCTCGTAGGAGATGTGCAGGAGGTTGGCATCGGTCGAATAGGGTGGTGTTCCCCGCTTGCCGCGGGGGATCGGAATCTGCCGGCTCTCGGCGTACTGGATCAGCTTGTCGCGGGAGTTCAGGTCCCAGAGCCGCCAGGGCGCGATGACCTTGATGTGCGGGTCGAGCGCATAGCAGCCGAGCTCGAAGCGGACCTGGTCGTTGCCCTTGCCCGTCGCCCCGTGCGCCACGGCGTCGGCACCGACCTCGCGCGCGATCTCGATCAGCCGCTTGGCGATCAGCGGCCGGGCGATCGAGGTGCCGAGGAGATAGGTTCCCTCGTAGACGGTGTTGGCGCGGAACATCGGGAAGACGAAGTCGCGGACGAACTCCTCCTGGAGATCCTCGATATGGATCTCCTTCACCCCCATCATCTCGGCCTTGGCGCGGGCCGGCTCCAGCTCCTCGCCCTGGCCGAGATCGGCGGTGAAGGTGACGACCTCGCAGCGATAGGTGTCCTGCAGCCAGCGCAGGATGACCGAGGTGTCGAGGCCGCCGGAATAGGCGAGCACCACCTTCTTGGGATTGCCGGTCATGGCCGTTCCTCGATTGGGGGGGCGAAAAGGCTCGAAAGAGGGCGGATGTCAGGCGCGCGTATCGACGGTCGAGCCGCGCCCAGGCGCATCGTCACCGACCGAATCGTTCGCCGTTGCGGTCGCCGTTTGGGGCATCGCCTTGCTGACGCCGACCATGGCCGGGCGCAAGAGCCGATCGGCCAAGACCCAGCCGGTCTGCATCACCTCGGCGACATGGCCGGGCGGCAGATCGGCGGACGGCACCTCGAACATCGCCTGATGGCGGTTGTGATCGAACTTGTCGCCGCGCGCCGGGTCGATGCGGGCCACCTTGTGCTTGTCGAAGGCTGTGAGCAGCGAGCGCTCGGTCAGCTCGACGCCTTCGAGCAGGTTGGCCACGAGCTCGTTCTCCTCACGGGCATTGGCCGGCACGGCGGCGATCGCCCGGCGCATGTTGTCGGCCACGTCCAGGAGATCGCGAGCGAAGCCGGTCATCGCATAGCGGCGCGCCTCCTCCAGCTCGCGCGTGTGCCGGCGCCGAAGGTTCTCGGTATCGGCCAGGGCGCGCAGGAGCTTGTCCTTGAGATCGGCGATCTCGGCTGTGGCATCGCTTTCCTGCCCGGTGGCGGCACCGGTCCCGTCGGGCGCCTCGGCCGCAGCTTCGACGCTGGCCTCGGTTTCCGGCTTGTCGACGTCCTGTTGCATCAGTCCTTCTCGCTGTTGGGGCTGCCCAGGAGGCGGCTGATCACCCGGGCGGTATGGTCGACCATCGGGATGATCCTCGAATAGTTCATGCGGGTCGGGCCGATCACGCCGATCGCCCCGACCACAGATGGCGATTTGCCGGCGGTGTCACCAGCCCGGAAGGGGGCGATGATGGCCGAGCAGCCGCTGTGCGCGAACAGCTCGTTCTCGGCGCCGATGAAGATCTGCACGCCCTTGCCCGCGTCGGAGAGCTCGATCAGCTTGACGAAGCTGCGCTTGGTCTCGAGCGCGGTGAACAGGTGGCGGATCCGCTCGAGGTCGACCAGCGTGCTGACATCGTCGAGCAGGTTGGCATGTCCGCGCACAAGGAGCGTGCCGCCATCGGTCGCATCGTCGCCGCCCCAGGTCGCGAGGCCCGAGGCGACGACCTTCTGCGTCAGCTCGTCGAGCTCGCCCTGCCGCTTCTCGATCTCCGCCTGGATTTCCGCCCTGGCCTCGGCGAAAGTGCGCCCGGCGAGTCGCGCCGTCAGGTAGTTGCCCGCCTCGACCAGGGTTGCCGGCGACATGCCGATGGGCACCTCGATCACCCGGTTCTCGACCATGCCACCATCGGATACCGTGACCACCAGTGCCCGGCCGGGGCTGAGCGGCACGAACTCGATGTGCTTGTAGGGTCGCCTGGTCGTGGGTGCGATGACGAGCCCGGCGTAGCGCGAGAGCCCGGAGAGCGTCTCGGTGGCGTCCTCGAGCACCGCCTCGATGCTCCGCCCGGCCACGGCGCATTGCGTCTCGATGCGCTGCCGGTCGTCCTTGGAGAGGCCACCGAGCTCGAGCAGCCCATCGACATAGAGCCTGAGACCCGCATCGGTCGGCAGGCGACCGGCCGAGGTGTGCGGCGCGCAGAGCAGGCCGGCCTCCTCGAGATCGGCCATGACATTGCGGACGGTGGCCGGCGAGAGCTGGTCGTCGAGCCGGCGCGAGACCGTGCGCGAGCCGACCGGCTCGCCGGTCGCCATGTAGGCGTCGACGATCTGGCGGAACACTTCCCGCGAACGTGCGTTGAGCTCGACGATCATCAATGATGTCCGGGTTCGGCCCCAGTGGCCGCAGAGGCGGCCAGCCGCCCCGCCGTCATGTAGGCGGGCGAGGCGGTCGCTGCAACGGGCAGCAGGCGCCGGGTCGCCCGCAGGAGGCCCGGTCGCCCCGGACCAGAAGCAGGCTCAGTACGGGCGGCGCGGCGGCCGTCCGAGATTGTCGCGGCGCGGTCCGCCGCCGGTCCGCCGGGACCGCGCCCCCCACCCGGGCCGCCTCGGCCACCGAACCCGCCGCCGCCGGCACCGCCGCGGTCCTCGGCGACACGCACGGCCAGGGGCCGGCCGCCCATGTCGTAGCCGTTGAGCTGCTGGATGGCCGCCCCGGCGGCCGCCGGCGTCGCCATCTCGACGAAGCCGAAGCCACGACTCCGGCCGGTTTCCCGGTCGGTCGCGACCTTGGCGGACACCACTTCGCCGTGCTGTCCGAAGAGGTCCTGGAGGTCCTCGGACGTCGTGCTGAAGGGGAAGTTAGCGACAAGATCTTGCTGCTCATCGAGCCGCTCCTGAATGGAGATACAAGGAGTCCAGGCCAAGCCCTGAGGTAAAGCACGAAGCCCTGACCGCCACCTGATCCACAACGCACGACCGAACGCCGTCGCCACGAAATGGCGACGAGAAGGGTTCGCGACGGCGGGATTTCGTTCGAGCGCGCTCGGAATAAACGCTGCGAATACTGGACGCGGACAAGTTTCGAAAGCGACCTTCAGCACTGACAGACCAGCTAATTATACCCCTGACCGGCGGGCGAAGCGAGCGGAGATTGCACGATCTCGGTCTGTTCCTTCGCTTCCTGCTGGCCGATCGCCGTTTCCTGGACGAGGGCCGCGGCTACCGGGCTCGGCTGCGGCGCATAGATGTGCTGTCCCTGGTCCGCCATGGGCACCGATGCGCGCCGGGTCATCCGGTAGAGCGCGAAGGCGCCGATGCCGAGATGGACGATGGTGAAGAAGGACGCGAAGCCGACCGGGCCCTGCAGGTCCATGGCCGCCGCCGCCAAGGGCGGGCCCAGCACCATGCCGATGCCGACGACGAGGACGAGCGTGCCGCTGGCGCCCACCATGTCCTCGGCGTCGAGATTGTCGTTGGTGTGGGCGATGCAGAGCGCATACATCGGCAGGCACATGCCGCCGTAGAGGAAGAACGCGGCAGCGACGACCGGGAACGTGCCCGTGCCGGCAATGACGACGATGCCGGTGGCGAGCCCGGCGAGGATGGTCGTCCCGGTCACCACCCGGCGCCGGTCGAGCCGGTCCGAGAGCCGGCCGACCGGCCACTGCAGCAGCACGCCGCCGACGATGGCGAGCGCCATGAAGAGCGAGATGCCGGCGACGTCGAGGCCGATCTTGCCGGCGAAGACGGCACCCATGGCGAAGAAGGCGCCCTGGCTGAGGCCGACGCCGAACATGCCGACGAAGCCGAGCGGCGAGCTGCGGTAGAGCCCGATCAGGCCGAAGCTGCGGCCGCGGCCGTCGCCGGTGCGGGCTCGCCGTCAGCAGCATGGGCACGACGGCGATGGAGAGCAGGACGGAGACCCCGATGAACAGGCGAAACCTGCCGGGGTCGGCGGCATTGAGCAGGAGCTGGCCGCCGGCCCAGGCGGTGAGCTGGACCAGCATGTAGACCGAGAGCAGGGAGCCGCGGTCCTCGTTGGTGGCCGCCCGGTTGAGCCAGCTTTCGGCGACGACATAGGCGCCGCTCATGCACACACCCGTGAGGAAGCGCAGCACGAACCACGAGATCGGCTCGAGCAGGAGGGCGTGCGCCAGGATCGCCGAGGAGGCAAGTGCGGTGAACGCGGCAAAGACCCGGACATGGCCGACATGGGCAACCAGCCGCGGGGTGACGATGGCGGAGACGAGAAAGCCGATCGAATAGCCCGACATGACAATGCCGGTAACCGAGGTGGGGAAGCCTTCGATGCTGGCCCGCACGCCGAGCAGCGTGTTCTGCAGGCCGTGGCCGAGCATCAGGAGCCCGATGCCGAGCAGCAGCGCCCAGTTGCTTCTGATCGTGAAAAGCATCGCGTTTCGCCTTGTGATCCCGCCATGCTCTGCTACGCCGATCCGCGTTCCGCCGGCCGGCCCTAGCAGCCTTGCCCGACCAAGGGAAGGTTTGCATCGCTTGGCGAGGCCGGCGCGATCGGAGCGACGAGGAACCTGCCCGGGGGCGGATGGCGGCTGATGCGTCTCGGGATAGATACCGGCGGCACCTGCACCGACGCCGTGCTGCTCGACGAGGCGGAAGGCGTGGTCGCCAGCGCCAAGGCGCTGACCAGCCACCACGACCTCTACCAGGGCATCGCCGCGGCCGTGCGCGCCGTCCTGGCCGCGGCACCCCACGAGGCTCGCGAGCGGATCGGTCTGGTCGGCCTCTCGACCACGCTCGCCACCAATGCGCTGGTCGAGGGCCAGGGCGGGCGGGCCGGGCTGATCATGGTGGGCTTCGGTCCGGAGAGCCTGGCGCGTGGGGGGCTCGGCCAGGCACTCGGCCGGGCGCCTGTCGCCTTTGTCGGCGGCGGCCACGATGCGAGCGCCCAGCCGCGGCAGCCGCTCGACCTCGCCGCCCTCGATGCGGCCATCGGCAAGATGGCGCCGACCGTCGATGCCTTCGCGGTCACCGCCACCTTTGCGGTGCGCAACCCGGCGCATGAGCAGGTGGCCGCCGAGCGGATCATGGCCCTGACCGGCCGGCCGGTCACCGTCTCGAGCGAGCTCACCGCCCGGCTCGACGCGCCGCGCCGGGCGCTCACCACCTTCCTCAATGCCCGGCTTGTGCCACGCATCGGCCGGCTCATCGCGGCCGTCGAGCGGCTGTTGGCCGAGACGGGTATCGCGGCTCCGCTCATGGTGGTGCGCGGCGACGGTGCCTTGATGGCGGCAGAAGTGGCCCGCCGCCGGCCGGTCGAGACCCTCCTCTCCGGCCCTCGCCGCCAAGCGTGGTGGGCGCCGCCCATCTCTCCGGCCTTCGTCATGCCGTGATCAGCGATGTGGGCGGCACGACCACTGATGTGGCGCTGCTCGATGACGGCCAGCCGCGTCTCGCCCCTGGAAGGTGCCCCGTCGGTGGCTTCAGAACGATGGTCGAGGCGGTGGAGCTGCAGACGAGCGGGCCCGGCGGCGACAGCGAGACCCGTGTCGACGAGGCGGGTCGCCTCGGGCTCGGGCCGCGCCGGCTGGTGCCGCTGGCGCTGCTCGCCGACCAGCACCCGCAGGTGCTCGAGGCGCTCCATGCCCAGGCGGCACGGGCCGCCACTCGGGCCACGGATGCGCGCTTCGCCCTTCGCCAGGACGCGGACGTCGCGCTTTCCGGCCTCTCGCGGAGCCAGCACCGCCTGTTGGACCTGCTCGCCGGCGGCCCTCGCCCGCTCGAGCTGGTGATCGATCGCGAGCATCTGGCCGTGCCGCTGAAGTCGCTCGGCCTTGCAGGGCATCGTCAGGCTCGCCGGCTTCACGCCGAGCGATGCGGGCCATGTGCTCGGCCGGCAGTCCGGGTGGTCGATCGAGGCGGCGAGGCTCGGCGCCCAGCTCGAGGCACGCAAGCGAGGCGGAGGCGACACGGTCGAGAGGTTCGCGGCGGCCGTGCTGGAGGCGGCACGCACCGCCAGTGCCCGTGCCGTGGTCGGCGCCGTCTGGGAAGCGACAGGCGGCACTGTCGGGCGTCTCGCGGGGTTCCTGGACGAACCACCGGTCGCCATGGCCTGGCCGGCGACGAGTTCCAGGGCACCGCTCGCCGTCCGCTTCACCATCGACCGACCGCTCGTGGCAGTAGGTGGGCCGGCTGCGGTCTTCTACGAGGGGGTCGCCGAGCGGCTCGGCAGCCGTCTCGTGCCGCCCGCCGGTCACGCGGTCTGCAACGCCATCGGCGCCGTGGTCGGCGAGGTGGCGCGCCGGGTCGAGCTGGTCGCCACGCGCACCGGCGACGACCAGCTCGCCCTGCATCTTGGCGAGGGCGGAACCCTCGTCACCGACCCGGCGTCGGCGCGCACGCTCCTGATCAGCCATGCCGAGGAAGCGGCCATCGCCGCCGCGCGCAGCGCCGGGGCGCAGGATCCGGTCGTCAGCCACGTTTGCGAGGAGCGCCGGGTCGTGCTCGACGGCGGGCTCGAGCTGTTGCTCGAGATCCGGGTTCGGGCGACGGCTCGCGGCCGACCGTCCGCTTCTCAATGGAGCAGGATCGCTCTGGCGATCGAGAAATAGATCACGACGCCCATGATGTCGGCGATCGACGCGATCAGGGGGGCGCTGGCAGTGGCCGGATCGAGCCGGAAGCGGCTCAGGATGAACGGCATCGACATGCCGATCAGGCTGCCCGCCGTGACGATCAGCAGCATCGAGACCGCCACCACCAGCGCCACCTGGTGACCACCCCGAAACCCGGCGATGGTGGAGATCGCAACCGCCATGGTCATGCCGAGCAGGATCGCCACGCCGAGCTCGCGAAAGAACATCCGGCCCCAGTCCTTCATCTCGACATCGCCAGTCGCCAGGGCGCGGACCATCAGCGTCGAGCTCTGCGAGCCAGCATTGCCGCCGCTGCCGATGAGCACCGGCAGGAAGAAAACGAGCACGATATAGGCCGCGATGGTGTCCTCGAAGAAAGCGAGCCCCGCCCCCGAGAGGAGGTTGCCGAAGACCAGCAGCACCAGCCAGTAGATCCGGCTCCGGTAGAGCAGGGCGATGCTGGCGCTGGCGATGCTGTCGGCCATCGAGCCGACGCTGCCGACTTTCTGGAAGTCCTCGGTGGCCTCCGCTTGCAGCACGTCGAGGGCGTCGTCGTGGGTGACGATGCCGACCAGCCGGCCCTCGCCGTCGACCACCGGCAGGGCGATGATGTCGTACTTGGCGATCGACCGGGCCACCTCCTCCTGGTCGTCCTCGACCCCGACGGCACGAGTGGTGCGCTCCATCACCTCCTCGACGGTACGCTGCGGCTGGGCGAGGATCAGGGTCTGCAGCCGCACCGAGCCGATCAACCGGCGCTCGGCATCGACCACATAGGTGCGGTAGATGGTCTCCTTGTCCGGTGCCTCGAGGCGCAGCTTGCCGGATGGCCTGAAGCACGGTCAGCCCGGGCGCCAGCGTGGCATAGTCCGAGGTCATGATGGCCCCGGCCGATGCCTCCTGATGTGCGGCGAGGCGGCGGATGTCCTCGCGCTCGGCCTAGGAGGCCCGGCAGCAGCGCCTCCTGCTGCTCGGGGTCAGGCGGTTGTAGAGGTCGGCACGATCGTCGCCGTTCATTTCGGTGACGATCGCGGCGAGCTCGCCGCGACTCAACACCCGGGCGAGCGCCACCTGGATCTCGGGCGGGAGATAGCCGAAGGTCTCCGCACCATGGCCGAGCGGCAAGGCGAGCAGCGCCACCCGCGCCGCCTCGGGCGCCATTTCCTCGAGCAGCTCGGCGAGATCGGCCGGATGATTCTCGGCCGAGAAGGACACCGGCGCAAGGTGCTCGCCGCCGATCGGATCGTCGTGCATGGTCCCTCATCTCCCGGCAACGCAGCCACACCGCCGGCTGCTGCCAGAAAGAGCGTCCGGCGGCACAATGCTGTTCGAAGATCTGGTGTTCCGGTGGCAGGCAGGCGAGTTGCGGCGTGGCCACCTCTGCGGGTATGGCAAATCCCGCAGTGGCGATCAAGCCGCGCCCCGCCGCGGCGGGCCAGGTCACCGGGGCCCGGATAAAAGCATGGATCTGCTCAACCTGCTCGTGCTGGCGGTCGTCCAGGGCATCACCGAGTTCCTGCCGATCAGCTCATCGGCGCACCTCATCCTGGTGCCCGTGCTCTTCGGCTGGCCGGACCAGGGGCTGGCGATCGACATCGCCGTGCATGTCGGCACGCTGGCGGCCGTGCTGGTCTATTTCCATCGCGACGTGCTGGATCTGGTGGCCGGGCTCTGGCTGGCGATCCGGCGGCGGCCCGACCACCGCTCGCGGCTCGTCCTGCATCTGGCCGTCGCCACGCTGCCGATCGTCGTCGCGGGGCTGCTGGCCAAGGATCTCGTCGGGACGACCTTCCGGAGCGGCCTGCTCATCGCGGTGACGACGATCGTCTTCGGTATCGTCCTCTGGCTCGCCGATCGCGGCGCCGAGCATCATGACCGCAGCCTCGCCCAGATGACGCTGCGCGATGCCATCGTCATCGGCCTTGCCCAGGTGCTGGCGATCCTGCCCGGCACCAGCCGCTCCGGCATCACCATGACGGGGGGGCTCTTCCTGCGCTTCAGCCGGACCGAGAGTGCCCGCTTCTCGATGCTGCTGGCGATCCCGACGATCGCCGCCGCCGGCCTGCTCGCCACGCTCGACCTGCTGCAGAGCGGCGACGCGACGCTGCAGGCGGACGCGCTCTGGGCAGCGCTCCTCGCCTTCGTAGCCGCCCTCTGCGCCATCTGGGGCCTGATGAGGTGGCTCCAGACCTCGAGCTTCACGCCCTTCGTGATCTACCGGCTGGTGCTCGGCGCGTTCCTGCTCTTCTGGCTGCTGTAGCGGTCAGCCGGCGAGCGAGCGGAGCGTCAGGTCGAAGGCATCGGCCGCCTTGGTCACCATCTCGTCGATCTCCCTTTCGCTGACGATCAGCGGCGGGGAGAGCACCATGCCATCGCGAATCGCACGCATCACGAGGCCGTTGTCGAAGCAGTGCTCGCGGCAGGTGAGCCCGACCTTGCGGGCCGCCGGATAGGGACGGCGCGCCGCCTTGTCCTCGACCAGCTCGACGCAGGCGAGGAGGCCGCAGGTGCGCACCTCGCCGACCAGCGAGTGGTCGGCCAGCGTCATCAGCCGGTCCCGGAAACAGGCGCCGATCGGGCCGGATGCCCGGGTGTCGAGCCCCTCCTCCCGCATGATCCGGATGGTCTCGAGCGCCACTGCCGCCGCCACGGGATGGCCGTGGTAGGTGACGCCGTGCGCGTACTCCGTGCCCGAGGCGGCAAGCACGTCGGCGATCCGGTCGTGGAAGGCCACGGCGGCGATCGGCTGGTAGCCGGAGGAGAGCCCCTTGGCCATCGGGATGATGTCCGGTGCGATGTCGAACGTGGTCGAGCCCCACCAGTTGCCGGTCCGCCCGAAGCCGCAGAGCACCTCGTCGGCGACCAGCAGCACATCGTATTGCCGGCAGATGCGCTGCACCTCGGCCCAATAGGTCGATGGCGGGATGATGACGCCGCCGGCACCCTGGATCGGCTCGGCGACGAAGGCCGCCACGTTCTCCGGGCCGATCTCGAGGATCTTCGCCTCGAGCCAGCCGGCGGCCACCTTGCCGAACGCCTCGGGATCGAGATCCCCACCTTCCGCGAACCAATACGGATTGCCGATATGATGGAAGCGCTCCAGCGGCAGGTCGAAGGGGTCGTGCATGAAGCGCATGCCGGTGAGGCTGGCCGAGCCGAGCCCGACGCCATGATAGCCGAGCGTGCGGCTGATGAAGGTCTTCTTCGCCGGCTTGCCCATCAGGTTCCAGTAGTACCAGACGGACTTGATCACCGTGTCGTTCGCCTCCGAGCCGGAGGAGGCGAAGAAGACGCGCTCGAAGCCCTCGGGCAGGATTTCCGCCAGGGCCCGGGCCAGCTCGATCGAGGGCACGGTCGCCGTCTGGAAGAAGGCATTGTAGAACGGCAGCTCCTGCATCTGCTCATAGGCGACCCGCGCCAGCCGCTCGCGGCCGTAGCCGAGATTGACGCACCAGAGCCCGGCCATGCCGTCGAGGATCCGGTTGCCGTTGCTGTCGAAGATGTAGCAGCCCTCGGCATGGGTGATGATCCGGCTGCCCTTGGCCCGAAGCTCGGGAAAGACGGTGAAGGGATGCAGGTGGTGATCGCGGTCGAGGGCCCGCAGGCGGTCGGTATCGGCGCGCGCATCCATTGTCGATATTCCCGGAATGTCAAAGAGTTGGAATCAGACGTTGAGCAGCAGGTGCTCACGTTCCCAGGAGCTGATCACGCTCTGGTAGGCCTCGTGCTCGGCCTGCTTGACGGCGATCAGGACGCGCACGAAGGCCTCGCCGAGCACTTCCTTGAGTTGCGGCGAGCTGTTCAGCTTCTTCAGGCCGTCCGGCAGTTGCTGCGGCAGGGTCTGGGCCAGCCGGTAGGCGCTGCCCTTGATCTGCTCGGTCGGCTGCAGCTCCTCGCTCATGCCGAGCCAGCCGCAGGCCAGCGAGGCGGCGATGGCCAGATAGGGATTGGCGTCGGCCCCGGCCACCCGGTTCTCGACCCGGCGGGCCTTGGGGCCCGATCCTGGCACGCGCAGGCCGACCGTGCGATTCTCCCAGCCCCATTGGACGTTGATGGGTGCGTCGGAATGGCGGCGGAGCCGGCGTAGGAGTTCACGTTGGGGGCGAAGAGCGGCATGGCCGCCGGCAGGAAGCGCTGCAGCCCGGCAATGTGATTGAGGAAGAGCTCCGAGTAAGGTGCTTCTGTGCCCGCGAAAAGGTTCTCGCCCGTCTCGATCGAGTAGACGCTCTGGTGGATGTGCATCGAGCTGCCGGGCTCGTTCTGCATGGGCTTCGCCATGAAGGTGGCATAGATGCCGTGCTTGAGGGCAGCCTGCCTGAGCGTCCGCTTGAAGAGGAAGGCCTGGTCGGCGAGGGCCAAAGGGTCGCCGTGGTTGAAGTTGATCTCCATCTGCGCCGCACCGGCCTCGTGCGCCAGGGTGTCGATGTCGATCGACTGGGCCTCGCACCAGTCGTAGACGTCCTCGAACACCGGGTCGAACTCGTTGGCCGCCTCGATGCCGTAGGACTGGCGCCCGGTCTCCGGCCGCTTGGAGCGGCCGATCGGCGGCTCGAGGGGATAGTCCGGGTCGGTGTTGATCTTGGTCAGGAAGAATTCGAGCTCGGGCGCCACCACGGGACGCCACCCGCTCTCCGCATAGAGCGCAAGCACCCGCTTCAGCACCTGCCGGGCGGCGATCGCCACGGCCCCCCCGTCATGGTGGACGCCGTCGGCGATCACCTGGGCGGTCGGCTCCTGGTACCAGGGCACCAGCCGGATCGTAGCCGGGTCGGGGCGCAGGCGAATATCCCGGATCACCGGGTCGATCACCTCCTCTTCCGGATAGTCGCCGGTGACCGTCTGGATGAAGATGCTCTCGGGCAGGCGCAGGCCGTCGTCCTGCATCGAGCGGAGGAACTTGTAGCCGGGCAGGATCTTGCCCCGGGCGATGCCGTTGATGTCGGCGACGATGCACTCGACCTCGGTGATGCGGTGCTCTTTAAGCCATGTCTCGAGGTCGCTCATGGGCTGCTCTCGCATTGAGTCGTTGCCGGCAGGCCGCGCCGAAGGCGGCGAAGAGCAGCCGATGCTGGGCAATCTCGGCGACCCGCCATTCCGGGTGCCACTGTACCGCAAGCGCGAACGTCTTGGCAGACGGAACGCTCACCGCCTCGATCGTGCCATCCGGCGCCGTCACCTCGACCTCGAGGCGGGGGGCGAGCCGGTCAATTCCCTGTCCGTGCAAGGAATTGACCTCGATCTCCTCGACCTCGCCGAGAATCGCCTGGAGCTTGCCACCGGGCCGCAGGCGGACAGCATGTCGCGGGCCGTAGCGGCCTTCATAGGAGAGGGTCTTGTCGGAGCGGTGATCACGGCGCCCCGCCACCTCGTGCAATCGGCCAAAGAGCGTGCCGCCCAGTGCGACGTTCATCTCCTGCATGCCCCGGCAGACGGCCAGGAGCGGCACGCCCTGCTCCAGGCAGGCGCGGATCAGCGGCAGGGTTGTCGCATCCCGGTCGCAATCGGCAGGATCGCCCGGTGGCCGCGGCGGACCACCATACAAGGCCGGATCGAGATTGGAGGGGCTGCCGGTCAGGAACACGCCATCGAGGCGATCGATCAGCGTGTCGACAGGCAGCGCCCGGCCCAGAGCTGGAATCAGCACCGGGAGGCCGCCAGCCCCGTCGATCACCGCCGCCACATACTTGTCGCCGACGCTGTGCGCGGTCGCCATCTCGGTGACCTTCCGACAGGCGGAGACGCCGATCAAAGGCGGGATCGGCGGCAGTGGTGCAGACGACACCAGGCAATCAGCCGCCAGCGGCGCTCTTGCGCCGCGCTTCGTCGGCATCGATCACCCTGCCCCGCGGCTGGTCGCCGATCACCACCTTGCGCGGCTTCATCTGCTCCGGCACCTCGCGCTCGAGATGGATGTCGAGCAGGCCGTTGTTGAGGTCGGCGCCCACCACCTTGATGTGGTCGGCGAGCTGAAAACGGTGCTCGAAGGCCCGCTGGGCGACCCCGCGATGGAGATACTCGACCTCCTTCTCGGGCCGCGCGATCTGACCCTTCACGATCAGCACGTTGTCCTGGACCGTCAGATCGAGATCGCCATGTCCGAAGCCTGCCACCGCCATGGTGATGCGGTAGGCGTCCGGACCCAGCTTGGCGATGTTGTAGGGCGGATAGGAGGTGTCGCGGGCGGCCTCGCGAAAGGCCGTGTCGAACAGCTTGTCGAGCTGGTCGAAGCCCACGGACGAACGAAAGAGCGGCGAAAGATCGAAGCTGCGCATGACCAGTCCTCCGAAGTGCGCAAAGGG
Source organism: Geminicoccaceae bacterium (assembly GCA_041397945.1). Lineage (GTDB taxonomy): Bacteria > Pseudomonadota > Alphaproteobacteria > Geminicoccales > Geminicoccaceae > SLRI01. The sequence continues at coordinate 40,431 of JAWKVR010000003.1, forward strand.
GGAGCAACCAGACGTTCCTTGCCCGTTGCCTGGCAACCGGGCGGTATCGGCATGCGGCCCCACGAGCGGCGACCGCAGGAAAGACGTGGGCTGTCTGGCCCATACCTTCAAGTGACCATGCCGCGCTGGACGGCGGCTGCCGGACCGCACATATGCAAGGTCATGGATCTCACCCTCGATCAGGCGCTGGCGCTCAAGAGCGGGCTCGTGCTCGCGGCGTTCCTCGCCTTCGCCTTCGCCGAGCGCTGGCGACCGGCGGTTGCGAGCCCGCTGCTGCTGCGGCTCGGCCATGCCACCAAAGCGGCCTGGCGGCGCCTCGCCCGCAATCTCGGTCTCTTCGGGCTCAACGTGCTGACGCCCCGCTGATCGTCCTGCCGATCACCTGGTGGGCGGCCGACCTGTCGCTCGGCCTGCGCCCCGCCTTCCTCGCCGGCTGGACGGGGCTCCTCGTCGACATCCTGGTCCTCGATCTCTGATCTACTGCGGCACCGGGCGAACCATGAGTTGCCGCTGCTCTGGCGCTTTCACCAGGTAAAACCACCTGATGAGTTCCTGACACCACCAGCGCCAACCGCTTCCATTTCGGCGAGGTGGTGCTTTCGGCCTTGGCCTCGGGGCGCTGGTGATCATCCTCCTCGATCTCTCGTTGTTGGCCGTCATCGTCTTCGAGGCGCTGATCCTGACCGGCGCGATCTTCCACCATTCGGCTGCCCGCATCCCGGCCAGGCTCGAGCGGGCGCTTGCGAGCGTGATCGTCACGCCTTCGATCCACTGGGTGCATCACCACGCGATTCGTGCCGACACCGACAGCAATTACGGGGACGATCTTCAGCTTCTGGGACGGATTGTTCCGATCAAGGAGCGCGACGGCGCGATTTGCCGGGATGAAGATCGGTGTCGAGCGGATGCGGGACCGGCCGCTGCTCCGCCTCCTCGCCGCACCCTTCGGCGCTCAGCCCGCCGCCTCACCAGAAGCGAAGTCGGCGCCCGAGCCGGCCCGCCGGTAGATCAGGCGAGCGACCGCCGCGCGGCCATGAAGACCAGCATGGCGGTCCAGAGGCCGGGATTGCCGAAGACGGGGACCAGGGCCAGCGCTGCCGCGGCGAAGATCAGCACCGCGAGAACCATGGCGTTGCGCAGGAGCCGCGTGCGCGTGGCGCCGATGAAGATGCCGTCGAAGAGGAAGGCCCAGACCGCCACGATCGGCAGGCAGGAGCGCCACGAACGGGTGTCGATGGCGCCGTCGCGGACGGTTACGTCGGTGAGGATCGTCACGATCCAGGCTGGCGAGCCAGAAGGCGAGACCGGTGGCGATGGCGAGCGTCGCCGCATTGGCGAGCCTGGCGCGCACGGCGGCCCGGAGAGCTGCTGGGTCCCTTCGCCTCACCGCCCGGCCGACCATGGCCTCGGCGGCGTAGGCGAAGCCATCCAGGCCATAGGAGGCGAGCAGGAAGAAATTGAGAAGGATGGGCGTTGATGGCGAGGATCACCGGCCCCCGCCTGGAGCCCAGCGCCATGAAGAGGATGAAGACGAGCCGCAGCACGACGGCACGAAGAGGATCGCCGTTCAGCCGGAAAAGCCTTCGCGGAACGCGGCGGGGCCAGCACGGCCGAGCGGGACGGCCGGGGGCGGCGCGCAGGCGGGCCGATGCAGGCGGATCAGGAAGATGCCGAGCGCGCCAGCCCGAAAGCCTCGGCGATCACACGGCGGCGGCCACGCCGCCGGCACCGAAGCCGAGGCCCCAGACGAACGCGACATCGAGCAGGCCGTTCAGCAGGTTGGTGGCGATCAAGAGCGCCAGGGGAGCCTGGGCGTCCTGCATGCCGAGCAGCCAGCCGAGCACCACGGCATTGGCGAGGGCGAGCGGTGCGCCGAGCAGGCGGACGCGGGCATAGGCGGTGAATTCCGGATCGATCAGTTCGTGGGCGGGGCGAAGATCAGCCGGCCGGCATCGACCAGGAGCGGCATCACCAGGGCGATGGCGAGGCCGATGGCGGCGGCCAGCAGGAAGGCGCGCCAGAGACAGGCGCGCAGCTCCAGCGCGCTGCCGGCGCCAAAGGCCTGGGCGGTGAGCGCCGTCGTGCCCATCCGCAGGAAGCCGAGCGTGAGTCGAGGGTCGAGGCGAGATTGGCGCCGAGCGCCACGCCACCCAGCGCATAAGGCTCGGCAGCCGGCCGACCACGGCCGTGTCGACCATGCCGAGCAGCGGCACCGAGATGTTCGAGAGGACGAGCGGCCAGGCCAGCCGAAACGATTCCCGATAGGCGCTACCGCTCAAGCAAGGCCTCCCTGCCACAGCCGCGACGTCGCCCTGACGATGCTCGGTATCTTCATCCTTCTGGTCTTCCTGGGCTTTCCGATCGCGTTCACGCTGATGGCGCTCGGCATCGGCTTTGGCTATTACGCCTATTTCGATGCCGGCCGCATGTGGCGGGCGTTCGATCGTCTCGACGATGGCACGGCGCTCGGCACCCAGGTCGCCACCTGGGTGGAGGGCCTCGTCAACAACCGCGTCTTCGATCTCTTCGTCAATTAGACCTACACGGTGATCTCGAACGAGGTTTTGACGGCTGTGCCGGGCAAGGTGGTGTCGTTGTCGAACGTCACCGAGCCGCGCATCGGCATGGTCAGCCGCTTGAGCACGGCCATCATGACGGCGATGGTCTCGGCTGCGGTCTTGCCCATAAGGCGGGCCATGAGGGTCAGCCGGGTCTTGCGCTCGTGCAGGACGAGGACGGGTCGGGCGTGCTTGCAGATGACGAGATCGGCCTCCCAGTGGCCGGGCTCGGCGCGGGCGGCGGCGCTCGCCGATCGCTCGGACACGTGGACCTTGTCCCTGATCCGATCCTTGCTGTCACGGGCACGCCGCCGGCCGTGTTTCGCCTTGCCGCGCAGATAACGCCAGAGCTTGGCGGTCTTCTGAGCGGGCCGGAAGATCCAGGCGTAGATCGTCTCGGTCGAGACGTAGCGCAGGCCGCGCTCCACACCTCGCTTCAGGCGACCGGCGATCTGCTCCGGTGTCCAGCCCTCGGCCAGGCGGTCGGTAACGTAATCAGCGAGGGCCGGATCGCGCTCGAGCACTGCAGGCCGCTGCCGCCTGAGCAGATACGATCCTTCGGCGATCGTTGGTCGATAAGCACCGCTCGCCAGCGCGTTACGCCGCAGTTCCCGGCTGATCGTCGCCGGTGAGCGACCCAGGGCCTGAGCGATCGCCCTGACGCTCTGCCCTTCGGCTTGCAAAGCCGCGATCCGGTCCCGTTCCTCGGCGGTGAGATGGCGGTAGCTTCCCATGGCAACACCATTTGCTGTTCGGCATCAGATAGATGCCCGATTCATCACGGTGTTGCACCTCATCACGGAATCCACGACTACCTCAAGGGCATAGCGCCGCCGCATGTGCGGCTCACCCAGATCTTCGCGGGCGTGATGCCGTTCCTGCTCATGGTCTTCATCAGCATGGCCCTTGTCTATGTCGTCCCGAAGCTGGTCTTCCATCTTCTCGAGGTGTTCTATGGTCGCTAGGGGGACCGCCAGGAGCCGTGGCGTCGATGACGCGATGCTCGACCTCGGTGCCATCGAGCTGCGCGACCGCCTGGCGCGCGGCGAGTTCAAGGCCGTCGACCTGGCACAGGCGGCGCTGAACCGGATCGCCGTGCTCGAGCCCGAGCTTCGGGCCTGGGCCTGGCTCGACGGCGAGCACGTTCTGGCGCAGGCGCGGGCGCTCGATGCCCATCGTGCCACCGGCCGGCCGATCGGGCCGCTGCATGGCCTGCCGGTCGGGGTCAAGGACATCATCGACACGGCGCGGATCCCGACCGAGAATGGCTGTCCCGTCGACCGGGGCCGCGCCCGTGCTCGACGCTTTCGTGGCGACATCGCCTCGCGGCCGGGGCCGTGCTGATGGGCAAGACGGTGTCCACCGAGCTGGCCTATCTGCATCCCGGCCCGACGCGCAATCCGGACGAACCCGGCCCACACGCCGGGCGGCTCGTCCTGGGCTCGGCCGCGGCGGTGGCGGCCGGCATGGAGCCGCTGGCGATCGGGACCCAGACGGGCGGCTCGGTGATCCGGCCCGCCGCCTATTGCGGGATCACCGGCTCTTCCAGCTTCGGCGCCATCCCGCGGACCGAATCCAGCCAGTCGCCGAGCCTGGATACGACCGGCGTCTTCGCCCGCTCGGTCGAGGACGCGGCCCTCCTCGCCGAGCCGCTGTTCGGCCACGATCCAGCCGATAGCGCCACGTTCTGCCCCGCCGCCGAGGCTGCTGTCGACCGCGCTGGCATCGCCACCGGTGACGCCGATGCTGGCCTTCGTCCGCCCCCGGGTGGGCGGACGCCGATCCGCAAACCCATGCGGCGATGCGCGAGCTGACCACGGCCCCCGGCGAAGCAGTGCTTCGAGGCCACCCTGCCCTCCGTCTTCGACGAGGCACCCTGGATCCGCGAGCGGATCAACTTCGCCGAGATGGCGAAATGCTGCTTTGCTTACGAGCGGCGGGGCCGTGACGTGCTCGGCGAGGAGACGCTGGCGGCGATCGACGCGGGCAAGGCGGTGCTGGCGCGCGACTACCTCGCCGCCCTCGATTGGCCGCACATCCTCAACGCGGCGCTCGGGCCGGTCTTCGATCGCTGCGATGCCATCCTGACGCCGGCGACACCCGGCCCGGCGCCCTCGGGGCTGGGGAGCACCGGCAGCTCCATCTTCAACGGCATCTGGACCCTTTGCGGCACGCCGGCGATCACGCTGCCGCTGCTCGAGGCCGAGAACGGGTTGCCGATGGGCGCGCAGCTGGTCGGTCGGCGCGGCGACGATGCCCGGCTCCTGCGCACCGCGCGATGGCTGGCGACGCAGGCGCTGGGCGCCGCTCACGAAGGAGATGGCCGATGACGGATCGCCTCATGGCGCTTGCCGCCTTCTTCACCTTGTTCGGCTTTCTCGGCATCCTGATCTGGAGCGTGCCGCATTGGGATCTCGTGCTCGTCGTGCTGATCACCCTGCTGCTGGTGGCCTGGGACTTCATCGCCACACTGGGCAAGCAGCAGAACGGCGGCTGAAGGCGGCTCAGTCCCCGCCGTCCCCTGCCGCGTCGAGGGCCGGGATGCGCTGGACGAGCTGGTCGGCAATGGCCGCCTGCACAGCATCCAGCGGCTGGACCGGCGGCCGGCAGCGGTCGGTCGCGAAGATCCCGGCGGCCAGCCGCACGCGCTTCCAGAAGGCGATGCTGACGCCGATATCCTGGTTGGAAAAGGCGAGGATCGGCAGGCAGCGCTCGAAGAGCGCCTGCGCCTCGGCCCGCTCGCCCGCGGCCCAGAGGCGCCAGATCCGGCAATAGGCGGGCAGCACCCCCGAGGGAATGAAGGCGTCGAGGCCGCGCGCCAACCCGTCGAGCATCTGCATGGCGGCCCAGCCGCCGGAAAGATGCAGCCGGTCGCCGAGGGCATCGCGCACGGCCGTGTACTTCGGGCCGGCCGGTGCCGTCTCGATCTTGAGTGCCTGGAACCCGGGCACTGCCTCGGCGAGTGAGACGATGGTCCCGAGCCCCAGACCATCGCCGTGCCAGTCGAGATCCTGCAGCATCACTGGTGCCACCTCGCCCAGCCGCGCGAGCGCTTCCTGCAAGGCCGACCCGGCAAGCCCGGCCGGCGGCTGCCAGAGCACCATGTCCGCACCGAGAACCGTCGCCGTGCGGGCGAGTGCCAGGCTGACGCCGGGCTCGGCGGCGCTGACCCCGGCCACCACCCGGAGCCGCCCGCGGCAGGCGTTGCCCACCGCCTCCAGCAGCCCTTCCCGTTCGTCCGAGCGGAGCGATCCCACCTCGCCTGCCACAGCACTGGCGAGCACGCCTGTGCAGCCAGCACTGGCGACGTGATCGACGAGCCGAACGAGCGCTGCCTCGTCGATCCGGTCATCGACGGTGAAGGGCGTGTGCAGGCTGGCGACGATGCCCGAAAGATCATGTCGAGCGTCGAATGGTGCGCTGGCCTCCGGCATCGTCAGGCCGCAGGACGGACGGCGGTGAGATTGCGCTCGACGTTGTCGAGGTGCGCCCGCATGGCTTCCGCAGCCCCGACGACGTCCCGCTCGCGAATTGCCGCCACCACCGCCTCGTGATCGGCGAAGCTGTGATGATCGTCCGGAGGCCGCTCGGGTTTCGGCCGCAGGCGTCCCCAGACGACGGCACGGCGTACCGCGTTCAGCAGATCGAAGAGGGCGAGAAGCACGGTATTGCCGGCCGCCTCGGCGACCGCCCGGTGCAGCCGGTTGTCCCAGTTCTCGTAGTGCCGCCAGCTCTCGACCCGCCGGGCGCCAACGAGGCACCGGTCCATCTCTTCCAGATTGGCGCTGGACGCGTTGAGCGCGGCCTCGCCGGCCAGGAGCGGCTCGAGCAGGAGGCGGGCGCGCATCACCTCGCGCGGATTGGTCAGATCGGCGATCCCGCCGACCGTCGAAAGCTCCTGCACCGGTCGCGCGCCGAGAAAGGTTCCCTTGCCCACATGCCGCCAGATCGCACCTTCGGCTTCGAGAATGGCGAGCGACTTGCGCAACTCGCCACGCGACACACCGAGCGCCTCGCAGAGCACCCGCTCGGACGGTAGCCGCGCCCTTTCGGGCAGCCGGTTCTGGGCCAGGTAGGCTTTGAGCTGGGTAAGTGCGCCCTGTCCCTCGTCCATTCTTTCCGCCTGCCGCGTTCCACTTGGTCGGCATTCTTCTGGGGCAGGTCGATCCCGTCAAGCGGGATGAAAATTGGTCAGAAGGCTATTGCCCCACCAATTCGAAATTGGTTAGGGTATGCCCAATCATCTAGAAATGGGGGGCTGGGAGATGGCGTCGGTGAAGTGGACCAGGCGTGGGCTGGCATTGGCTAGTGCGCTCGCCGTCAGTGTTGCGGCATCGGGTGCAGCGCTCGCCGAGACGGTGCGGGTGGCACTCGGTGACGTGCTGTCGGTGGAGACACTGGCGGTCGCGGTCGCCCTCGAGCGTGCGCGCGACCGCGGCGTCGACTACGAACTCACCTCCTTCGCCAAGGAGGAACTCGCCATCCAGGCGCTGATCAACGGCCAGATGGATATCGCCATCGGCACGCCCTACTCGGTGATCCAGAAGAGTAAGCTGCCGCTCAAGGTCATCTTCCAGATGTCACGGCTCGTCTTCTTTCCGGTGGCCGCCAACGAGTATCCGGACTGGGCATCGCTCGACGGTGAGCCGTTCACCTTCCACGCCCGTGGCACCGGCACGGAGGCGATCGGCAACATCATCGCCAAGCGCGAGGGCATCGAGTTCGGCGAGCGGTCATACGTGCCGGGCTCCGAAAATCGCATCATCGCCATGATGAATGGCCAGATCAAAGCGACCATCGTCGATCTCGCCAACAAGAACGTACTGATGGAAAAGGCCGGCGATCGATTCCATGTCCTGCCCGGCGTCGAGAACCCGGCGAGCGACGAGCTCGTCTTCGCCAGCGCCGACTGGCTCGCCGCCAACCAGGAGACGGCGGACATCATCGTCGAGGAGCTGCTTCGACTCTGGCGCGAGATGAACGAGAACCCGGCAATCGTCGAGGAGGAGCGTGCGGCCCGCGGTCTCCTCGCCGACCAGCCACAGGAAATTCTGGACGAGGTCGTCGGCTTCTACACCGAAGGCACCGAGGCCGGCCTCTTCGATCCAGAGGGTGGCGGCGAGGCGGCAGCTCTCGCCGATTTCGAGTTTTATACCGAGGCCGGGCAACTGGAAGGCCCGGCAGCCGACTTACGGGTCGAGGACTTCTGGGACCTCGGGCCGCTGCAGCGCGCGGCAAACAACCTCTAAACACAACGCGCGCGGCCGAGCATTCGGGCGGGGGAAACCCCGCCCGTTCCTCTCCCCCAGCCCCCAGTGTCGGAAACGCCGCTCTTGACTGACGTGCTCAGGCACCCGCTGGTTCTCCGGATCCTGTCGTTCGCCGTCCTCATCGGTCTTTGGGAGTATGGAGGACGCGTGCCGATCAGCCCGGCGTTTCCCACCTTCCTCGAGACCATTCAGGCGCTCCTCGGCATGCTCGCCGACGGCTCGCTCATCCGGGCTTTCGCCGTGACCCTGCAACCACTGGTCATCGGCCTGGTCGTCTCGGTCGTCGTGGGGGTCGGCATCGGCGTCGCCATGGGCCTCGACGAGCTCCTCGAATGGCTCGGCGCACCGCTCTTCATCATCGCCCAGTCGGCGCCGCTAGCCGCCCTCATTCCGATTCTGACCTTCGCCTATGGCATCGGCCTGACCGCGAAGGTTCTCACCGTCTGCATCATGGCCATGCCCGTGATCGTCCTGAACGCGCTCGAAGCCGTGCGCCACACACCGGCCAACCTTCTCGAGATGGGCCGCTCGTTCCTGGGCTCGCGCCGCCAGATCGTGACACGGATCATCCTCCCCTCGGCGGCACCGGTCATCTTTGCCGGGCTGCGGCTCGGCTGCGCCGCCGGCTTCATCGGGGTCATCCTGGCGGAGCTCCTGATCACGCCGACCGGTATCGGTGACATCATCACCTACAGCCAGTCGATCGCCGACTATCCTTCCATGTATGCCGCGATCTTCGCCATCATCCTCGTCGCCGTGCTCTTCATCGAGAGCCTGGAGAAGGTCGAGCAGGTGTTCTTCCGCCCCGAGAAGCGTGCCGCATGACGACGCACCCACCCGTCGTCTCGGTCAGGGGCGTCACCAAGATCTACGGCGGGGGCGTCGAGGCGCTCTCCGGCATCGATCTCGACTTTCCCGAAGGCCAGCTCACCACGCTGCTCGGCCCCTCGGGTTGCGGCAAGACCACGTTGTTGAAGATCATCGCCGGGCTCATCCCGGCCACCTCGGGCGAGGTTGTCGTCGACGGCCGCACGGTCACCGGCCCCGGCCCCGAGCGCGCCTTCGTCTTTCAGGATTTCGCGCTGATGCCCTGGGCCACGGTGCTGCGCAATGTCGCCTTCGGCCTGGAGCTGCGCGGCGTGGCCAGGGCGGAGCGCGAGGCCGCCGCCATGACGAGGATCGAGGCGGTCGGGCTCAAGGGCTTCGAGCACGCCTATCCGCATGCGCTATCGGGCGGCATGCGCCAGCGCGTCGGCCTCGCCCGGGCGCTCGCCGTGGATGCCAAGGTGCTCCTCATGGACGAGCCTTTCTCCGCCGTCGACGAGCAGACCCGGCGCCGCTTCCAGGAGGACCTGCTGACGCTGGTGGCACAGGAGAGGAAGACCTTCCTCTTCGTCACCCATTCGATCGAGGAGGCGGTCTATGTCTCCGACCGGATCGTGCTTCTCTCCCGTCGGCCGAGCCGGGTCTCGGCCATCGTCGAGCCGGCGATCGAGCGCAATCTCGACCCCGATGCCATCCGCCGCCACCCGGTCTATCTCGACACGGTCGAGGAGATCTGGCGCGGCCTCAAGCAGTATGTCGACTGAGCCATGCGGATCGCCGGCTACCGCCTGCCACTGTTCACCTCGCTCATCCTCTGGGCGGTGCTATGGGAGGTCGTCGGCCAGTTGCACGCGAGCCTGGTCATGCCGCCGCTCTCCGGCATCCTCGCGCGCATGGTCGAGATCGTGCCGACCGCCACCTTCGGCAAGGCGCTCTGGATCACCGGCAAGGCCTTCATCCTGGGCAATCTCATCGCCATCGCCGTCGGCGTGCCGCTCGGCGTGCTGATGGGCCGCTCGGTGCTCGCCGACCGGATCCTGCTGCCCTGGGTCAATCTCTTCCTCTCGGCCCCGCTGACGGCGCTCGTCCCGGTCATCATGGTGCTCTTCGGCTTCGGCGAGACGACCATCGTGCTGACCGCCGTGCTCTTCGCCATCTGGATCATCGTCCTCGATGCCCGGGCCGGGGTGAAGGGTATCTCGCCGTCGCTGCTCGAGATGGCCCGGTGCTTCGGCGCCAGCCGATGGCAGAGCTTCTGGCACATCCATCTCTGGGCGGCCCTGCCGGAGATCCTGGCCGGCATCCGGCTCGGCATGATCCGCGCCGTCAAGGGGGTGGTGATCGGCCAGCTCCTGGTCTCGATCGTCGGCTTCGGCGCCCTCTTCGAGCTCTACTCCTCGCGCTTCCTGATGGAGCACTTCTGGGCCCTGCTCTTCGTGCTCTTCGCCTTTGCCTTCGCCATCAACGAGGGCCTCGCCTGGCTCCAGCGCAAGGTCGACTACTATGCCGCGTCACGCTAGAGCGGGACGCCCAGCCCGGAGAAGAAGATGAACCTCGTCATTCCCGCCCCGCCCGCCGTCAGCATACCGGTCCGTGGCACCGACGCCCGTTTTCCCGTGCACCGCGTCTACTGCGTTGGTCGCAACTACGCCGCACACACCGTCGAGATGGGCGGCGACCCCAACCGCGAAGCGCCCTTCTTCTTCCAGAAGAACGTCGACAACCTGCTCTTCGACAATGCCGACTTCCCTTATCCGTCGCGCTCGAAGAACGTGCATCACGAGGTCGAGTTGCTCGTCGCCCTGGGCAAGGGCGGCAGCGATATCGCGGTGGCAGCGGCTCAGAACTGCATCTTCGGCTATGCCGCCGCCATCGACATGACCCGCCGCGACCTCCAGGACGAGTGCAAGAAGGGTGCCCGCCCCTGGGAGATCGCCAAGGCGTTCGAGCATTCGGCCCCTTGCGGTGCCCTGGTTCCGGCAAGCGAGATCGGCCATCCCACCCACGGTGCGATCAGCCTCGCGGTCGACGGCCAGGTGCGCCAGAAGGGCGATCTCGACCAGATGATCTGGAAGGTGCCCGAGATGATCGCCTATCTCTCGAGCCTCTTCGATCTCGTCCCGGGCGACGTCATTCTGACCGGCACACCCTCCGGCGTGGGCCCGGTCGAGCGCGGCCAGACCATGCATGCCTCGGTCGAGGGGATCGGCGAGATAAGCCACAAGGTCGTCTGAGCCCGTCATTGCCGGCGGTCCGCCGATGCGGTTAGATCACCGCCATCGCAAACGGTCGGTGTCGGACAGGGGATGAACGAACGCATCGGGGTGGTGGGCCTCGGCCGCATGGGGCTCGCCATGGCCCGAACCCTCGCCAGGAAGGGGCACGAGGTCACCGGCTACGACCTCATGACGCCGGTGCGCGAGCGCGCCCGGGCCGCAGGTGTCGTGGTCGAGGAGAGCCTCGGTGCCCTGCTGGAAGGTGCGGACCTCGTGCTTTCCTCGCTGCCGCGCGACGCCGATGTCGAGGCGATCGTCGTAGGGCCCCATGGCTTGCTGGCGCAGGCGCCGGGCCGCCTCCTCGTGGACACCTCTACCATTGCCCCGGCCACCACCCGCAGACTGGCGCCGCTGCTCGCCGAACGCGGCCACGGGCTCATCGACGCGCCGGTGAGCGGCGGGCCGGCCGGGGCAGAAGCGGGCGCCCTCACCTTCATGGTCGGCGGCAGTGCGGCAAACGTGATGCGCGCCCACCCCCTTCTCGACGCGCTGGGCAAGGCTGTCGTTCATGTCGGCGACAGTGGTGCCGGCAACCTCGCCAAGCTGGTCAACAACCTCTTCTGCGCCACTCATCTGGTCGGGGTCGGTGAGGCGCTGCGCCTTGCCGAGGCGCTGGCGGTCGATCCGGCCCGGCTGTTCGAGGCGGTCAACGCCGCCTCGGGTCGCAGCGCCGTCTCGGAGGTCAACCTGCCCCGCTGGATCCTCTCCGGCAGCTTCGACAGCGGCTTCACCATGGGCCTGATGCGCAAGGACGTGCGGCTCGCTGCCGGGCTCGCCGCGGCAGCCGGGTTGAGCCTGCCGCTCACGCGGGCGGTCGGCGAGCTCTGGGAGACGAGCGCCGCAACCCTGCCCGACGATGCGGACTTCAATCGCATGACCCAGCTCGTCCCGGCCAACGATCATGACTGAGCGCAGCACCAGGCGCGTCGCCGCATTGAAGGCCTTCGCCCTCGATGCCGGGCTCGGCAGCCATGTCGGCGGCGAGCTGGTGGCGGGTCGCGGCGAGACGATCGAGCTGGTCGATCCTTGCGACGGCGAGACCTGGGCAATCTATCCGGATGCCGGCGGGGCGGTCGTCGCCCAGGCGATGCAGGCGGCCAGTGATGCGCTGGCGACCTGGCAGGCGCTGACCGCCTCGGCCCGGGGCCGGCTCATGTGGCAGGTGGGCCAGAAGGTCCGCGAGCGCCTGGACGACCTCGCCTCGCTCGAGACGCTGACCACCGGCAAGCCGATCCGCGACACCAGGGTGGAGGTGCTCAAGGTCGCGGAGATGTTCGAGTACTATGCCGGCTGGTGCGACAAGCTGCACGGCCAGGTCATCCCCGTGCCCACCAGCCATCTCAACTACACCCGCCGCGAGCCGCTCGGCGTGGTCGTCCAGATCACGCCCTGGAACGCGCCGATCTTCACCGCCGGCTGGCAGATCGCCCCGGCCATCGCGGCCGGCAACGCGGTGGTCATCAAGCCGTCCGAGCTGACCCCGGCGAGCACGCTGGCGCTGGCCGGGCTTGCCCTGGAAGCCGGGCTGCCGAAGGGGCTGGTCAACGTTCTGGCCGGGTTGGGACAGACCACCGAGAGGCCGCGGTGACCCACGCGCTGACGCGACCTCGTGGTCTTCGTCGGCTCGCCCGCGACGGGTTCCCTGATCGCTGCCGCTGCTGCCCGAACACGGTGCCGACGATCCTCGAGCTTGGCGGCAAATCGGCCAACATCGTCTTCGCGGATGCCGATCTCGACCGCGCCGCACTCGGTGCGCAGTCGGCTATCTGGAGTGGTGCCGGGCAGAGCTGCGTCGCAGGCTCGCGGCTGGTGGTCGACCGGCGCGTCCAGGAGGCGCTCGTGGACCGGCTTGCGACGGCAGCCGGCCGCCTCGTTGTCGGTGCTCCCGAGGACGAGAAGACGGCGATCGGGCCGATCCTCTCGGAGCGGCAATGGCGGACCGTCGACGGCATGGTCGACACGGCGCGACAGGCGGGAGCCCGGGTGCGCGCCGGTGGCGGCCGGCCGACGCATCTCGCCGAGCGGGGCTGCTATTTCGCGCCGACCCTGATCGACGAGGTGCGGTCGGACATGGCCATCGCCCAGGAAGAGGTCTTCGGCCCGGTGCTCACCGTGCTGCCCTTCGACCGCGAGGACGAGGCCATCGCCATCGCCAACGCCACCCGGTTCGGCCTCGCCGGCGCCGTCTGGACACGCGACGTGGGTCGGGCGCATCGCGTCGCCGCCGCCGTGCGCGCCGGCACGTTCTGGGTCAACGGCTACAAGACGATCAGCGTGATGTCGCCGTTCGGCGGCTTCGGCGCCAGCGGCTATGGCCGCTCCAGCGGCGAGGAGGCGCTCCTGGCCTACACCCAGACCAAGAGTGTCTGGGTCGAAACGGCAGCCGAACCCCCGGCCGGCTTCGGCTATGCCGGCAATTGAAGCACGCTTCGCTCGTTCGGCACTGGACCCTGGAACGGCTTAGCGGCAATAAGGCCGTCTGGACGCTGTGGAGGGGGAATTCGCATGACTTTTGACCTCGTGCTCAAGGGTGGGCACGTGATCGATCCGGCCCAGGGCATCGACCGGATCACCGACGTCGCCTTCGATGGCGGCAAGGTCGCCGCCGTCGGCGATGGTCTCGATGGCCGGGACGTCCGCCACGTCGCTGGCCTGATCGTCACCCCCGGCCTGATCGACCTCCACACCCACGTCTACTGGGGCGGCACCTCGCTCGGCGTCGACGCCGAGGATTTCTGTCGGAGAAGCGGGGTCACCACAGCCGTCGACACGGGCAGCGCCGGCCCCGGCAATTTCCCCGGGTTCAGAAAGCACGTCATCGAGCCGAGCCGAACGCGCATCCTGGCCTATCTGCACATCTCCTTTGCCGGCATCTACGCTTTCTCGAATACCGTGATGGTCGGTGAGAGCGAGGAGATGCGGATGATGGCGCCGGCCGAGGCGGCGGCCGTGGCGGACGCCAATCGCGATGTCATCGTCGGCATCAAGGTCCGGGTGGGCCGCTACGCCTCCGGCACGTCCGGCGTGGCGCCGCTCGACATGGCGCTGCAGGTGGCGGACGCCGTGGGCATGCCGGTGATGGCGCATATCGACCACCCGCCGCCGACCTACGAGGAGGTGATCGAGCGGTTGCGGCCGGGCGACGTGCTGACCCACGCCTTCCGCCCGTTCCCCAACAGCCCGGTCAATGGCAAGGGCCGGGTCAAGGACGCCGTCTGGCAGGCCCGCGAGAAAGGTGTCATCTTCGATATCGGCCACGGCAAGGGCTCCTTCGCCTACAAGACAGCCCGCGCCATGCTGGCAGACGGCTTCCGGCCCGACGTCATCTCGTCCGACGTCCACACCCTCTGCATCAACGGCCCGGCCTTCGATCAGGTGACCACGCTCTCGAAGTTCCTCTGCCTCGGCATGCCGCTCACCGACGTGATCGCCGCGTCGACGGTGAATGCCGCGAAGGCCTTGCAGCGGCCCGAGCTCGGCAGCCTGGCCCCGGGCAGCGTCGGCGACGCGACCCTGCTCGAGCTACAGGATGGCGCGTTCCGCTATGAGGACGTGACCGGCGAGATCATGACCGGCGACCGGCGCATCCTCGCCCGCGGCGCCGTCGTCGGCGGCCAGGTCTTCCATCCGGCCACGCCCGACGCGTTCCGCACCAGCACCAGCCACAGCAGCACGAGGGCCGCCGAATGACCGAAAAGACAGCCGAACAGCGCCTCGCCGAGCTCGGCCTGACGCTGCCGACCGCCCCCACCCCGATCTACACATACGTGCCCTTCAAGCGGGACGGCTCGACTGTCTACCTCTCGGGCCAGGGCCGAAACTGCCGGACGGCAGCTTTGCCACGGGCAAGGTGGGCAAGGACGTCACCGTCGAGCAGGCGGCGGAGCACGCGAAGCTCACCGGCCTCTACCTTCTCGCCGTCGCCAAGCTCGCCGCCGGCAGCCTCGACAAGGTCGAGTTCCTCAAGGTCCTCGGCATGGTCAACGGCGTGCCGGAGTTCAAGGACCAGCCGACCGTCATCAACGGCTGCTCGAATCTGCTCGTCGACGTCCTCGGCGAGCGCGGCCGCCACGCCCGCTCCGCCGTCGGCTTGGGATCACTGCCCAACGGCATGACCGTCGAGATCGAGGCGGTGATCAAGATTCACGATTAGGCCGGCCGGCCCCTACTCCACGAGATGGCAGGCGACGAGCCGGCCGTCGGGCTTTGGCTCGAGGGCCGGTGTCTCGTTGCGGCAGCGGTCGATGGCAAAGGGGCAACGGGTGTGGAAGGCGCAGCCCCTGGGCGGATTCATCGGCGAGGGCACGTCGCCCTCGAGCACGATGCGCTCACGCTTGGCACGGGGATTGGGCACGGGTGCCGCGGAGATCAGGGCGCGGGAATAAGGGTGTAGCGGCTCGGCGAAGAGCGCTTCGCGGGTCGCGAGCTCGACGATCTTGCCGAGATACATCACGGCGATGCGGTGGCCGATATGCTCGACCACGCCGAGGTCGTGGCTGACGAAGAGATAGGAGAGACCGAACTCCTCCTGCAGGTCCATGAGCAGGTTGAGGACCTGCGCCTGGACGGAGACGTCGAGGGCGGAGACCGGCTCGTCGGCGACGATCACCTGGGGCTCGAGCGCCAGGGCGCGGGCGATGCCGAGCCGCTGCCGCTGGCCCCCGGAGAACTCGAAGGGGTAGCGGTTCATCGAGTCGCGCCTGAGACCCACCTTCTCGAAGAGCAGCGCCATGCGTTCCTCGCGCTCGGCGCGCCGGAAGTCGCTGTAGTTCTCGAGCGGCTCGCTGACGATGCGCCCGGCGGTCATGCGCGGGTTGAGCGAGGCGTAGGGGTCCTGGAAGACGATCTGGATGCGCTTGCGGAAGGGCCGCATGGCCTCGGCGTCGAGCTGGCTCACCTCGACCCCGTCGAGCTTGATGGAGCCGGCCGTGGGCTCGATCAGCCGGAGCGCCACCTTGGCCACCGTCGACTTGCCGCAGCCCGATTCACCGACAAGGCAGAGCGTCTCGCCGGGCTGGATCGCGAAGCTCACTCCGTCAACCGCCTTGACCTGCGCCACGGTTCGCTTGAGCAGCCCCTTCTGCACGGGGAAGTGCTTCTTCAGGCCCTCGACCTCGAGCGCAGGCCGGGTCGTCGTCATGCGACGAGCTCCGTCGCCAGCACCCGCTCGGCCTCGTGGCAGGCGGTGATGTGGCCTTCGCCCACCGTGCGGAGATCGGGTGCCTCGCTCAGGCAGCGCTCGACCGCGAAGGGGCAACGCGGGGCGAAGGCACAGCCCTGGATCGGCTCGCGCAGCGAAGGCACGATGCCCGGGATCTCGGTCAGCCGTCGCTGGCGGCCGCGGCCGCCGAAGCTCGGGATCGAGGTCATGAGCCCGCGCGTGTAGGGATGGGCCGGCCGGTCGAAGAGCTCGATCACCCCCGATTCCTCGATCTTGCGGCCGGCATACATGACGATCACCCGCTGGCAGGTCTCCGCCACCACGCCGAGATCATGGGTGATCAGGATGACCGCCGCCCCGGTGCGCGCCTTGAGCTCGATCATCAGCTTGAGGATCTGCGCCTGGATGGTGACGTCGAGGGCCGTGGTCGGCTCGTCGGCGATGAGCAGCTTCGGGTTGCAGGCGAGCGCCATGGCGATCATCACCCGCTGGCGCATCCCGCCCGAGAACTGGTGCGGGTAGTCGCCGAGCCGCCGTTCGGCATCGGGAATGCGGACCAGCTTCAGCATCTCGACGGCGCGCGCGTTAGCCTCCTCGTTGCTGGCACGTGCGTGGATGCGCACCGCCTCGGCGATCTGGTCGCCGATGGTCAGCACCGGGTTGAGGCTGGTCATCGGCTCCTGAAAGATCATGGCGATCCGATTGCCGCGAATATCGCGCATCCTGGCCTCGTCGAGCGCCAGGAGGTCGGTGCCCTCGAAGCGGACACTGCCGCCGACGGTGCGGGCCAGGCGGTCGGGCAACAGCCGCATGATCGAGAGCGCGGTGACGCTCTTGCCGCAGCCCGATTCGCCGACAATGCCGACCGTCTCGCCCGGCATGACATCGAAGGAGACGCCGCCAACCGCCCGGGTGACGCCGTCGGCGGTGAAGAAATGCGTCTCGAGGTCCCGGACGCTGAGCAGCTTCTCGGTCACGCCCACCATCTCACATCCGCCGGGCGAGGCGCGGGTCGAGCCGGTCGCGCAACCCGTCGCCGAGCAGGTTGACGGCCAGCACCACGATGGCGAGGGCGATGCCCGGACAGAAGATGGTCCAGGGTGCGACGCTGAGATAGAGTCGACTCTGGGCGATCATGTTGCCCCAGGTGGGCACGTCGGGCGGCGTGCCGGCACCGAGGAAGGAGAGCGCCGCCTCCACGAGGATGGCCGAAGCACAGATATAGGTCGACTGCACGATCAGGGGCGCAATGGTGTTCGGCAGGATGTGGCGGCGGATGATCCTGAGCGTGCGGGTGCCGCTGGCAACGGCTGCCTCGACATAGGGCGCCTCGCGAACGCTGAGCACCACGGCGCGCACCAGCCGGACGACGCGCGGCACTTCCGGAATGGTGATGGCGATGATGACGATGAAGACGCTGGCCTTGGTCAGGGCCACCAGAGCTATCGCGAGCAGGATCGCCGGGATCGCCATGAGGCCATCCATGAGGCGCATCACGACCGCGTCCACCTTGCGGAAGTAGCCGGCCAGAAGGCCGATCGCGAGGCCGACGACGATCGAGAAGATGGCGACGGAGAGCCCGACCAGGAGCGAGATCCTCGCCCCGAAGACGGTGCGCGCGAAGACGTCGCGACCGAGATGGTCCGTGCCGAACCAGAATTCCGCCGAAGGCGGCTTCAGCCTCTTGGCCGGGGTCATGGAGATCGGATCGCCGGCGAAGTAAGGGGCCGCCACGGCGACGAGCAGCAGCAGGATGAGAATGAGACCACCCAGCGCCATGGTCGGGTTGCGGCGAAGGAAGCGGCCGAAGGACGGCCGGGCGCGCGACGGTGGCGCGGTTTCGGCCAAGGTGGCGGCCGGCGGCGAGGCACGGGCGCTCAATAGCGGATCCTCGGATCGAGAAAGCTGTAGGAGAGGTCGATCAGCAGGTTGACCAGCACATAGACGCCCGAGAAAAGCAGGATGACGCCCTGGATGATCGGGTAGTCGCGCTTGGCGATGGCGTCGACCACGAGGCGGCCGACACCCGGGATGTTGAAGACGGTCTCGGTGATCACCACCCCGCCGATCAGGAGTGCTATGCCGATGCCGATCACCGTGACGATCGGCACGCCGGCGTTCTTGAGCGCGTGCTTGAGCAGCATCGGCCGGGTCGCCACCCCCTTGGCCCGCGCCGTCCGGATATAGTCCTCCGACAGCACCTCCAGCATGGAGGTCCTCGTGATGCGGGCGATCAGCGCCACATAGGCGAGCCCGAGCGCGATGGTCGGCAGGATCAGGCGCTGGAGCCAGGGGCCGATGCCCTCGGCGATGGGCGCGTAGCCCTGCACCGGCAGCCAGCCGAGATTGATCGAGACGAGATAGATGAGGAGGTAGCCGACGACGAAGACCGGCACCGAGAAGCCGAGCACGGAGAAGCCCATGAGCGCCCGGTCGATCAGGGTGCCGGCCCGCCACGCCGCCAGCACGCCGAAGGAGACGGCGATCACCACCGCGAAGACGATGGTGGTGAGCGACAGCGATATGGTCGGCTCGAGGCGTTCGCCGATCAGCTTGGCGACCGGCTCGTTGGAGAAGATCGAGATGCCGAGATCGCCCCGCAGCACGCCGCCGGACCAGCGGATGAACTGCACCGGCAAGGGGTCGTCCAGCCCCAGCCGCTCGCGGACCTGGGCGATCTGGTCCGGGGTCGCGTTGTCACCGGCGACGATCGCCGCGGGATCACCCGGCGAGAGATGCAGCAGGAGAAAGACGAAGACCCCGACGATGCCCATGACGAGCACCGTGGAGCCAAGCCGGCGGATGATGTAGCCGAGCATGGTTCAGCAGGAGCGGTGCCAAAAACGGCACCGCTCCCTCGAGCTCGATCGCTGGATGCCGAGCAGAATCAGGTCTTCTCGATGTTCCAGAAGGGAATGATCTCGGGGATCTTCAGGATCCCCTCGAGATTCGTGCGATAGGCCACCGGCGACACCCACTGGCCGAGCCAGACATGCGGCACGAAGTTCCAGGCGTTCTCCTGGATCTGCCGGGCGATCTCCTGCTGCGCCTCGAGCCCCTGGGCGGCTGCCCACTCGTCGCGGAGCTGCTCGTGCTTCTCGTCGGTTGGCCAGCCGAACCAGCCCTTCGTGCCGTTGGCAGCATGGGCGGCGAGCGCAATCGGATTGTTCGCCGAGGCGGCACCGGCCCAGGTGATGAAGATGTTCCAGCCACCTTGCTCAGGCGGATCCTGCACCGCACGACGGGTCACCACACCACCCCAGTCGGACGTGGCGAGCTCGGCATTCACGCCGATGTCACGCAGTCGCTGAGCGACGATCTGCGCCGCGTTGTTCATGAAGTCGATGTTGGTCGCGTGCAGCACGACGACCGGCCGGCCGTCGTAGCCCGCCTCCTCGAAGAGCTGCTTCGCCCGCTCGGGGTCGGGCGCGGCCTTGAACCATTCCGTGTTCGCGTCGTTCTCCATGGTCGTGCCGCAGGCGAAATTGGAGGGGCACTTGCGGTAGTAACGCGGGTCGCCGAACGTCGCCTGCATGAACTCCTCCTGATCAATCAGGTAGAGCATCGCCTGGCGCGCCTTGACGTTGTCGAAGGGCGGATAGAGGAAGTTGAGCCGCATCAGGCCGTAGTTGCCGGTCTGGTTCAACACGTCGATCGTGATGTTCGGATCGGCCTCGAGGACGCTCAGCAGATCGATCGGCGGCAACTCCATGAAGTCGATCTCGCCGGCCTGCAGGGCCGCCATCGCGGTCTGCGAATCGTCGATGTTCTCGAAGATCACGCGATCGACCTTGACGACCTTGCCGCCGGCCATGCCGGAAGCCGGCTCGGAACGCGGCACGTAGTTCGGGTTCTTGTCGTAGACGTACTGGGCGCCCTGACGGGTCTCCTCGCGATTGAAGATGAAGGGCCCGGAGCCGATGTACTCGGTCACCTGCTCCATCGGGTCGGTCATCGCCTCCTTCTCGCGCATGATGTAGAGCAGCGGCGTGGAGGTTTTCGCCATGATGTCGATGACCAGCCCGTAGGGCTCGTTCAGCTCGATGGCAAACGTCTTGTCGTCCTTGGCGACGATGTCCTTGACGCGCAGCATCATGTGCTGGCCGGCACCGTCACGCACCGCCCACCGACGGATCGAGGCGACCACATCGCGCGACGTGACCGGCGTGCCGTCGGAGAACTGCAGGCCATCGCGCAGCACGAACTCGTAAGTGAGGCCGTCGTCCGAGACCGTCCACGTGTCGACCATCTGCGGCTGCGGCTTCATATCCGCGTCCAGCGCGAAGAGCGTGTCGTAGATCATCGCACCGTGGTAGGCGGTGATGTTGGCCGTGGTCCAGATCGGATCGAAAGCCCGAAGATCACCCTGCATGACCGCTCTGATGGTGCCGCCGGACGCCTGCGCCATGGCCGACCGCCACGACAGGTTGGTCAGCGCCGTGGTCGCGGCTGCCGTCGCCATGCTGCCGTGAACGAAAGTCCTGCGTGTGGTTCGCATCGGTGCCGTTCCCTTCTTGGTGCTTGTTGCTGGCCGTGCCCTGCCGCATCACAGCCCGTAGCGGCCATGATTTCCGAATTTCCGCCCCGGCGAAAGCCTAAATTCCGTTTGGCCGCCTCAGACCAGAAACCGCCCTGGCGGCAGCTCGTCGTGCGGCCAGTGCGGCCGGCTGATCTTGCGATAGGGATAGCGCCGGGAATCGAGCGGCGACGGCCCGAGGCCATCGCAGTAGATCACCTCGCTGGCGATCGGCCCGTAGGCCGCATGGAAATGGTGGGTCGACTTCACGCCGATATAGCGCTTGCTCGCGAGATCGATCCCGACATCGCTGAAGATCTCGGTGCCGAGCGCCTGGGTCCGGTTGCTGATCAGCGTCACGTCGACGCTGCCGCCGGCGGTCGCCAGGCGAATGCCCGCGGCATCGCCGTACGAGACCTTGGCCGTGCCGAAGGACTGCCAGCCGTCACGCTTCAACCCGATGAGCGTCACCTCGGCATCGACGGGTGCACCCGAGGCGGCCGATGCCTTGCCGCCGAAGCGCAGCGGGAAGGTCGAGCCGATTTCCTTGGTATGGCAGATGGCGACGGCGAACGGGTCCCAGAAGGGTCCGATCGCGGCATCGCCGCAGCCGCGCTCGAGCAGCCGCCTGAGAACGTTGGTGTTGTCCGATGCCGCCCCGCCACCCGCATTGTCGGACGGATCGGCCACCACGACAGGGCCTGATTCCGCCGCGTAGGCGAGGTCGATCGCCTCGTCGATCGAGCAGTGCGGGGGTCGCCAGGTGCCGCGCCGGGCCCGCACTTCGTCGCCGAGCTCGAGCGCCAGCGCATCGCCCTTGGCCTTGGCGTCGTCGGTGACGACCAGCACCCGTGCCCCCTGATCCGCGACGTCACCCTGCGTGAAGCCGTGCGCCAGCGAAACCGAGAGCACCTCGGGCCGTGCTTCGTGCACCTTCATCTTCGCCACGAACGAGCGGGCCGGCTCCCGAGTGGTCGGGAACAGATCGTCCATCCGGCAATCGTAGAGCGACATCACCGGGTGGATCTCGCCCCGGATCGTGCGGGTCACGATGCTCACCAGCTCCTCTGCCCGCTCGACGAAGTCGGTGTGCGGGTACTCCTTGAAGAGAATGATGACATTGGCGTTCCTGACCCGGCGCTCGGTCAGGTGGCAGTGCGGGTCGAACTCCACGCCGATCACCGCTGCCGGCCCCACGAGCTCGCGGACGCGCTCGATCAGCTCGCCCTCGCAGTCGTCGCAACCCTGCGCCAGCATCGCCCCGTGCAGACCGAGCAGCACGCCGTCGACGGGCAATGCCGCCTCGAGCTGTGCCAGGATCTCGTCGCGCATCGATTCGTAGTCCGCCTGGACCACCGGTGCCGACGGCTCGGCCCAGAAGCAGGAGCCCTCGATCAGCTCGAAGCCTTCCTGTGCCGCCCGGTTGCGCGCCACCCAGAGGGAAGCCGTCGAGTGGGTCGGTCGGTCGGGGTGCTCGCCCGGCCGGAAATAGACACACTCCTCGAAGCTCCGCCGGTCGGTGGGGATTGGCGAGAACGAGTTCGATTCGGTGGCGAGGGAGGCTGTGAAGAGTCGCATGAGCATGGTTCCGGCGCTAACTTGCGCCCAAGTTCGCGCGGGTCGATCGCCGGCGCAAGCGGTGAAAGGAAGGAACGGGCATGGAGGTCGAGTGGCGGCATCTGACGGCAGCAGCGCTGAACGAGCGCGCGGGGGTCGGCGCCATCGTGCTCCTGCCGGTTGCCTCCACGGAGCAGCACGGCCCCCACATGGCGACCGGAACCGACGCGCTCCTGGTCGCCGAGGTCTGCCGCCGGGCGGCCCTGCACATCAACGGCGTGGTCGCACCGACGCTCTGGGTCGGCCTCGCCGAGCACCACATGAGCTTCGGCGGCAGCTTCACGCTTCGGCTTGCAACCTACCAGGCGCTGCTTGCCGATCTGCTCGCCTCGATCCGCCGCGCCGGCTTCGGCAGAGTGGTGATCGTCAACGGGCATGGCGGCAACATGACCGCGCTCAACGCCATGAGCGCCGAGCTCAGCCAGGGCAGTGGGCTGGAGCTCGCCGTCACCACCTATTTCCAGCTCGCCGAGCCGGCGATGGCGCCTCATCTCGAGGACCAGCCGGGCGTGCTCCATGCCGGCGAGGCCGAGACCTCGATGATGCTGGCGCTGCGCCCGCAATCCGTCGACACCACCCGCCTCGCCGAGGCCACGGGTCCGATGCCGGAGCGGGGCTCGGCCCTGGCGTCGCCCTTGCACCGCTGGCGCTCCTTCGCCGAGCTGTCGGCCAGCGGTGTCATCGGCGATGCCCGCCGGGCGACCGCCGCGAAAGGCGAGCGTCTGCTCGAGGCGGCCGCCACGGCGCTCGCCGAGCGGCTCGCCGCCGGTGAGCCCTGGACCCGCGAACAATAGCTCCACCTTTTCCACCCAACTCCGAGAAGGCTGCCCATGACCTCCCCGCTCGCCGCCACCATTGCCCGCCAGTACGGCACGCCCGCCGTGGTCATCGATCTCGATGTCGTCGAGCGCAACATCGACCGGCTGCAGCGGGCCTGCGACGCGGCGGGCCTGCGCAACCGACCGCACATCAAGACGCACAAGTCGCCGGTCCTGGCTGCCCTGCAGCGCGACCGCGGGGCCAGGGGCATCACCTGCCAGAAGCTCGGCGAGGCCGAGGTGATGGCGGCGGCCGGACTCGACGACATCCTGATCAGCTACAATCTGATCGGCGAGGAAAAGATGCAGCGGCTGGGGCGGTTGCTGCGCACCGGCGTCACGGTGCGCCCGTGCTGCGACAATCCGATCGCCGCCGATGGCTATGTGGATGCGGCACGCCTGGCCGGGCGAGAGCTCGAGGTGCTGGTGGAATGCGATACCGGCCGCGAGCGCGCCGGGGTGGAGACGCCGGCCGAGGCGATCGCCCTCGCCCGCCGCATCGACGGCCATGACGGGCTGCGCTTCGGTGGCATCCTGCTCTACGCCCCCGAGAACCGGCAGGCTGAAAGCCAGAAGTTCCTCGACGAGGTGAAGAAGGGCCTGCGCGAGCACGGCCTGGAGGCCGGCATCGTCTCGACCGGCGGCACCCCCAATCTGCGCAATCTCGGCCGCATCGCGGGTGCCACCGAGCACCGTTCCGGCACCTCGATCTTCAATGACCGGATGATGATGGCCTGCGGCGCCGCCACGCTCGAGGACTGCGCGCTCGCCGTCTATGCCACCGTCGTCAGCCGCGCCGGCCCCGAGCGCGGCATCCTCGATTCCGGCTCCAAGACGCTCACCAGCGACACCGGCGGCGGGCTCGACGGCCATGGCCTGATCCGCGAGTACCCCAAGGCCCGGATCAAGGGCTTCGCGGAGGAGCACGGCATGCTCGACCTCTCGGCCTGCGACCCGAAGCCCGGCATCGGCGAGACCGTCAGCATCATTCCCAACCACGTCTGCGTCGTCGTCAACATGGTCGACGAGCTGGTCACGGTGCGCGGCGGCGAGATGACCGGCACAATTCCGGTCGCGGCCCGCGGCAAGCTGCGCTGAGGCATCGTCTGGTCTCGGGATCAGGGTTCCGGAAAGTTCCGCCGGGCGATGGCGGCCAGCGCCGGCAGGCCGCGGGCCGCCGCCCCGCTCGCCGCCAGCTTCGGCGTCTCCGTCCGGAACCATTCCGGGCCGGGCTCCCAGCGGGTGAGCACGGCCGTGTAGATGTCGAGCGCCGAGAACCGCTCGCCCAGGAACCAGGGACTGCCGGCCGCCGCCTCGACGATCCGGTAGAGCCGCTTGCGCCAGGCGTCGACCGCCTGGCTGAAGCCTGCCCGGCCGGCCGGTTCCGGCACGAACCTCGCCGGGTCGTCGCCATAGGTGAAGGTCGGGTAGATGCTGGCGACGAAGAACACCAGCCAGCGGAGAAAATCCGCGCGTTCGGCGGCCCCAGCACCGGGCACGAGGTCGTCACGCCCGGTGCGATCGGCCAGGAGCAGCGTGATCGCCGCATCTCGGTCATCACCCGGCCGTCCTCGAGGACCAGGGTCGGCACCTGCGCCAGGGGTTGACCGGTGCCAGCGCCGCCCGGCTCTCCGCCGAACGGATCAGGTCGCCCACCGGCTCGAAGCGGTAGTCGAGCCCGTACCAGCCGAGCTGCAGCTCGACGATCGCCGAGCCCCAGCCCGGCTCGCCATAGAGGATCAGGGGCATCGGGCGTGCTCCGCGCGCCTCAGCCCAGGTAGAACTTCTGGATCTCCTCGCCGATGACCACGGTCCGGTCGATGGTGTCGGTCAGGAACTCGTGCAGGCCGCGCTGGAAGATGTCGTCGATACGGCTGTAGCGGAGCCGGGCATGCATCTCGCCGGCCAGCCTGTGCGCCTCGCCGGCACGGCCGCCGTGGCGCTGGGCCAGGATGTCGAGATTCTCCAGCACCTGCTCGTAGCAGGCGCGCAGCGAGCGCGGCATCTCGGGCCGGAGGATCAGCATCTCGACCACCTGCCAGGGCACCACCCGACCCTTGTAGAGCACGTGGTAGCTGCGCCGGGCCGAGACGGAGCGAAGGATCGCCGCCCACTGGTAGTAGTCGAGGCTGCCGCCGACCTGCTCAAGCTCGGCAGCAGGATGTGGTACTTCACGTCGAGGATGCGCGCCGTGTTGTCGGCCCGCTCGAGGAAGGTGCCCAGCCTGAGGAAGTTGAAGCTGTCGGTCCGCAGGAGGGTGTTGCTGTAGGCGCCGTTGAAGAGCAGCGCCTGGCGCTTCACCCAGTCGACGAAGGTGCTGAAATTGTCGGAGGAGAAGGTGTCCTCGTCGAATTCCCGGGATTCGAGATAGGCGCCGTTGATCGCCTCCCAGACGTCAATCGTCAGGGCCGCCCGGACGGCCCGGGCGTTGTTCCGCGCCTGGACGAGGCAGCTCATGATGCTCGACGGGTTGCGCGGGTCACGGGTGAGGTAGTGAAGCACGGCCGCCTCGTCCGACCGCTCGTGCACCTCGAAGAACGGCGCCTCGCAGCCGGCGGCGATGATGGCGGAATGCCACTCGTTGAGGCTGTTGGGATTGGCCAGGACCGACATGCGCTGGGCCACGTCGAGCAACCGGGCGACGTAGTCCATGCGCTCGATGGAGCGGGAGAGCCAGAAGAGGTTGCTGGCGGTGCGGCTCAACATCGCCTCAGCCCTCCCCCACCATCTGCCGCTGCGCCTGGCTCTGGCTCGCGGCCTGCGTGGATGGGGCCAGCACCCAGGTGTCCTTGGTGCCGCCGCCCTGGGACGAGTTGACCACCAGCGAGCCGTCCTTGAGGGCCACGCGGGTGAGGCCGCCCGGCGCTATCCGCACCGCATCGCCGCCGAGCAGCACGAAGGGCCGCAGGTCGACGTGTCGGGGTGCGACCCCGTTGGCGACGAAGGTCGGGCAGGTCGAGAGGGCGAGGGTCGGCTGGGCGATGTAGTCGTATGGTTTCGCCTCGAGCTTGGCGCGGAACTCCGCGATCTCGGCCTTGCTCGCGTGTGGGCCGACCAGCATGCCGTAGCCGCCGGAGCCATGCACCGCCTTGATGACCAGCTCGGCCATGTGGTCCAGCACGTAGGCCAGATCATCCGCCTCGGCGCAGCGCCAGGTCGGCACGTTGTTCAGGATCGGCTTCTCGCCGAGATAGAAACGCACCATGTCCGGGACGTAGGTGTAGATCGCCTTGTCGTCGCAGATGCCCGAGCCCACGGCATTGGCGAGGGTGACATTGCCCCGGCAATAGGCATCGAAGAGCCCGGGAACGCCGAGTGCGGAATCGGGGTTGAACGCGAGGGGATCGAGGAAGGCGTCGTCGATTCGGCGATAGATGACGTCGACCCGTTTGGGGCCTTCGGTCGTGCGCATCATGACGACGCCGTTCTGGACAACGAGATCCTGTCCCTCGACCAGCTCGACGCCCATCTCGTCGGCAAGGAACGAGTGCTCGTAGTAGGCGCTGTTGTAGAAGCCGGGGGTCAAAAGGGCCACGACCGGGTCGCCCGGGCAGTTCGGCGGCGCCACGCTCTGCAGGGTGGTGAGCAGCTCCTCCGGGTAGTGCGAGACCGGCTGGATCGCCTGCCGGGCGAAGAGGTCCGGGAAGAGGCGCATCATCACCTCGCGGTTCTCCAGCATGTAGGAGACCCCGGACGGCGTGCGGCAGTTGTCCTCCAGCACGTAGAACTCGTCCGGCCCGGTGCGCACCATGTCGATGCCGGCGATGTGGGTGTAGACGTCGGCCGGCACGTCGACGCCGACCATCTTCCGCTCGAAACACGGATTGCCCTCGACCAGCCGCTCGGGCACGGTCCCGGCACGGATGATCTCGCGGTCGTGATACATGTCGTGGACGAAGCGATTGAGCGCCTTGACGCGCTGCTCGAGGCCGCTGGCCAGACGATCCCACTCGCCGGCGTCGAGGACGCGCGGGATGATGTCGAAGGGGATCAGCCGCTCGGGGTCGCCACCTTCGGTATAGACCGCGAAAGTGATGCCGATCTTGCGAAAGAGCGCCTCGGCCTCCCGCTCCTTGCGGGCCAGGAAATCCGGCGGTGTCCGGCTCAGCCAGTCCTCCACCACCGCATAGGCCGGCCGGCAGCTGGCGTCGAGCCCGTGCATCTCGTCGAACATCGCCGTCCCTCCTCGTGGCGTCGCCGGCAAGCGACGCTCGGGTCCGACGAACATGGCAAGCCCGTCGCGGGGCTGTCAATCTTGCCCAACTATTGGGCAATCCCGGCGCGATCAGGACCGCGGCTCGCGCTTGCCGGCCACCCGGCGCCCATTGTGGCCGCCGGTCAGCGGACCAGTCGGTAGCCACCCGGCTCGGTCAGGAGCAGCGTGTTCTCGCCGGCCACCGGCTCGATCTTCTGCCGCAGGCGATAGATGTGCGTCTCCAGCGTGTGCGTCGTCACCGCCGCGTTGTAGCCCCAGACCTCGTCGAGCAGCGTGTCGCGGGCCACCGCCCGATCGCCCACCCGGTAGAGGTACTTGAGGATTGCGGTTTCCTTCTCGGTGAGGTGGATCTTCTTGCCGGCGGCCGTCACCAGCATCTTCGCCGCCGGCTTGAAGGCATAGGGCCCGATCTGGAAGGTGGCGTCGTCGGAGAGCTCGAACTGCCGGAGCTGGGCGCGCAGGCGGGCCATGAGCACGCCGAGCCGCACCGGCTTGCCGACATAGTCGTTGGCGCCGCTGTCCAGGCCGAGGATCGTGTCGGCGTCGCTGTCGTGGCCGGTCAGCATGATCACGGGCGCCTTGATCCCGGCCTTGCGGATCAGCCGGCAGAGGTCGCGCCCGTCGGTGTCGGGCAGGCCGACGTCGAGGATCAGCGCGTCGAGCGGGTGGCTTCTGGCGAGCTCGAGGCCTTCCTTGCCGGTGCCTGCCTGCAACACCTCGCAACTCTCGTGCAGGCCGAGTTGCTCGGCGAGCTCGCCGCGGAACGCCTCGTCATCGTCGACGATCAGGATGCGCTTGCCGCTGTTCATGTGGCCTCGCCTATGGTGCTGTGGACCCGCCCTTGCCCGCGAGACTACCGGCGCCCGGCCGGAAGCGAAAGGGCGCCCGATGGCCGCGCGTCCCTTTGGGCGCTTGTCGGCCGGCCGCCTTGGGGCTATCGCAATTCGGCACAGCGTGCGGAAACGGTTAACCTCCTTCGTACTATGATCGATCCGCGCGGGTCGTTCCCTGCGTGGCGGAATGGCCGCCGTTCCGGCGATCGAGGCGACGACCGACCCTGATGTTCCTCATCATCTACCTCATGGGCCTGGCGGCACTCCTGCTGCACGCGCCTCTGGATCTCCTCGATCCGGCCAACCGGCCGTTCTTCGTGGTGATCGGGGTGATCGGCATCTGGCGCTATGGCTGGGGTGCAATGCACTTCCTCAGGGCCCAGTATTACAAGCGGATCGAGTTCCCGGGCCTGCGCCGGCGCGCCATGGCGCTGCTGCCGGCGCCCGCCGCCGACGGCGCCGACGACCGGACTGACGAGACGCGGGCCGGCCCGGAGGTCTTCATCGTCGTCACCAGCTTTCGCATTCGCGCCGAGACCACCGCGACCGTCTATCGCGGCGCGATCGCCGAGGCCTGCCAGCACGACGGCCCGGTGGCGATCGTGGCCTCGGTGATCGAGATGGCCGACCAGCGCTTCATCAAGCAGCTCTTCTACTCGATGGCGCCGCCCGAGCATGTCCGGCTGATCTTCGTGCGCACGCCGGCGCTGGGCAAGCGGCACAGCCTCGCCGTGGCGCTGCGCGCCGTGGCCCGCAGCCGGCCGGCCAACGACGCCATCGTCGCCCTGGTCGACGGCGACACCGTGCTGATCCCGGGCACGTTCGAGCGATGCCTGCCATTCTTTCGCCTGCTGCCCGAGATCGGTGCCCTGACCACCGACGAGGAGCCCGTCATCCAGAGCGGTGTGCTGCTGCGCCAGTGGTACATGCTGCGCTTCGCCCAGCGGCAGCTTTTGATGTGCTCCATGGGCCTGTCGCGCAAGCTGCTCACCCTCACCGGGCGGATGTCCTTCTTCCGGGTGCGGATCGCCACCGACCCGACCTTCATCGCCACCCTGCGCGACGACAGCATCGAGCACTGGCGCCTCGGGCGGATCCCGCTGCTCACCGGCGACGACAAGTCGACCTGGTTCTGGCTGCTGCAGCGCAACTGGGACATGCTCTACGTCCCGGACGTGCGCATCCTCACCCTCGAGGACCCGCCGGACGGTCGCTTTCTGATCGCCACCACCCGGCTGATGCGCCGCTGGTTCGGCAACATGCTGCGCGCCAGCAGCCGGGCCATCGCACTCGGGCCGCGGCGGGTCGGCCTCTTTCCCTGGTGGTGCCTGATCGACCAGCGCATCTCGATGTGGACGCCGCTGCTGCTGCCGCTCTCGGCTTTGGCGCTCCTGCTCGCCACCGGCCCCGTCGTGCTCTATGCCTACGCCATCTGGGTCATGACCACGCGCCTCCTGCAGTCGCTCCTGCTGCTCGGCGTGCGCGACCGCATCGGCACGCTCTTCCCCGTGCTCATCCTCTACAGCCAGGTCTACGGCGCCATGGTCAAGACCTGGGTCCTGTTCCATCCGCACCGCCAGAGCTGGACGCGCCAGGGATCGTGGCGCCGGCCCCGGCCGGGTTCAGCGGGCGGTTGCAGGCGACGCTTTCACACTTTACCCATGCGCTCGCCATGCTCGCCCTGATCCTCGCCGTGGCGGTCTTCACCGGGCTGCTGGAGGCACCGTCGCCCAGCAGGGTCGCCCTGACCATCGCCCGCCTCTTCTGAACCCGCCGGTATTCTGGAACGCTCCATGCAGCCACAGGTCGTCCACGAGGCCGAAGTCCATCGCCAGCACGTCCGGCTGAAGATCCCGATCAATGTCGAGATCGACGGCTCGTCCTTCACCGTCGACGACTGGTCCATGGGTGGCTTCGGCATCTTCTCCGAGATGACCTCGCGCCAGCCCGGCGAGCGCTTTCCCGTCCGGCTGATCTTCCCCTTCGAGGACTTCGAGGTCTCGCTCCGGCTCGATTGCCAGATGGTCTACATCCTCGAGGAGGGCACGCGCTTCGGCTGCCGGTTCCTCGGCCTGAGCAAGGGGCAGCTCGCCCTCTTCCGCTATCTGGTCGACGCCTATCTCTCGGCGAGATCGTCAGCGGCGGCGACATCCTGGCCATTGCCGGGCGCGAGAACTCGGCCGCCGTGCGCGAGCGCGGCCTGCCCTACAACCCCTATGCCGAGGCCGAGGGGCTCGGCCGCCGCATCAAGCAGATCGCCGGCTACGCGCTGCTCGGCGTGGCTGCCCTCGGCCTCGCTGCCCTCATCTTCACCGGGGTCCAGGAGCGCTTCTTCACCGTGCGGGCGGAGAGTGCGGTGATCGAGACGCCGGTCGTCCGCCTCAGGGCCCCCGATGCGGGCATCCTGACGCCGGCCACCCTGCCCAACATCCTCCAGCCCGGCACGCCGATCGCCCGCATCGAGACGGCCGACGGGCGCTTCGTGCATCTGGCGAGCCCCTGCGACTGCGTGCTCTACGAGTGGCTCGTCATGCCCGGCCAGTTCACCCAGCAGGGCGAGGACGTGGCCGTGCTGGTCACCGCCAACCAGCCGCTGCTGGTCCGCGCCCAGGTGGCGTTCGAGCAGGCGAGCCGGCTCGCGGTCGGCGATCTGGCGCTGATCGACGTGCCCGGCCGGGCCGAGGGCTTGCGCGGCCAGGTCGAGAGCATCGACTTCCGCCCCAGCCTGCGCCGCACCGAGGAGAGTGTCGGTGCAGTGCCGAATCGTCGCCTCGCCCAGGTCACCATCCGCCCCGACCAGCCCTTCGAGTTCGAGGATCTGGGCTCCATCGTCGGCGTCACCTTCCCGTGACGGGCCGCCTTCCGGGCCAGGCTGTGCCGCCCCCGGCAGGGAACCCCGATCGCCGACGCGCCCGCTGACCGGGAGGCCCCGATGCTCAGGCGCCTTGCCGCCTTCCTCGTCACCTCCTGCCTCCTCTTCGGCAGCGCGCTCGCCGACGGCGAGACGCTGCGCAGCCTGGCGCTGCTGCTCGGCCTCGAGGACGCCTACGGCTTCGCGGAGACGGTGGAAACCCTGCGGCGCGAGGGCGACCTGCCGGCCTACTACGTGACCAAGAGCGAGGCGCGCGATCTCGGCTGGCGGCCGGGCGACGATCTCTGTCGCACGGCACCCGGCCGGGTGATCGGCGGCGACCGCTTCGGCAACCGCGAGGGCCGGCTGCCGGACCGGCGGGGCCGACGCTGGTACGAGGCCGACCTCGACTTCGACTGCGGCCGGCGCGGCGCCCACCGGCTGGTCTTCTCCAGCGACGGCCTGATCTTCGTCACCGTCGATCACTACGAGACCTTCTACGAGATCCCGGCCGAGGCGACGGGCGAGGAGGAGCAGCAATGACCACCGCCCGCCTCGACGGCCGGCAGCGGAGCAAGCGGGCGGTGCTGGCCCGGCTCGCCAGCGAGCTCGCCTTCCCGCCGCATTTCCGCCCCAATCTCGACGCGCTCTTCGACGTCCTGACCACCGACCTCAAAGGTCCCGTCACCATCGACTGGCGCCTGACCGAGAACGCCCGGCGGGCACTCGGCGCCGACTACGAGGCCATCGCCCGCACGCTCGCCGAAGCCGCCGCGGCCCGCGACGACCTGACCCTGCGCCTCACCACGCCCTGACGATCACCGGACGGCCCCACCCCGCTGCGATGGGCCCCATCGCCGATGAAAGGCGCGCCGGCAGGTGACCCTATCCGGTCGCGAGGCGAGCCAGCTATAGGACTTATACCCTATTTCACGGCCACGCGCAAGCGTGCCCGGGTTGGTTCGGCAAAACACGGATCTGGCGGGTCGGCGCCCGAGGGAAAAGCCTGCCGGAACGGCAAAACTTCGTTTTTCAGCAAGCACTTGGCGGTTCCCGGGTTCGTTTGCAAAAGCTCGGGTTCGTTCGTCGAAACGCTGGGTTCGATCGTTGATTCCGTGGGTTTGTTCGTCGATCTGGTGGGTTTGTTCGTCGGGATCTGTCGCATTTCGTGCGACAAGCCGGGAAAACTGTCGCAGAATCTGCGACCTGCCGGATCTTTGTCGCGTATGATGCGACGATTTTCCATAACGAGTCGCAGCATCTGCGTACAGCCTCGAGCCGATTGTCGCAGATTCCGCGACAACCCGGGACGCCGGCGGCACCGCCGGCGCGCTGCGAGCGCCGGGCTCAGGCCTTGGGGCGGCCGACCACGGCGATGGAGCGCTCGGAGAGGGTGCGGTTGCCGCCGGCTTCCCTCGCCTGCCGGCGAGCCCGGTCGGCGCGGCCGACGAGGCGCTGCAGGGGCTCGCCCGGATGCGAGAGGGCGACGCCGATCGCGACCGTGACGGCCGGGATGTCGGTGCCCGTCCCGCCGGTCTCGAGGGTCAGGGCGGCGATGTCGCGGCAGAGGCGCTCGGCCAGGGCGGTGCCGTCATCGAGCCCGGTGTCGACGAGGACGACGCCGAAGGCGGCCCCCTCGAGCCGGCCGACCATGTCCTGGCGCCGTAGAGTGAGGCCGATCTGCCGGGCCACCGCCTTGAGCATGAGGTCGCCGAGCCGGCGGCCGCACGCCTCGTTGAAGGCGGCGAAACGATCGAGGTCGACGATCATGTAGACCAAAGGCCGCCCGGCCGCTTCGGCCGCGACGACGGCGCGCTCCAGCGCCCGCTCGAGCCGCCGCTGCCTGGCGACGCCGCTCACCGGGTCGATCTCGTCGGCCCCCTCGCCCACCCCGAGCGCCGCGCGGAGCTGGGTGATCTCGGCGGCCCCCTCGACCACCCGGCGCTGCAGGCGGCCGGCGGCCAGCCGCATGCCGTCGGTCTCGCGGGCGAGCTCGACGACGAGTGCCCTGATCTCCGCGTAGCGGGCATGCACCTCCGCCGAGGGTGAAACCGCGGTCGAGGGCGACGGCGCAGCGCCATCCGTGGCACCGCCCGAGGGCGCCTCCAGCTTGTGGCCGAGCCGGCCGATGCGCTCCGCCCGTGCCGCGGCCTCGGCCTCGGCACCGGCGAGATCCTCCTCCAGCCGGGCCAGCAGCCGAAGCGCGTTGCGGCTCGCCTCGGCGACCAGGAGGGCGGCCTGGTCGGCGCCGAAATAGCGCTCGTGGAGTGCGCCGATCAGGCTCGCGTCGAAGGCCTCGCCGCGGGCTTCCAGATCCTTCAGGCGGCGGGACAGGTCCGGCCGCTCGCCCGCCAGATGCCGATACCAGAGCGTGAACGCCTCCGGCGTCAGCCGGATGCCGTGGCGGCGGAGTGCGAGCAGCGTCGCGTCGCCGAGCGGGTCGCCCGGTGGCGCGGGGGCCGCCGGTCGCTCGGCGAACAACTGCCGCAGAAAGCCGACCCCGCCGGCCGTCTCGTTTTGCCGCGCGTCCACCGCCATCCGCTCCCCATGCTGCACGGATCGGCCGAGACTGGCCGAGGTGGATGAAGAAAGCGTGAAGACGCGGGGTTTTCCGCGAGCTTATCCACAGGGAATCAGCCGGGCTGATCCGGGGTTGAGGTGCTTGAGCGGCGGCTCAGCCGGCAGGCAGCTCAGGGGCGCCAGGCCTCATAGTCGCCGGTCGCCCGGTCGCGCCGCCCGCCGCGCCGCTCGTGGCCCGGCGGCAGGTAGGCCCCGGCCGTGCCGGACGGGTTGGCGGCGTGCGGCTTCTCCCAGAAGCGCTCCTCGAGCGGCTGCTCGCTCGGCGCCTTCTCGCGATTCTTGTGCAGCCAGGCGTTCCAGCCGGCCGGCACGGAGCTCGCCTCGAGCTCGCCGTCCCCGGCATAGACGACCCAGCGGCGCTCGTCGCGCCAGTCCGCGGCCCCGGCACGCCGATAGTAGACATTGCCCGCCGCGTCCTCGCCGACCCGCTCGCCCTGCCGGCGCGTGAAGAGGTGGGTGCCGAGACGGTTGTCGGTGAGCCACTTGAGGAAGGACACGAGCAGGGTCTCCGCACCGGGGATGGTCGATCGGGGATGGCGACGGCAGCAACGGCCGGGCGCCGTCCGCACGCACCCTCCTTATGCGCAGCAACGCCCCGCCCGTCCAGCGACGAAGCGACGCCCGGCGGCGGCGGGGCAGCGCAGGCCGGCCGCCCGGTGGACGAGCTGTGGACAAGTTTCGGGCGGGATTGCCTGTGGATAACGGGCACCTGTGGACAAGCCGGGACAAGCACAAGCTGTGGATAAGAAGGGAACGTTGCGCGCATTGAGCGTCCATCATGACACTCAGTCGGCATCAATCGAACGAAGCAGGAACGCCATTCACCCCTTCTCCCGACTTGTCCACAGATTTTTGGGCGGTGTTTCTCCAGCGGCGCCGGCACGGTCGCTGAGGGGTGCTGAGCGGGCCATGAAGTCAGCGCCCGCCTGAGCCATTCTCGCGGGAAAGGCGAGTTCGCGCCCTCGGCCCTGGCCATTGCCGCAATGGCAGACCGGCAACACCCGTCAGCTTCCGGGTCGAAAGCTCGCTCGGACCACAATATCTTGTTGTGGGAGCCCAGTGAGTTCGTATATCTGGTCAGGCTAGGCTGTGCTGGCCGCCGCTCGAGGGCGGCAGGCACTAGCCGGAGCGGCGAGTTGCAGGCGTGGGCACCCCGGTGCGTCGAGGTTTTTCGACACCCGAGCCGCCCCGGCGCAGGCTTCCTGTTGTGCTTCGGCGCGGGCGGTTCTAAACTAAGCGTTGAATGATCCTGAGATCAATCGGCGCTGATCGACGAACCCTCGCGCAGACGGCGGGCGCCTGCAGGCAGGTTTGACGAACGAGACGAGAACATCTTAGTCTCGCAGCGACGAGGAGATCGGTGTCGATGAAGATCGAGCGGGCCTTTACCAAAGCCGGAGCATCGCCCTATGCGGCGATCGCGTTCCGTTCCGCCTCGAGCGAGATCCGCAACCCGGACGGGTCGGTGGTGTTCGCGGCGACGGAGCTCGAGGTGCCGGCGGGCTGGTCGCAGGTCGCCATCGACGTCCTGGCGCAGAAATATTTCCGCAAGGCCGGCGTCCCGGCCCGGCTGAAGCCGGTGAAGGAGAAGGGCGTCCCGGCGTGGCTCTGCCGCCGGGTGCCCGACGAGGCGGCGCTGGCCGCCCTCTCCGAGGACGAGCGCACCACCGGCGAGACCAGTGCGAAGCAGGTCTTCGACCGGCTGGCCGGCGCCTGGACCTACTGGGGCTGGAAGGGCCGCTACTTCTCGACCGAGGCGGACGCGCAGGCTTTCTACGACGAGCTGCGCTGCATGCTGGCGCGGCAGTACGCGGCGCCCAACTCGCCGCAATGGTTCAACACCGGCCTGCACTGGGCCTATGGCATCGACGGCCCGGCGCAGGGCCATTTCTTCGTCGACGAGGCGACCGGCAAGGTGCAGGCCTCGACCTCGGCCTATGAGCGACCGCAGCCGCATGCCTGCTTCATCCAGTCGATCCAGGACGACCTCGTCAACGAGGGCGGGATCATGGATCTCTGGGTGCGCGAGGCGCGGCTCTTCAAGTACGGCTCCGGCACCGGCACCAACTTCTCCAACCTGCGCGGCGAGGGCGAGCGGCTCTCCGGTGGCGGCCGGTCCTCGGGCCTGATGAGCTTCCTCAAGATCGGCGACCGGGCGGCCGGCGCCATCAAGTCGGGCGGCACGACGCGGCGCGCGGCGAAGATGGTGATCGTCGATGTCGACCATCCCGACATCGAGGCCTTCATCGACTGGAAGGTCACCGAGGAGCAGAAGGTGGCGGCCCTGGTCGCGGGCTCCCGGCTGCTGCAGCGCCATGCCAACGCCATCATGGAGGCCTGCCACGGGGCGGCCGACGTGCCGGCGGCGCAGCGCTGCGACCCGCTCGCCAACCCGCACCTCAAGCGCGCCATCAGGGACGCGCGCAAGGCGCTCCTGCCCGAGGGCTCGATCCAGCAGGCCATCCTGCTCGCGGCGCAGGGCTACACCTCGGTCGAGGTGCCGGTCTACGACGCCGACTGGGACAGCCAGGCCTATCTGACCGTGGCCGGGCAGAACTCGAACAACTCGGTGCGGATCAGCGACGCCTTCTACCAGGCCGTGCAGCAGGACCGCGAATGGCCGCTCACCGCCCGCATCTCGGGCAAGGTGGCGAAGAACGTCCGGGCCAGGGCGCTCTGGGACAAGATCTGCTTCGCCGCCTGGGCCAGCGCCGATCCCGGCGTGCAGTACGACACCACCATCAACGACTGGCACACCTGCCCGGCGGATGGCCGCATCAACGCTTCGAACCCGTGCTCCGAGTACATGTTCCTCGACGACACGGCGTGCAATCTCGCGTCCTTGAACCTGATGCAGTTCCGCAGCCCCGATGGCGGCTTTCTCGTCGCGGACTTCGAGCATGCGGTCCGGCTCTGGACGCTGGTGCTCGAGATCTCGGTGATGATGGCGCAGTTCCCGGCGGCGCGGATCGCCGAGCTGAGCTACCGGTTCCGCACGCTCGGCCTCGGCTACGCCAATCTCGGCGGGCTTTTGATGGCGTCGGGCATTCCTTACGACAGCGACGCGGGGCGCGCCTATGGCGGTGCGATCACGGCGCTG
The DNA here is from genome assembly GCA_041397945.1 of Geminicoccaceae bacterium. Classification (GTDB taxonomy): domain Bacteria; phylum Pseudomonadota; class Alphaproteobacteria; order Geminicoccales; family Geminicoccaceae; genus SLRI01. The sequence continues at coordinate 77,052 of JAWKVR010000003.1, forward strand.
ATGACCGGCGTCGCCTCTCGGGTCTCGGCCGAGCTCGCGGCCGAGCTCGGCGCCTTTCCGGGCTACGCGCCGAACCGCGATTCCACCCTGCGCGTGCTCCGCAACCATCGCCGTGCCGCGCATGGCGAGGCCCGTGACTACGAGGATCTCGCCACCCTGCCCGTCCCGCTCGACGCCGCCCACTGCCCGTCCGAGCCCCTGGTCCTGGCGGCGCGGCGTGCCTGGGACGAGGCCGTCGCCATGGCCGAGGCGCATGGCGTGCGCAACGCCCAGGTCTCGGTGATAGCACCCACGGGCACGATCGGCCTAGTGATGGACTGCGACACCACCGGCATCGAGCCCGACTTCGCGCTGGTCAAGTTCAAGAAGCTGGCGGGCGGCGGGTTCTTCAAGATCATCAACCGCATGGTGCCGCAGGCGCTGGCCACGCTCGGCTACAGCAAGGCGCAGATCGAGGCGATCACCCGCTACGCCGTCGGCCACGGCACGCTGCAGCACAGCCCCGGCATCGACCACGCGGCGCTGCGCGCCAAGGGCTTCACCGACGAGGTGCTGAAGAAGCTCGAGGCGGGCCTGCCGACCACCTTCGACATCCGCTACGCCTTCAACCGCTTCTCGCTCGGCGACGCGTTCTGCCGGGACGTGCTCGGCTTCACCGACGCGCAGCTCGGCGACGTGCGCTTCGACATGCTGCAGGCGCTCGGCTTCAGTCGGGACGCGATCGAGCAGGCCAACGCCTTCTGCTGCGGCACCATGACGATCGAGGGCGCGCCGGAGCTGAAGGACGAGCATCTCGCGGTCTTCGACTGCGCCAATCCCTGCGGGCGGATCGGCAAGCGCTATCTCTCGGCGTCGAGCCACATCCGCATGATGGCGGCGGCCCAGCCCTTCATCTCGGGGGCGATCTCCAAGACCATCAACATGCCGGCCCGGGCCACGGTCGAGGATTGCCGCGAGGCCTATCTCGAGGGCTGGCGGCTCGGCGTGAAGGCGCTCGCCCTCTACCGCGACGGCTCCAAGCTGAGCCAGCCGCTCTCCTCGATGCTGGCCGACGTCATCGAGGACGAGGCCGAGGACGACTCGGCCGCGCGCTCGCAGGTCGAGCGCATCGTCGAGGTGACGGAGCGGGTGGTCGAGCGCTTCGTCAACGGCCGCAGGAAGCTGCCGTCCAGGCGCAAGGGCTACACGCAGAAGGCCATCGTCGGCGGCCACAAGCTCTACTTGCGGACCGGCGAGTATGCCGACGGGGCGCTCGGCGAGATCTTCGTCGACATGCACAAGGAAGGTGCCGCCTTCCGCTCGCTGATGAACAGCTTCGCCATCTCGGTCTCGATCGGCCTGCAATACGGCGTGCCGCTCGAGGAGTTCGTCGAGGCTTTCTCGTTCACCCGCTTCGAGCCCTCGGGCATCGTCCAGGGCAACGACACGATCAAGATGGCGACCTCGGTGCTCGACTACATCTTCCGCGAGCTCGCCATCTCCTATCTGGAGCGTACCGACCTCGCCAATGTCGACCCCGCCGAGCTGCGCCACGACGCCATCGGCGCCGGCACCAAGGAAGGCGACATGGGCGAGAACGTGGCGCAGATCGCGTCCGCCGGCTTCGTGCGCGGCAATCTCCGCCTGCTCGCCGGCGGCGGTGCCGTGGTCGAGCCGACAGCGCCGGCCGGCGGCTCGCGCCAGGCCGGTGGCGGCGCCGGCTCGGGGGCCACTGCGGCGTCCGGCGGGGCCGCGGTCACCACGATCTCACGAGACAGCCGCCGCCAGCAGGCGGAAATCGCCCGCCTCCAGGGCTACGAGGGCGATCCCTGCTCGGCTTGCGGCAACTTCACGCTGGTGCGCAACGGCACCTGCCTGAAATGTGACACCTGCGGCAGCACCACGGGCTGCAGCTAGGGGTCGCATGGCGTACCCGTGGGCAGCGGGACGTCTCTTTTCTTGTATTCTCCTCAACTACGGCCCCGGGTTCGCCCGGGGCCGCTCTTCTTTCTGTCGTCGGGCGCCCGGGTCGCGCTTCAGGCCGGCGGCATCCTCGCGAATTTCGGCAGGGCCGGGTCGAGGTGGTCCCAGGCGGGGGCGGCGCTGGCGTAGGTGACCACCTGCGGGGCGAAGCGGCCCGGGTCGTCCAGGCTGGCGGCGTGCACGGCGAAGAGGTCGGGCATGGCGCTGAGGGTGAGATAGACCGGCGAGCCGCAGGCGGGGCAGAAGGCGTGGGTCTTCACCTTGCCACTGTCGCCGACCAGGTCGTGGTGCGTTGCGGCACCTGTCAGCTCGACCTGCGCCCGTGACGGGAAGGTCAGGTAGGAGGCGTGGCCGGTGCCGCTGGCGCGCTGGCAGTCGCGGCACTGGCAGTGGTTGGCGAAGATCGGCTCGGCGGCGATCGTGTAGCGGACGGCACCGCAGGCGCAGCCGCCGGTATAGGCGTCGCTCATGTTCCTCTCCTTCGGGGGGCAATCGGTCGATCAGTCTGCCGGTCGGCCCTGCCCGGCGGCGATGTCGCCGAGGCTCGGGACGACCTTTCTCCAGCCCTTGCCCATGGTCTCGAGGGCGGAGGCGTTGCGCGGCACGACGAAGCCGGCATGGACGAGGCGCAGGCGCGTGCCATTGGGGGTCGGCGTGAGCGTCCAGGTGACGACGGTGTCCAGGGGCGCGCCGTAGCCCTCGTTCGTCGCGTGCCCGCCCCGCCAGCTATAGGCGAGGCGCTCGTTCGGGATCACCTCGAGCACCTGGCAGTGGATGACGCCGTCCCAGGCGCCGGCGGGCCTGGTCTGGAAGGTGAAGCGCCTGCCCTGCACCGGCGCGAAGCCGGTGGGCGCCATCAGCCAGCGGCCGATCAGCTCGCCCGTCGTGAGCGTCTTCCAGATCGTCGCCGGGGCGTGCGGGAACTCCTCCTCGACCACGACCTCCCGGGTCACGGCGGCGACGTCGTTCATGGCTCGATCTCCTCGAGGAGGGCGCGCAGCTCGGCGAACCGGTCGGGCCAGAAGGCGGCGTAGTGGCCGAGCCAGTCGGCCAGCGGCCCGAGGCCCTCGGGCCGGGCGCGGTAGTGAACGTTGCGGCCCTCCGGGCGCTCGGCGACCAGGCCCGCCTGCTTCAACGCCTTGAGGTGCTGGGAGACCGCACCCTGGGTGACGCCGCTGCCCCGGGTCAGCTCGACCACGGTGAGCTCGCCGGCGCGGACGATCCGCTCGAACACCGCCCGCCTGGTGGGCACGGCGAGCGCCTGCATGACGGCATCGACGGGTGCTGTTGCGATCATGGAAACCGAATAGTCTTCACTAATTCATTAGTCAATGCTATTTGATCACGGCTCCAGCGGGCCGACAGACGGGCGTGCCCCCGGCTGTCGGCCCTGCCGGCCGCCGCAGCGACTACGGCAGCTGGTCGGCGATGATGGTCGGCAGCTGCGACGCGATGAAAGCTGCCAGTGCGTCGATATAGGGCTGGGTGTCGATCGGGAGGGGATTCGGTTCGACCGGCTCGGTCGGCGGTGTCGTGTCGACGGGGGGCAATTCGATCAGATCGATGCCGGAGAACCCGCCAAAGGCGGCCGTGATGCCATCGAGCTGGGTGTCACCGAGCGTGACCGGCCCGGCCATGGCCGGGCCCCATGTCACGACGCTCAGGGCAAAGGCGCTCGCAAGGAGAATTCGCATCGGTGTGGCTCCCTTGTGATGTGTTTCGCGCAGTCCGGTGCGCGCACCACCCTTACCACCCGGGCGCCGAAAGCCGATACCCAAGCCCGATCTCTTTCCGGTCGGCGGGACACCTTCCCGCCCGCTGCGGCCCCGGCTCAATCCCCGCTGACGGCCGTGGCCGACACACCGGGCGAGACGACCAGGCCGCGATCCTCGGAGTAGACCTGGGCAAAGGCGTTGGCCGCCGCGCCGTCGCTCAGCGGCGTGATGCCGCCGCCGACGTCCGCGGACGCGAGATCGACCCCCAGGAGATCGGCCAACATGCCAGCCCCGGCCGTGACACGGTCGAGCTGCGCGTCGCCCAGCGCGATCGGCCCGGCCACCGTCGGGCTCCCCTTTTTGGTCAGAGACTTTTGTTTGTCTCCGTTGACAGTCTAGCATGCGAGCCGCGGATCTCCGAGAGCCTGGTTGTGCCGTGCCGGATTCTCGATCGACTTGCGATGCCGCCGCCGCCCGGTGGGGCGGGCGACGGGCGCCTCGCGCCACGGGCGAACACCCCCTCCCGACCGCCACACCACACCCGGTTCCGACAAGGACACGGGGTACGGTCTTTCGGGTTGACGTCAACTGAGAGTTGCCCGACATTTTCTACATCAACTGGCGCTGTCATAAGGGCGGACCAAACAGCGGAAGGCGCGAAGAAGGCGAGATCATGGGTTGGCGTCCTCGACTGTTGCAGAGATCCGACGAGGTTCGACCGTTCATCGAGAAGCAGCTGGCGGCGGGGACCGTGCTTTTCTGGGCCGGCGACCCGAGCGACGCCGTTGCCATGATCATCGACGGCGAGGTCGAGGTGCTGGCCGAGCAGGTCAACGGCCTCGTGCGCATCGGCAAGCACAGCAACGGTGCCTATGTGGGTGACAAGGACGTCCTGGCCGAGCGCCCGCGCCGCTTCACCTTTCGCACCACCCGCCCGACCCGTGTCGAGATGCTGTCCGGCAGGCTGTTCCTCGAGCGGCTGCGCGCCAGCCGGGAGGCGGACGGGCCGCGTGCCGAGGCAACGGTCCGCATCATGCCCGCCTCGACCGTGATTGCCGGCCTGCTGCCGGAGGGGGGCCTGCAGGTCACGAGCTTCCCCTTCAGCGTCGGGCGCGGCGGCAGCGATGGCGACGACGACAAGGCGGCTTACCGTCTGGTCATCGACGAGACCCCGCCCTACCGGCTGTCGCGCCGTCACTTCAGCATCCTCCGCGAAGGCGACACCATCCTGCTGGTCGACCCCGGCAGTCGCCTCGGCACCCTGGTCGATGGCGAGCGGCTCGGCATCGAGCCCCTGGCGCTGAGCCCCGGCATGCACGAGATCGTCGCGGGCGGGGCGAGCTCGCCCTACCGCTTCCAGCTTGCGGTCGACTGATACGCAGCCGAAAGTAGCACGGTCGGGCGCTGTTGCTCGGCACCTACGCCAATGTGGTGCTGCGCTACAACGGTGACGAGCAGCACCTTGCGGGAGCCGATCATCGCCTTCGTGCCCGGCCGGAAGGGCCGCATGGCCGGCCTCGACGATCGACGGCCCGAGGGTCACGAAGCTCGCCATGTAACCGAACTCGAGGGAGCCGGCCATGGAGCCGCGTCTTTCGCTGGTGACACTCTGCGTGGCCGATCCTGGAGCGCGCCCGCCGCTTCTACGTCGACGGGCTCGGCTGGCCGGCATCGTCGGCGAGCACCGGCGACATCGTCTTCATCCAGCTCGGGGCGCTCGGCCTCGCCCTGTATCCGGAGCAGGACTTCGCCGAGGAGATCGGCATCGCCGGGAAATGGACGACACCCGGCATCGTCCTCGCCCAGAACGTGCGCAGCCCGGAGGAGGTCGCCGAGGTCCTGGCGCAGGCCGAGGCCGCCGGCGGGCGGATCCTCAAGCCGGCGCACAAGGCCTTCTGGGGCGGCACGTCCGGCTATTTCGCCGATCCGGACGGGCACCACTGGGAAGTGGCGCACAACCCTTCTTCCCCCTCGCCGCCGATGGCGCCCTGCAGCTACCCACGATTAATTTTTAACATCATATTTTGATGATAACTTATTGTTTTTATTAATTAAACTATCTATTCTTGAGAATTTGCCTTAGCTGTCGCGCCGCACCGCGCTCTCGTGCCATTTCCGGAGCAGGAGATGGGAGAGCAGCGTCAGGGCGAGGAAGATCAGGATGCCGGCCACCGAGATCAGGAACAGGGCGGCGAACATGCGCGGGATGTTCAGCCGGTAGCTGGCCTCGAGGATCCGGTAGGCGAGGCCCGAGCCGGTGCCGGCGGTGCCGGCGGCGAACTCGGCGACGATGGCGCCGATCAGCGCCAGCCCGCCCGCGATCCGCAGCCCGCCGAGGAAGTAGGGCATGGCCGCCGGCAGGCGCAAGAAGCGCAGCGTCTGCCAGGGCGCTGGCGCCGTAGAGGCGGAAGAGATCGACGAGGTTGTGGTCGGCGCTGTTCAGCCCGAGCGTGGTACCTTCGACAGGGATCGGAAAGAAGGCGACGATCCAGGCGCAGATCAGCAGGGCCAGGTGCGTGTTCTCGACATAGATCAGGATCAGCGGGGCGATGGCGATGATCGGCGTCACCTGGAGGATCACGCAAAGGGGAAAGAGCGAGAGCTCGACCCACCGGGAGAGCGAGAAGAGCACGGCGAGCCTCGACACCGCCGATGACGGCCACGGCGAGGGCGGAGAAGGTGACCCGGAGCGTGACCAGGAGCGAGGGGTAGAGCGTGTGCCAGTCGGCGACCAGCGTGCGGGCCACGAGGATGGGGCCGGGCAGGATGTAATGCGGTGTCTCGTTCCACCGGACACCCAGCTCCCACAAGGCGAGGACGACGAGGACGAGGCCGAGCGGCATGGCCCAGCGCAGCAGCCGCTCCAGGCGGCGGACCACCGGTGCGCGGGGTGCCGCCGCCTCCCCGCTGCGCTCGCCCGGCCCTTGCCCGATGGGCGTTGCCATCAGCCCTGGCCCGTGGCCCGCTGCAGGGCCGCGGAGACCTCCCTGCAGTAGCGGAGATAGGGCTCCGAGAGGCGGAAGGCCTCCTCGCGCGGATAGGGCTCGGCAATCGCGAGCTCGGCCACGACCTGCCCCGGCCGTGGCGACATGACGACGATCCGCGACGCGAGAAAGACCGCCTCGTAGACGCTGTGGGTGACGAAGACGACCGTCCAGCCCTGGCTGGCCCAGAGATCGAGCAGATCGTTGTTGAGCCTGGCCCGGTGATCTCGTCGACCGCGGCGAAGGGCTCGTCCATGAGCAGCAGCCGCGGCCGGGTCACCAGGGCGCGGGCGATCGAGACCCGCATCTTCATGCCGCCCGAGAGCTCGCGCGGGTAGGCCCCGGCGAAGTCGGCGAGGCCGACCAGGGCCAGAGCTTCCATGACCTGCGCGCGCCCTCCCCGCCGCCGCCGCAGCCGGAACGGCAGCTCGACGTTTTCGAAGACGGTCGCCCAGGGCATCAGCGTCGGCTCCTGGAAGACGAAGCCGATATCGCCGGCGCTGCTGCCGCTCGGCCAGGCCAGCCGGCCGCCGCTGACCTCGGCGAGCCCGGCGATCAGGCGAAGGGCCGTGCTCTTGCCGCAACCGGACGGGCCGAGCACGCAGAGGAACTCGTGGCTGCCGACATCGAGATCGAGACCCGCCAGGGCGACCGTGCCGTTCGGGAAGGTCTTCGCGACGCCGCGCAGCTCGAGCAGTCGTTCCGTCGTCGCGCCGCTGACGGCGTCCGCCCTCACCCGCCGATGCGCTCCCGCCCGGGCGCCGGCGCGAGCGGGCAGCGCCGTCATGCCGAACGGCGAAAGAGGCACGAGACGGAGCATGGGCGGTTCCCGGCGATGCAATGTCGACACCCTTCATAGGCCATTGCCGGCGGCGTCGGAAGTCGCGCCCCCCGGCCGGACGTCGTGGCACTCGCCGGAGCGCGACGCGCCGCCGTCGAAGGCGTTTGCGGCAGTGCCGTGTTGGTTCAAGATCCCCGGGCGCGAATGCTCGTGATGCGGCCGGGGCCGAGGGGGTGCCATGAAGATCCACCACAAGTCGAAGGGCTATCATGCCGGTGCTGCGGACTATGTGGCGGGGCGCCCCGGCTATCCGCCGGAGGCGGTGGACTGGTTGCGTGAGGTGCTGGGCCTCGCCGCTGGCCGCAAGGCGCTGGAGGTCGGTGCCGGCACCGGCAAGTTCATCCCGACCCTGCAGCAGACGGGCTGCGCGATCATGGCGCTCGAGCCGATCGCCGAGATGCGGGAGCAGCTGGTCCGGGCCTTTCCGGATGTCAGGGCGCTCGCCGGAACGGCAGACAGCATCCCGCTCCCCGATTCTGCGGTGGACGCCGTGGTCTGCGCCCAAGCCTTCCACTGGTTTGCAACGCCGGAAGCGGTCGCCGAGATGCGTCGCGTGCTCGTGCCCGGCGGCGTGCTCGGCCTGATCTGGAACGTGCGGGACGAGGATGTGGCGTGGGTGGCGGCCCTTTCGGCGATCACCGATCGCCGCGAGGGCGACACGCCCCGCTACCGGACGGGCGCATGGCGCGCCGCCTTTCCGGCACCCGGCCTGGCGTTCATCGGCGAGCGGCAGGTGCGCAACGCCCATGTCGGCAGCGCCGCGGACGTGGTCCTCAAGCGCACGCTGTCGGTGAGCTTCATCGCGGGCCTGCCGGCAGATGAGCGTGCAGAAGTGGAGCGGGAGGTGCGCGCGCTCATCTCGCGCACGCCCGAGCTGGCCGGGGACAAGGATGTCGCCTTCCCTTATCGGACCAGCATGTACGCCTACCGCAAGACATGTCGCGGCCCCGGGTGAAGCCGCGGCGACGGCAAGGTGGGAAAGGCTGGTGGGGCGAGCGACCGGACTTGAACCGGCGGCCTCCAGGGCCACAACCTGGCGCTCTAACCAACTGAGCTACGCCCGCCATCAGATGGCGGGGTATGTGGCGCAAAGGCTCGAAGGCGTCAAGCACCCGCCACGCCGGCCGGTTTGCACAAATAAAAGGCATTTTGCCTTTTTCTTAGGCTGACAACGCCTGCGGGTTGACCGCTGCCGCGCCCTGATGTGCTCTCCAACTGGCTGGCACGCTCCGTGCATACTCGTTGGCACCGATACGAGATGCAGGTCGCGGGCCTGCCCTCCGGCGTCCCTTGTCGTGCGACCGTCAGCGGTCGGGGCGGCTGGAGGCCGGTGACCATGGCGCGCAGCAAGGCGGAAGGAGACCCGAGGGCATGAAGAAGATCGAGGCGATCATCAAGCCGTTCAAGCTCGATGAAGTGAAGGAGGCGCTGCAGGAGGTCGGCCTCAAGGGCATGACCGTGACCGAGGTCAAGGGCTTCGGCCGGCAGAAGGGGCACACCGAGCTCTACCGTGGCGCCGAGTATGTCGTCGATTTCCTGCCGAAGGTGAAGATCGAGCTGGTGGTCGACGACGCGATCGTCGACCGGGCGGTCGAGGCCATCCAGCAATCGGCCAAGAACGACCGCATCGGCGACGGCAAGATCTTCGTCCTGCCGGTCGAGGATGCGGTGCGCATCCGCACCGGCGAGCGCGGCGCCGACGCCGTCTGAGCGATCCGGGGGCCGGCGTCGGCGCCGGTCGTCGAGCGTATGCGGCCGCCGGCCCGACCGGCCGGCCGCCAACCAGGGCTCTGGGCCAAGAACGGGCCCGCCATTGTGCAACAAGAGGTTCGATCATGACACTGGGATGCAAGTCGGCTGCTGACGTAATGAAGTACGCCAAGGAGAACGGCGTCGAGATGATCGATCTCAGGCTGATCGACGTGCCTGGGATCTGGCAGCACATCTCCTACCCGGCGGCGGTCTTCGACGAGGGCAACATCGAGGACGGTCTCGGCTTCGACGGCTCGTCGGTGCGCGGCTTCGCGCAGATCCAGGCCTCCGACATGCTGCTGCGCCCGGACGTCACCACGGCCTTCCTCGACCCGTTCACCAAGCACAAGACGCTGGTGATGATCTGCGCCGTCGCCGACCCGGTCACCGGCGAGCTCTACAGCCGCGACCCGCGCGGCATCGCCATCAAGGCCGAGGATTATCTCAAGTCCACCGGCATCGGCGACACGGCCTATTTCGGCCCCGAGGCCGAATTCTTCGTCTTCAATGACGTGCGCATGGGCCAGGGTGTCAACTACGGCACCTACGAGATCGACAGCCCCGAGGGCCACTGGAACTCGATCACCGACGAGGGCCCCAACCTCGGCTACAAGGTGCCCCCCAAGGGTGGCTACTTCCCCTGCGCGCCGACCGACACGCTGAACGACCTGCGCGCCGAGATGGCGCTGATCATGCAGTCGATCGGGCTGACCGTCGAATGCCATCACCACGAGGTGGCGACCGCCGGGCAGTGCGAGATCGACATGAAGTTCGCGCCGCTCCTGGCCATGGCCGACGACCAGATGAAGTACAAGTACGTGGTCAAGAACACCGCCAGGGCGCATGGCATGACCGCGACCTTCATGCCGAAGCCGCTCTATGGCGACAACGGCTCGGGCATGCACTGCCACCAGTCGATCTGGAACGGCTCGACGCCGCTCTTCGCCGACGAGGCCGGCTATGCCGGGCTTTCGGACCTGGCCCGCTATTATATCGGTGGCCTGCTGAAGCACGCGCCGTCGATCCTCGCCTTCGCGGCGCCGACCACCAACTCCTATCGCCGCCTGGTGCCGGGCTACGAGGCGCCGGTCAACCTCGCCTGGTCGCTCCGCAACCGCTCGGCCGCCTGCCGCATCCCGATGTACTCGAACAGCCCGAAGGCGAAGCGGGTCGAGTTCCGCTGCCCCGACCCGTCGGCCAACCCGTATCTCGCCTTCTCGGCGATGCTCATGGCCGGCATCGACGGCATCAAGAACAAGATCGATCCGGGCGCGCCGATCGACAAGAACATCTACGACCTGCCGCCCGAGGAAGCGGCCGAGATCCCGACTGTCCCGGGTGCGCTCTCCGACGCCATCGCGGCGCTCGAGGCCGACAACGATTACCTGACCCAGGGCGACGTGTTCACGCCGGACTTCATCGAGAACTACATCGCCCTCAAGCGCGAGAGCGAGCTCGACCCCATCCGGCTGCGGCCGCACCCGTACGAGTTCGTCCTCTACTACGACTGCTGAGCCTTCCCGTTGCCGGCACCCGCGACGGGTGCCGGCGATCTTCTCGTCAGGCAACTCCCCCCAACTCAGGGCGGCTCTCGGGCCGCCCTTTTCTTGTCAGCCGCCGGGCCGGGTGATGGCGAGCCGCCGCTCCAGCCAGCGGGCGAGGCCGAGCCCGGCGAGTGCGAGGAGGGCCAGGGCCGGGATGACCAGATGCGCCGCCTCGAGCCCGATCCGGTCGGCGAGATCGCCGAGCAGGAAGGGTGCCGTCAGGATGGCCATGCCGATCGCCAGCATGAACCGGGCGCTGGCCGCCACGCCGTTCGGCCCGGCCGCCTCGAGCGCCAGGCCGAGGGTCAGGGGATAGAGCAGCGCCGTGCCGAGGCCGAGCACGAAGAGCCCCGGCACCGCCAGCACCGGCCCGGCGCCGGCCCAGTAGGGAACGAAGCCGGCGAGCGTCACCAGGAGGGCGCCCGCATAGAGCCGGTGCGCCGCGATCCTCCCGACCACGGCGCTGCCGGCACTCCGCCCGACCAGCATGGCGAGCGCGAAGAGTGCTGCGGTGCTCGCCGCCGTCGCCGGCGCGAGGCCCACCACGACCTCGAGGAAGGCGGGCGCCCAGAGCAGCACGCTGAACTCGATGGCGACGACCAGCGCCAGCAGCACCCAGTAGACCCAGTAGATCGGCGGCAGGCGCCCGCGCCGGTCGGCGGTGACGGCGCTTTCGGGAATCCGGGCGGCACGGCCGACGAGGAGGATCAGCATGCCGATCGCCACGCCGGCGAGCACGGCACCCCGCCAGCCGAAGCCCAGAGCGAGCGAGCCACCCATGGCGAGCGGCGCCATGACGGCGAAGGCGTAGCAGGCGGCACCGAGCTCGGCGAGCGCCCGGTCGCGGTGCCGGCCGTGGATGTCGGCGAGCATGGCCGGCGTCACCGAGGCGATCAGGGCACCGCAGAAGCCGAGGACGAAGCAGGCGGCGATGCTGGCCCAGGCGGCCGGTGCCAGGCACAGGCCGACCGCCGCGAGCGCCGCCCCGAAGCTGCCGAAGGCCAGCCCGCGCGCCCGGCCGAGCCGCCGGATCACCCTCTCGCCCTGGAGCCCGATCAGGATCATGCCGAGGGCGATGGCCGAGGAATGCAGGGCGGCCGCCCGGTAGCCGAGCTCGAGCTCGGCCCTGAGATACGGCAGGATGTTGCCCTGGATGTTGAGGAGATAGGTGAAGAAGCCGAGCAGCAGGTAGCCGTACCACGTCGCCGCGTCGCGCCGCATGGCGGCAGCCGCGAAGGGCGCCACGCCCGCCGATCCGTCCATGTGCTCCTGATCCTTCGAGAGCGACGCCGGGTCGCCGAGGCCTCTCGGATAGGCCGGCGCCCGTCGCGGCGCAAGTCACCCATCGGTATGGCCGCCGTGCTGGAACCCCGCCGGGAGTTGGCGTAATCCGGCACCATCACTCGTCGACACCCGTGGGCAAGGGGCCGCCGTGGCGGAAGAGCGCTGGTACTACAACGATGCCGGCACCTCGGTCGGGCCGTTCACCCGGCAACGGCTGCTGGAGCTCGCGCGGGCCCACCTGATCCTGCCCTCCACGCCGGTCTGGCGGAACGGCATGATCGACTGGGCGCCCATGGCCGAGGCCGTTCACGAGGGCCGGTCGGAGGGCCTCGACCCGCCTCGCCTCGAGCCGCCGGTCGAGCGGGCCTACCCCGAGCCCGTGGAGCCCGACGAGGCGCCGGCTGCCATCAGCGACGAGCGCGGCTGGTCGACCCTGCCGGTGGCGCCCTGGCGGCGCTACGGCGCGCGCGCCATCGACACGTCGATCAACGGCCTGCTCGGCGTCATGCTGCTGGCCTATGCCTGGTACTCGCTCGCCCCCCGCTCAGCCGACGACTTCTTCTCGCTCGTGGAGACCCCGGGCGGCCTCCTGCTCGACCTCGTGCTCACCACCTTCATCGCGGCCATCGTCGGCGGCTTCGTCGCCCGCGACCTGCACGCCATCAGGCTGGCGCTCGACGGCTTTGCGGACGCGAAACTGCTACCCCTGCCAGACGGGACCATCCGGATCACGGGCCCGCTCGGGCCGAACCTGATGCGTGACTTCCGCGCCGCCGAGGCGGCGAGCGGCCCTTCGCGCGCATCGAGATCACCAGCCCGGGCGGTCTCGTCGCACCCGCCCTCGAGCTCGCGGATTTCGTCGAGCGGCACGGGCTGACCGTGGTGGTGCGCGGCGAATGCCTGAGCGCCTGCGTGCCGATCGCCGTGGCGGCGCGCACCACGCTTGCGGAAGCGGATGCCGTCTTCGGCTTTCACCGGGTAGCACCCGCCGTCGAGCTGGCCTCGGCGGTGGCGGGCCACGGGCCGGAGCAGCTCACGCCCGAGCTTTTCGCCTATCTGCGCCGCCACGGCGTGCCGGAAGCCGTGCTCGAGCAGGCGGTGCTGCACGATGCCGGCTCGATGCTCGTGGTCGCCGCCCGGGACATGGCGGGCATGGGCGTCATCAGCGGCATCCTGCCCGCTCGCCCGGGGCCCTGACGCCGGCCTCGCCCATGGCACGCCGCCCCTTCGCCCTGCTAAGGAGCGATCCTCGCCGCCGCTGAGGACCAGCCGCCCGTGACCGACCCGACAGCACCCGCCACGCTTCTGCCCATGACGACCTCGCCGCGTTCAATCTCGGCGCCGGCGGGCCGGTGGTGCCGCCGATCTACCAGACCTCGCTCTTCACCTTCGAGAGCGTGGCCGCCATGGAGGCGGTCTTCGCCGGCGAGCGGCAGCAGGCGATCTACAGCCGGGGCGACAACCCGACGGTCATGGCCTTCGAGGCGAAGCTGGCCGCCCTCGAGGGCACCGCGGCGGCGCGCGGCTTCGCCTCCGGCATGGCGGCGATCAGCAGCACGGTCCTGGCCTTCCTCGAGGCGGGCGACCGCATGGTGGCGGTGCGCCACTGCTACCCGGATGCGTACCGGCTCTTTCGCCGCCTCCTGCCGCGCCTCGGCATCACCGTCGAATTCGTCGACGGGCGGGACCTCGATGCGGTGGCGCGGGCCGTCGCGGGGGCGAAGCTGCTCTATCTCGAGAGCCCGACCAGCGTCGTCTTCGAGACCCACGACGTGGCCGCCCAGGCGGCCCTGGCACGGGCGGCCGGGGCCGTCAGCGTCATCGACAACAGCTGGGCGACGCCGCTCTTCCAGCAGCCGCACAAGTCCGGTGTCGACCTCGTCCTGCATTCGGCGAGCAAGTACATCTCCGGCCACAGCGACACCGTGGCCGGCGTGGTCTGCGGCGCCCGTGCGCATCTGGACCGCATCAACCGCCTCACCTACCCTTCCTCGGCGGCAAGCTCGCCCCCTTCGAGGCCTTCCTCCTGCTGCGCGGCCTGCGCACGCTGGAGCTGCGCCTGAAACGCCAGGAGGCGAGCGCGCTACAGGTGGCAAGATGGCTCCGCGAGCGGCCGGAGGTCGCGAAGGTCAACCACCCGGGGCTCGGCAACCGGCAGGGCCTCGCCGGGACCTCGAGCCTCTTCAGCATCGAACTCGGCGACAAGGTGGACGTCACCCGCTTCTGCGACACGCTTCGCCTATTCCGCCTGGGCGTGAGCTGGGGCGGCCACGAGAGCCTCGTCTTCCCGGTCGCGGTGGGGCTGCGGCAGGCGGGGAGCACAACAGCCTCGTCGATTTCGGCGTCTCGCCCAGGCTCGTCCGGCTGCATGTCGGGCTCGAGGACCCGGCCGAGCTGATCGGCGACCCGCGGCCGGGCTCGACGCCGCCGGGCAGTAGCCGAAGGTGGCGGCTATGCCGCCCGCGCCTCCCCGCCCCAGAGCCGGGCCAGCTCGACGCAGAGCTCGGCCGCGCAGGCCATGTCCTGCAGGCTGACCCATTCCAGCGGGCCGTGGATCTCCTGCATGCCGGTGAAGAGGTTGGGTGTGGGGATGCCGAGCTCGGTCAGGCGCGAGCCGTCGGTGCCGCCGCGGACGGGCGTCGAGAAGGGCTCGATGCCGAGCCGCCGGCAGGCCTCGCGCGCCAGCTCGACCGGGCGCATGTCGGTCTCCAGCCAGTAGCGCATGTTGCGGTATTGCGGCGTGATCGCGCAGGTGATCCGGGCGCGCGGCTCGGTCGCCTGAATGGTGGCGCAGACCTTCTGGAGCAGCTCGCCATGCGCGCGCAGGCCCTCCAGCTCGAAGTCGCGCAGGATGAAGTGCAGCTCGCTGCGGCGGCGCCACCGGTCATCTGGTGCAATGGATGAAGCCCTGGCGGCCGTCGGTGGTCTCGGGCGTCAGCGTCACCTGCGGCAGGGTGTCGACGATCCTGGCCGCCAGGTGCAGCGCGTTGACGAGCTTGCCCTTGGCCCAGCCGGGATGGATCGAAACACCCTGGACCTTCACCACCGCACCATCCGCCGAGAAGGTCTCGTAGACGATCTCGCCCCGCTCGGCACCGTCCAGCGTGTAGGCGACAACGGCGCCCAGATCCGCGGGCAGGTCGGGATGGACGCCGCGGCCGATCTCCTCGTCCGGCGTGAAGCAGAGCCGCACCGGCCCATGCGGGATGTCCGGGTTCGCCACCAGATGCTGCGCCACGGCCATGATGATCGCGACGCCGGCCTAGTCGTCGGCGCCGAGCAGCGTCGTGCCGCTGGCCGTCACAATGTCGTCGCCGACCCTGGTCGCGAGATAGGGCAAGGCCGTAGGCGACAGCACCATCGCCGGGTCGTCCGGCAGGACGATGTCGCCGCCCTGGTAGGCCCGGTGCACGATCGGCTTCACCCCGGTGCCGGTGAACTGCGGCGTCGTGTCGACATGCGCCAGGAGGGCTATGGCTGGCGCCTCGGTCGCGACGGTCGCCGGGATCGTCGCCAGCACCGCGCCGTAACCGGTCTGCCGCGCATCCGAAAGCCCGATCCCGCGCAGCTCGCCGAGCAGGAGGCCCAGGAGATCCTGCTGCTTCGCCGTGCTGGGCGAGGTCGTGGAGGCCGCATCGGACTGGGTGTCGATGCGGACATAGCGCTCGAAGCGCTGGAGAAGCCCCGCCTCCAGCTCTGCTCTCATGATCATCCGGTCCGCCATGCCGCCAGGTCAGGCGCCAGTCCCTAGCATGATCGACGGCATGGCGGGAGCCGTCAGGCGGGCAGGCGCCGGTCGTACTCGGCCTTCAGCCGGCGCCAGCCCGGCCAGAAGGGTGCCGGCGCCTGCCCCGAAGCGCGGGCGACCAGGGTGTCGAGATGCATGTGCCAACCGGCGCCGACCATGAGCATGGTGTTGCGGTCGGGCAGGCGGCGATGGGTGACGGTGAGCAGCACCTCCCTGCCCTGCGGCTCGAGCTCGAACGAGACGTCGCCGCTGTTCTGCCAGGTGAAGGCGAGCCGGCGCGGCGGATCGAGCTCGGTGATGCGGCTCGCCATGCTGTGCTCGGCAGGGAATCCCTCGGGCACCTCACCCGGCGGGTCGCTGAGCTCGTGGTTGCGCCAGGTGAGCGCGAAGGGGGCCCCCACACGCATCTCCATCTTGCCAGCTGCCAGCCACTGACGACGAAGATCGCTCTCGGTGAGGAAGGCCCAGACCCGCTCGATCGGGCCGGGCAGCAGGCGTTGGATCCTGAGCGTCGTGGGCTCGATCAGGACACCATGGGGGTCGAGGGTGGCAAGCTCGGTCATCGGTCGTCTCCCTTGGGTTCTTGCGCCTTCTCGGCGCGCAACAGTCGTTCGAGCACGTCCAGCCGGTCGGTCCAGAAGCGCTCGTAGAAGGCCAGCCACTCGTGGGCGCTGGCCAGCGGCCCGGGGTCGAGCCGGCAGTGATGGGTGCGCCCGCGCACCTCGCGGCGGACCATGCCGGCATTCTCCAGAACCTTGAGATGCTTGGATGCCGCCTGGAGCGAGATGGCGAAGTGTGCTGCCAGCTGGCTCACCGTCCGCTCCTCGCCGTCGGCGAGCTCGCGCAGCATCCGCCGCCGCGTGGCATCGCCCAGGGCGTGGAAGACGGCATCGAGCTGCGCTGCGTGAAGTTCAACCATGTGGTTGAGCATGGATCTAGCCTGCCTAATAGTCAACCATCTGATTGAATAAATTTGGGGGCCGGAGCTAGCGGCTACGGGCGCCGCAAGCGCGTGCTGGACCAAACGCGGCAAATCGCGCACATCTTTGTGCAACCGATCGCGCAAGGGAGGACTTCATGCGCAAGCTGACGATGGCGGCGACAATCGCACTGCTGGCGAGCGCCGGCGGGGCCTCGGCCCAGACACTGAGCCTCGTCGAGGTGATCACCAGCCCGCCCCGGACCGAGCAGTTGCGGGCCATGGTCGACCAGTTCGAGGCGGCCAATCCCGGCGTGACGGTGGAGATCACGTCCCTGCCCTGGGGCCAGGCCTTCGAGCGGCTCGCCACCATGGTGCAGGGCGGGCAGACGCCGGACGTGGTGGAGATGCCGGACCGTTGGCTCTCGCTCTACGCCAATGCCGGCCAGCTCGTCGATCTGACGCCCTATCTCGCCGAGTGGGACGGCACGGCGGAGCTGACCGACGCGACGAAGGCCTTCGGCAGCGTGATCAACGGCCAGACCCACATGATCCCTTATGGCTTCTATCTTCGGGCCATGTTCTGGAACAAGAAGCTCTTCGCCGAAGCCGGGCTCGACCGCGCACCCCAGACGCTGCAGGAGTTCTACGACTATTCGGCCAAGATCGCCGAGCTCGACGGCAAGTACGGCTATTGCCTGCGCGGCGGGCCGGGCGCGACCAACGGCTACATCATGATGATGCTGAACTTCCTGGGCGAGAACAAGTACTTCAACGAGGACGGCACCTCGACGCTCGACGACCCCAAGGCGATCGAGGGCCTGCAGTTCATCGTCGACATGTACCAGAACGGCCTGGTGCCCCGGGACAGCGTCAACTGGGGCTTCAACGAGATCGTCGCCGGCTTCTATTCGGGCACCTGCGCCATGCTCGACCAGGACCCGGATGCGCTGATCGCCATCAAGGAGCGGATGCCGGCGGAGGACTTCGCCGTCGCCCCCATGCCGCTCGGCCCGGCCGGCAAGTCCTTTCCCACCATCGGCTATGCCGGCTGGTCGATCTTCCAGGACTCGGAGCACAAGGACGTCGCCTTCGACCTGATCGCGCATCTGTCGTCGCGCGAGATGAACCTCGAATGGTCGAAATTCGTCGGCGTCATCCCGATCCATGTGGGGGCGGAGCAGGATCCGTTCTTCACCGGGCCGAACTTCGAGGGCTGGTTCGTCGAGATCAACGACGATCGCTGGGAGCCGACCTCGATGCCCACCTATCTCGAGGAGTTCGGCTATTTCGCCGACGTCGTCTCCATCCAGGGCGGCCAGGAGGCGCTGCTCGGCCAGCGCACCGCCGAGGATGTCGCCACCGAGTGGGCCGACTACCTGACCCCGGCCCAGCAGAAGTGGCTGGCAGCGCAGTAGCGAGGCCCCTGACGGGGCGGGCCGGTCGGGGCACCGGCCGGCTCGCCCTGGCGCTCGAGCCCTGGGTCTATCTCTCGCCGGCGCTGCTGCTGCTCGGGCTCGTCATGTTCGTGCCGCTGATCGTCGGCTTCACTTATGCCTTCCAGGACATCCGCCTGCTTAACCCCTTGGCCGGCGGCTGGGTGGGCCTGAAGAACTTCGAGACCCTCATGGGCGACAAGAACTTCCGCGTCGCCCTGGTCAACACCGTCTGGTGGACGGTGGGCTCGGTGGCGCTGCAGTTCCTCTTCGGGCTCGGCCTCGCGATGCTGCTCAACCGCGCCTTCTGGGGCAAGCGGCTGGTCCAGGCCGTGGTCTTCCTGCCCTGGGCCGTGCCGACCTTCCTCTCGGGCCTGACCTTCGCCTGGCTGCTCAACCCGGTGATCGGTCCGGTCCCGCACTGGCTCTTCGCCATGGGCATCCTCGAGGAGCCCTACAACATCCTGGGCAACCCCGACCTCGCCATGTGGGGGCCCATTGCCGCCAATGTCTGGTTCGGCGTGCCCTTCTTCGCCATCACGCTGCTCGCGGCGCTGCAGGCCATCCCGAACGAGATGTACGAATCGGCCGCGATCGACGGGGCCACCGCCTGGCAGAGCTTCATCCAGGTGACGCTGCCCTATCTCGCCCCGATGATCGCCATCACCGTGCTGCTGCGGACCATCTGGATCGCCAACTTCGCCGATCTCATCATCGTCATGACGAATGGCGGCCCGGCCAACGCCACGCAGATCCTGCCCTCGTACATCTTCACGACCGCCTATCGGAAGCTCGACTTCGGCTATGCCTCGGCGATCGCCATGGCGCTGCTGCTCCTGCTCTTCCTCTATGCCGTGCTGCTCCACCAGATGCGCAAGCTCATGCGGAGCACGACATGACGAGCTTCACGCGGCCGCTCCACCACCAGCTCGCCCTGGCCCTCGGGCACAAGCTCGGCATCCTGCTCTATCTCGTCGTCGCCCTCTTTCCGGTCTACTGGCTGGTCAAGATCGCGGTGACGCCGGAGGCCCTGCTCTATACCGAGGGGGTGCGGCTCTGGCCGTCCTCGTTCACGTTCGATAACTTCGCCAAGGTGCTGCTGGCGAGTGATTTTCCGGCTTTCTTCAGAAACTCGGTGATCGTCTCCTTCGGCACCGCCATCGCCGTCACCGCCATCGCCAGCGCTGCCGGCTACGCCTTCTCGCGCTTCGCCTTCAAGGGCCGGGCGGCCATCGTCTTCATCATGCTCTTGACGCAGATGTTCCCGCTCGTGCTGCTGATAGCACCGATCTACCGGCTGATGACGCCTTTGGGCCTCACCGATTCGCTGATCGGCCTGATCATCGTCTACACGGCCTTCAACACGCCCTTTGCGACCTTCCTCATGCAGTCCTTCCTCGAGGGCATTCCCAAGGAGCTCGAGGAGGCGGCGATGATCGACGGCTGCACGCGGCCGCAGGCGCTCATGCGGGTGATCCTGCCGCTCACCTTGCCGGGCATGGGGGCGACGCTCGGCTTCGTCTTCACCGCCGCCTGGTCGGAGCTGCTCTTCTGCCTGATGCTGATCAACAGCGAGGCGAAGATGACCTTCCCGGTGGGGCTCTTGAGCTTCGTCTCGAAGTTCTCGGTGGACTGGGGGCAGATGATGGCCGCTGCCGTGCTCGCTCTCGTCCCGGCCTGCCTTTTCTTCGCCTTCATCCAGCGCTATCTGGTCCAGGGCCTGACCGCCGGCGCGGTCAAGGGCTGAGCGGCGCCTCGCCGGCGACGTTGCCGGGCACTATGTTCGTGGCATCGTCATGGGAGAACCATCATGTTGCCGCGTCGGACCGTCCTCTCGGCCCTTTTCGCCGCCCCCGCCTTGCCGCTGGCCAGTGGCGTGGCCCGCGCCCGGGACGTGAAGCTGGCGCCGACCTCGGCCTGTGCCGACGGCGACGAGCCGACCGTGGCCCAGACCGAAGGCCCCTACTTCACGCCGAATGCCCCCTTGCGGAACGATCTCGCCGGCGATGCGCCGGGGGGCGAGCCGATCCTGATCGGCGGGCTCGTGCTGGATCGGCAGTGCGTGCCCGTGCCCGCGGCGCTACTCGAGATCTGGCACGCCGACGAGGCCGGCCAATACGACAACCAGGGCTTTCGCCTGCGCGGCCACGGCTTTGCCGACGAGCAGGGGGTTTGGTGGTTCAGGACCATCGTTCCCGGCCTCTATCCGGGGCGCACCCGGCATTATCATTTCAAGGTGCAGCGGCCGGGTGGCCGGGTGCTCACGACGCAGCTCTATTTTCCGGGCGAGCCCGGCAACGCGCGGGACGGGATTTTCGATCCCAGCCTGCTCATGGCTGCCGGCGACGGCCCCGAAGGGCGGCTGGGCCGGTTCGACTTCGTTCTCGCCTGAGCGGCGGCGTGGCCGGCCGACGATTGCCGCGGTGACAGGGTGACGAGCGACGCAGGCCCGGCGGATGGCGGGCAGGCCGGCTGGCGCGAGATACTGGGCCGCCAGCACCGGGCGTCGCTCGTCATCGTCGGGCTCGGCGTCTGGCTGCATGCGGCCGACGGGCTCCTGGTGGCCACCATGCTGCCGGCGATCGTCGCGGGGATCGGCGGCGTCAGCCTCATGCCCTGGACCATCGCCCTCTACGAGATCGGCTCGATCACCGCCGGCGCCGCCTCGGGGCTCATGGCGCTCCGCCTCGGCCTGCGCCGGCCGATGGCCCTGGCCGCCCTCCTCTTCGCCGCCGGCTGCGTGCTGAGCGCGCTTGCCCCTGCCATGTGGGTGCTGCTGGTCGGCCGCCTCCTGCAGGGCTTCGGTGGCGGCGGGCTGGCGGCGCTCTCCTTCGTCTCCGTCACCCGCCTCTTCCCGCCCCGGCTGATGGGCCGTGTGATGGCCATCATCTCCACCGTCTGGGGCGTCTCGGCCTTGACGGGGCCCTTGATCGGCGGGCTCTTCGTCGAGCTGGCAACGTGGCGCCTGGGCTTTCTCTGCTTCGCGCTGCAGGCCGTGCTGCTCGCTGCCTGGCTCATGACCCGGGCCGAGCCCGCAACCGGCGACGCCGGCGACGCCCGGGGCCAGCGCTTTCCCGCCATCCGCCTGCTCTGGCTGGCGCTCGGCGTCGTCGCCGTCGCCTATGCCGGCATCAGGATCGGGCCGCTGCACACCCCGGCCTTCGTCCTCGCGGGCCTCGCCTGCCTCGCCTGCTTCCTCTGGCTCGATGCAGCCGCACCCACCGGAAGGCTCCTGCCGCAGCACCCGATCGGGCTCGCGACACCGGTCGGTGCCGCGCTCACCATGCTGCTCGCCTTCGCCGCCGCCACCATCGCCATCGGCGTCTACGTGCCCTTCCTGCTCACCAGCCTGCACGGGGTGTCGCCGCTGGTCGCGGGCTACCTCATCGCGCTCGAATCCATCGCCTGGTCGGTTGGTGCCACCGTGGTTTCGGGCAGCCCCGAGCGCCGCGATGGCCGCATGATCGTCACGGGTCTCGGCATGGTGACGCTCAGCATCCTGGGCCTCGCCTGGAGCGTGCCCTTCGGCCCGCTCTGGCTCGTCGGCGCCTCGGCCATCCTGCAGGGGCTCGGCTTCGGCATGGCCTGGACCTTCATCCTCCGCCGCGCGGCGGCCGTGGCCCGGCCCGGCGAGCAGGCGCTGGTGGCGGCCGCCATTCCCACCGTGCAGCGACTCGGCTACGCACTGGGGGCCGCCTATGTCGGCATCGTCGCCAATGCGGCCGGGCTCGAGGATGACCCGACCACGCTGGCGCGCACCGGGCTCATCGTCTTTCTCGCCTGCCTGCCGCTCGCCGCCATCGGCCTCGTCGCGGCGGCCCGCTTCACCCGTGCCGAACCGGGAATCGCATGATCAGCAACCGCCTCGCCCGCCGCGTCTTCATGCACCGCCACGGCCTGCTCGACCCACCGGGCAGAAAGCTCGGCAAGGCCGGCCTGCTCGAAGCGATCGACCGGCTGGGCTTCGTCCAGGTGGACAGCATCAACACGGTCGAGCGCGCGCATCACATGATCCTGCTCGGCCGCAGCCAGACCTACCAGCCCCGGCATTTGAAGACGCTGGTCGAGAAGGACCGGGCCCTCTTCGAGCACTGGACGCACGACGCCTCGATCATCCCCACCGCCTTCTATCCCTACTGGGAGCGGCGCTTCGCGCGTGAGACTGAGCGCCTGCGCGGCCGCTGGCAGCGCTGGCACGGCGACGACTTCGACGCCCAGGCCGAGGGCGTGCTCGAGCACATCGCCAAAAACGGCCCGGTCCTCGCCCGCGAGCTGAACGAGCCCGACCCCGACCGGCCGCGCAGCCAGGGCTGGTGGGAGTGGCACCCGTCGAAAAAGGCGCTCGAATATCTCTGGCGCACCGGCCGGCTCGCCGTCTGCCGGCGCGAAGGGTTCCAGAAGGTCTACGACCTCGTCGAACGGGTGATTCCCGAGGCGCATCGCCAGGGCGGGGTCGACGACGCGGCGCTGGTCGACTGGGCCTGCCGGGCCGCCCTCGACCGGCTTGGCTTCGCCACGTCGGGCGAGATCGCCGCCTTCTGGGGCATCGTCACGCCGGCCGAGGCCAAGGCCTGGTGCGCGGATGCCGCACATGGCGCCGTGCCGACGACGATCGAATCGGCGGACGGCTCGGCGCCGCGCAAGGTGCTGGCCGATGCGGCGCTTCTGGCGCTCCACGCGGACGACCTGCCGCCACCGCCCCGCATCCGCGTGCTCAGCCCGTTCGACCCGATGGTCCGCGATCGCGACCGGGCGCTGCGTCTCTTCGGCTTCGACTACCGGATCGAGGTCTTCGTGCCCGAAGCCAAACGGCGCTGGGGCTACTACGTCTTCCCGCTGCTCGAGGGCGACCGCTTCGTCGGCCGCATCGACATGCGGGCCGAGCGCGGCACCGGCACCCTCGCCGTCCGCCGCCTGTGGTGGGAGCCCGGCGTTCGCGCCTCGCGCGGGCGCCTCGACCGACTCGACGCGGAGCTGGCCAGGCTGGCGAGGTTCAGCGGCTGCGAGCGGGTCCGGTACGACGAGCACCACGCCGGGGACGGGAACTGAGGCCAAGGGGGTCCCTCCGGCGGGCCGCCATGGAATTTGCCTAGGACTTGCCTCGAACCTGGAGTATGGCGACGCCGTGCGGATCGGCCGCGGCCGGCAACCGTCACGATTATTGCCAGGCGCAGTTTCGACGGTTCCATCCGCATCGGTGACAACCCGTTGTCGTACCGAGATTCCCGGACGGCGGTCCTGCTCGCCTGCTTTCGAGAGCACCTAACGCAAAAGGTCTGGGAACGATCGACATGTCCAGGAAACTCGCCGCCGAATTCTTCGGCACCTTCGTCCTCGTCTTCGGCGGCTGCGGTGCCGCCGTGCTCGCCGCCGGCTTTCCGGGGCTCGGCATCGGCTTTCTGGGCGTGGCCCTGGCCTTCGGGCTGACCGTGCTCACCATGGCCTTCGCCGTGGGCCACATCTCCGGCGGCCATTTCAATCCGGCCGTCTCGCTCGGGCTGGCTATCGGCGGCCGTCTGCCCTGGTCGGATCTCGCACCCTACTGGATCGCCCAGGTCCTGGGTGGCCTCGTGGCGGCGACCATCCTCTACATCATCGCCTCGGGCGCGCCCGATTGGGCGGCCGGCGGCTTCGCCTCGAACGGCTATGGCGCGCTCTCGCCCGGCGGCTATGGCCTCTCGAGCGCGCTGCTCATCGAGGTGGTGCTGACCGCGGTCTTCCTGATCGTCATCCTGGGCGCCACCTCGCCCAAGGCACCGGCCGGCTTCGCGCCCATCGCCATCGGCCTCTGCCTGACGCTCATCCACCTGATCTCGATCCCGGTGACCAACACCTCGGTCAACCCGGCCCGCTCGACGGCCGTCGCCTCTTCGCCGAGACCGGGGCGGCGTCGCAGCTCTGGCTCTTCTGGGTGGCCCCGCTGCTCGGCGCCGCCCTGGGTGCCGTGATCTGGAAGGCGCTCTCGATCGGCCGGAGGACAGCGTGGTGCCGGCAGCGCTGCCGGCCGAATAGGCCATACGAGCGACGGGCGCCGCCCCGGCGGCGCCCGCGTGGCCCGGCGGGCCGGCTCAGCCTTCGAAGAACCGGTTGCTCCGCTCGTCGAGCTCGCGCAGAGCCGCGTCGAGGGTCGCCTGGTCGGCGCCATTGCTCACGGCGTCGAGGAAGGGCTGGTAGATCTCCTCCGGCACGCCGCTGAACAGGCCGTCGATGGCAGCGTGCTCGACCAGCCGGTCGTTCAGGTCGCCGAGCCCGTACTCGTGAATCGTGGCCAGCAGGCCGAGGTCGACCGCGAGGCGAAAGACGAAGGCGACCATCGGCTCGCCGTCGGTCATCATGGCGGCGGAGAGGTCGTCGCTGGCTGCCCTGAGATAGACGATTGCGGCCTCGAGGTCGGCGCGCGCCTCGGCGCGGCGCTCCGGCAGGGCCGGCACATCGAGACCGAGCTCCTGCCCGAGCGCTTCGGCAGCTTGCCAGAGCCTGAGCGGCTCCTTCGTGCCCGTCAGCATGTGGCGCACCGTGCCCGCGGCAAGGGCGGAGCCCATCCGCCAGGCCTTCCTGCCCGACGCCCGGTCGAGGCCGGGGTCCGGCGGCGGCTGGCGTGCCGCGCGGATCCCCTCGAGCTTCGGCTGGAGCTCCGTCTCGACGAACCCGGCGTCGCGTCTGGTCAGCTCCGCCAGGTCCGGTGCCGCCCGCTCCTCCAGGCCGAGCGTCACCAGCAGCTCGGTGCGCAGCGCCAGCTGGTCGCGCTCGGCGCGATCGACACCCCCGCCGGCGGCGATGACCGCATCGAGATCGGCCAGCGCCGCCTCCGGGTCCCCGAGCTCGGCCGCCAGCTCGGCGCGGGCGAGGCGGTAGTCCTTCGTGCGCCAGTCGTCGGCCGCGAGCCCGCCCAGGGCCGCCGTGTAGTCGTCCCGCGCCTGGGCCGCGTGGCCGAGCGCCCGGTGCCGCCCGGCGCGATGGCCCAGATTCTCCGGGGATGGCTCGAGCCCGACCGCGGCCTCGGCGTCGGCCAGGGCTTCCGCCGGCCGGTCCAGCGCCGCATGCGCCCAGGAGCGCTCGACCAGCGCGTCCGCCCGGTGATGGTCGTCGGTCTCGAGCGCCACCCGGCGGTCCGTATCGGCGAACCGGGCCGCGTCGTCGCCGAGCTCGGCATGGGCCTCGGCGCGCAGGGCCAGATAATCCGGGTTGTCCGGCTCCTGCGCCAGGAGGCGGTTCAGGACTTCGAGCGCCCATTCGGGCTCGAAGACGATCGTCCACCAGTTGACACGCACGAGCTCCAGCCAGGTCGCATCCGCCTCGGCGAACCTTTCCAGGCGTTCGAGCGCCTCGATGCGGCCCCAGTAGACCTCCTCCAGGGTGCCGTTCGTGTCGGGTGTCTGGCCGTGATCCTCCATCTCGGCCAAGGCGAGGTTGAAGCCGAAGAGGGCGAGGCGGAACTCGCCCGCCTCCAGCATCTCGTATGCCGTCGTCGCCCGCACGTCGTAGGTATTGCCGGTCTCTATCCGGTTCGACTTGAAGGTGATGCCGCCCGGCACCTCGCCGCTCAGGCGCTGCAGCACCCGCTCCTTTGCCGCCTTCGCCGCTTCGGCATCGCCCGGGGCATGGGTTTCGGCCGCGGTCTTGAACCGTTGCCAGGCCGCCGCGAGATTGGGCAGCACACCGCGGCCGTTCTCGTAGGCGAGGCCCAGATTGAACTGCGCCCAGGGATTGCCGGCGAGCGCCGCCTGCCGGAACCACCTGACCGCCTCCCGGTCATCGGCGCCCGCGATCCGGCCGTCATAGTGGAGCCGGCCGAGCTCGTTCGCCGCCGGTGCGTGGCCCTGCTCGGCGGAAAGCCGCAGGAGCCGCGCGGCTTCGCCGACATCGACCGCGACACCGCGGCCGTCGAGCAGGTGCCGGGCCAGATTGTACTGGCCCAGCCGGTGGCCCTGCTCCGCCGAACGCCGGAACCAGAGCACCGCCTCGGCATCGTTCAGCCCCACGCCATGGCCCTGGTCGTAGAGGGCGCCGAGATTGTTCTGGGCCCGGGCATTGCCGAGCTCGGCGATCGGTCGAAAAAGGCGATAGGCGGTGGCGTGGTCGCCGCGGTTGTAGGCGTCGAGGCCCTCGTCGATCGCCGCCTCCTGCGCCGCGGCGATGCTCTCTGGCGTCGGCGCCTCGTCAGCCGCGCCTGCGCCGCCGGTCGAGGCGGCGGCGCCCTCGCGACCGCGGCCCTCGAGGCGCCGGCCGTCGGCCGAGAGGGGCACGGTCTCGGTCAGGCCGTTCTCCCACTCGATGAGCACGCTCCGGTCGTCGGGATCGCAATACCAGTCGCCGGTCAGCACCGGCGGCCCTCCGGCGGCGGTCCGGGCCTCGAGCAGGAAGTCGTCGCGCAGGGTGACCCGGCTGCCATCCGGCCACCACCAGGTGCCGATCAGCCCGTCGCAGGCCGAGGTCGCCCCGGCGAGGCCCGGCAGCAGCAGTGAGCCCGCAAGCGCGATCAAAATTGCCTGATAGCACCTCCTCATGCATCGTTCTCTTGA
>JAWKVR010000004.1:0-103459 GCA_041397945.1 Geminicoccaceae bacterium
GCCTGGAGCGGGTCGAGGGGCTGGCCCTGCTGGTGCGCGGCCTGGATTGTCTCGACCTGACGCCGCTGCTCGATCTGAAGCCCGACCGGACCCTCTTCACGCCGGCTGCCCCAGCAAAATCTACGGTTGACGAAACTAGCTGAAGTCCATCAATCCAAGATGGATAGCAGGATCGTGGCCACCAGCGCTCTGCGATTTCTACCCGCCGGGGGGCGATGCCGCGCTCGAGGCCTGCGCCAATCTCGCGCGGGGTCGCAGGCCCGGTGGCGAAACCCAGGACGGGGGGCGCCTTCACTACCATAGGTTGCCGGATCGCAAGGCTTTTGAACGCTTTCGTCTGGCCGGCTGGAAGCTGGTCGACTACGTTGACTACGAGGGGGTGCTCGCCGGCTACCGGCCGGCGGGGAAGCGTGCGTCGGACGCGCCGTCCCGGCCACCGGCGGCACGCGGGAGGGGCTGTGCTGCCGGTTGCCTACCGCCTGAGTCTCGCGGTTTCGCTGGTTCTGCTGCTCTCGGTCCTGGTCACCGCGGCCCTCAATTTCCTCAAGCTCAACCAGGTCATGCAGAGCCTCGAGGACTCGCGCTACCGGTTCGTCACCCGTGACCTGAAGGTCGCCTTCGAGCAGAATCTCGATCAGGGCCTGCCGCTCGACCAGATCGACAACGCCCGCGCCATCCTCGAACGGCAACTGGCCCGGGACTCCGCCATCGCCGGTGCGGAGAACTTCATCCGGGCCGCGCACGGGCTCGTCGGGCCGGTCAGCCGCTACTAAAATGGCGGCCAGTATGTCGGCCATCTGGCGGAGCAGATCCTGATCGACGGCCGCCTGCCCGGGGAGCTGCCGATCCGCAACCTCGATCGCTTCTCACTCATCGTCAACATGGGCAAGCTCGACGTGGTGGCGTCCAAGGCGTTCGAGGCCCAGCTCCTGGCCAAGCTCGACAGCCCCGAGCCCGTGCTCTTCGTCGACTTCGCCGAGTGCGCCTATGTCAGCAGCGCCGGCCTCAGGGCCGTGCTGATCGCCGCCAAGACCGCGAAGAAGACCGACCACCGCCTGGTCCTCGCCGGCATGAACCCGATCGTCCGCGAGGTCTTCAACGTCTCCGGCTTCGACCGCATGCTGGTCATCGAGCATGATCTGGCGATGGCGGTCGCCGCCCAAGGCTGAGGGCCGGGTCGCTCAGGTGGTGATGGCCACCTTGAGCACGCCGTCGCGCTGGTTGGCGAAGAGCTCGTAGGCTTCCTCGATCCGGTCGAGCCCGTAGTGATGCGTGACAAGGGGCCGAGGTCGAGGCGCTCGGCGGCGATGACGTTCATCAGCCGGCGCATGCGCTCCTTGCCGCCGGGGCAGAGCGAGGTGACGATCTTGTTGTCGCCGAGGCCGGCATGGAAGGCGGCAGGCGGGATGGGTGAGATCGCTGCTGTAGACGCCGAGGCTGGAGAGCGTGCCGCCGGGCTTGAGCACCTCGAGGCAGCTCGCGAAGGTCTGCTGCAGGCCGAGCGCCTCGATCGCCGCGACGCCGCGGCCGTTCGTCAGTTCCATGATCGCCTCCCCGCGTCGACCTCCTTGAAGTTGACGACGGCGTCGGCACCGAGCCGCTTCGCCATGGCGAGGCGTTCCGGCGCCAGATCGACGGCGATGATGGTCGTGCACCCCTGAGCCTCGCCCCCGCCGTGGCTGGGCGCGATCGGGCCCTGCGCGGATCGCCACGGTGTCACCGATCCTGATATTGGCGGCCTCCGCGCCGGCGAAGCCGGTCGACATGATGTCAGCACATCAGCACCTGCGTGTCCGGTCAGGCCGTCCGGCACGGCGGCGAGGTTGGCCATGGCGTCCGGCACCAGGAGGTATTCGGCCTGCGCACCGTCGATGGTGTTGCCGAAGCGCCAACCCGCCGGGCTTGAGCCCGTGCGCTGTGCCCGGCCCGTCCTGCGAATGCAACCCGTCGAGGAGCAGGCGTTGCTGTGCCCCGACGGGCGAGATCACACCAAAAACGCGATCACCCGCTGGCCCTCGGTGTAGCCGACGACGTTGCGGCCGAGCTTCTCGATCACGCCCACCGGCTCGTGGCCGATGGTCCAGGCCCTTCTCGACCGAGGTACTCGCCCTTGAGGATGTGGATGTCCGTGCCGCAGATGGTGGTCGTCGTGATGCGGATCAGGGCGTCGTTCAGGCCGATCTGGGAGCATCGGCTTCTCGCCCAGGACGATGCGTCCGGGCTCGATGAAGATCGCCGCTTTCATCTTGTCGGCCATGGAGTTCCTCCTGTCGCTGGCGCCGCCGAAGGGCGGCAGACGGGTCGTCATGATGTAACCGGATATTCGCCGTGGCCGCCTTGCGCTGGATCAAGGGGGCCTACCGGTTCAGGATCGGCGCCGATAGGATGCCGGTCGACGACTGGCAGGGAGAACCGCTATGCGACCAGGCCTCTGGACGGCGACGATCCTCTCCGCGGCGCTGGCCCCGCTCGTGGCGGCGGCGCGGAGGCCATCCCGTCACCTTCGGCATGCAGACGGCGATGGAGACCTTCTTCGGCGAGGACGACATCGTCAGCTTCAGCGAGTACGACGCGACGCTGATTCGTCCCGCCGGACGGGCTCGTGGCCGAGGTAGCGCTGGCCGACGAGGCGGGCAGCGTGCTCGGCCGCTTTCCCTTCCACGACAGCTATCGCTTCCAGGACAGAATGTCGCCCGGATCGGCGTGGTCGGGCCGGCCGACGTGCAGCTCGACACGCCCGGCGTCTACAACCATCTTCTTCCTCGTCGACGGCGAGATCGCGACCCGCCTGCCCTTCGTCCTGAAGGCGGCGAGCGACAGCGACCGTTCGACCCCGAAGACCTGGACGGTCGACGGCTTCTGGCGGCAGCTCGGCTACATGACCGAGCTCAATTCGAGCACGCCGGCCCGGCCGCCGCTTCACCTTCTGGACCGGCGGGCCGGACCTGCCCGAAGGGGCCACGGGCGACGGCTATGTGGCGTCGCTGGTCAGGGACACGGCGAGGTGATCGCCACAGCAAGCGCACCACGGGCCACATCCCGCCCGGCCGCTTCGCCCGCACCACGTTCGAGCTCTTCCACCCGCACGGCGAGAAGGAGACGCCGAATGCGGAGATCGTCACCCTCGCCGACTGGCGGCCCAGCCCGACGGCGAGCTGCTGCTGCGCGTCTTCCGCAGCTCCGACAACGCGCTCATCCGCGTCTTCCACCTGAACATGGCCGGCGGCACCCTGCAGCCTTTGGCGCGCCGTGCTCGGCTGAAGCGCAAATGGACTTTTCATCACTCCCCCGCGTGGTCCGCGCCGGCTCGAACACCTACGAGCTGGTCGAGGCCCTGGTTCGAGAGCTTCTGACCGATTTAGGAATAGCCTGGATCGCGCGCCACGTCAAGGCTCGCGGGTTCGTTGAAGCGATTCGCGCTTTTCGGGTTCGGTCGTCGGCGACATGCGGTCAAATGCCCGGGATCACTGGTCCGGGCCCTCGGGTTCGTTCGTCAGATCTCTGGGTTCGTTCGTCAAAAACCGGGTTCGATCGTCGATTCCCCGGGTTTGTTCGTCGATTCCGCGGGTTCGTTCGTCGCCGGGATGTAGCGCCGGCCCGCGACATCCCGGGATTCTGTTTTGCGGATTCCGCGACATTCAGGGCTGCGTGTCGCGGTATATGCGCCAACCCAGGCGATTTTGTTGCAGATTCCGCGACAACCCAGGCGGCGGCGATGTCGCACGAGATGCACCCCCGGCGAGGGCGGTCACAGCGGCGCGTGCATGGGAAGGGCGTGCCGCGCAAGCGTCACCTCTCCAGAGATGAACGCGCGTTCACATTGGTGTCGAAAGACCTGTGACAGGGTGTCGGGTCGGCGACGGCGAGCGGCTTCGGCGCCACTCCTGCTCCAGGCAGGCTCCGAACCGGCGCTCGGCCGCGCCAGTCGCGCTCCCGTTGACACCCCGTGCCGTGCCGTGTGAATTGGACGCCGGCATTGTGATCGCGCGATCATGGACATCGGCTCTCGATCTCGAAGCACGGCGCAGGACGTGGCGGAGCGGGCAGGCGTCTCGCGGGCGGCTGTCTCGCGCTGCTTCAACGCTCGCGGCAGGGTCTCAGCTTCAGGGGACAAGCGGGGGCGCATCCTCGCCGCGGCCAGCGAGCTCGGCCTATCGCCCCAACGCCATCGCCCGCTCGCTGACCGGCCAGCCGACGGACCTCGTCGCCCTGATCACCACGGAAAGCCTCGGCTACCAGAGCAACGAACAGTTGCGTGCCATCACCCTGTGCCTCGCGGAGCGCGGCAAGCGGGCGCTGATCATTCCCGTCGGCGCCAAGACCGGCGCTCGACAGATCGTCGCTGCGGGCGCTCGACTACCAGGTCGATGCGATCGTCGTCATGGGTGGCAGCATCTCGCGGCACGTGGTGGAGCTGCTCGCCGCCGCGCGGTGCCGCTCCTTCTCTTCGGCCGGGCGCACGAGGGCGCCGGCACGGCTCGCCATCTGCTGCGACAATGCCGAAGGCGGCGCCATCGCCGCGCGCTGCCTGACGCGCCTCAGCCTGCCGCCTCGCCTATGTCGGCAAGAGCGCCGGGACCTTCGCCAGATCGCGCGCGCCTGGGCGGGTTCGTGGGCGAGCTTCGACGGCAGACCTCGAGCCCTGCGACATGGCGGCACCGACGAGAGCAGCTTTGCGGGTGGCCGTCGCGCCGCCGCCACCCGCTGCTCGCCGCCGCCGAGCCTCCCGACGAGGCTCTTCTGCTTCAACGACACCGTGGCCTTCGGCGCCTTGCAGGCGGCCGCGGCTTTCGCCTTCGCGTGCCGGAGGATGTCGCCATCGTCGGCTTCGACGATCAGCCCATGGCGGCGTGCAGCCTTCGATCTGACCACGGTCGGTTGCGATTCGGGCGCGCTGGCGAGGCTCGCCGCGGCGAAGATCCACTGGCGGCCTGGGCCGGGGAGAGCAGGTCGAGGGCACCTTTCTCGTTCGCCCCTACCTGGTCGTCCAGGGCACCACGCCATGACCGGCGGCGCTTCACGGCGGCCGCTCTCGCGCCCGATCCGGCGCCCTGCGCTCGGCCGATTGGCGCTATCGCCTCGCCGTGGGTTGGCGCGAGCCGACGGCCGCCATCGGTGTGCTGCTGGCGCTGCTCTTCGGCTATCTGATCGTCGTGCCGATCGTCACGCTGCTGCACGACGCGATCGAGGTCCAGTTCGGCGACGCGCGGCGGGCCGGGGCCGAGGTCGGCGGCTGGACGCTGCACTATCTCGAGCGGGCGATGTTCTCGCCGGTGGCGGGCGACCTCTTCTGGGAGCCGCTGCGCCACACGCTCGCCATCTCCGCTGGCGCCATCTCGTTCTCGCTCGTGGTCGGCGGCCTGCTCGCCTGGCTGCTCACCCGCACGGACATGCTGGGCCGGCGCTGGTTCGCCACCGCGCTCATCGTGCCCTACATGCTGCCGTCCTGGACCTTCGCGCTGGCCTGGCGGACGATCTTCAAGAACCGGGCGGTCGGTGGCCAGCCGGGCTGGCTCGAGAGCCTGGGCTTCACGCCGCCCGACTGGCTCGCCTATGGGCAGGTGCCGATCACGCTCATCCTCGCCCTGCACTACACCCCCTTCGTCATCCTCCTCTTCGGCAACGCGCTCCGCCGGTTCGACAGCCAGCTCGAGGATTCGGCGCGCATGCTCGGCGCCGGGCCGGCGACGGTGGCGCGGCGAATCGTGCTGCCGATGATGCTGCCGGCCCTGATGTCGGCGACGCTGCTGATCTTCGCCAAGTGCCTCGGCGAGTTCGGCGTCAGCTACGTGCTCGGCCTGCCCGTGAACTACGACGTGCTGGCGACGTCGCTCTATCGCAGCATCGCGTCCCGCCAGAGCGGGGTGGCCGCGGTGATCGCGGCGGCGATCATGCTCATCGGCGTCCTCTCGCTGCTGATCGACGCGCGCCTGGTGCGCCAGGCCCGCCGGTTCGTCACGGTGGGCGGCAAGGGGGCGATGAACCGCCGGTCCGGGCTCGGCATCCTCGGCCTGCCGGCGCTGGCGCTGGCGTCGTTCATCTTCGCCATCAGCGTCGCCCTGCCGCTCCTGACCCTGGTCCTCTCGACGATCATGCGGGTGCCCGGCGATTTCTCGCTCGCCAACTTCACGCTCGACTTCTGGATCGGCAGCAACCTCGAGACGGTCGCCCTGCGCTCGGGCCTGCTGCTCACGCCGGAGCTGTGGCTGGCGGCATGGAACACCCTGCGCATCGTCGGCATCGCCTCGATCTGCTCCGGGCTCTGCGGGCTGCTCGTCGGCTATGTCGTGGTGCGCTCGCCCGTGCGGCCGATGGCCATGTTCCTGCGCCAGGTCACGTTCTTTCCCTATCTGGTGCCGGGCATCGCCTTCGCCGCCGCCTATCTCTCCCTCTTCGCGGTGCCCCGCGGCCCGATCCCGGCGCTCTACGGCACGGCGATCATCCTGATCCTGGCCCTGGCCGCCGACCAGATGCCGTTCGCCTCGCGCGCCGGCATCTCCGCCATGATGCAGCTCGGCAAGGAGCCGGAGGAAGCGGCCCAGATCATCGGCGCCGGCTGGCTGCGGCGCATCGTTTCGGTGGTCGTTCCCATCCAGAAGGGCGCCCTCGGCGCCGGCATCCTGCTGCCCTTCATCTCCGGGATCCGCGGCCTGAGCCTGTTCGTCATCCTGGCCGTGCCGAGCACCGACGTGCTGACCACCTTTTCCTTGCGTCTCTTGGACTACAACTACACGCAGGCGGCCAACGGCGTGGTCCTGCTCATCTGCGCCATCTCCTATGTCGGCACGCTGGCGGCGCAGAAGCTCACGCGCACCAACCTCGCCGAAGGCCTGGGAGGCTGAAGTGCCCGACATCGTCCTGCGCCAAGTCAACAAGCGCTACGACCGGGACGGGCCCGACGCCGTGGCCGATCTCGACCTCACCATTGGCGACGGCGAGTTCATGTGCCTGCTCGGGCCGTCGGGCTGTGGCAAGACGACGACGCTGCGCCTGATCGCGGGGCTGGAGAACCTGTCCGGCGGCGAGATCGCGGTCGGCGACGAGATCGTCGATTCGCGCAGCACCGGCACGTTCGTGCCGCCCGAGCGGCGCGGCATGGGGCTCGTCTTCCAGAGCTATGCGCTCTGGCCGCATCTGACCATCGAGGAGAACGTCGATTTCGGCCTGCGGCTGCGCCGGATGCCGAAGCCTGAACGGCGGGAGCGGGTCACGCGGGTCATGGAGACGCTGGGCATCGAGCCCTATCGCGACCGCTACCCGTCCCAGCTCTCGGGCGGCCAGCAGCAGCGCGTCGCCCTGGCCCGGATGCTCGCCGTCGAGCCGCGGGTCCTGCTCCTCGACGAGCCGCTCTCCAATCTCGATGCCCGCCTGCGCCTCGAGATGCGCGCCGAGCTCAAGCGCATCCACAGCGCCTTCGGCACGACCATCGTCTTCGTGACGCACGACCAGTGGGAGGCGATGACCCTCGCCACCAGCATCGCCGTCATGCACCAGGGAACCCTCCAGCAGGTAGGCGAGCCGACCGACATCTACGACCGGCCCGCCAATCGCTTCGTCGCCGA
This sequence comes from Geminicoccaceae bacterium, assembly GCA_041397945.1. Taxonomy (GTDB): domain Bacteria; phylum Pseudomonadota; class Alphaproteobacteria; order Geminicoccales; family Geminicoccaceae; genus SLRI01. Next base: position 7,563 of record JAWKVR010000004.1, read on the forward strand.
GTTCGTCGGCAGCCCGCCGATCAACATCGTCGAGGTCGAGGGGCCGGAGACGTCGCCGCTGGTGGCGCTCGCCCGTGCGTTTCTCGAAACGACCCGGCAGGGGCGAGGCGAAATCGCCTCGATCGGCATCCGCCCCGAGCATCTCCACCTGCTCGACCCGAACGAGCCGGTCGCCGGCGGTGCGTTCACCGGCCCGGCCACGCTCTCGGCGCTGCTGCCGACGGGCGGCAGCTGGATCATCGAGCTCGATGTCGGCGGCTCGCCCTTGTTCATGTCGACCAACCGGCCGCCCGTCTTCAGGGTGGGCGATTCGATCACGTTCAGTGTCGAGCGCGACGCCGTGCACCATTTCGATCGAAACCTCAGCCGCGCGACGACGACAGGCGCACCGAAGGAGAAGGTGTCGGCAGGTGCCGACACCGATACGTCGCCCCGGGCCGCGAAGTGAGCCCGGGCGTTCAACCAACCAGGAGAGAGATCAGATGGCTCGACCAATCCACCACGTGCAGAGATGCGCCACGGCGCTCGTCCTCGTCGGCCTCGCCGCACCGGCGATGGCCCAGGACTTCGACCTCGACGCGCTGATCGAGGCGGCGAAGGCGGAGGGCCCGATCACGATCTATGCCAGCACCGGCAAGATCAAGACCTCGGCGGAGGCGTTCACCGCGGCCTACGGCATCGAGGCCATCGGCACCAAGGTGGACGGCGCCACCCAGATCGAGCTGGTGCTGCGCGAGGCCCAGGCCGGCAATATCGTCGGCGACGTGATCATCTCGAGCGACGCCGCCTCGACCCTGGCGCAGCTCCTGCCGGAAGGGATCGTCACGAGCTGGACCCCGCCCGACCTCGCCGGCACGATCCCCGAGGATGCCCAAGATCCCCTGGTGGTCTGGCGGGATCCGGCCGTCTGGACCTACAACGGCGAGAAATACGAGACCTGCCCGGTGGACAATATCTGGGCTTTGACGGAGCCCGAGTGGAACCGCAGGGTCGCCATGCCCGATCCCTTGAACAAGCCGTCCTTCGTCGACTGGTTCAACCAGATGGAGACGCACTGGGACGCGACAATCGCCGCGGCCTACGAGGCGCATTTCGGCCAGAAGCTGGACACCAGCAACGAGAGCGCCACGGCCGCCTGGGTCCAGGCGCTGGCCGAGAATGCGCCCCTGGTGACGGATTCCGACTCGGCCGCGGCCGAGGCGATCGGCACGCCCGGCCAGGACGAGCCGTTCTTCGGCATCCTGGCGACGGCCAAGTATCGGGACCGCAATGCCGACGGCGGCCTGCATCTGGCGCTGTGCGAGGGCATCAGCCGTTCATCGGCTTCGCCAACCCGTCCTACGGCCTGATCGCGAACGGCACGGCGAGCCCCAATGCCGCAGCTCTTTCTCCGCTTCATGATGACGGCCGAGGGCGTCGAGCCGATGACCGTCGACGGCAAGGTTTCCGGCAACGAGGCCGTGCCGTCGCACCCGGACGAGCCCTCGGGCGTGGCGGCCTTCGCCTCGCGGCTGACGCCGCATCTGGCGGCGACCGGCGGCGAGGACTTCGACCGGCGCCAGGTTGGCAGGACTTCTGGCGGATCTACGCCCGCTGACGTACCCTCCAGGGCGGGCCGGCATGCCCGGCCCGCCCGTGTGTCCGCTCATGGTGGCGCCGACCCATTTTGATGAACCCACGAACCATAGCGGAGCGAGCAAGAGTGGCCCCCATCTTCCAGCGACCTGCCCTGAGCCTGATATCCGAGGGCCACGGCCCCGACCGTGCTTCCCTCTTCATCGGCGGCACCGAGGCTGCCCGGGACCTGGCTGCGCTCGACGCCGCCGGCATCTCCACGGTGGTCAACTGCGCGGTCAACCTGGACATCAACTACGTCCGGGATCCCGCCTTCGCGGCGGCGCCCGGCAAGTGCGCCGCGGGCCCCGGGGCGGTGCGCAGCTACAAGATCGGGTTGATCGACGGCGACGGCAATCCCCGGCAGATGCTGCTGGCGGGCTACTACATCCTCGACGGCGCCCTGACCCAGACCATGCCCGACAAGGCATCCTATCCGCACCGGACCCGCGGCCACGTGCTCGTCCACTGCCGTGGCGGGCGCAGCCGCTCGGTCGCCCTGGTGGCGCTCTATCTGCATTGTCAGGAGCCGGAGCGCTATCCCCGGCTCGACGATGCGATCGCCCATGTGCGGCGCCGGCGGGAGCTGCGCGAGGAGGAATGGCACGAGACGCCGAAGCCGGTGCTGGTCGAGGCCGCACGCTACGCCGCCGCCGCGATCAGGCTGCTCGACGAGACATCCCTGCATGCGCCCGCCGAGCCCGAATGCCGGCCCGCCTGAGCGGCGGGGGCATCTACCCGAACGAGACGCCGGTCAGGAGGCGGTTCTCCTGGGCGATCAGGTTGCCGGCCTCGCGGCTCTTGGTGAGGAAGGCGGTCCAGGCGGGATCTGCCGTCATGGCGGCGCGGCGCTGCTCGCGGTCGGCGGCGGATTCGTAGGCCCAGACGTGGACATAGGTGTTGATCGGGCCGGTCTCGGTGACGCCGTAGAGGACGGGCTGGCCCAGGTGCTTGGTCTGGGTCGCGTAGCCGTGCTCCTTGTAGAGGGCGAGCTGGGCCGGGACGGTGCCCGGGCGGCAGGTGTAGATGCGCATGTCGTAGATCATCGTCGGCGTTCCCCGAAATCCTTGGCAATGGCGGCGAAAGGCGCCATGGCGCGGCCCTTGTCAACCCGCCATCGGCGGTGGCGATTCCCGTCGACCGGTTGTCGGCGAGTGCGCTAGAAGCGCTCGACAAGCAGGGAGGAAGAGATGACGAGCCTGACCAGACGCGGCCTGATGGCGGCGACCGCCATTGCCGGTGTCGGCATCGCGGCACCGACGGTGCTCCGGGCGCAGAGCACGGTGATCCGCTGGGGCGAGATGCTGCCGGCGACCCATCCGCAGGCTCTGATGATCGACCGCATCGCGGCAACGGTGGCCGAGCAGTCGGACGGGCGGATCGAGATCCAGAGCTTCCCGAACGGCCAGCTCGGCTCGGGCAAGGACATGATGGATTCGGTCGTCTCCGGTGCCCTGGCGATGACCACCGACGGCGCCGCGGCGCTCGGCTCGCTCCTGCCGCAGCTCTCGGTGATCGAGGCGCCCTATCTCTGGCGCGACGCGGCGCACATGGCCAAGGTGGCCAATGCCCCGGTCTTCGCCAAGATGAACGACGACCTGGTGGCGCAGCGCGGGCTGAAGATGCTGGCCGTGACCTATTACGGCAAGCGGCACCTGACGACCGGCACCCGCGAGGTGCGTACCGTGGCCGACATGGAGGGCTTCAAGCTGCGCGTGCCGCCGGTCGACACGTTCCGGGCCATGGCCGAGGCCTGGGGCGCGCAGGCGACGCCGATCAACTTCACCGAGCTCTACCTGGCGCTCAGCCAGGGTGCGGTGGACGGGCAGGAGAACCCGCTGCCGACCATCGCCAGCGCCAAGCTCAACGAGGTGCAGAAATACCTCGTGCTGACCGGGCACATCATCACGCCGCGCCTGGTGATCGCGAACAACGACTGGCTGAACGGGCTGGATGACGCCGATCGCGAGATCCTCGAAGGTGCTATCGCCGAGGCGGTGGTCTGGCAGGACGCGGAGCTGGCGAGCCAGGAGGCGTCGCTCCAGGGCACCCTCGAGCAGCAGGGCATGATCGTCATCGAGCCGGATGTGGAGAGCTTCCGCACCCCGGTGCTCGAGCAGCTCCCGCCGCTGTTCGAGGACAAGTGGGGCGACGGCACCTGGGCCGAGCTGGCGGCACTCTGAGCGGCCCCCGGCAGAACAAGGGCCCGACCCGCCGGCGGCAGGCGCCGGCGGGTCTCGCCGCTTCCGGCTAGAACCATGCTGCATTCGCTCGCCCGCCTGGCGCAGCGGCTCCTGGAGGTCGCCGCGGTCCTCCTGCTGCTCGCCATGCTGGCCTCGGTCTTCCTCGGCGTCGTCTTCCGCCTGGCCAACGACCCGCTGACCTGGTCGGACGAGATGGCGACCTATCTGCTCGTCTGGACAGGCTTCGTCGGCTGGATCATCGCGGGCCAGCGCGGCAGCCATATCCGCATCACGGCGATCATCGGCCGGCTCCGGGGCACGCCCCTGATGCTGGCGGAGGTCGTCATCCAGCTCCTGGTGCTGGTCTTCGGGCTGATCCTGCTGACGCAGAGCTTCGGGCTGATCCAGCGCAATCTCGACGTCGAGTGGGTGAGCCTGCCCCTTTCGGTGGCCCTGGTCTACATCCCGATCCCGATCGCCGGCTTCGCCGTGGTGCTGCAGGCCGCGCTCGAGATTGTCCGGCTGGTGCGCGAGGGGCGGCTGGTGCGCGAGAGGCCGGCCCTGTGACGGCGATCATGGTGCAGATCCTGATCGTCTGGTTCATCGCGCTGATGCTCGGCGTGCCGCTCTTCGCCACGCTGGGCCTGGCCTCGGCCGCCTTCGTCTGGCTCAACGGCATGCCGATCGACATCGTGCCGCAGAAGCTGGCGCAGTCGGTCAACTCCTTCCCGCTGCTCGCCGCGCCCCTCTTCATCCTGATGGGGGCGATCATGAACTCGGCCGGGATCACCGACCGGATCTTCGGCTTCGCCACGGCCTGCGTCGGCTGGGTCAGGGGCGGGCTCTGCCATGCCAACATCCTGGCGAGCGTCATCTTCGCCGGCATGTCGGGCTCGGCCGTGGCCGATGCCGGCGGCGTGGGCGCCCTCGAGATCCAGGCGATGAAGAAGGCCGGCTACGATTCCGAGACGGCGGCGGCGATCACCGCGGCCTCGGCGACCATCGGGCCGATCATCCCGCCTTCCCTGCCCATGGTGATCTACGGGGTGAGTGCGGACGTCTCGATCGGCGGGCTCTTCCTCGCCGGCGTCGTGCCGGGGCTGCTGATGGCGGGGGCGCTCTCGGCCATGGTCGTGCTGATGGCGCGGCGGCGCAACATGGCGCGCGAGCTCTTTCCCGGCCTGCGCGGCCTCTGGGTCGCCTACCGGCGGGCGCACTGGGCGCTGATGACGCCGGTGATCCTCTTCGGCGGGATGATGGCCGGCATCATGACGCCGACCGAGGCGGCGGCGGTGGCCACGGTCTATGCGCTGTTCCTGGGGCTCGTGGTCTATCGCGAGCTCGACCTGCGCGAGCTGCCGAGGCTCATCGTCTCGACGGTGGAGGTGACCGGCATGGTGCTGGCGCTGGTCATGACCGCGGCCGCACTCTCCTGGTGCCTCTCGATCTCGCGCATCCCGCAGACCATCACGCCGATCATCGTCGAGCATCTCGGCAACCAGCTGCTCTTCCTCCTCGCGGTCAACCTGCTCCTGCTGTTCATCGGCTGCTTCATGGAAGCGCTCGCCGCCATGCTGATCCTGATCCCGATCCTCACGCCGGTGGCGGCCCAGCTCGGCATCGACCCGATCCATTTCGGCGTGATCTTCGTGCTGAACCTGATGCTCGGCACCATCACCCCGCCGGTCGGGGTGGTGCTCTTCATCACCTCGCGGCTGGCCGGGATCAGCTTCGAGCGGATGTCGATCGCCATCGTGCCCTGGCTGGTGCCGTTGCTCGTCGTGCTGCTGCTGCTGTCGCTCTGGCCGCCGCTCACGACCTTCCTGCCGCAGCTCTTCCTCGGCCGGCCGGGCTTCTGAGCCCGGGCCGGCCGCGCTGGCTCAGTGCGGCTGCGGTGCCGCCGGCTGCCGGACGGCCGGTGCCAGAGGGCGCCGGACGGCGCGGAGGAGCGACCGGCCGAGGGCGCGCAGGATCGCCGCAGTCGTCTCGGCGCGGAGCATGCGGCCCCGGGCGACGTGGCGCTGGATCTCGGCGGCGGTGGGGAACGGCGGGAGGGGCAGGCCCTGGTCGGGGCGGGAAGGGTGCTTCGGGTTCATGTCGCAGCTTCCTCGGCAGGGTTGAGAGCTTCACCCGGGACGACGCCGCGCTCGCCTGCCATTCCGGAAGCACCCGGCTGCAAGCCCGTGGCGCCATGGCGCTCCGCTTCGACGGTCGCCCGCACGGCTCGCCTTCGTCGCCTCAAGGCGGATGGCAGCGGGATTTCATGTTCTACCGCCACCCCTCGGCCGACATGCTGTTCACGCCGGGCGAGGTGGACGCGGGTGCGATCGAGGCGGCCTCGATCTTCCACTTCGACTCCATCAGCCTCGCCGCCGAGCAGCCACGCGAGACGGCGCTCTTTGCCGCCGATCGGGCGGTCGCAGCCGGCAAGCTGGTGAGCTTCGACGTCAACCTGCGGCTGCCGCTCTGGGGCGACGCCGACGCCGCCCGGGCCGGCATCCGCGACGGGCTGAAACGGGCCGCCGTCGTCCAGCTGAGCGACGACGGCTCGAGTTCCTGATCGGCAACCGCGATCCCTCGGGCCTGCGCGACGCCCTCTGGCACGACGGCATCCGGCTGCTCGTGCTCAGCATCGGCCCGTGCCGGCTGCGTCATCTTCACGGCCGAGGGCGAGTTCCGCGTGCCGAGCTTCGAGGTGAAGGCGGTCGACACGACCGGCGCCGGCGACGGCTTCGTCGCCGGCCTGCTCGCCGGCCTGCATGCCAGCCCGGGCGGCTTCGGCGACCGCGACGCCCTCTTCTCCGCCTGCCGCTTCGCCAACGCGGTGGGTGCCCTCACGACAACCGAGCGGGGGGCGATTCCGGCCCTCCCCGGACGCGATCAGGTCGAGGCGCTCGTGAACCGGTCCGGCCGATGAGCCGGGCCAAGTGGAGTTCAAAGGATGAGCGCACGTCTCCTTCCGGTCGACCCGTTCGACCTCGTGGTGTTCGGCGGCACGGGCGACCTCGCCATGCGCAAGCTGCTGCCGGGCCTTTATCATCGTGACTGCGACGGCCAGTTGCCGCCGGAGAGCCGGATCATCGGCGTATCGCGCGGCGACCTCGGCAAGAAGGCCTATGCGGAGGCGGTGGAGACGGCGATCCGGCGCTCGACCCCGGAAGAGCAGCTTCGCCCGAGGTCGTCGACCGCTTCCGAAGCGGCTGGAGCATGTCGCCATCGATGCCGCCGGCACCACCGGCTGGCGCAAGCTCGCGGCGCTCCTGCAGCGCAACGGCAAGAGCAACGGCATCCGGGTCTTCTACCTCGCCACCGCGCCGGCGCTGTTCGGCCCGATCGCCCGCCCTCGCCGCCAACGGCTGATCACGGCCGAGGCCGCGTCGTGCTCGAGAAGCCGATCGGTCGCGATCTCGACTCCGCCATGGCGATCAACGATGCGGTGGGGGCGGTCTTCGAGGAGCGGCAGATCTTCCGCATCGACCATTATCTGGGCAAGGAGACGGTCCAGAACCGGTGGCCTTGCGCTTCGCCAACGCGCGCTTTTCGAGCCCTTGTGGAACTCGGCGCATATCGACCACGTGCAGATCACCGTCGCCGAGAGCCTCGGCGTCGAGGGCCGGGCGGCCTATTACGACCCTCGGGCGCGCTCCGCGACATGGTGCAGAACCACATCCTCCAGCTCCTCTGCCTCGTCGCCATGGAGCCGCCGCACGTCTTCGACGCCGATGCGGTGCGCAACGAGAAGCTCAAGGTGCTCCGCTCGCTGCAGCCGATCGACAATGGCGACGTCACGACCAAGACGGTGCGCGGCCAGTACCAGGCGGGTGCCGTCGACGGGCAGGCGGTGCCCGGCTACCTCGCGGAGCTCGACCGGCCGGCCTCGGCGACCGAGACCTTCGTCGTCATCAAGGCGGAGATCGCCAACTGGCGCTGGGCCGGCGTGCCCTTCTACCTGCGCACCGGCAAGCGGCTGATGACGCGCCAGTCGGAGATCGTGATCCAGTTCAGCGCCGCCCTCTCGATCTTCGGCGAGGCCGGCGGTCCGCTCGATGCCAACCGGCTGGTCGTCCGCCTGCAGCCGGACGAGGCGGTGCGTCTCTTCCTCATGTCCAAGGACCCGGGCCCGGGCGGCATGCGCCTGCGCACCGTGCCGCTCAACCTCGCCTATGCCGACGCGTTCAACGTCCGCTATCCCGATGCCTATGAGCGCCTGCTCCTGGACGTGGTGCGCGGCAATGCCACGCTCTTCATGCACAAGGACGAGTGGAGGCCGCCTGGACCTGGGTCGAGCCGATCCTGCGCGCCTGAGGCCCGCAACGACCCGCCCAAGCCCTACACCGCCGGAAGCTGGGGCCCGTCCCGCCGCATCGCGCTGATCGAGCGCGACGGGCGCAACTGCTCGAGGACGCCGCCTGAAGGAGAAGAGGATGACCAGCGAACTCCATGCGCGGCTCGGCGAGGTCACCGAGCGCCTCGCCGCCGCAGCCCGACCGCCGCCAGCGCTATCTGGACAAGATCCAGGGCCGCCGCCAGCCGCGGCCCGAAGCGCGGCCATCTTTCGTGCGGCAACCTCGCCCACGGCTTCGCCGCCCTGCGACGCGGGCGACAAGGCCGACCTGATGGGCGAGGCCAAGGCCAATATCGCCATCGTCTCGTCCTACAACGACATGCTCTCGGCGCATCAGCCGCTCGGCGCTTCCCGGCGCTGATCAAGGCCGCCTGTCGCGAGGCCGGTGCGGTGGCGCAGTTCGCCGGCGGCGTGCCGGCGATGTGCGGCAAGGGTGACCCAGGGCCAGCCCGGCATGGAGCTCTCGCTCTTCAGCCGTGACGTCATCGCCATGGCGACCGCCGTGGCGCTGAGCCACGACATGTTCGACAGCGCCCTCTATCTCGGCGTCTGCGACAAGATCGTGCCGGGGCTGGTCATCGCCGCCTATCCTTGGTCACCTGCCGGCCGTCTTCGTGCCGGCCGGACCGATGCCGTCGGGCCTGCCCAACGACGAGAAGGCGAAGGTCCGCCAGCTCTATGCCGAGGGCAAGGTCGGCCGCGACCGGCTGCTCGAATCCGAGGCCGCCTCCTACCACGCGCCCGGCACCTGCACCTTCTACGGCACCGCCAACACCAACCAGATGCTCATGGAGATCATGGGCGTGCACCTGCCGGGGGCGAGCTTCGTCAACCCCAACACGCCGCTGCGCGATGCCCTGACCAGCCATGCGGCGCGGCGGGTGACCGAGATCACGGCCATGGGCAACGCCTACACGCCGATCGGCGAGGTGATGGACGAGAAGGCCTTCGTCAACGGCGTCGTCGGGCTGCACGCGACCGGCGGGTCGACCAACCACACGCTGCATCTGGTCGCCATGGCCCGGAGCGCCGGCATCGACCTCACCTGGGACGACATGGCCGACCTCTCCGAGGTCGTGCCGCTGCTCTGCCGCATCTACCCGAACGGCCTCGCCGACGTGAACCATTTCCAGGCCGCCGGCGGCATGGGCTACCTGACGCGCGAGCTGCTCGGCGCCGGCCTGCTGCATGCCGACGTGCGCACGGTGGCGGGCGAGGGCGGGCTCGACCTCTATGCGAAGGAGCCCTTCCTCGAGGAGGGTCGCCTCGCCTGGCGGGACGGCCCTTCCGTCTCGGGCGACGCCTCGGTCCTGGCGACGGTGGAGAAGCCGTTCAGCCGGGATGGCGGGCTCAAGCTGCTCGAGGGCAATCTCGGTCGGGCGGTGATCAAGGTCTCGGCGGTCAAGCCCGAGCGCCGCATGATCGAGGCGCCGGCCATCGTCTTCCACGACCAGAACGAGCTGCTCGATGCCTTCAAGCGGGGCGAGCTCGAGCGTGACTTCGTCGCTGTCATCCGCTTTCAGGGGCCGACCGCCAACGGCATGCCGGAGCTGCACAAGCTGACGCCGGCCTTGGGCGTGCTGCAGGACCGGGGCTTCAAGGTGGCGCTTCTGACCGACGGGCGGATGTCCGGCGCCTCGGGCAAGGTGCCGGCGGCCATCCATCTGACCCCGGAAGCCTGCCATGGCGGGCCGATCGCGCGCGTGAAGGACGGCGACCTCATCCGGGTGGATGCGGAGGCCGGCACGGTCGAGGCGCTGGTCGATGCGGCCGAATGGGCCGCGCGCGAGGTGGCGACGGCCGATCTCTCGCACTATCACGACGGGCTCGGGCGCGAGCTCTTCGGCAGCCTGCGGGGGGCGGTCGGCACCGCCGACACGGGCGCCTCGGTCTTCGAATTCGCCGCCTGAAGGATAAGAGACATGCTCACCACCGATGCCCTGATGCGGCGTGCCCCGGTCATTCCGGTGATCGTGATCGACGACCTCGCCACGGCCGTGCCGCTCGCCAGGGCGCTGGTCGCGGGCGGGCTCGACGTGCTCGAGATCACGCTGCGCACGGCGGCAGCGCTGGACTCCATCCGGGCGATCATCGCCGAGGTGGAAGGGGCCATCGTCGGTGCCGGGACGGTGCGCGACCCGGAGCAGCTCGCCGCCGTGACCGGGCTGGGGTGCGCCTTCGCGGTCAGCCCCGGCTTCACGCCGCGCCTGCTCGATGCCGCCGAGGGCTCGCCCTGCCCGCTGCTGCCGGGTGCCGCCACGGCGACGGAGATGATGCAGCTCGCCGAGCGCGGCTACGACCGGCAGAAGTTCTTTCCGGCGGTGCCGGCGGGCGGGCTCGACTACCTGAAGGCGGTGGCGTCGCCGCTGCCCGAGATCCGCTTCTGCCCGACCGGCGGCATCGACGCGGCCAGTGCCCCGGCCTTTCTCGCCCTGAAGAACGTGCTCTGCGTCGGCGGCTCGTGGGTGGCGCCGAAGGCGGCCGTCGCCGCCGGCGACTGGGCCGCCATCACCCGCCTCGCCGCTGAAGCCGTGCGTAGCGGGCAGCATACGGGAAGCTGACGCGGCGCTTGCCCGGCGCCTCGGGCCCGTTCACCATGGGCGAGCCTGAACCAGCGGAGAGAGTGTCATGCGCGGCGCGCTGCTCATGGCCGGTTGGGCCATGCTGGTAGCACCCGGCGCGATCGCTGCAGCCGATACGGTCGAGCCGGGCCCGGTGATGCTCGGTGCTACCGAGCTCGCCAGCATCGGCCGCAGCAGGGAGCCGCCGCCTGCGGTATCGCCGCCATTGTTGCCGGAGCCGGTGCCGGAGCCCGCCATTGCGGATCGCCCGGCCCCGCCCGAGCCGCCGCCGGCCGTTGCCCGGGCGGCGCCGGCGCCGCTTGTCATCTCCCCGCCGAGCCCGCCGCCACCCGTGGTGGCTGAGCGGCCGGCAGTCGTGCCCACGGCCGGCGAGCTCGGGCCGGACGAGCTGGGGGTGGTCGGCCGCCGCGCGGAGCCGCCGCCTCCGGTATCGCCGACACGGCTGCCGGAACCGAGCCACACACAGGCTCGCCCGGCTCCTCCGAGCCGCCACCGCCGCCGGCCGCTGCCCGGGCGGCGCCGGCGCCGCTGGTCATCGCCCCCGCCGAGCCCGCCGCCACCCGTGGTGGCCGAGCGGCCGGCAGTTGCCAGGGCCGAGCGTGAGCTCGGGGCGGAGGAACTGAAAACGGTCGGCCGGCGCGTCCAGCCGGCGCCGTTGCCGGTGACAGTCGCAGCCCCGGTGCGGGTGGCGGCTCCGGTGCAGGTGGCCGAGAGCGTGTCGCCTGCTCGCCCGACCGGCGCCCTGTCCGGTCGTGACGGCGCAGTCGCGCAGCCGGCCGCCGGCCCCATCCTGCTCGACGCGACGCGGCTCGCTGATCGGGCCTTAGAGCCGGGTGCTCAGGCGGCGACGTCCGCCGTGTCGCCGGCGAGCCCGGTGCTGATGGCGGCCCGGTCCAGCCCGGCGAGGCCGATCACCACGAGGCTGCCGCGCGCTGCCTCGCCCGGTGCCCAGGGCGGTCGAAATAGCTCGCCACGCGGGCGCCGACCGCCTGCACGGCGAGGCGCATCGGCTTGCCCTCGACCACGACGAAGCCCTTGACGCGCAGCACCTCGTGCGCTCCGGCCACCTCTCGGATGCGCGCCTCGATCTCGGCCGGCCGGGCGATCGGCGGCAGGCTCACGACGAAGCTCTCGAAATCGTCGTGGTCGTGCGCCTCGCCGTCGTCGTGATGCGAGTGGCGGCTCTCGAGATCGTCCTCGGCGGCGGCACCCCGGCCGAGCAGGACCAGGGGATCGAGGGCGCCGTGGCTGGCCTCGACGATGTGGACGCCGGGGCGGAGATGGGCGCCGACCGCACCCCTGGCGCGGGCCTTGCCGGCCGCGTCCACCCGGTCGCATTTGTTGAGCACGACGAGATCGGCGCAGCCCACCTGCTCCTCGAAGAGCTCCTCGAGCGGGCTCTCGTGGTCGAGGCCGGGATCGGCCGCCCTGGCCGCCGCCACGGCTTCGGGGTCGCTGGCGAAGAGCCCGGCCGCGGTCGCTCCTGGCATCGACCACGGCGACGACGCCGTCGACCGTCACGGCGTTCCTGACGGCGGGCCAGGTGAAGGCCTTGACCAGCGGCTTGGGCAGCGCCAGCCCCGAGGTCTCGATGATGATGTGGTCGGGGCGCTCGGCGCGGTCGAGCAGCATCTGCATGGTCGGCATCGGAAGTCGTCGGCGACGGTGCAGCAGATGCAGCCATTGGCCAGCTTGATCATGTCCTCCTCGCGGCAGGCCGGGATGCCGCAGCCCTGGATGAGGTCGCGGTCGACACCCTTGGTCGCCGAACTCGCTGGATGATCAGCGCGTGCGCCGGCCGCCGCTCTCCTCCAGCAGATGCCGGATCAGGCTGGCCTTGCCGGCGCCGAGGAAGCCGGTGACGATGGTGGCGGGGATCTTCCCCGGCTGGCGGTGGTCGGCATCAGGGTCTTCTCAATGCAGGCGCCCGTCAGTTGGCCCCGGGCAGCCTGGCCCGGGCCGGGTCCAGCTCGCGCGGGTAGGCGGTGGTGGTCTCGAGCAGCTGGATCAGCCCCCGGGCGCACGGCCGGAGGCCGTGCCGGCGACGCGGTGCAGGAGCAGGGCCGCGCGGCATGCGCCGCGTCGATCTCGCCCGGCAGCGCCATGAGCCAGCGAGATAGAGCTCCTTCGGCGACCAGCCGGGCGGCCCGGCGAGGGCATCGTGGATCAGCCCCTGGGGTCGCGCAGGCCTCGAGCGACAGGATTTGTGGTGCGGCTCGGCAGTCGGTGGACGGCATCGGACATGACCTTTCGCCAGGGACACCCCGCCCGGATTGAGTAGGTCGAAGCGGTGGCAGGTCTGGCTCTCGCGTCGAGGCCTCGGCCGGCCTTCCCGGGCCTTGCGGGCCTGCAGCATCAGCGAAGGCCTCGCCGCTCACAGCTGGGTGGGGGCAGCTCCCCGGCATCGATCCCTCGCGCAAGCGCGCGGGATCTCACCGGGCTCCCTTTCACCCCGGTCGGCCGAAAGGCCTAGGGGGAACCACCGGGCCGACTATGACAGCCGCCGGCCGCCTTCCGCAACCTGACGGTTGGCGCCGGATGGGGAGGGCAGGAGAACGTGGCGGCGGAGGCGAAGGGCGCAGTGCGTCGCGGCATGCTGACGCTGCTGGTGGCGGTGACGCTCTTCCCGGTGATGACGCCATCGCCAAGGAGTTGGCGACCCGTCACGCACCCGGCAGATCACCTGGGGGCCGCTACGCCTTCACGGTGGGGGTCATCCTGCCGGCCGTCCTCTGGCGGCACCACCAGGCGCTCTGGCCCGTGCCGAGCCCGTGGCTGCAGCCTTGCCGCGGACTCGGCCAGCTCGCCGCCACCTTCCTCTTCTTCCTGACGCTGACCTACCTGCCGCTGGCCGATACCGTAGCGCTCGCCTTCCTCTATCCCCTGGTCACTCCTGCTCTCGCCCCCTGGTGCTCGGCGAGACGGTCGGCTGGCGGCGCTACGCCGCGGTCGCCATCGGCTTTCTGGGGGCGCTCGTCATCATCCGGCCGGGCCGGCTTCTTCCAGCCGGCAGCGCCTTCGGCCTCGGCATCAGCCCCTGCCGGCGCCGTCTACTTCCTGATCACCCGGCGACCGCCGGCCAGGCGCCGCCGCTGGTCAGCCTCGTCTATGCCCCCGTCCATCAGCCTCTGCCTCCTCGATCCCGCTCCTCGGGATCTGGCAGCCGGGATGGAGTGGGCCGACTGGGGGCCTTCGCGGTCATCGGCGCGCTGGGTGTTCCTGTGCCACGGCCTGCTGATCCATGCTTTCGAGAGCGCTCCCGGCCTCGGTGCTCGCACCTGGGCTATGCCGAGATGATCACAATGGTCGCCGTGGGCTATCTCTGGTTCGGCGATTTCCGATGCGATGACCTGGCTCGGCATCGCCATCATCGCTTCGGCGGGCCTCTATGTGGGCTGGCGCGAACACGGCCGGCTGACCAGCGCCACGCCGAGTGATGGCGACGGCCATGCCGAGGATGGCGAGCGGCGGCAGGCGCTCGGTCGAAGAGCGCCTAGGCGCATCAGCGCCGTGGTCGGCGGACGAGGAAGAAGAGGCCGGCGACCCTGGCCGCAGCCCTTTGCGGATCAGCACGTAGAGCAGGGTCACCGCACCGAAGGAGAGGACGATCGACCATGAGTGCCACGACGGCGCGGGCTGCCACGATGGTCAGTTCCTCTTGAAGGCCAGCGCCAGATGCCTGTGGCGAGTGGTCGCCGCGGCGAACTGAAGACATTGCCGACGCGCAGGTCGATGCCGGCGGCGAAGCGCTTCTGGTAGAGCGTGCCGGCGGTGATGCCGGAGGAGAGCGAGGACTGAGAGGAGCACGCCCAAAGGCGTGCCGAGGCCGCGGCCGAGCTTCTCCGAGGACGACGAGGCCGACCTCGAGCAGGCCCATGGCGAGGCCGAGCCACTGCCGCCGGGTCACGCGCTCGCCGAGCAGCGGGGCGGCGACGGCGGCCACCAGCAGCGGTTGCAGCCCGACGATCAGCGCCGAGGCGCCGGCCTCGACGCCGAGCGCCAGGGCGGCGAAGACACCGCCCAGATAGACGGCCTGGAGCAAAAGGCCGGCGACGTACCGGTGGAGCATGGCCCAAGGCCCGGGCCAGGAGGCGGAGCCAGAGGGTGACGGCGGCGAAGCCCAGGGTCACGGCCAGGAACCGCAGGGTCAAAAAGGTCATCGGCTCGATGAAGGGCAGGCCGAGCTTGGCGCTGATGAAGCCGGTGCTCCAGAGGAAGACGAAGAGCGGCGGTGCGCCCATGGCGAGGAGATCTGCCCGGCTCACGGGCGCTACCTTCGAGCAGGCCCATGACGACGGGGTTGTGGGTCGCCATGGCGAGTAGGTTCTGCAGGCCACGCGTTCGCCATGAAGCTGCATGCCCGCCCATGGCGCGGGTCTGGACATAGGCCGTGGGCGAGAGGGGCAGTGCCGCGAAGAGCACGACCACGGCGAGCGGCAAGGGCGGCAGGCCGAGGCGAGGGCGGCCGCCAGGGTCAAAAGCGGCAGGCCGGCGAGCTTGAAGGCGCCCGCCGCGGCGAGCCAGGCGAACTTCCCGCCGGCCGGCACCCCGCCAGGCCAGCCCGGCGCCGGTGGCGAGGAGGGCGAGCGGCAGCGAGGCCGCGGCCAGCACCCGGAGCGTCCGGTCCAGCATCGACAGGCGGATGGTGGCCGGTCTGGTCGAGGCGCCAGGCCCGCCACCGAGGCGAGTACACGGAGCGGGTTCAGAGGAGGGCGCGGGGCCAGCACGGTCGGCGGGGCCGCGTCGCCGCGTGGAGGCCGAGCAGGAGGGCGCTGGCGAGGTTCGGGACGCCCGGCGGCGAGACAGGCGGCGACCGCGATGCGCAGAAAGGCGTGCAGGCTGGCCCGCCCCAGAGGCCCAGGGCGGCGGCGAAGGCGATGTAGACGTTCTGGCGGGTCGCGGCCTGGGCCACCGCCGGATCATCCTGCTGGCGAGGCCGAGCTGCGGGGGCGCCCAGGGTCACCAGCGTCATGACCAGGCCGATCGGCCCGAGCACGGCCATGGCGATCCCGAGCATCACCGCACCGCCGCTCTCGACCCCGGCCGTGGTCCGCAGGAGCAGCGCCGGGAAGAGGCACCAGTAGACCAGCCGCTCGGCCGCCGGCCAGAAGCCGACCGCGGGGAAGCGGCGCCGCCCGAAGGCGAAGCCCAGGACCAGGAGGAGGAAGACGGGTGCGATCGCCCCGAAGGCGGCGGACATGGACAGGCTCTTCTTTCCGGGCGCACGCCGTGGCTAGCGCCGCGTTAAGGAATTGGCAAAGGATGCCGCCTAGGATGGGCCGTGAACCAGCCCTGGAGTGCGCCGGAACCGGCATGCGGCCCTTCTCGATCCTCATCGTCGACGATGCGCGCAGCGAGCGGGTGCTGCTCCGTCAGGCCATCTATGACGCGCGGCGCAATCTGCGCCTGTTCGAGGCCGCGGACCTGCGCGCGGCCAGGGACGTCTTCCGCCGCCATCCGCTCGACCTCGTCTTCCTCGATGTCGAGCTCATCGCCGCCAGCGGTCTCGATCTGCTGCGCGAGCTGCGCCTCGCCGACCCGACGCTGCCGATCGTCATGGTCACCCACCACAGCACCCAGGACGTGGTCGTCAAGGCGCTGCGCCAGGGCGCCTTCGGCTTCATCGTCAAGCCGTACAGCCTGAGTCGGCTGAAGGAGATCTTCGGCAAGCTGGAGCGCCGCGGGGCGGGCGCCCGCGCGATGCAGGAGGTGCCGGCGTAGCCTGACGCGGCCCGGGCGTTCGATCCGTGCCGGCCGCCGTACGCGGCGGGTCGTCAGATCTGCGACTGGCCGAAATTCTCGAGACCGACGCGCTCGATCAGCTCGAGCTCGGTCTTGTTGTGGTCCTGGTGCTCCTCCTCGTCGGCCAGGATCTCGATGAAGAGATCACGGGTGACGAAGTCGTGGTGCTCCTCGGCGAGCTTGATCGCCTTGCGGTAGTGCTCGATCCCTTCGAGCTCGAGTCGGAGATCGCCCTCGATGACGTTCTTGAGGTCCTCGCCGATATAGAGCTTGCCCAGCTCCTGGAGGTTGGGCAGGCCGCCGAGCAGCAGGATGCGCTTGATCAGCCTGTCGGCGTGCTGCATCTCCTCGATCGATTCGTCGTACTCGGCCTTGCCGCGCTTCGCGAAGCCCCAGTCCTCGAGCATGCGGGCATGCAGGAAGTACTGGTTGATGGCGGTGAGCTCGCCCTTCAGCGCCTTGTTGAGCGCGGCGATGACGTCCTTGTGGCCCTTGACCTCCGCAGGCATCTCCAACCCCCTCTCGCGTTGACAATCGGCGCGCCGCCGTCGCGACCGATGGCGATGCGGTGGCCGCGGCCACCCCACGCCCGGAGGGGATGGTCACGCACCCGAAGGGGTGGTGGTAGCGAGTTCCCTGGAACCGTTCAAGACGTCGGTCGGCGCCTCGGCCCGCGCGTCCCGCTCGACCTTCAGCTCCTCGACGATCGCCTGCATGGTCTGCAGGCAGGCGCCGCACCGCACCCGGCAGCCGAGCCGCCGATAGACGCAGTGCGCGCGCTTGATCACCGGGTCGACGGCCGCCTCGCGGCAGGCGCTCTCCCGCAGCTCGTTGCAGATGCAGACGAACATTCAAGTTTCCCGAAACGCAGGTCCCGAAGCACCCGCGTCATGTATGGGGAACGCCCCCTTCGTCAATGCGGCGAGTCGTGCGATCGGCCGTCGTTCAGAGCTGTTCCAACCTGCAGTGCGCCGTGCGGTACGAGCGTGCTGCAGGCGCCACAGTCAGCCGGTCGCGGCGACCGGCGTCTCCACGGCCAGGCCCCAGCGGTAGAGGAGCCAGAGCAGGAAGAGCGCCGGCAGGGCGAAGAGGGTCGAGGTCAGGAAGAAGGCCGACCAGCCCACGGCATCCGCGAAGAAGCCGGACGACGGCACGATGACGAACTTGCCCAAGAGCTGCATGAAGGAGGTCAAGAGGGCGTACTGCACCGCCGTGTAGTGGATGTTGCACAAGGAGGACAGGTAGGCGACGAAGACCGTCGTCCCGAGGCCGCCGGTGACGTTCTCGACCAGGATGACCGCGTGGAAGAGGGCGAGGTTCGGCCCGACCCAGGACAAGAGCAGGAACATCAGGTTCGAGCTCGCCATCAGCGCCACGGAGAGGGCGAGCGAGAGCATCAGGCCGAGGCGGAAGACCAGGAGCCCGCCCAGAATGCCGCCGACCAGGGTCATCCAGAGGCCGAACGTGCCCGAGACCCAGGCGATCGCCGCCTTGTCGAAGCCGACATCGATGTAGAAGGGGTTGGCCATCAGGGTGAGGACGACGTCGGCCGCCTTGTAGACCGAGATGAAGGCGAGGATGACGACGGCGACCGAGAGCCCGTTACGCCTGACGAAGTCGTAGAACGGCTCGATCACCGCCCGCCGCATCCAGAGATGGACCTTGCTCTCCTCGGCGATCGGCACCATGCCGAAATTGGCCTGCGCGCGGCGGCTGAAATAGGTGAAACCGTAGAGGGTGAGGAGCGCGACGAGCTCGAGCCAGAAGCCGACCACGGTCAGCCAGACCGGGGCCATGAAGGCTTCGTAGGTGAAAGGGGCCGCACCAAAGAGGCCGACGACCCAGTTGCTGACGAGGAAGAGCAGGCCGAGCACCAGCCAGCCGTGCAGCGTGGCGAAGAAGGGCGCCTGCGGCCCGATCGCGTACCAGAGCGTCAGGATGGTCACCCAGGCGAGGGCGAGCAGGGCGAAGTTCTTCGTCCGGGCGAGGGCGTCGGGGGCGCGGGTGTAGAGCAGCCAGGCGAGCCGCATGCCGAGGGCGGTGACGGCGAGGTTGCCGGCGAGCACGATGGCCCCGGAGACCGACCAGGATTCCGGCGGTGCGGTCAGGATGCCGAAGAGGGTCGAGACCGGCTGCCACAGGCCGAGGGCGATGACCGCGGCGAGGAGGAGCCCGCCCACGCCCTTGAACGGGGCGAGGCGCGCCGGGGCCGTCTGGCGGAGCAGCCGGTCCTCCTCGAGCAGCTGCTGGTCGATCAGCGCCGTCGACGACTGCGCCGGCTCGCCGATCGAGAGCACCGTGCCCATGCCGACGAGGACGAGCAGCGCCATCACCGTGTAGGCGGCGGACCAGCCGGCCGCCTCGGCGATCAGGAGGGCGCCGGCGGTGGCGACCCACATGGCGACGCGATAGCCGAGGACCAGCACCCCGGCGCCGGCGCCGAGCTTGTCCCTGGGCAGGATCTCGACGCGATAGGCGTCGATGACGATGTCCTGGCTGGCGGAGAAGAAGGCGACGAGGACGGCGAAGAAGGCCGTCCACCAGAGGTCGTCGGCCGGGCTCGTCCGGCCGAGTGCGAAGATCGAGAAGACGAGGCCGATCTGCGCCGCGATCATCCAGCCGCGCCGCCGGCCGAGCAGGCTCGTGAACGGCGGCAAAGGCAGCCGGTCCATGAGCGGCGCCCAGGCGAACTTGAAGGTGTAGGGGGCGAAGGCGAAGCCGAAGAGGCCGATGGCGGCCCGGGTCACCTCCTCCTCGCGCAGCCAGGTGCTGAGCGTCGAGGCGATGAGCATGATCGGCAGGCCGCTCGAGAACCCGAGGAACAGCACACCGACGACCCGGGGGTCGCGATAGATCGAGAGCGACGTGAGCCAGCCCCGCCAGTTCAGCCAGCCCGGGTTGCCCTGCCGCGCCTCAGCCATCGATGCCCTCCGTCAACAGCGCTTGCGATCCATGCGCACGACGGCTCGCCGCCGCCCGGGGTCGGGCGGCGGCGACGCCCGTTCGCGCCGGCGGCTCAGAAGAAGCGTTCGGGGACGCGGAGAATGTCGCCCGGCAGGATCGGCGTGTCGACCGTCACCACCACGGACGGGGCACCCGAGCCGCCACGCTGGATCTCGATGGCATCCTCCTTGGCCCGGTAGGTGAAGCCGCCGGCGACGGCCACGGCGTTGATCACGCTCATGCCCGAGACGTAGGGATAGCTGCCGGGCGCGTTGACCTCGCCGAGGATGAAGAAGGGTCGATAGTTGAGCACCTCGATGCTGACCTGCGGGTCGACGAGGTAGCCGTCCTTGAGCCGGGTGGCGATCCGGTCCTCGAGCTGGCGGACGGTGAGGCCGGCGGCGTTGACCTCGCCGATCAGCGGCATGGCGAACGTGCCGGCGCCGTCGATCTCGAACTCGCCGGAGAGATCCTCGTGGCGGAAGACCACGATGCGGATCCGGTCGCCGCTGTCGAGGGTGTAGGCGGGGGCGCTGAGGCGCGCCGCCTGGGCGCCTTCCGCGCCGGTGCCGGCCGCCGGCGTCAGGCTGCCGGTCGAGGGGCTGCCACAGGCGCTGAGCAGCAGGCCCAGCCCGAGCACCAACCCCGCCAAGAGCTTGCGGCAAGTCGTCTTCATGATTCTTTCTCCACCGCTCTCACGCATCACGTCCATGCATCGCACTCGCGGCCAACGGCCGGCGACGATGCTCGCCCGTCCCTGACTACGCGCCAAATGCTACTTAAGAATAAAGCCATCGACGGGCAAGCAAGGTGCAGCGGCGGCGCCGGACGTCGCGGCGGTGCCGCGCCGTGGCCGCCGCTCAGAGCTTGGCGACGAGGCCGAGGCGGAAGATGTTGCGGTCGAACCCGCATTCCCGTCGTCCGATTGGCGATGGCTGAAGTCGTAGGTGGCGTCGAGGGAGAAGCGGCGGTTGATCAGGTAGCTGACGCCCGCGCCGGCCTCGGTAGGTGTTGTCGGTTCGCCCGGTGCCCTCGTAGTCGTCGCGCACGTATTCGCCATTGACGTTGAGGATGATGTTGCGCCGGAGCTCGTGGAAGACGTTGACCCCGAGGCCGGCGTAGTTGTTGGCGGTCGCGGTGTCGCCGTCATAGGTGATCGTCGTCTCGTCGATGCCCGCCGAGCCGTCGAAGATCACCGAGGTCAGGGGGGTCACATTCCAGGTGACCGCGGCATTGCCGGCGAACCCGTTGACGTTCTCGAGGTCGTTGTCGTCGTACTCGCGCCGCGTGAAGCCGGCGGAGACCTCGCCGAAGATCACGCCGGTGAAGTCGATGGCGGTGCCGATGAGCGCGTCGAAGCCGGTCGAGTTCCGATCGACGCCGGGGGTCTCGTCGTATTCCCGGAGGCTGCCGGTCACCTCCAGGAAGGGGGTGATGCGCGGCGAGAGCGCGTAGCCCGACCGCAGGCCGAGCGCGTACTCGTTGCGGTCACGGTCGGTGTTGCTGACATCGCCGGCATTGTCGAAGTCGAGCCGCAGGAACCGGGCGATCGGCTGCACGTAGATGCGGGCGAACTCGTGCCGGTGGTTGAGGTTGACGCTCGTCCGATAGTACTGGGTGACGTCCTCGTTGCCCTGGGCGTCGGCCTGCTCGGCATCCTCGTGGAGGCGGGCGAAGGCGGTCTGCAGGGTCGTCCGGCTGTTGCGCAGCGCATCGAGCCGGCCCCCGGCGCCGACGCCGAAATCCTGGTAGTCGCTGTTGTTGTGGTCGGCGTAGAAGCCGAAGTCGCCGAAGGCCGAGAGGTTGAGCTGGTGGCGGGACCATTGCGACACGGCAGTGATCTCGGGACGCAGCGTGAAGATCACGTCGTCGTCCTCGTTGTCGCTCGTCGCGAAGATGTTGTCGTCGTAGGCGACGCCGGTATCGAGCTGCGGGTAGATCAGGAAGGACCGCACCCGGATGCCGAGCGGGTCGTAGTCGGGGCGCGGCCGGTCCTGCACCGGCACGTTGCGGATGTCCTGGGCCGCGGTCGCCAGCGGCGCCAGCACGGCCGCCCCGGCCACGAGAACGCCGATCAGCCTGGTGGTCGTCATCACTTTACTCCGCTTCAGGAGGTGCGTCCCGACGCCCCTCGGACGGCTGCCGCCGGGCAAGCGGCGCTGCATCCGCCTGCCCGTCGGCGATCGCCGGCCACGCAGCCGGATGCAGGACCCGTCGGGGCGCCCGCTTCGTCCGATTCGCACATGCCGCGTGCATGCGGTCATGAACGGCGCTAGAAGTGGCGCGGACGAGCGACGACGCGAACGGCCATGACACCGGCGACGACCGGATCAACCACCGGTGCATCTATCCCGTTTGGCGGGGCGTGACAACCGAAGGGGAGGGCATTTTCTGCGAGATGTGCGGAATTGCCTGCAAACCATTGATGCTGTAACGCGTTTGCCACGAGTTGTCCGGACGCCGCAAAGCTCGCCCCGACAAAATTCTATTATGAGTTGAGAAAGCCCTGCTGAAGCGACTGTTCCAGCGACCGCGCCCGGCAAGCGACGAAGCCCCCCTGATCGGCGGCCGCCAGCCCCGTGTGCCGCAGGGTGCCCGGGTCTACGCGATCGGCGACGTGCACGGCAGGATCGATCTTTTGCGGGCGCTCGAGACGCAGATCGTGGCCGATGCCGCGTCGTCCGCCGAGCGATGCCGGAACCTGCTCGTCTATCTGGGCGACTATGTCGATCGCGGGTTCGACAGCCGAAGGGTGCTCGAGCATCTGGCGAGCGACCCGCCCGAGGATTTCGACCGGGTGCTGCTGCTCGGCAATCACGATGCGTGGCTCCGCGATTTCCTCGCCGGCGAGCCGGTCGGCGAGAGCTGGCTGCGTTTCGGCGGCGACGCGACCCTCCTCAGCTACGGCGTGCCGCTGGCGTTCGACCGGTCGCCCGAGGAACGCATGGCAGAAGCCCGCGATCGCCTGCAGGCGGAGGTGCCGGCGACCCACCGGCAGCTGCTCGCCGATCTCGAGCTCGTCCTGCCGTTCGGCGATTATCTCTTCTGCCATGCCGGCATTCGCCCCGGCGTGCCGCTGGCCAACCAGGTCGAGGAGGACCTGATCTGGATTCGCGAGCCGTTCCTGAGCTGGGCGGGCGATGCCGGCAAGATCATCGTGCACGGCCACACGGTCGAGGATGCCCCCGCCATACGCCGCAACCGGATCGGCATCGACACCGGCGCCTGCTACACCGGCAACCTGACCTGTCTCGTTCTCGAGGGCGCCGCCCATCGGTTCCTCTCGACCGGGCCGGCGCGCTGAGCTTCGTCCCCGGCATGCCCGAAATCGTTCCGAGGGTGTCGTTGCGAGCCTGCTCGAAGGCGTAGCAAGGTATGCTTCCGCCGCCAGATGTTCAAAGGTATCTGAACCTGGACCGGATATGGTCCGCGCCTCGCCGGCGCGCCGCCGCCGGCCGCCCGACGTGTGTGTGTGTCGCCGCCTAGTGTCACAAGTGTTGCAAAGGATCTGCCATGCCCGAGGCTCCCACCGGATTGCGCGTCCTCGTCACCGGCGGGGCCGGCTATATCGGCAGTCATATCGTTCGTGACCTGATTGCCGCCGGGCACCGCGTCACCGTCTTCGACAATCTCTATTCCGGCCACGAATGGGCGGTGCCGGGGGCGGAGCTCGAGATCGGCGACCTCGGCGACCGGCAGCGTCTCGAGCGCGTGCTCTCCGCCGCGTCGTTCGATGCCGCCATCCACTGCGCCGGGCACATCTGGGTCGGCGAATCGGTGCGGCACCCGGCCAAGTACTATTTCAACAATGCCAGCAACGCGTTCCGGCTCTTCGACCATTGCGCCCAGTACGGCATCCGCCACGTCGTGTTCTCGTCGACCGCCGCGGTCTACGGCCAGCCGGATGTCGAGCTGATCGACGAGGACCAGCCGCTGCGGCCGATCAATCCCTACGGCGCCAGCAAGCTGATGGCCGAGCGGGCGCTTCAGGACATCGCGGCGGCGACGGGGCTCCGCTACGCGATCCTGCGCTATTTCAACGTCGCCGGCGCCGACGCCGAGGCGCGGATCGGCGAGGCGACGCCGAACAACAGCCATCTGGTGAAGGTGGCGCTCGAGACGGCCATCGGCCTGCGGCCGGTGATGCACGTCAACGGGACCGACTACCCGACCCCGGACGGCACCTGCATTCGCGACTACGTGCATGTCGACGATCTGGCGGCCGCGCATGTGCTGGCCCTGCATCATCTGGTGCGCGGCGGTGAGCCGCTGATCGCCAATTGTGGCTATGGCCACGGCTTCAGCGTCCGCGAGGTGCTGGCCGCGGTGCGTCGGGTGACCGGCATCGACATCCCCGTCCAGAACGGCCCGCGCCGGCCCGGCGACCCGGCGGTCCTGGTGGCCGACTGCCGGCGAATCGGCCGGATGCTCGGCTGGCAACCGGCCCGCAACAGCCTCGATGCCATCGTCGGCTCGGCCTGGCGGTTCGAGCAGGCCTTGCAGTCGCTGCGCGGTGGCCTTGCGAAAACCGGCTGACGCTCTACCCTTCTGCGGGCTTGTGAAAGCGGCGGCACGGACCGGGCTCGCGTTTTGGTTGTAGAGTCCGGCAGCGACTCCGGGCATAGGCCCGGGATGTGCCGTCATCTGAAAGCCCGGCCATCCGATCACCTTTCGGTCCCTGTATGACCTTCCGACGCATCCGGCCCTGGTTCGCTGTGCTCCTCGGCGCGCTGGTGCTCTGGACCCTCGCCGGGTCGGCGCATGCGCAGATGATGCCGGTGTCGCCGGCGGCACCGGCAACCGCCGACACGTCCGCGATCGACGACATCGAGGCGGTGATCCGCACGCTCGAGGACCCGGAGCGGCGGGCCGCCCTGCTCGAGCGGTTGCGGGCCGCCCAGAAGGACGAGGTGGCGCCGGTCGCCAAGCCGGCCAGCGACACCGTGGCGGTGACGGTGGTCGAGGACCTGACGACCGAGCTCCGCCGCCGCAGCGCCAGCCTCGCCGACATCCTGACCGATGCCGTCGAGTCGACGGAACAGCTGCCGGCGCTCTACGAGTGGGTCGAGGATCAGGTCACCGACGCGGAGCGGCGCTCCATCTGGCTCGGCGTCCTCGGCGCCCTCGTGCTGACCGTCGCGGTGGGGCTCGCCGCCCGGTCGATGGTGCTGCGACTGCGGCCCGACCCGGACCCCGGGCGCCCGAAGGGCACGCTGTTCGGCCGCTTCGCCGTCGAGATCGTGGCTGCCGTCGTGTTCGCCGGGCTGACCCTCGGCCTGCTCTGGATCGGCAACTCGGTGGCCACCGCCTACGATCTGAGCCTGCAGAAGGTGGCGGGGGCGGAACTCAGCCTCGGTGGCCTGCTCTTCGCCGCCATGCTCTGGGGCGCTGGCGTGCGGCTGCTGTTCGGCGAGGCCGGCATCGGCCTGCATCTCACCTCCGTCGAAGACCACACCGCGACGCTCTGCAGGCGGGGCCTTTTGGGCATCGGCCGGCTCGGGCTCGTCGGCTTCGGCGTGCTCTATGCGCTGCTGACCCTGGGGCTGCCGGAGCCGCTCTTCACCTTTCTGGTTCATATTCTCTACTTGGCGGTCGCCGGCATCGCGATCGTGCTCATCGTCCGGGTGCGCGAGCCGGTCGCGGCGGCCATCCTCGACTGGAACGAGAACAGCCATGGCCCGCTCGCCCGCCTCGTCCCGGGCGGCTTCCTCGCGCGCACCTGGTCCCATCTCGCGATCGGCCTCGTGCTGCTCCATTACCTCGTCTGGGCGCTCAAGGTGCCGAACGGCATCATCTTCCTCAGCCGGGCGACGATCTCGACCTTCGCGATCCTGGTCGTGGCGCGGCTGGCGACGATGGGCATCAAGCGCCTGCTCCCGGAAGGTGCCTCGATTGCCGGCGACAGCGAGGACATCCCGCCCAGCGTGCAGGAGCGGGCCGATCGCTATGCCGGTCCGGTCCGGCTGCTGCTGCGCGGCGCCGTCGGCCTGGCGGCGACGATCGCCATCCTCTCCGTCTGGAACACCGGCGTCCTGGACTGGCTGACCTCCCCGACCGGCAGGGACTTCATGGCGCTGGTCGGCACCCTCGCGCTGATCGTGGCCTCGACCATCGCGGCCTTCGAGCTGACCGGCTATCTCGCCGACCGGTTCGCCAATGCCAAGGACCGGTCGGGCAAGCCGCGACACAGCAACCGCTCGCGCACGCTGGCCAGCATCTTCAAGAACGTCGCCTTCTTCTTCTTCGGCATGGCCGGCCTCTTCACCGTGCTCCGCCATGTCGGGGTGGAGCCGGCGCCGCTGCTCGCCGGTGCCGGCGTCGTCGGCCTCGCCATCGGCTTCGGCTCGCAGGCGCTGGTCAAGGACCTGATCACCGGTCTCTTCATCCTGCTCGGCGACACGATCCGGGTGGGCGACGTCATCGACATCGCCGGCAAGGCCGGGGTCGTCGAGAACATGTCGATGCGGACGATCACCCTGCGCAGCTACGACGGCAGCACCCACACGATCCCCTATGGCTCGATCGACGTGGTCACCAACATGACGAAGGAGTTCTCCTTCGCGGTCATGGATGTCGGCGTGGCCTACCGCGAGAACACCGACGAGGTGATCCGGGTGCTGCGCGAGATCGACGACCGGATGCGCAAGGAATGGCCCTATCGTCGCCTCATCATGGAGCCGCTCGACATCGCCGGCGTCGACGCCCTCGGCGATTCCGCCGTGGTGATCCGGATGCGCTCGAAGACCCGGCCGGGCGAGCAGTGGGGTATCAAGCGCGAGTTCCTCCGGCGCATCAAGCTGCGCTTCGACGAGCTCGGCATCGAGATCCCGTTCCCGCACCAGACCGTCTATTTCGGCGTCGGCAAGGACGGCAAGGCGCCGCCGATGTTCATCGAGCGGGCCCGCCACGAGCTCGCGGCCGAGGATGCGGCGGCGGAGCCGCCGGCGGGCGACGAGCCTGCCGGCCCGGTGGTCGCGGAAGCGACGGCCGCCACCCGCCCGTCTTTGAGCATCGCCGCCACGGAACCCGGCCAGCGACGACGCGGCGGCAACTGATGGCGACGGACGGGGCCCGGGCCCAGCGCACGGTCCGGGGCCGTTCGGCCGGCGCCGGTCTCCGGTATCTCTGCCGGGCCCTGGCCCTGGTCCTGCTGGCGGCGCTCGCCGCCTGCAGCACCGGCGATGGCGGCGGGCTCGGTGACGACGAGAGCCAGAGCGGGCCTCGCATTGCCTATGACGTCCGCTTCGAGGGCAGCGCCGACAGCACGCTCGTCGGCCAGCTCCGCGCCGCATCGGCCGCGGCCCAGGAGACCGGCCGGCCGCCGGCGAGCCTGGCGATCCTGCGCAACCGTGCGCGCGCCGACGTGCCCCGGCTCGAGGCGACCCTGCGCTCGGAGGGCTATTACGAGGGCACGGTCAGCTTCCGCATCGACGAGGATCCGGCACCGCCGACCCTGGCGACCGGCGTGGGCATGGTCGATCAGGCCCTGGGTGCCGTGGCGACGCATGTCGTGTTCGTGGTCGAGCCCGGCCCCCTCTACCATTTCCTCCATCGCCGGATCGACGTCATCGGCGAGGCCTTCGGCTACGAGACGCCGTCGCTCGGCAAGATCGGCCTGCGCGAGGGGGAGCCCGCCCGGGCCGACGCCATCATCGCGGCGGAGGCCGCCCTCCTGCGCAACGCCCGGGTGCAGGGTCACCCCATGGCCCGGGTCGGCGACCGGCGCCTGATCATCGACCCGGAGAGCCGGACGATGGATGTCGAGCTCGCGATCGAGCCCGGGCCGGTGCTCCATTTCGCCACCCCGGTGGTCTCCGGCCAGACCGACATCGACGACGACTTCCTCGAGCAGCGGACCAAGATCCGGCCGGGGCGGCGCTACGACCCGGCCGATGTCGAGCGTGCCCAGCAGCGCCTGATCGACACCAATCTCTTCGCCGCCGTCCGGGTGGTCGAGGGGCCGGAGCCGGATGCCGACGGCAACTGGCCGGTCTCCTTCGAGGTCACCGAGCGCAAGCCCCGGACCATCGGCGCCGGCGTTGGCTATGTCAGCGACGAGGGGCCCAACGTCCGCGCCTTCTGGGAGCATCGCAACATCCTGGGGGCCGCCGAGCGGCTGCGGATCGAGGCCGAGGTCGGCCAGTCGGTGCAGCGGCTGGAGGCGCAGCTGCGCAAGCCCGACATCTTCGTGCCCGATCTCGACCTGCTCGCCGGGGGCTCGCTCGGCCACGAGGACACCGATGCCTTCGAGAGCACCTCGATCCAGGCCTCGCTCGGCGTCGAGCGGCATTTCAACAGCCGGCTGAGCGGCACGCTCGGCGTTGCCTACCGGCTCGCCGAAGTCAAGGACCAGGACGACGAGGAGCGCTTCGCCCTGTTCTCGATTCCGGCCGGCCTGCGCTACGATCGCAGCGACAGCCTGCTCGACCCGTCGACCGGCTATCGCCTCGTCCTGGAGACCGCGCCCTACTGGGACACCCTCAACCCGGGCACGCAGTTCCTCAAGAGCCAGCTCACCGGCACGCGCTATTTCCGCCTCAGCAAGAATCCGCGGCTGGTCCTGGCATTCCGCGGCATTGCCGGGTCGATCGTCGGTGCCAGCATCAACGACATCCCGGCCGACGAGCGCTTCTATGCCGGCGGTGGCGGCACGGTGCGCGGCGTGCCGTTCCAGCGCGCCGGCCCGCTCGACGGCAACGACCCGACCGGCGGGCGCTCGCTGCTCGTGGCCAATGCCGAGGCGCGCTATCAGTTCCTGGGCAATCTCGAGGGTGTGGTCTTCCTCGACGGCGGCAGCGCCTTCGAGCCGCAGACGCCCGAGTTCGGCGAGGCCTGGCAGTTCGGCACGGGCGCGGGGGTGCGCTACATCTCGCCCGTGGGCCCCATTCGCGTCGACGTCGGCGTGCCCGTCGACCGGCGCAAGGGCATCGACGACGCCTGGCAGCTCTACATCTCCATCGGCCAGGCATTCTGAGCTTTGGCTGAGCCCGGTTCGGCGCCGGGCGGGCATGGCGGCGGGCGGTGCGGCATGCCATAAGGTTGGCAATCCGGCGGCACCCGCACCAGATCAAGGCCATGCTCCGCAAAGTCCTGCTCTCGCTTCTCGGCATCGTCCTCGGCACTGTCGTGCTCTTCGGCGCGGCGCTGGCGCTGGCCCAGACCCGTCTCGCCAAGGATCAGATCAGCGGCCTCATCGAGAGCCGCCTGGAGGGCGAGCAGCAGACCGCCGAGGTCGAGAACCTGAGCGGTTTCCTGCCGTTCGACATCCGCATCGGGCGGTTCTCGCTCGCCGACGACGAGGGGCGTTGGCTCGAGGTCGACGACGCGCGGGTCAAGGTGGCGCCGACACCGCTGCTGCGCGGCGAGGTCATCATCGAGCAGGCCGGGGCGGCACGGGTCGCCGTGCAGCGGGCACCCAACCTGCCGCCGGCGCCGGCGCCCGAGCCGGCGGCCGAGACGGGGGAGCCCTTCAGCCTGCCGGCGGCGCCGGAGCTGCCGGAGAGCCTGCCGCGCATCACCGCGGAGCGCATCCATGTCGACCGGATCGAGCTCGGCCAGGCGCTGATCGGCCAGGACGCCGTCTTCAGCCTCGAGGGCAATGCCACGACGGGGCCGGAAGGTCGGCACGCCGAGGCCCGGCTGGACCTCACCCGCATCGACGAGCGGACCGCCTCGCTCGGCCTCGGGGCCACGCTCGATCTCGCCCAGCGCCGGATCGGCCTCGACGTCACGGGCAGCGAGACCGGCGGCCTCATGGCCTCGCTCACCGGGATCGAGCAGGCGGGCGACCTGACCCTGCAGCTGAAGGGCGAGGGCCCGCTCGACGACTGGCGCGCCGATCTCGACCTCGCCATTCAGGGGCTGGTCACCGCCGATGCCGGGCTGGCCCTGGCCTATGGCGAGAACCCGTCGATCGACCTGCAGGCGGAGGTGGTGCCGGTCGAGGGGGCCATGCCCGAGGATATCGCGGCCGTGCTCGGCGACCGGTTGACGCTGGCCCTGGTCGGCGGCCAGCGCGCACCCGGCCAGTTCGTCCTCGACCGGCTCAGGCTGGAGAGCGGCATCGCGACCGCCGAAGGCCGGCTGGAGGCGCTGCTGGACGACAACCGGCTCGACGGCTCGATCAGGGTGGCGGCCGAGGATCTCGGCCGTGCCAGCGGCCTTGCCAAGACGCCCCTGGCGGGTCGGGTCGAGCTCGTGCTCGATGCCCTCGGCACGTTCAGCGAGCCCCGCTTCCGGCTCGACCTCAATGGCGGGGGGATCACCGCCGACACCTTCGGCGTGGAGACGCTCGGCCTCGAGCTGACGGCCGACCTGCTCGGGCCGCTCGACCAGCCCTTCGCCGGCGCCCGGGTCGAGGGTGGCGGCGAGATCGCCGGCATCACGCAGAATGGCGAGCCGCTGCGGCCCGAGGACAGGCTGACACTGGATCTCGCCGCGAATGTGCCGATGGAGGGCGAGGCGGTGGTCGAGCGGCTCGCCCTGCAGGGTGAGCATGTCGCCGTCGACGGCACCGCCAGCGTTGCGATGCCCGGGCTCGCCGGGACGGCCCGGCTCGCGGCGAGCGTGCCGTCGCTCGCCGAGCTGGTTGCCGCCCTCGGCCCCATGGCACCGCCCGACCTCGCCGTCGAGGGTGCCTTCGATCTGCGCGCCGATGTGGAGCTGGCGTCCGAGCTCGAGCGGATCACCGTGGATCTCACGGCTGGCGGGACCGGCATCGCCGGCCTGCCTCAGAATGCGGACGCGCTCGTCGGCGCCGAGCCGCGCCTCACCTCGCATGTCGTCGTGGTGCCGGGGAGCAATGTCTCGGTCGAGAGCCTCGACCTCACCACGGCCGCCCTCGGCCTCACCGGCAATCTCGATCTCGGCCTCGACGCGGCGCAGGCGTTGAGCGGCCGGGTCGATCTCTCGCCATTGGCGCTCGCCACCCTCGAGGGCCTCGTCGGCCAGCCGATCGCCGGCGAGCTGACCAGCTCCGTCACGCTCGGCGGCACCCTGCCGGCGCCCGAGGTCGTGGCCGGCGTGACGGTGGTCGATCTCGCCATCGCCGAGCGGCAGTTCGACCGCGTCGCCCTCGATGCGCGGACCTCGGGACCGTTGGCGGAGCCCGCGGGCGACGTCTCGCTGGCGATCGAGCAGGGCACGGACTCGCTGGCGCTGAAGAGCGATTTCGCGCTTCGCGGCCAGAGCCTCGAGCTCACCAATCTCGGACTGGCGGCACCCTTCACCGAGCTCAACGGTGCCGCGACGGTCGCCCTCGACGGGCCGCTCGCCACCGGTCAGCTCGCCGGGCGGGTCGGCGATCTCGCGGCCCTCGAGCCCTGGACCGGGCAGGTGCTGAGCGGGGCCGTCGATCTCGATGCCCGGTTCGACGGCAGCGCCGGCCGGCAGGATGCGACGCTCGCGCTCACCGCCACCGACATCGGCGGGGATTTCGGCAATCTCGATCGGGCGTCCGTCGAGGCGAAGGTGGAGGACGCGCTCGGTCGCCTCGGGGTCGACGCGACGGTCCGCGCCGGCGGCTTCACCCAGCCGGAGCCGGGCTTCGTCCTCGAGGACGCGACGGTCACGGTCAAGGGCGACCGGTCGCTCTTCAATCTCGACGCTGCGGCCAATGGCGAGATGAACGGTCCGTTCAACGTGACGAGCAAGGCCCGGCTCGATGTGCTGGGCGAGCCCCGGCAGGTCTATCTCGACGCGCTCGACGGCGTGTTCCAGGCCCAGAGCATCAAGCTGCTCAGCCCGGCCAAGCTGCGGCTCGAGAATGGCGTGCTGGATCTCGACCAGCTCGACCTGAAGATCGGCGACGCCAACATCCAGGGCGGGCTGAACCTCGACCGGCCGGCCAACCGCGCCCGTGCCGGCCTCGTCATCAAGAGCCTGCCGATGACCATGCTGGCGGATTTCGGGGCACCCGGGCTCGACGGCGAGCTTACCGGCAAGGTCGATCTCACCGGCCCGCTCGGTGCGCCGGTCATCACCGGCAACATCGCCATTGCCGGGTTGGCGTACAGCGACGGCTACGACAGCATCGCCCGGCCGGCGGATGTCCGCCTCGACCTCGCCTTGCGCGACGCGCGCTTCACCGCGGACGCGACCATCGACGGGCTGGGCGACGGCCCGATCACGGCCGAGTTCCGCCTGCCGGTGCGGCTGTCGCTCGAGCCCTTCGCCGTCGATCTGCCGGAGACGCTGCCGCTCGACGGCCGGCTCGCCGCCAACAGCCGGCTGGCGCCGCTCGTCGCCTTCGCGCATCTGGACGGGCAGCAGCTCGACGGCCAGCTCGCGGCCGACCTGCGGCTGCGGGGCACCGTCGCCCGGCCGCTGGTCGAGGGCGAGCTCTCGATTGCCGGCGGCAGCTTCAGCGACGCGATCAGCGGCATCGTCCTCGGTGATCTGGCCCTCACCATCCAGGGCAAGGGCGACCGCCTCGAGCTCGTCTCGCTGAGTGCCCGGGACCGCGCCAATGGCCGGCTCGAGGCGAGCG
The DNA here is from genome assembly GCA_041397945.1 of Geminicoccaceae bacterium. GTDB lineage: Bacteria > Pseudomonadota > Alphaproteobacteria > Geminicoccales > Geminicoccaceae > SLRI01. Next base: position 39,459 of record JAWKVR010000004.1, read on the forward strand.
GCGGTCTCGGCATCGATCCCGACACCGGCTTTCCTTATGACTTCACCCTGACCAGCCGGGATCTGCGGGTCCTCGACAGCGACCTCGGCCGGGCGACGGTCACGACCTCGCTCGAGGCGAAGGGCGATATCGACGGCGGTGCGCTCAAGGGCAAGGTGGAGGTGCCGCGCGCCGACCTGCGCCTGCCAAACGGCGGGGTGGTGGAGCCCACCGTGCTCGCTGTCGAGGTGCGCGGCGCACCCCCCAAGCCCGACGCGGCGGCGCCCCCCGCCAGGAGCGGCGGCGGCTATGTCCTGGCGCTCGACGTGGTCGTCGACATGCCGGCCCGCATCTTCGTGCGCGGTCGCGGCCTGGATTCCGAATGGGGCGGGCGGCTCGCGATCACCGGGACGAGTGCCGCCCCCTCGATCACGGGCACGATCGACTACCGGCGCGGCTGGCTCGATTTCCTCGATCGCCGGTTCAATATCCGCGAAGGCACCGTCCGCTTCAGCGGCGAGACGCCGCCCGATCCCCGGATCACGCTCGAGGCCGCCGCCGTGACCTCGACCATGACCGGCATCGTCAAGGTGACCGGGCCGGCCTCCGATCCCGAGTTCACGCTCTCGAGCGAGCCGCAGATGCCGCAGGACGAGGTGCTGTCGCGCCTGCTCTTCGATCGCGACATGGCGAGCCTGACGCCGATGCAGGGTCTGCGGATCGCCAATGCCGTGGCCCGGCTCGAGGGTGGCGGGGTCGATGCGGTGGGCGAGCTGCGCAATCTCGCCGGCCTCGACACGCTCGACTTCGGCAATCAGGATTTCGGCGGCGAGGACACCGAAACCACCGCCACGGCCGGCAAGTACGTCGCCGAGAACGTCTTCGTCGCGGTCGACCAGGGCCTGAGCTCGGGCACCACGCGGGCGCGCGTCGAGGTGGAGCTGACGCCGCGCATCACCCTGCGTAGCGAGGTCGACGACCAGTCGCGGACCGGCGTCGGGCTCGAATGGAGCCTGGACTACTGAGCGCGAGCCCGCCGCTCCCGGATGCCGGGCCGCCGACGATGTCGCGGCCGGCGCCGTCGCTCGCCGTCGGCCCCGGCACCTCGACCTTCGGGACCTTCGGCGATCTCAACCTCATCGGGCTCCGCACCCTCTACGCCAAGGAGGTGCGCCGGTTCGTCAAGGTCTTCACCCAGACCCTGCTGGCGCCGGTCATCACCACGCTCGTCTTCCTCGCCATCTTCAGCCTGGCGCTCGGCGCCGATCGCCCGGCCGTGGGCGGGGTCGCGTTCCTCGATTTCCTCGCCCCCGGGCTGATCGTCATGGCGATCGTCCAGAACTCCTTCGCCAACACCTCGTCCTCGATCATGATCGCCAAGGTCCAGGGCAATATCGTCGACTACCTGATGCCGCCTTTGTCGCCCGGCGAGCTGCTGTTCGGCGTGGTCATGGGCGGCGTCACGCGCGGCATGCTGGTGGGTGCCGCCGTCTGGCTCGGCATGCTGCCCTTCGTGGCGATGAGCCCGGTTCATCTCTGGGCCGTCCTCTATTTCGCCCTGATGGCGTCGCTGCTGCTGGCGCTGCTCGGCTTCCTCGCCGCCCTCTGGGCGGAGAAGTTCGACCACATGGCGGCGGTGACGAATTTCGTCATCACCCCGCTCTCGTTCCTTTCCGGCACCTTCTACTCCATCCAGCGCCTGCCGGAGCCCTTCCACATGGTGGCGCTGGCCAACCCCTTCTTCTACATGATCGACGGGGTGCGCTACGGCTTCACCGGGCATGCCGATGCCAGCGTCGTGGTCGGCGTGCTGGTCCTGGCGTTCGTCGATGCCGCGCTCTGGCTGCTGGCGCTCCGCCTGGTCCGCTCGGGCTACAAGCTCAAGGCCTGAGTTTCGCGCAAGACTTCGGCCGCGTTGACGCGTTCCTTCGGGTCGGCCATCTTCCGCGCTCTTTCCCCCGACCCCAGCGGACCTCTCGACGATGAGCCAGAACGCCGCCATCCCTTCGCTCCTGCCCGTCTACAGCCGGATCGACCTCGCCTTCGAGCGTGGCGAGGGGTGCTGGCTCTTCTCGCGCGACGGCCGCCGCTTCCTCGATTTCACGACCGGCATCGCGGTGAACGGCCTCGGCCACTGCCACCCGCACCTGGTCAAGGCCCTGCAGGACCAGGCGGCCAAGCTCTGGCACGTCTCGAACCTCTACCGCATCGAGCAGCTCGAGCGGCTGGCCGACCGGCTGGTCGCCCACTCCTTCGCGGAGACGGTCTTCGTCGGCAATTCCGGGGCCGAGGCGATGGAGGCCTGCATCAAGATGGCGCGGCGCTTCCAGTGGCATCGCGGCCAGGGCGAGCGCAACCGCATCGTGACCTTCGAGGGCGCCTTCCACGGCCGCACCATGGCGACCATCTCGGCCGCCGGCGGGGCGAAGATGGTGGACGGCTTCGCGCCGCTGCTCGAGGGCTTCGACCGGGTGCCCTTCGGCGACTGGGCGGCGCTCGAGGCGGCGGTCACCGACCAGACCGCGGCGGTGATGATCGAGCCGATCCAGGGCGAGGGCGGCATCCGCCCGCTCGAGCGGCAGTTCCTCGCCGACCTGCGCGAGCTCTGCGACGCCCATGACATCCTCCTCGTCTTCGACGAGGTGCAGTGCGGCATGGGCCGCACCGGGCGGCTCTTCGCCTATGAGCATTTCGGCGTGACCCCGGACATCATGGGCCTCGCCAAGGGTCTCGGCGGCGGCTTTCCGGTCGGGGCCTGCGTCGCCACCGCCCGTGCCGCTTCCGGCATGACCGCCTCGACGCACGGCTCGACCTTCGGCGGCAACCCGCTCGCCTGCGCTGTCGCCAATGCCGTGCTCGACGTCATGCTCGAGGACGGCTTCCTCGACCGGGTGAATGCGCGCGGCGCCTATCTGCGGGACCGGGCCGAGGCGCTTGCCGCCCGGTATCCCGAGGCGATCGAGCTGGTGCGCGGCACCGGGCTGATGCTCGGCCTGAAGCCACGCGGCAACAATCTCGAGTTTGCCGCCGACCTGCGCGCGGCCGGCCTGCTCGTCGTGCCGGCCGCCGACAATGTCGTCCGCCTGCTGCCGCCCCTGATCGTCAGCGAGGCCGAGATCGACCAGGCGATCGAGCTGATCGAGTCCTGCTGCCGGGCCCGGGCGGCGTGACCGGGCCGCGTCACTTCCTCGATCTCTCGGCGGTCGACGCCCTGACGCTGCGCGCCATGCTGGACAGCGCCGCGGCGATGAAGGACGGGCGCGACACGGGCCAGCCGCTCGCCGGCAAGACCGTGGCGATGATCTTCGAGAAGCCGTCGACCCGCACACGCGTCTCGTTCGAGGTCGGCATCCGCCAGCTCGGCGGGGCGCCGATCGTGCTCAATGCGAAGGAGATGCAGCTCGGCCGCGGCGAGACGGCGGCCGATACCGCCGCCGTGCTGTCGCGCTATGTCGACGCGATCATGATCCGCACCGACCGGCACGAGAAGCTGCTGGAGCTCGCGGCGCATGCCACCATTCCGGTGATCAACGGCCTGACCGATGCCTCGCATCCCTGCCAGATCATGGCCGACGTGCTCACCTTCGAGGAGCATCGCGGCCCGATCCGGGGCAGGAAGCTCGCCTGGTCCGGCGACGGCAACAATGTCGTGACCTCCTTCATCCACGCCGCCGCCCGCTTCGATTTCGAGCTCGCCATCGCCTGCCCGGCGGAGCTGCCGCCCGATGCCGCAGCGCTCGACTGGGCGCGGGCGCATCAGGCGCGGGTCTCGGTGACGACCGATCCGTACGCGGCGGTGACCGGGGCCGATGCGGTCATCACCGACACGCGGGTCTCGATGGGCGACGCCGACGCCGAGCGCCGCCACCGCCTGCTCGAGCCATTCGCCGTCGATCTCCGGCTGATGGCGGCGGCCAAGCCGGAGGCGCTCTTCCTCCATTGCCTGCCGGCGCACCGCGGCGAGGAGGTGACGGCCGAGGTCATCGACGGGCCGCAGAGCGTGGTCTTCGACGAGGCCGAAAACCGGCTGCACGCCCAGAAAGCCATTCTCGCCTGGTGCCTGGGCGGGTAGCATCCTCGACATGAGCGTTTCTTCGACCCCCCATCTCGACGTCATGCGGCCCTTCCAGCTCGAGAAATCGCAGCTGCGCGGGCGGCTGGTGCGGCTCGGCGGCGCGGTCGATGCCGTGCTCAAGGCGCATGCCTATCCGAGGCCGGTCTCCGACATGCTGGGCGAGCTTCTGGTCCTCGCCGGCGGGCTGGCTGGCGGGCTCAAGTTCGACGGCCGCTTCTCGCTGCAGGTGCGCGGCGAGGGCGTGGTTCGCCTGATGGTGGCGGATGTCACCAATGACGGGCAGATGCGCGGCTATGCCAGCTTCGATGCCGAGAGCTTCGCCGGCCCCGGCGACGAGCCCGCGGGGTTCGGCGATCTGGTCGGCTCGGGCCTGATGGCGCTGACCGTCGACCAGGCGGCGGCCGGCGGCGAGACCTACCAGGGCATCGTCCAGCTCGACGGCCGCTCGCTCCTCGACAGCATGCTGCCCTATGTCCACCAGTCCGAGCAGGTGCCGACCGGCATCCGCTCGGTCGTCGCCTATGACGAGGCCGCGGCGCAGTGGCGGGCGGCCGCGGTCATCGTGCAGGCGATGCCCGAGGAAGGTGCGCTGGCCGAGCGGGACCGCGAGGAGGACTGGCGGCGTGCCATGGTGCTGCTGCAGACGGCGAGCGACACCGAGCTGCTCGATCCGGAGCTGGCGCCCGACACCCTGCTCTATCGGCTCTTCCACGAGGACGGTGTGCGGGTCTTTGCGCCGCTCGATCTCGCCTTCGGCTGCAGCTGCGACGATGGGCGGGTCGGCCGGATGCTGCGCCGCTTCGATCGCGACGAGGTCCTGGAGATGCGCGACCCCAGCGGGGCGGTGGTCGTCACCTGCGAGTTCTGCAGCCGCGTCTACCGGCTGAACGACGCCGATATCTTCACCCTGTTCGAGGACAGCCTGCATTGAGCATTCGCACCGCCCTCGGCCTTGCCGCCGTTCTGCTGATCGCCGCCTGCACCCCGCCGGAGATCCGCCAGCCGGTGGAGGTGACCAGCGCCAAGCCGCCTCTGGTCTTCACCGTGGCCGAGGCCGTGATCACCGACGCCAGCCATCTGCCGGACACGGCCACCTTCCGCGACCGGCAATGGAGCGAGCGGCTCGCGGACGCGACCGAGACCTTCCTGGGCGAGCGGCTCGAGACCGGCTCGGGCCAGGGCTGGCTGCAGGTGACGATCGAGGAGGCGAGCCTCGTCGAGGCGGATCTGCCGCGGGCGAGCGGCATCGGCGCGGCCTTGCGGCGGGAGCCCGACCGGGTGCTCGACGCCCAGCTCAAGGTGCGCATCGCGGTCATGGGCCCCGACGGGCTCGAGCAGGTCTACGCCGACACCGAGGTGAGCCGCCGCCGGCCCATCCTGCGCAACACCTCGGTCATGGCCCGTGACGCCGAGGCCCAGCGGCTGATCGGCGATTTCCTCGAGCAGTTCGACGACGCGCTGACCCAGAACGCGCGGCAGAATCTCGGCGCCTATCTCGTCTACTGAGCGCCGGTCCGACGACGGAGCAGCAGCGTGAGCCACGTCTTCTACCGGCATTTGCGCGAGACCTACCCGACGGCGGCGAAGGGCGACGGCGTCCATATCGTCGACACGAACGGCAAGCGCTATCTCGATGCCTCGGGCGGGGCCGCGGTTTCCTGCCTCGGCCACAGCCACCCGGGCGTGATCGCCGCGATCAAGGCGCAGCTCGACGCCATCCCCTACGCCCATACCGGCTTCTTCACGAGCGAGCCGGCCGAGGCGCTGGCCGATCTCCTGGTCGAGAAGGCGCCGCCCGGCATCGACCGCGTCTATTTCGTCTCGGGCGGCTCGGAGGCCGTGGAGGCGGCGCTCAAGCTGGCCCGCCAGTATTTCCTCGAGATCGGCGAGCCGCAGCGCAAGCGCTTCGTCGCGCGCCGGCAGAGCTATCACGGCAACACGCTGGGTGCCCTCGCCGTCGGTGGCAATGCCCTGCGCCGGGCGCAGTTCGAGCCGATCCTGATCGACGCCGATCATCTCACACCCTGCTACGCCTATCGGGAGAAGGCGGCCGAGGAGACGGAGGAGGCCTTCGGCCAGCGCCTCGCGGCGGAGCTCGAGGCCTATCTGGAGCGGGTCGGGCCGGAGACGGTGATCGCCTTCGTGGCCGAGCCCGTGGTCGGCGCCACGCTCGGGGCGGTGCCGCCCGTTCCCGGCTATTTCCGGCGGGTCCGGGAGATCCTCGATCGCCACGGCATCCTGCTCATCCTCGACGAGGTGATGTGTGGCATGGGCCGCACCGGTACGCTCTTCGCCTGCGAGCAGGAGGGCATAGCGCCAGACCTCGTCTGCGTCGCCAAGGGGCTGGGTGCCGGCTACCAGCCGATCGGGGCGACGCTCGTGCACGGCCGGATCGCGGCGGCGATCGAGCAGGGCAGCGGCTTCTTTCAGCATGGCCATACCTACATGGCGCATCCGACGGCCTGCGCCGCCGGGCTCGCCGTGCAGCGGGCGATCGCGGGCGAGGGCCTGCTGGAGCGGGTGCAGAGCATGGGCGAGCTGCTCGAGCAGAGCCTGATCGAGCGTTTCGGCAATCATCGCCATGTCGGCGACATTCGCGGCCGCGGCCTGTTTCGCGGCCTGGAGCTCGTGGCCGATCGCGCGACCAAGGCGCCCTTCGATCCCGCCAAGGGGCTCCACCGGCGAATCAAGCAGGCGGCGATGCAGGCGGGCCTGATGTGCTACCCGATGGGTGGCACCATCGACGGCCGGAACGGCGACCACATCCTGATCGCCCCGCCCTTCATCATCGACGAGAGCCACGTCGCCGAGCTGACGGACCGGCTGGGCACGGCCGTCGACGAGGCGATAGCATCGCTCTGACCCCCGTGGCCGCTGGCGGCAATCTCCTCCCGCGGGACGGCATTCTCCGTCTGGTGAATGACGCCGTACCCGAGCCGGATGTGGTCATGACGCGGCTCATGGCGGAGATCGAGTGGCGCCAGGACGTCGCCATGATCGTCGGGCGATCGGTGCCGCTGCCTCGCCTGACCGCCTGGCATGGCGACGCCGGCTACCGCTACAGCGGCATCGACAACCTGCCCAGGGCTTGGACGCCACTCCTGGGCGAGCTCCGGGCGATCGCCGAAGGGGTGGCCGGTGCTGCCTTCAACAGCGTGCTGCTCAATCTCTACCGCGATGGCAATGACGGCATGGGCTGGCATGCCGACGACGAGCGGCCGCTCGGCCGGGACCCCGTGATCGCCAGCCTCTCCTTCGGGGCGACCCGCCGGTTCCGGCTCAAGCACGCGACGGAGCCCGGCGTCACCCTCACGCTCGAGCTGCCGCCCGGCTCGTGCCTCGTCATGGCCGGCGCCTTGCAGCACCACTGGCGGCATGCGCTGCCGAAGACCCGGCGACCGATTGGGCCCAGGGTCAACCTGACCTTTCGGCTGATCAGGGCGTGAGCGCCGCCCGGGTCGGCATCAGCCCCCAATAGTCGAGGTCGAGCAGCACCTCCGGGAGGTAGCGGCCGTCGGCGTCGCGCAGCGGGTGGTCGTGGCAGGGGCGGTTCCTCGTGGCGACGAGCCGGAGCCTGAGGGCACCGCAATCGTCGCGGCCGACGAGCGGCGCCTTGTCCAGGACCTCGGACCAGGCGAAGACGGTGTCGCCGGCCACGGCCGGGTTGGCGTGGGTGCCGGCATTGATCGCCAGCAGGTGCCAGAGATTGCCGAGGCCGTTGAACGAGAGCGCCCGGGCGAGGCTGATGACCACCCCGCCATAGACGATGACGGCGCCGAGCCGGCCGGCCCGCTCGGCATGGTCGTTGAAATGGACGCGCGCCGTGTTCTGGTAGAGCCGGGTGGCGAGGCGGTGCTCGCTCTCCATGATGCCCATGCCGTCGACATGGTCGATCCGCTCGCCCTTCGTGTAGTCCTCGAAGGTGAGGGCCGAGCCGCTGGCGACCGGGTCCAAAGCGAGGCGGCCGAGCCCCGCCGGGACGGCGAGGCTCGCCGCATCGACCACGGGCGCCAGGGTCGGCACCGAGGCTGCGGGCGGCGGGCTCGCCGCGTCCCGCTTGCGCACCATGACCCAGCGGCAGAACTCGAGCACCGGCCGGCCTTCCTGGTCGGTGCCGACCGTCCGCACGTACACGATGCCGGTCCTGCCGCTCGAGGTCTCCTTCAGGCCGATCACCGTCGATGACGCGGCGAGCGTGTCGCCCGGCCGGACCAGGCGGTGGAACCGCCCTTCGGCATAGCCGAGATTGGCGACCGCGTTGAGCGAGATGTCCGGCACGCTCTTGCCGAAGACGACGTGGAAGGCGAGGAGATCGTCCAGCGGCATGGCTGCCACGCCATTGGCGAGTGCCGCAGGCAGCGAGCACTGCGGCAGGAAGCGCGAGCCGGTGAGCGCCAGATGGAGCGTGGCATCGGCGGCGCCGACCGTGCGCGGCGTCGCATGGGGGATCACCTCGCCGAGGCGGAAGTCCTCGAAATAGCGGCCCAGGGTGGCCCTGCTACCCCTTTCGCCGCTCGTCTCGCTCATCCTGCCACTCCGGCTTCTGTGCAGATGTTCATCGCGCAGGCGCGACACTGCTTGATCTGTGAACGGATGGTGATGCCGCACGGCGCCGCAGCGTGACTTCAACCGAAAATAGTGCTTTTCTAGCAATGGTTAATGGAAAGGGCGAGTTCGGAACCGCGCCGCCCTCGGGCGATTCAACCCTTGTGGTGATTTGGCTGCTGTGCTTATTTCTTCCCTAATGTACGGAAGGAGACATCCCATGCGGAAGGTGCTCTTGGCGGCGGTAGCGTGCAGCGCTCTGCTGGCTGCCACTCCGGCAAACGCATTGTTCGGTTCTTCGAGCGGATCGATATTCGGCAATACAGTGATCCAGGATGCCGCCTACAATTTCTGGAATCCGTCGCCGACCACTGGTGTGAATGCCATCCGGCCGCCCGGCACGGAGCCGCTCACGAACACCGCCAACAAGGTGATCTATGCGCTCTTCGGAGTGAGCAAGTTCACCTATATCTTCGGGCTGCGCTGATCGTCGATCGAGTTAGGGGTGCTCGTTTCGGCACTCCTCGTTTAGCGATTTGCAATGCGTTGGCTGATGGTGGTGCTGGGCGTCGGTTTGGCGCTCGGCATTTGTGCGTTGGCAGTTCCGCGACTGATCGGGGCAATCGTTCGATTGCCGGGCGATGAATCCGTCGATCTGGCTGCTGGCGGCAACAATCTTCGGATGTCCTCCTATCTGCGTGCGATCGAGTCGCGCGAGGCATCCATTGCCGTCATGCCCGATCGGCGCACCCTCGCCGAGCTCGGAATCCTGTACCAGGATCGGGCGAGCCAGGCCCCGGAAAGATCTGCCGCAGCAACACGAGCTTTACGGGCTGAGCCTCGATGCCTTCCGCCGGAGCCTGACCTATTCGCCCGTCCAGCCGATGGCCTGGCTGATGACCACGCAGATCGAGCAGGAGCAGGACAGGGCGCAGGCGGCCGCCGCCGCGCTCGACTGGTCGATTCTCACCAGCCCTTATCTGCAGGGACAAGCCAGGCCCAGGACGCTGTTCGGCCTCGTCTTGTGGGACCGGCTCCAGGAGGAGACCCGGGCGGCGCTCATGGACAGCGTGATCGCGACCCTCGTGCGGGAGCCGGAGCTCGTCGCCCGTGTCGCGGTCGATGCGATGGTGAGCGACGACATCGAGGCCCGCCTGCGATCGCACGAGCCGGGCGGCAGCATGCTCGCCGCGCAACTCGGGGCGGCGATCAAGCGCAATCGTCATCGCCTGGAAGCAACCGTAGCCGAGGAGCCGGTCGACATGCGAGGCCTCTTTGTGGCGAGCGCCGTGATCTTCACGGCCACCGTCGCGCCCTTCGCGGAAGCGATGACGGTCGAGCAGTATCTCGCCATCACCCGCGACCAGGTGCCCGATCAACCGCCCGAGAGCGTCATACCGTATCTGACCGGCACGCTCGACGGGCTCCTGATGCTCTCACAGTTCAATGCGGTGGACGGCGCACCCGTCTTCTGCATGCCACCCGAAGAGATGGCCAACATCAACCTCACCGAGTTCAAGCTGAACTTCGACGCCATGCTCGACCAGTTCGAGCGCGAGCTTCCGGATTTCGCGAACCTGGCCCGCACACGCAGCGTCGGCCTCGCCGTCCTGGACCTGATGGCGACGCTGCATCCCTGCGACAGCTAGGGCCTTGGCAGGCGCCTAGCGCAGGTTGACGGTCGCGTTGTCCCACATGCCGATCTCGCGGATACGGGCGAGACGCTCGAGGGAATGGTAGAGGGGCGGTGCCTCGGGCCGGACGAAGGCCCAGCCCTCGCGCAGCATCTCCGCGGCGAGGTCGACGCGGTCGTCCAGCATCCGCCGCCCGGCCACGGTGCAGGTCGCGGCGGGCACGCCCGACGGTTGGCGGCCGAGCACGTCGCAGTGCACGAAGCCCCGCACCTGGTCGGCCAGGATCAGGACGGCGCGCGGGCCGCACTCGGCCGGCGACACGGTCGTTCGGCAGGTCCGGTCGAAAGTCGGCAGGTCGATGCCGAAGAGCGCCAGCTCGCGCCCCTGGACCACGAGATGGCCGTCGTCGGTGACCCGGGCCGGCCCCTCGAGCGTCTGGCCGAGCACCTCGCCCGGGCCGGCGGCCGGCAGCAGCCCCAGCGCCAGGGTCAGGCTAGTAGATCGGAAAACGCGCGCAGAGCGTCGCCACGCGCCCGCGCACGGCCGCCTCGACCTCGCCATTGCCGTCAGCTCCATTGGCGGCGAGGCCATCGAGCACGTCGCTGATCGCCATGCCGATCTCGCGGAACTCGGCGAGGCCGAAGCCGCGCGTGGTGCCGGCCGGCGTGCCGAGGCGAATGCCGGAGGTGATCGCCGGCTTCTCGGGGTCGAACGGCACGCCGTTCTTGTTGCAGGTGATGCCGGCCCGCTCCAGCGACTGCTCGGCGGCGTTGCCCTTGACCCCCTTGGGGCGCAGATCGACCAGCATGAGGTGGTTGTCGGTGCCGCCGGAGACGATCTCGCAGCCCCGCTCTTTGATCACCGCGGCGAGTGCCTTGGCGTTGTCGACGACGCCCTGGATATAGGTCTTGAACCCGGGCTCCAGCGCCTCACCGAAGGCCACGGCCTTGGCGGCGATGACATGCATCAGGGGGCCGCCCTGGAGCCCCGGGAAGACCGCCGAGTTGATCTTCTTCGCGATCGCCTCGTCGTTGGTCAGGACGAGGCCGCCGCGCGGGCCGCGGAGTGTCTTGTGGGTGGTGGTCGTCACCACATGGGCGTGGCCCAGCGGCGAGGGATGGTGGCCCGTGGCGACGAGCCCGGCGATATGCGCCATGTCGACCATCAGCCAGGCCCCGACCTTGTCGGCGATGGCGCGGAACCGCTCGAAATCGAGGACCCGCGAATAGGCCGAGGCACCGGCGATCAGCATCTTCGGCCGATGCTCGAGCGCCTGACGCTCGAGCGCATCGTAGTCGATGCGGCCGTCCTCGGCCCGCACGCCATACTGGATCGCCTTGAACCACTTGCCGGAAAGCGCCGGCCGGGCGCCGTGGGTCAGGTGGCCGCCGGCATCGAGCGACATGCCGAGGATGGTGTCGCCGGGCTCCAGCAGCGCCAGCATCACGGCACCGTTGGCCTGGGCCCCCGAATGCGGCTGGACATTGGCGAAGCCGCAGCCGAAGAGCTGCCTGGCACGCTCGATGGCCAGCGCCTCGGCGATGTCGACATATTCGCAGCCGCCGTAGTAGCGCTTGGTCGGGTAGCCTTCTGCATACTTGTTGGTCAGCACCGAGCCCTGCGCCTCGAGCACCGCCCGGCTGACGATGTTCTCCGACGCGATCAGCTCGATCTGCCGCTGCTGGCGGTCGAGCTCCTGATCGACGGCGCGCGCGATCGCCGGGTCGGCCTCGGCGAGGCTTTGGGTGAAGAAGCCGCGGCCTCGGGTCGGGATCGGCTTTGCCTGGGCCATGCTCAACACTCCACCAGATTGACGGCGAGACCGCCCTGGGCGGTCTCCTTGTACTTTGCGCTCATGTCGCGCCCGGTCTCTCGCATGGTGTCGATGACCTTGTCGAGAGAGACATGGTGCTGCCCGTCGCCGCGCAGCGCCAGCCGGGCGGCATTGATGGCCTTTACGGCACCCATGGTGTTGCGCTCGATGCAGGGATCTGCACGAGCCCGCCGATCGGGTCGCAGGTCAGGCCGAGATTGTGCTCCATGCCGATCTCGGCGGCGTTCTCGACCTGCCGGTTGTCGCCGCCCATGACCGCGCACAGCGCCCCGGCCGCCATCGAGCAGGCGACGCCAACCTCGCCCTGGCAGCCGACCTCGGCCGCCGAGATCGAGGCGTTCTCCTTGTAGAGCTGGCCGATCGCCGCGGCCGTGAGCAGGAAGCGCCGCACCCCCTCGGCGCCGGCCCCGGGCACGAAGCGGGTGTAATAGGCGAGCACCGCCGGGATGACGCCCGCTGCACCATTGGTCGGCGCCGTGACGACCCGGCCGCCCGCGGCGTTCTCCTCGTTGACCGCGAGGGCGTAGAGATTGACCCAGTCGAGCACGGTGAGGTGGTCCTTGAAGCCGGCTTCCGGCCGCTCGCAGAGCTCCTGGAAGAGCCGGGGTGCCCGGCGCCGGACGCGCAGCCCGCCGGGCAGCTCGCCGCCCTGCCGGCAGCCGCGCTCGATCGAGGCCTCCATGGCCTGCCAGAGCGCATCGAGGCCGGCCCTGATCTCCGCCGGCTCGCGCCAGGCCTGCTCGTTGGCCAGGACGATATCGGCGATGCTCGCCGCGTGCCGCTCACCCAGCGCCAGGAGCTCGTCCGCCGTGGCGAAGGGGTAGGGCGGGGCCGCGTTGCGGCCCTCGTCCCGTGGCCGCTCGGTCTCGGCGTCGCTGAGCACGAAGCCACCGCCGACGGAGAAGTAGACCTCCTCGAGCAGCACGGCGCCGTCGCCGTCATGGGCGAGGAAGCGCATGCCGTTCGGGTGCTTGGTCATCGTCTCGAACTGGCGGAACTGCAGGTCGAGCGCCTCGCTGAAGGCGATCGCGCGGCGGCCCATCAGCCGCAGCGCGCCGGTCTCGCGGATGGCGCGCACCAGCTCCACCGCCGCATCGGGGTCGACCTTGTCCGGCACCTCGCCGGCGAGGCCGAGGAGGATGGCGCGGTCCGTGGCGTGGCCCTTGCCGGTGAGCGCCAGCGAGCCGTAGAGCTGAACCTCGACCCGCTCGACCCGCTCGATGAGCCCACGCGCGTCGAGCGCCAGAAGAAAGCGATGGGCAGCCCACATCGGGCCCACGGTATGCGAGCTCGACGGGCCGATGCCGACCTTGAAGAGGTCGAAGACGCTGATCACCATGAGGGAACCCCGGGTTGACGGGCAGCGTAGCAGCGCCACGGCGCCGCGGCCATGCCCGAGCGGTGCTGCCGGTCAGCCGGCCCCGAGGATCGCGAGGGCCGCCTCGTACTGCGCCTCGCTCATGGCCGAGCGCACCCGGCGGCGCACCTCGATGGCCGGCAGATGCCCGCCCGTCACCGCACGACTCAGCCAGACATAGGCCTGGACGAGGTCCGGCGGGTCGTTGCGTCCCTCGAACAGCAGCGATCCCAGGTGGAACTGGGCGCGTGCGTCGCCCTCGGCGGCCGCCGCGCCCCAGATGCGTGCGGCCTCCTCGTAATCGCCGGCCTGGTAGGCCCTGACGCCATCCGCGACGCCGGCGCGCCTGCCGTCGAGGATCACGAGTCCGGCCCGGGCGGTCGGCGGTGGTCGGGTCACCGGCCGGGAAGCCCGCCCCCACCTCCGGGCCGGGGCGAGCGGTGTCGGGATTTGCGGCTGCGCCGGGTGCCGCCGGTGTGAGGTCGGAGCCCGGCAGCAGGTCCGCCACTGCCGGTGCCGCCGGCTCCGGCACCGGGGCGTCGCGGTGCCGGTGGGGGGCGTGGTGGCCATGAGTGCCGCCAGCTCCGCCGCGAGACGCTCGCGGACCCGGGTGATGGAGCGGACCTCCGTCGCCAGCCGGTCGCGCTCGGCCGCGACCTCGGCCAGCTGCCGCTCGAGCGCCGCGCGGGCCTCGGCTTCGGCGGTGAGGTCACGCTCGAGCCCGGCGACCTGCGCCTTCAGCCTTTCGATGTCGGCCTCGGCCGTTGCCAGGGCGTGCTCCGCGACGGTGAGCCCCTCGGCGAGCTTCGCCTGCTCCGCGAGGAGCCGGTCGCGCTCCCCGCCCAGCTCGGCGAGGCGCGGGTCGGGCGCTGGCGGCAGGGCACCGGTGACCGGTGCCGGGCGGATTGCTGCCTTCTGCCGCTCGCCGAGCACGACGAAGCCGAGCACGATCGCGAGCAGCAGCGCCAGCAGCGCCAGATAGCGATCGAGCCGGATGGGCGGCACGGCATCGTTCGCGGTCATGCTCTCGGACAGGCTCCCGGGGTCCCGGCTGGTCAACCGGCGACATGACGCCAAAGCCCGATGACCGACGCAACGGCGCGCCTCGGCCCGCCGAACGGCAACTGCCTCGGCCAATACTCGAATACGTTGCCGCTAACGTCCGACGATGCTTCGATTAATTGTCGAACACCATCGGGTTGATCGAGGCGCCTACGAGGCGGTCCGTTTCAGGTCGCCGGCGAACTCGGCGGCGCAGAACGTGCCGCCCTGGAAGAGGTCGCCGATCGGGTCGGGCGGCAGCTTGGCCTGCGCGGCCAGGGCCACCTCGACATGATCCTCGGCCCGGTGCTTGGGCGCATAGCCGAGCCGGTAGGCGGTGCGGTTGTCCCACCACGACCGCTCGTTCTGGCTGGCGCCATAGACGATCGCCTGGTGCAGCCCGGGATGCTCGAGGCCGATCCGGATCAGGGCGAGCAGGTCCTCGGGATGGATCCAGATGGAGAGGCGGCGCTTGTCGAGCGGCACGGGCCCGACATTGCCGATACGGATCGACAGGACCCGCAGGCCGAACTTGTCGGCATAGAAGGAGCCCACCGCCTCGCCGAATGCCTTGGAGAGGCCGTAGCGGGTGTCCGGCCTGACCGGCTCGTCGACGCCGATCCGGTCGCGGCGGGGATAGAAGCCGATGGCATGGTTGGAGGAGGCGAAGATGACCCGCCCGACCCCGGCCTGCCGCGCCGCCTCGAAGAGGTTCCAGCAGCCGACGATGTTGGCGCTGTGGATCACCTCCCATTCGGCTTCGTGCGAGAAGCCGCCGAGGTGGATGATCCCGTCGACCCCGTCGCAGGCGGTGGCGAGCGAGGCCGGGTCGCCGAGATCGGCGGCCACGAACCGCTCGTGCGCCGCCAGCGCCTCGGGCGCCTGGCGGTCGCTCAGCACCACCTCGTCGTAGAGTCCGGCGAGCAGCGGCCGCAGCATCGTTGCCACCCCGCCGGCTGCCCCGGTCATCAGCACCCGCATCTCAGCGCTCCTCTTCTTGTGGTCCGGGTTGTGTGGTCCGGGAGTAGGGCGCTTGGCGGCCGCGATCAACCGGGGAACCGCGAATGTCGCCGGCGAGCCCCGTGCCGCAGGTGCCCGCCGGGCGAGGAAAGGCTTGCCTCGGCGGAGCGAAGCCCGCACATCGGCTGTGTGACGGCGGGACTGTGAGGTCAGTTCAGTGAGACCAAGGACATGGGCTACACCATCGAGCACATCGAGGGGATCGGCTGCGCCTACGGGGCCAAGCTGCGCGAGGCCGGCATCGCCTCGACCACCGCCCTGCTGAAGGCGGCGGCCGATCCCAAGGGGCGCCAGCAGCTGGCGCAGAAGACCGGCATCGACGCCGCCCGCATCCTGCTCTGGGCCAACATGGCCGACCTGATGCGGATCAAGGGGGTCGGCAAGCAGTTCGCCGAGCTGCTCGAGGCCGCCGGCGTCGACACCGTCAAGGAGCTCAAGACCCGCAATGCCGCCAACCTCGCCAAGCGGATGGAGGAGGTCAACGCCCAGAAGAAGTTGACGCGCGCCGTCCCGGCCGAGAGCATGGTGGCACGCTGGATCGCCGAGGCCGGGACGATGCCGGCACTCCTGACCTACTGAGCGCCGGCAACCGATCGGGGGCGGCGCGCCATGCCTGAACAGGGAGGAAGCCAATGCTCGGCGGGCTGATCAAGAAGCTCTTCGGAGGTGGCGAGGGCGAGGGCGGCGAGGCCGGTGCCGGCAAGGCGCTCGGCGACGCGGTCGAGCACAAGGGCTGCCAGATCCAGCCGACGGCCATGAGCAAGGGCAGCCAGTTCCTCACCGCCGGGACCATCTCCAAGGACTTCCCCGACGGGCGGCGCGAGCATCGCTTCGTCCGCGCCGACACCCATGCCTCGGCCGACCAGGCGCGCGACTTCGCCATCGTCAAGGGGCGGCAGATCATCGACGAGCAGGGCGACCGGCTCTTCGACCAAGCGCCCCGGGGCTAGCCGCCCGGCGACGGCCGGGCGGCGATGACCCCGGCGGGTGCTATGGGTCAGTCCTCGATGTACTCGACGTCGTCGTCGTCGTCCTCGTAGTCGTCGTCGTACTCCTCCTCGTCCGGCTCGTCGCTCGCTGCCGGTCGCGGCGTGTGGGCGCGGGCGATGTGCTCGGTGAGGTCGGCGAGCTCGACGTAGAAATCGGCCTGGCGGCGGAGCTCGTCGGCGATCATCGGCGGCTGCGTCTTGATCGTGCTGATCACGCTCACCTTGACGCCGCGGCGCTGCACCGCCTCGACCAGCCGGCGGAAATCGCCGTCGCCGGTCATCAGCACGACGTGGTCGACAGCGCCCGTGACCTCCATGACGTCGACCGTCAGCTCGACGTCCATGTTGCCCTTGAACTTGCGGCGCCCGGCGCCCTGGCTGAACTCCTTCAGGGGCTTGGTGACCATGGTGTAGCCATTGTAGTCGAGCCAGTCGACCAGCGGCCGGATCGGCGAATACTCCTGCTCGTCGAGCAATGCCGTATAGTAGTAGGCGCGGAGCAGCCGGCCGCAGCCCGCGAAGACCTCGAGGAGCCGCCGATAGTCCACGTCGTAGCCGAGGGCCTTGGCGGTCTGGTAGAGATTGGCACCGTCGATGAACACGGCGAAGCGCTCATCGGGGTGAAAATGCTTTAGAGCTGCTGGCCTAGCCATAATGCCAACTCCGGAGTGTGATGCGGTCGTTGCCGCAGTGCATTGAATCGTGGCCGGCCTTTTAAATGCCGGACCGAGGGCGGGGGTTCCAGAAGGGACCCGGGGCAGAGGGTAGCGGCTTCGGCCCGGTGCTCCAAGCGAGTTCGGGGCATGGCGCGGGGCGGGGAGGCAGGGCCGTGCGGCCGCGGCGCGGGACGAATGGCCGCTCGGCGGCGCGGGTGTTGCCGCTTGCGCCGCGCCGCAGCATGACTAGTTTGTAGGGACGAGCAACGGACAAACACCGAACGGATGATCGATGGCACGTATTACGGTTGAAGACTGCGTCGAGCGGGTGCCGAGCCGCTTCGAGCTGGTCATGCTCGCGGCGCAGCGCGCCCGCGACATCTCGGCCGGCTCGGGGCTCACCCTGGAGCGCGACAACGACAAGAACCCGGTCGTGGCGCTCCGCGAGATCGCCGATTCCACGGTCGATCTCGACCATCTCCGCTACGAGCTGATCCACGGGCTGCGCCGGCATTCGGACAGCGACGGCGATCTTTCGGACGATCTCGCCCAGGAGCTCGAGGCGCTCATCCCGAGCCGCCAGCCCGGCGAGGACGACATGATGCCGGCGGGTGTCGACTACGGCGACGAGGACGTTCTCGACGAGGACTGATGAAACCGGCGCGTTCAATCCGCTGCAGGCCGGCGGCCCGCGGCCGCCGGCTTCGACGCGGGCCGGGCGCGGGTCGGCGGCGATGAGCGAGGCGGCGGCAACGCTCGATCCGGCGCCGCCGCCGGCGGTCGAGGGATTCTGCGACATTGTGTCTCAGGATGCCAAACCCGCCAAACGCCGCAAGGTCATGCGGCAATACCAGCTCGTCGAGCTGGTCAAGAGCTACGACCCGGGTGTCGACGAGGACCTGCTGAACCGCGCCTATGTCTATGCCATGCGCGCCCACGGCGCGCAGCTCCGGGCGTCGGGCGACCCCTATTTCCATCACCCGGTGGAGGTCGCCGGCATTCTCGCCGGGCTCAAGCTCGACGCCGCCTCGATCGCCACCGGGCTGCTGCACGACACCATCGAGGACACCAGCGCCACCCTCGCCGAGATCCGCCGGCTCTTCGGCGACACCATCGCCCGTCTCGTCGACGGCGTCACCAAGCTCAACAAGATCCAGCTCCAGTCGGCGAAGACGGCGCAGGCCGAGAACTTCGGCAAGCTGCTCGTGGCGATGTCCGAGGACATCCGCGTGCTCCTGGTCAAGCTCGCCGACCGGCTGCACAACATGCGCACCCTGCACTTCATCGCCTCGCCCGAGCGCCGCCAGCGCATCGCCCTGGAGACGATGGAGATCTACGCGCCGCTCGCCGAGCGGATCGGCATGGACCAGCTCAAGGCCGAGCTCGAGGACCTGGCCTTCGCCGAGCTGTCGCCCGACGCGCGGACGAGCGTCATCACCCGGCTCCGGCAGCTGCGCCGCGACGACACCGACCTGGTCGAGCGGATCGTCGCCGGGATCAGGACGCATCTCGCCGAATCCGGCATCGAGGCGGACGTCACCGGCCGCGAGAAGTCGTCCCTGTCGATCTGGCGCAAGATGCAGCGCAAGAACGTCAGCTTCGAGCAGCTCTCCGACATCATCGCGTTCCGTGTGCTCGTCGACAGCGTGAACGAGTGCTACGCGGCGCTCGGCGTCATCCATGCCGGCTACAAGATGCTGCCCGGGCGCTTCAAGGACTACATCTCGACCCCCAAGCCCAACGGCTACCGCTCGCTGCACACCACCATCATCGGCCCCGAGCAGCGCAAGATCGAGCTGCAGATCCGCACCCGGCAGATGCACGAGGTGGCCGAGCTCGGCGTCGCGGCGCACTGGGCCTACAAGCAGGAGAGCCGGGTCACCGAGGGCCGGCAGTACCGCTGGATCCGCGAGCTTCTGGAGATCCTCGAGCACGCCGCCGAGCCCGAGGACTTCCTCGAGAACACCAAGCTCGCGATGTTCCAGGACCAGGTGTTCTGCTTCACGCCCAGAGGCGACCTGATCGCCCTGCCGCGCGGCGCCACGCCGGTCGACTTCGCCTATGCCGTCCATTCCGAGGTCGGCGACCATTGCGTCGGGGCGAAGGTCGATGGGCGCATGGTCCAGCTTCGCCACATCCTCGAGAACGGCGACCAGGTCGAGATCATCACCAGCCGCAACGCCTGGCCGACGGCGGCCTGGGAGCGGTTCGTCGCCACCGGCAAGGCCAAGGCGCGCATCCGCCGGGCGCTCAAGGCCCGCCAGCGCGACGACTACGTCACCCGCGGCCGCGAGATGCTGGCCCGGACGGCCAGGGCCGAGGCGATGCAGCCGACCGAGAAGCAGCTCGCCCAGGCGGCGACCGAGCTCGGCCATGCCAGCCTCGAGGACATGCTGGTCCAGGTGGGCGAGGGCCAGCTCGCCGCCCGGCTGGTGCTGCAGGCCATTCCCGCCCCGGCGCTCAGGCTGCCGGCGCGGGACGCGAAGTCGGCGGAACGCGAGAAGGGCGAGGATCTCGACAACATCGTCCTCTTCAAGCGCCCGACGACGGAGAGCGACGACGGCCGCTCGGGCGTCATCGCCGGGCTGCCGAGCGGCATCGCCTATCAGTTCGCCGGCTGCTGCCGGCCGATTCCGGGCGACCGCATCGTCGGCATCGTGCGCACTGGCCGGCCGATCTCGATCCATTGCCGCGACTGCGCCACCGTGGAGCGGATGGGCGAGAGCGAGCATCGCTTCGTCGATATCGGCTGGAGCGGGCAGGGCGAGCCGCCGCTGGCCTCGACCCGCATCTCGGTCATGGTGACCAACCAGCCGGGGGCGCTGGGCACCATCAGCACGATCATCGGCAAGCACGAGGGCAACATCGTCGACGTCAAGGTCGGCCGCCGCTCGCCCGACCTCTTCGAGATGCTGCTCGACGTCGAGGTCAAGGATGTCGAGCAGCTGCAGCGCATCCAGGCCGCCCTCCGCGCCAACCCCATCGTCAGCACCGTCGAACGGAGCCGCTCGTGAGCCTGACCAGGGACGCCGTGCTCGACGAGTTCCGCGCCGCCGGCGCCCTGCTCGAGGGCCACTTCATCCTGACCAGCGGCCGGCGCAGCCCCTATTACCTGCAATGCGCGCGCGTGCTGATGGACCCGGCCCGCGCCGAACGCCTCTGCACGGCCCTGGCGGCACGCATCCGCGAGTTGCAGGCGGGCCAGGCCATCGACGCCGTCGTCGCCCCCGCCATGGGCGGCATCCTGGTCGGCTACGAGCTGGCCCGGGCGCTCGGCTGCCTCTCGCTCTTCACCGAGCGGGTCGAGGGCCGCTTCACGCTCCGCCGCGGCTTCGCCCTCGAGCCCGGGGACCGGGTGCTGATCGCCGAGGACGTGGTGACCACCGGCCTCTCCTTGCGGGAATGCGCCGATGCGGTCCGCGCCACCGGGGCCGTCGTCGTGGGGGCGGCCGCCCTGATCGACCGCAGCAATGGCAGGGCCGATATCGGCATGAAGCTCACCGCCCTCGCCACGGTCGACTTTCCGACTTTTGCGCCGGAAGAGGTGCCGGCCGACCTCGCCGCCATTCCCGCGACCAAGCCGGGCTCGCGCGGGCTCAAGTAGCCGAAGAACGCAAGACGCCCGGCGCGTCGAACGCGCCGGGCGTCGGGCGAGGTATGGCCTGCTTCGCCTAGTTCCGCAGGTCGAAGCGGTCGGCGTCCATCACTTTGGCCCAGGCGGCAACGAAGTCCTTCACGAACTTCTCCTTGTTGTCGTCCTGGGCGTAGACCTCGGCATAGGAGCGCAGGATCGAATTGGAGCCGAAGACGAGATCCAGCCGCGACGCCGTCCACTTGGCGGCACCGGTCTTGCGGTCGCGGATCTCGTAGTGGCCCTCGGCCGTGGGCGCCCACGTGTTGCCCATGTCGGTCAGGTTGACGAAGAAGTCGTTCGTCAGGGCACCTTCACGGTCGGTGAGGACGCCGTGCTTCGAGCCGCCGTGATTGGCGCCCATCGCCCGCATGCCGCCGACCAGCACGGTCATCTCGTCGGCCGTCAGGCCCATGAGCTGGGTGCGGTCGAGCAGCAGCTCCTCGGGACTGACGATGTAGTCCCGCTGCAGCCAGTTGCGGTAGCCGTCGTGGATCGGCTCGAGCGGCGCGAAGGAGTCGGCGTCGGTCATCGCCTCGGTCGCGTCGCCGCGGCCCGGCGCGAACGGCACCTCGACGGGAAGCCCGCGGCCTTCGCCGCCTGCTCCGCCGACATTGCCGGCCAGCACGATGACGTCGGCGACGCTGGCACCATGCTGTGCCGCGATGCCCTCGAGCACGCCCAGGACCCGCGCCAGCCGCGCCGGCTCGTTGCCCTCCCAGTCCTTGTGCGGGGCGAGGCGGATGCGGGCACCGTTGGCGCCACCGCGCATGTCGGAGCCGCGATAGGTGCGGGCACTGTCCCAGGCGGTCGTGACCATGTCGGCGAGCGAGAGCCCGCTCGCGGCGATGGCGGCCTTGACGGCGGCCACGTCGTAGCCGGTGGGGCCGGCCGGCACCGGGTCCTGCCAGATCAGGTCCTCGGCGGGCACGTCGGGGCCGATGTAGCGGGCCTTCGGGCCCATGTCGCGATGCGTCAGCTTGAACCAGGCACGGGCGAAGGCATCGTCGAAGAGCGCCGGGTCGGCGCGGTAGCGCTCCATGATCGCCCGGTAGGTCGGGTCGACCTTCATCGCCATGTCGGCATCGGTCATGATCGGGTTGCAACGGATCGAGGGGTCCTCGACGTCGGCCGGCCGGTCCTCCTCGGCGATGCTGACGGGCTCCCACTGCCAGGCGCCGGCGGGGCTCTTCCTAAGCTCCCACTCGTGGTCCAGCAGCATGTCGAAATAGCCCATGTCCCACTTCGTCGGGTTGGAGGTCCAGGCCCCTCGATGCCGCTGGTGACGGTGTAGCGGCCTTGCCAGAATGGCCCGGTTGGCCCAGCCGAGGCCCTGCTGGTCGACGTCGACACCCTCGGGATCGGCGCCGAGCACGCTGGCATCGCCGTTGCCGTGGGTCTTGCCCACGGTGTGGCCGCCGGCGGTCAGCGCTACGGTCTCCTCGTCGTTCATCGCCATGCGGGCGAAGGTCTCGCGCACCTGCGCCGCCGTCTTCATCGGGTCGGGCTTGCCGTTCACACCTTCCGGGTTGACGTAGATCAGGCCCATCTGCACGGCGGCCAGCGGGTTCTCCATCGTCTTCGGGTCTTCGACATTGCCGTAGCGCTCGTCGCTCGGCGCCAGCCACTGCTTCTCCGCACCCCAGTAGATGTCCTTCTCGGGATGCCAGATGTCCTCGCGGCCGAAGGCGAAGCCGAAGGTCTTCAGACCCATCGATTCATAGGCGATGTTGCCGGCCAGGATGATGAGGTCGGCCCAGCTCAGCTTGTTGCCGTACTTCTTCTTGACCGGCCAGAGCAGGCGCCGGGCCTTGTCGAGGCTGACATTGTCGGGCCAGGAGTTGAGCGGGGCGAAGCGCTGGTTGCCGGTGCCGCCGCCACCGCGGCCATCGGCGATGCGGTAGGTGCCGGCCGAGTGCCAGGCCATGCGGATCATCAGGCCGCCGTAATGCCCCCAGTCGGCCGGCCACCAGTCCTGGCTGTCGGTCATCAGGGCGTGCAGGTCCCGCTTCACCGCCTCGTAGTCGAGCTTCCTGACCTCATCCCGATAGTTGAAGCCCTTGTCCATCGGGTTGGTCTTGGTGTCGTGCTGATGGAGGATGTCCAGGTTGAGGGACCGCGGCCACCAGTTGACGTTCGACATGCCCTCGGCGGTGTTCGCGCCGTGCATAACGGGGCATTTGCCGGCCAGTTTCGTATCGCTCACGCCCATAGTGCTCTCCGACCATGATCTCGCGTTGTGGAGGGCCGACAGATGCACGTCCTGCCATTCGACCCGGCGATCGCGGGATCGTTCCCCGCGCATGCGCACCCCCCGATTGCGGGACTGGCATAACTTGGAATTGTGATAATGAAAATTTGTATTTTCTAATTGGTGCGATATGTTAGCCTTATGACCGATATCTCCATGAAACAGCTTCGCTATTTCGAGGCGCTGGCCCAGCACGGGCATTTCGGCCGGGCGGCCGAGGCCTGTGCCATCTCGCAGCCGGCGCTCTCGCTGCAGATCAAGGAGCTGGAGGAGATCCTGGGGGCACCCCTGGTCGAGCGGGGCACGCGGCAGATCCGGCTCACCAGCCTCGGCGAGGCGTTCCAGCTGCGCGTGCGCGACATCCTGCGCGCCGTGGACGAGCTCGACGACCTCGCCCGGTCGTCCCACAGCGCGCTTGCCGGGCGGCTGCGGATCGGCGTCATCCCGACCGTCGGCCCCTATTTGCTGCCGGCCGTGATCAAGCGCCTGGCCGAGCGCTTCCCGGGCCTCGACCTGCGCCCGCGCGAGGCGATCACGCAGCGGCTGGTCGAGGATCTCGTCAAGGGCCGGCTGGACACGGCCATCGTGGCGCTGCCGGTCTCGGAGCCCTCGCTCTACGAGCATGCGCTCTTCGAGGAGGAGTTCGTCCTGGTGCGGCCGCTCGAGGACGCGAGGAAGCCCGTGCCGAAGCCGGAGCGGCTGCGCGAGATGCGGCTGCTCCTGCTCGAGGAGGGTCACTGCTTTCGCGAGCAGGCCCTCTCCTACTGCCGGATGTCGCCGCGGATGCCGCGCGACCTGATGGAGGGCAGCTCGCTCACCACGCTCGTGCAGATGGTCGGCGCCGGCATCGGGGTGACGCTGATCCCGGAGATGGCCGTGCCGATCGAGACCCGCTCGGCCGCGGTCTCCATCGCCCGCCTCGGCCCGCCGCACCCGGCGCGGACGATCGGCATGGCCTGGCGCAAGAGCAACCCGCTCACCGGCCAGTTCGCGCAGATCGCCGACATCGTCCGCGAGGTCGGGCTGGCCGGCGCCCGGCCCGAGCGCGAGGCGGTGCCCGCCGGCTAGCAGCCTGCTAGAGGCCCAGGGCGGCCTTGCGCTCGATCCGGCGGGCATGCAGCACCGGCTCGGTGTAGCCGGAGGGCAGCTTCGTGCCTTCGAGGACGAGATCGCAGGCAGCCCGGAAGGCCGTGCCGTCGAAGGAGGGCGCCATCGGCACGTAGGCCGGGTCGCCGGCGTTCTGGCGATCCACGATCTCGGCCATCTTGCGCATCGTCTCCATGACCAGAGCCTCGTCCACCACGCCGTGGTGCAGCCAGTTGGCGATGTGCTGGGCCGAGATGCGGCAGGTCGCCCGGTCCTCCATCAGGCCGACATCGTTGATATCGGGCACCTTGGAGCAGCCGACGCCCTGGTCGATCCAGCGCACCACATATCCCAGAATGCCCTGCGCGTTGTTCTCGACCTCGCGGCGCACCTGCTCCCTCGACCACTTGCGGTAGCTCGCGATCGGGATATCGAGCAGCCCGTCGACATGGGCCCGCCGCCCGCCCTTCGCCAGCGCCGCCTGCACCTTGAACACGTCGACCTTGTGGTAGTGCAGCGCGTGCAGGGTGGCCGCCGTCGGGCTCGGCACCCAGGCGCAGTTCGCCCCCGCCCTGGGGTGCTCGATCTTCGCGTCGAGCATCGCCGCCATGCGGTCGGGCATGGCCCACATGCCCTTGCCGATCTGCGCCTTGCCGGACAGGCCGCACTCCAGGCCGATATCCACGTTGCGGTTCTCGTAGGCCGTGATCCAGCTCTTGCGCTTGATGAAGTCCTTGCGGCTGAACGGCCCCGCCTCCATCGAGGTGTGGATCTCGTCGCCGGTCCGGTCGAGGAAGCCCGTGTTGATGAAGGCGACGCGGTGCTTCGCCGCCCTGATGCATTCCTTGAGGTTGACGCTGGTCCGGCGCTCCTCGTCCATGATGCCGAGCTTCACGGTATGGCGGGGCAGGCCCAGCACCGCCTCGACGCGCGTGAAGGTTTCGTCGGCGAAGGCCACCTCGTCGGGCCCGTGCATCTTCGGCTTGACCACGTAGACCGACCCGCTCACCGAGTTGCGCAGGCCTGCCGTCTTTTGCAGGTCGTGCATCGCGATCAGCGTGGTGATCATCGCGTCCATCAGGCCCTCGAAGACCTCGCCGCCGTCCCGGTCCAGGATGGCGGGGTTGGTCATCAGATGGCCGACATTGCGCACCAGCATCAGCGCCCGGCCCTTGACCGTGACCTCGCCCCCGCCGGGGGCCGTAAAGGTCAGGTCCGGATTGAGGCTGCGCGACAGTTGCCGGCCGCCCTTCTCGAACGTCTCGGCGAGATCGCCGTTCATCAGGCCGAGCCAGTTGCGGTAGGCCACGACCTTGTCCTCGGCGTCGACGCAGGCGACCGAATCCTCGCAGTCCATGATCACCGAGACGGCACTCTCGAGCCGCACGTCGGCGAGCCCCGCCTGGTCGCGGCTGCCGATGGGATGGGTCTTGTCGAAGACCAGCTCGACATGCAGGCCGTGATTGCGCAGCAGCACGGCGGTCGGTGCTTCGGGGTCGCCGCGATAGCCGACGAGCTTCTCCGGCTGCATCAGCGGTTGGTCGTCGACCAGGAGCGCGCCGTCCTGCACATGATAGCGCCGCGCGTTCGCATGGCTGGTGCCGGCCAGCGGGAAGGCCTCGTCGAGGAACACGCGAGCCCAGGCGACGACCCGCGCCCCGCGCCCCCGGTCGAAGCCGCCGGCCGGCGGGGCGCTGCCCAGGGCATCCGTGCCGTAGAGCCCGTCATACAGGCTGCCCCAGCGCGCGTTCGCGGCGTTCAGCGCGTAGCGGGCGTTGGTGATCGGCACCACGAGCTGCGGCCCCGGCACGAGGGCGATCTCCGGGTCGACATTCGCCGTGTCGATGGTGAAATCGTCGCCCTCGTCACGCAGATAGCCGATCTCGGACAGGAACGCCTTGTAGGCTTCGTGGTCATGGGGCTGATTGCGGCGCTTGATGTGCCAGGCGTCGATCTCGGCCTGCAGCGCGTCGCGCCGGCGCAGCAGCTCGGCGTTCTGCGGCCCGAGCTCGTGCACCAGCGCCGAGAACCCGCTCCAGAAGGCATCCGGCGCAACCCCCGTGCCCGGCAGCGCCTCCTCCTCGAGGAACGCGGCGAGCTCCGGCGCGACGCGCAGCTCGTCGCGCATCACCAGGTCGCGGCGCGGCTGGCTGGGGGTCGAATGGTCCATGTCGTCCTCTCGGCTTCTTCGGGTAGAAACGGCGTTTTTGGCGCGCGCGACCGCTACGCGGCGAGCGATTGCAGGGGCACGCCCCGTGTCTCTACCCCAGCGCGGTCGCCATGGCGACCCGGCGCAGCCTGCGCCCCCAAGAGCCGCAGACGGCCGGGATTGCCGCCCCGGCGACATCGGGGCCGGGACACCGGGTACGGGCTCGGAATTGCCTGTGGATCGACGGCAAGATGGCCGCTTGATATGCTGATGAATTGGTGGGGCCGATCAGGATCGAGCCGACGACCTCCTGCTTGCAAATGAATGATGTCGGATAAGAATGTCCCTATGGTTGGCCAATCCGGCCCGACTCGAAACCGATGACAATGGCCGCAATGGGCAGAGCTTCAATGATACCTATGCCAACAAACATAATGGTCTGAAGAGTCCCTCTATAGTCAGGATTCAGACTTATCCCATGGATCGTGCCGATCGACCGAGGCGACAGATTCGGTACATAGAGCTGACCCGCCGCCACTCGGTCCATTTGGGCATCACTGAGGGGCACGGGCTCTGCTGCGGCCGGACCAGCGAGAATAGTCGCCACCAACACAAGTGCGAAGCGCAGCATTGCCCTCTCTCCCCCGTCACATCCGACAATCTGATGCTCGTATCGCTATAACTCGTACCACAGCCCCCGGGGATGCCAAACTCGGTCGTGTGTGTACCCCAAGGCCATTTTGTTTTCCGACTCTGAATCAGAGTCCAAAAACACACCATCGCCGTTCACCACTGCGGCCGCCCCGGCCGCTGCTGCGCCGCAACGCGGCCGAGACGCGTCCGGACCCAAAGAGCCCGCCTGACCCCGCCACGACGGCAGCCGGGCGGGCCGGGCTATGGAAAGTCTTTTGCGTCGGGAAGTGACAACGCCGCGAGCAATCGCCGGCCAAAAATCCGTATCCGGTGTTTCCCGAACGCTTTCCGGCGCCGAGCTCCTGAGCTCGTTCTGGTGCCAACCTTTGAAAAGATTGGTGGAGCCGATCGGGATCGAACCGACGACCTCCTGCTTGCAAAGCAGGCGCTCTCCCAGTTGAGCTACGGCCCCTCGGGCGTGGATATGGTCGATGGCGCGGCGATGCGCAAGGCTTTGACGGACCTGCGAAGATGGCGGCGGCTCAGCGGAAGATGAAGAGTAAACGAGGATAGCGCGCATGGCGATGCGTTATGATGGCCCAGCGCCGCCGACTTCTCGGCGCGCGAGAGCTCGGCGAAGGTCCGGTTCTCGCCCTCGGGCACGAAGATCGGATCGTAGCCGAAGCCGCCCGCACCACGCGGCGTCTCGAGCAGCGTGCCGGCGATCCGGCCTTCGAAGAGCCGCTGCGCCCGTCGGGCCAGGCGAGGCAGAGCACGTGCTGACGAAGGCGGCGCGCTTGTCCGCGCCGTCCCAGCCGCCGAAGCGCCTGGCGGTACCGCCGGTGACGCGGGCCATGGCGGCGGCGAAGTCCTTCTCCGGCCCGGCCCAGCGGGCGGAATGCACGCCCGGCCGGCCGTCGAGCCCTTTGGACTCCGAGGCCGGTTGTCGTCGGCGTAGGCCGGCAGGCCCGCGGCTCCCGGCGGCGGCGTGCGCCTTGAGCGCGGCGTTGCCCCGGAAGTCCGGCTCGGTCTCCTCCGGCGCTGGCGAGGCCGAGTCCGCCGGCGGAGCGGACGGTCACGCCGGTGGTCGGCCAGAGCCTCCCGCAGCTCCTCGAGCGGCTCGGGTTGTACGAGGCGAGGACCAGGGTGTCGCCGGTGAAGCGCCGCGGCATGGCTGGCCGGCCGGCGTGGACGGCAGCGCGCTGCAGCGCCACGAGCCGCCCGATGCCGCCCCGGCGAGCGTCATCAGGCGGGCTAAATCCGCCTTCCGGCAGGGGCCGCTGCTCGGCGGTGAACTGGATCCTGACGATGCTGCTGGCGCCGGCCAGGACGAAATTGGCGTCGGCCTCGGCAGCGCTGTCCTCGGGATAGTCGAGGTCGAGCAGGGCCTCGCCGACGATGCCGCAGGAGACGCGGCCACGGCGTCGGTCAGCGGCAGGGCCGGCAATGCACCGTCCCGCACCAGCTTCGCCAGCGCCTGGTAGAGGGCCACATAGGCGCCGGTGATCGAGGCTGTGCGGCCGCCATCGGCGCGCAGCACGTCGCAGTCGCATGATGATCTGCTGCTCCGCCCATGGCCTCGAGGTCGGTCACCGGCGCGCAAGGCGCGGCCGATCAGGCGCTGGATCTCGAGGGTGCGGGCCGCCCTGCTTGCCGCGGGCCGCCCGCGCGGCGAGCGGCTGTGGGTCGAGCGCGGCAGCAGCGCCATACTCGGCGGTGACCCAGCCCGCGCCCTTGTTGCGCAGGAAGGGCGGCACCTGCTCCTCGACCGCTGCACAGCAGAGGACGTGCGTATGCGCCGAAGCGGACGAGGCAGGAGCCTGGCCTGCGGTTGGCACCCGCTCGAGAACGACCTCGCGAAGCTCATCGGCTGCCCTGCCGGATGCGCGCATCTTCATCTGCCTCGTCGTTGCGTGGAAGGGGCCGGGCGACACCGGTCCGGCCCGACCCGGGGGCTGGTAGCGCATCCCGTTGCCGGGGCAAAATCCTCGCGCTCAGGCACCGCCGTCAACGGGGCGCCGGGTGCAGGGCGGCGAGCCGCCCGCCGCGTCGGCCGGCGGGTCGTGCCAGAGGACGCGCTTGAGCCGGCCGGTCGCACCTGCGGCGAGCTCGAGCCTGGAGCGCGGGCAGTGGAGCCGCTTCGCGAGAAAGGCGAGGAGCGCCGCGTTGGCCTTGCCCTCGATGGCGGGCGCGCGCAGGCGGACGACCAGATGCGGGCGGTCCCTGGCGTCCATGGCGATGCCGTCGACGCGCTCGTGCCGCGCCCCCGGCACGGCCCTGATCTCGAGGATCGCCCGGTCCGGCTCGAGCCGCCAGGGCAGGGTCATTCAGAGCACGAGGAGCTGGAAGGCGAGGTCGCGGATGAAGTAGAGGGCGAGGATCAGCACCATCGGCGAGATGTCGATGCCGCCGAGATTGGGCAGGATATTGCGGATCGGCCGCAGCAGGGGCTCGGTGATGCGGTTCAGGAAGTCGCCGATCGTGTAGATGAAGCGATTGCCCGTGTTGACCATGTTGAACGCCACGAGGAGGTTCAGCACGACCATCGCGATCAGCAGCCAGATATAGATGGAGATCACGGTGTTGATGAGGTTGTAGACGGCGATCATCGGGCCTCCATCATTGTCGTTCCGGTGCCGGCCGCCGGCGGAGCCGGCGCAACGCAAGTAAGGTGCGGCCGCGCGGCTGGCAAGGGCGTCGATCGGACGCGACCGCACGCGGGCCGGGCGCAAGACGCTTGACAGCCGACCCCCGTCGATCCGATAGAGCCGCGACCCGTGGGGCCGTAGCTCAGCTGGGAGAGCGCTAGAATCGCACTCTAGAGGTCGCCGGTTCGATCCCGGTCGGCTCCACCACGTCCCAAAGAACGCCGGTCCCGGGGCCGGTTCCCGGGCGGTGCTGCCGGAGTGCACGCCACATGGCCCGTCCCCCAGCCGAGCCCGTCACGCATCTCGACGATGGTCGTTTCCGGGTCACCGAATGGCGCTTCGCGCCCGGCGCCGAGACCGGCTGGCACGTCCACGGCCACGACTACGTGGTGGTGCCCCTGGTCGACGGCACGCTCCTGCTCGAGGAGCCGGGTGGCACGAGCCGCAAGGCGCCGCTGACCCGGCACGTGCCCTATGCGCGGCGCACCGGCGTCGAGCACAATGTCGTCAACGACGCCAGCGAGCCCATGGCGTTCCTCGAGGTCGAGGTCCTGGGCGATGCGCTGCAGGCCGCCCGGCTCGCCTGCCTCGAGCGCTTCGCGGAAGCCTGGAACGCGCACGACGTCGATGCGCTCATGGCCTGCATGGCCGACGACTGCGCCTTCCAGACGTCGGCCGGGCCGGATGCGGACGGCCGGCGGCACGAGGGTGCCGAGGCCGTGCGGGCGGCCTATGCTGCGGTCTTCGAGCAGTTCCCGAAGGCGGCCTGGACCGGGCCCGTGCACCGGGTGACGGGCGACCACGGGGTCTCGTCCTGGCGGTTCGTCGGCACCGACCGGCAAGGTGTCGCCATCGAGGTGGATGGCTGCGATCTCTTCACCTTCGCCGGTGAGCGGATCGCGCTCAAGGATTCCTACCGCAAGTCGCGGGCCGGCTGAGCCGCCTCTTCCCGCTTTACAAGGTGCTTCGCCTTCCCCAACCTCCGCGGCCGAGGGCTGCGAAGAGAAGAAGAGGTGGAGCATGGCGTCCAAGCAGATCCTGTCGCCCCTGCCGGGCACGTTCTACCGCCGGCCGGCCCCCGACCAGCCGCCGTTCAAGAGCGAGGGCGACGCGGTCGCGGTCGGTGACGTGGTCGGCCTGGTCGAGGTGATGAAGTCCTTTCACGAGGTGAAGGCGGACGCCGCCGGCACCCTGAAGGCCTTCCTCATCGACGACGAGGACGCGGTCATGGCCGGCCAGGCCATTGCCGACCTCGACGGCTGAGCCGGCGCCTTGCGCAAGGTCCGGCTCCTCGTCGCCAACCGGGGCGAGATCGCGGTCCGGATCATCCGGGCGGCGCGGGAGCTCGGCTTCGCCACGATCCAGGCGCACAGCAAGGCGGACGCCGATTCGCTGGCGGTGCGCCTCGCCGACGAGGCGGTGGAGATCGGCCCGCCGCAGGCCAGCAAGTCGTACCTGAAGGTCGAGGCGCTGCTCGACGCGGCAAAGGCGACCGGTGCGACGGCGGTGCATCCGGGCTACGGCTTCCTCGCCGAGAACGCCGATTTCGCCGACGCCGTGGCGGCGGCCGGGCTGGCCTTCATCGGCCCCACCGGCGACGCCATCCGGCTGATGGGCGACAAGGTGGCGGCACGCCAGGCGGCGGCGGCCGCGGGCGTGCCCACGGTGCCCGGCAGCGAGGGGCATGTGCGCACGCTCGACGAGGCGCGGCCGGTGGTCGCCCGCACGGGCTTTCCCCTGATGATCAAGGCGGCGGCCGGCGGTGGTGGCCGCGGCATCCGCATCGTCCGCGACGAGGCCGAGTTCGAGCGGCTCCTGCCGCAGGCCAGTGCCGAGGCCAGGGCGGCCTTCGGCGATGGCGGGCTCTATCTGGAGAAGCTGGTCGAGCGGGCGCGCCATGTCGAGGTGCAGATCCTCGGCGACGGCCAGCACGTCGTGCATCTCTTCGAGCGCGAATGCTCGCTGCAGCGGCGCCGGCAGAAGGTCTGGGAGGAGGCGCCGTCGGCGGGCCTGTCGGCGGCCGTGCGGCAGAAGCTCTGCGCCTCGGCCGTGGCCCTCGCCAGGGCGGTCAACTACCGCGGCGCCGGCACGCTCGAATATCTCTACGACGACCGGAGCCACGAGTTCTACTTCATCGAGATGAACACCCGCATCCAGGTCGAGCACCCGGTGACCGAGATGGTGACCGGCATCGACCTGGTGCGCGAGCAGCTCCGCGTCTGCCTCGGCGAGAAGCTGCGCTTCGGCCAGGACGATATCCAGCTGCGCGGCCACGCGATCGAGGTCCGCCTCAACGCCGAGGACCCGGCCCAGGACTTCGCCCCCGGCCCCGGGACGATCGACCGGCTGAGCCTGCCGGGCGGGCCGGGCGTGCGCTTCGACAGCCTGCTCTATGCGGGCTACACCGTGCCGCCCTTCTACGACTCGCTGCTCGGCAAGCTCATCGTCTGGGACGAGGACCGGGGCCATGCCCTGGCGCGCCTGGCACGGGCCCTGGGCGAGCTCGAGATCGGCGGCGTGGCGACCACGCGCGCCCTGCACCTGGCACTCGCCGCCGACGCCGATGTGCGGGCCGGCCGCTACCACACGACCTGGCTCGAGCGCTGGCTCGAGGAGAACGCGGCGCGGCTCGCGCCGGCGACGGACGGGACAGGGGAGGTGCCCACGGCATGACCAACCGCTACTCCTTCGGCGGCGACGAGCACATCTTCGTCGAGGTCGACGAGAGCATGTCGCTGGAGGCGTTCTTCAAGGCGCTCTCGATCACCAATGCGGTGCGCGAGAGCCGGATCGACGGGGTCACCGAGATCTGCCCGGCCAATGCCTCCTTCCAGATCAAGTTCGACCCGGACCGCATCAAGCCCGACGACATGCTGGCCGAGCTGAAGCGGCTCGAGGCCGCGGCGGAGCAGGCGCCGTCGGTGATCGAGACGCGGATCTTCGAGTTCCCGGTCTATTACAACGACCCCTGGACGCACGAGACGCTGATGCGGTTTCGCGACCGCCACCAGGACCCGAGCGCCACCGATCTCGACTACGCCGCCCGGATCAACAACAAGGCCAGCGTCGAGGAGTTCATCGCCGCCCATTCGGGGGCACCCTGGTTCGTCTCGATGGTCGGGTTCGTCGCGGGCCTGCCGTTCCTCTTCCAGATGGTCGAGCGGGCGCGGCAGCTCGAGGTGCCGAAATACCTCCGGCCACGCACCGACACGCCGAAGCTCACGGTCGGCTATGGCGGCTGCTTCACGGCGATCTACTCGGTGCGCGGCGCCGGCGGCTACCAGATGTTCGGCATCACCCCGGTGCCGATCTACGATCCGAAAAGCGAGATCGACTACATCAGCGACGAGACCATGTGCCTCTTCCGGCCCGGCGACATCGTCAAGTTCAGGTCGGTCGACCGGGCCCACTACGACCACGTGGTCGAGGAGGTGGCGGCCGGCCGCTATGCGCCGAAGGTGGAGAACGTCACCTTCTCGCTCGATGCGTTCAACGCCGATATCGACGGCTACAACCGGAAGCTCGAGGAGGTGCTCGATGGCCATTGAGGTCAAGGCGCCCGGCCTCGCCACCACCGTCCAGGATCTCGGGCGGCCGGGCTACTACCATCTCGGCATCCCGCTGTCGGGGGCCATGGACCGCCTGGCGCTGCGGGCCGCCAACCGGCTGGTCGGCAATGACGATGGTGCGGCGGCGCTGGAGGTCGTGTTCCTCGGACCCGAGCTGGTCTTCCGGGCCGACGCCGTGGTGGCGGTCACCGGCGCCGAGCTGCCGCCGAAGGTCGATGGCGTGGCGCAGCCGACCTGGACGAGCTTCGCCGTGAAGGCCGGCCAGACCCTGGCCTTCGACTACCTGAAGGCGGGGGCCCGCGCCTATGTCGCCGTCGCCGGCGGCATCGACGTGCCGGTGGTGCTGGGCAGCCGCTCCACCTATGCGCTGGGTGCCCTGGGCGGTCACGAAGGGCGCGCCCTCCAGGCGGGCGATGTCCTGCCGCTCGGCCAGGGCGGGCCGGCGGCGCCGGGCCGGGAGATCCCGGCGGCGCTGCGACGCAGCCCGGCCGGCTGCCGGTGGAGCTGCGCATGCTGCCGGGCCTCTACTGGCACCGGCTCACCGAGGCCGCCGGCGAGCATTTCCTGGCCGACACTGGAAGGTGGCGCCCGAGGCGGATCGCATCGGCTATCGCTTCCGCGGCGGCCGGCCGCTCGAGTTCATGCCGCACGAGCAGCCCTTCGGCGCCGGCTCAGATCCCTCCAACATCGTCGATGCCTGCTACCCCTACGGCTCGATCCAGGTGCCGGGCGGCACCGGCCGATCGTGCTGCATCGCGACGCCGTCTCGAGGGGCGGCTACATGATGGTCGGCACGGTGATCTCGGCCGACATGGACCTGATCGGCCAGCTTCAGCCGCACACCCCCGTCCGTTTCGTCGCCGTCGACATGGCCGGCGCCCTCGCCGCCCGCCACGATCGGCAGGCCATTCTCGACAAGATGCGAAGCCATCTGGCATGAGCCACCCGTCCTTCCTTCGGAGCAGCAGAGCATGAATTCGACGCTGACCACCGCCCTCTGGCCGAGCTCGGCCCAGAGTCTTCCCGCCAGGATCGTGCTGGTGCTGGCCGGCACGCTTCTCATGGCCCTTTCGGCCAGGTCCAGGTGCCGTTCTGGCCGGTGCCGATGACCATGCAGACCTTCGTGGCACTCGGCATCGGTGCCGCCTACGGGGCCAGGCTCGGCGGCATCACGCTGCTGACCTACCTGGCGCAGGGGGCCATGGGCCTGCCGGTCTTCGCGACCGGCGCCGGGCTGGCCTATCTGGCCGGCCCCACCGGCGGTTATCTGGTGGGATTTTTTGTCGCAGCCGTGGTCGTCGGCTATCTCGCGGACGAGGGGCTCGGCCGCACGCATCTTTCGGCCTTTTTCGTCTTCCTCGCCGCGACGTTTTTGATCTTCGGGCTCGGCTTCGCGTGGCTCGCCCTGCTGATCGGCCCGGCAAAGGCCTTTACCGCGGGCGTCGTGCCTTTCCTGCCGGCCGAGGCGACGAAGCTGCTGCTCGCGACGGTGTTCTTCCCGATCGCCTGGCGCCTGGTGCGCGACTGATTCGAGCGAGAGGCCGGCCCACCGGCCGGCCTCAACTCGAAGTTTCGAATGGACTTGGGACTTTCTCTCTTGTAGGTGGAATATCGCTTCCCTCGCTCGCCTGCGTCTGGTACAATTTCGCCATAAGAAAGAAAAGCAGCGTGACTGCGCTGCTAGGTCGCAAGGACGAGGCATCGGCAACATCATGCTCCATCGAGACGAATCTGTAGGACGAATGCGCACCGTTCCCACTCGTGCGGGCGCGCGTCGCGTCCCGATCGGGTCCGAGAACGGCACGCCACCCCACCCTCAGCTCATCATCGTCGCGGCGAGCCTGGCGCTCTGGACGATCATCATCGCCTCCTGCTCGTTCCTCCTGGGCTGAACGGCGCGCCCGGGCAGGCGTGCTGCCGGGGCGGGACCGGACCCCGGCCGGAATGCGGCCGGCTGCTCGCGTGCCCCGGCCGCATTTCACGCTGATCGTCGTCACCAGCCGGGACGGCTACATCGTGCCCGGGGACGGGCGTCACCCGACACCTGGGCGTCGAGCGAGGAGCAGCTGCACTTTCGCGGCCTCGTCGCCGGCCTCGACTGGGCCTTCATGGGGCGCCGCACGCACGAGCTGGCGTGGCGGCCGAATCGGCGGCGGGTCGTCTTCTCGACTGCCCTGGCCGGGCCGGAATGGCGCCACCCTGCATCTGGGCCGACCCGGGGCGGGTCCCTCGCGGCGATGCTGGCGCGGGCGAGGAGGTCCATCCGGCCGGGCGCTGCGGCATCCTGGGCGGCGTGGCGGTGCACGACTGGTTCGCCGCCCATGGCCTCGTCGACGCCGTCGAGCTCACCATCGAGCCGCTCACCTTCGCCGCCGGCCTGCCGCTCTTCCTGGCACGGGGCATGGCGCCCGGTCGCGCGCTGACCGGGCTCGGCCTGCTTCAGGTGGCGGAGCGCCCGCTCAATGCCGGTGGGACGCGGCTCCTGCGGTTCGAGCGGCGGTCGGGCCCGGCGGCCCGACCTGACCCTCAGCCCAGGACCGAGAAGCCGCCGTCGGCGGGAATGGCGGTGCCGGTGATGAAGTCGGCGGCCCGGCTCGCCAGAAACACGGTGAGCCCGGCCATGTCCTCCGGCGTGCCCCAGCGGCCGGCCGGCGTGCGGGCCAGCACCTTCTCGTTCAGCCCTTCGATCTCGGCCCGGCCGCGGCGCGTGAGATCGGTGTCGATCCAGCCCGGCAGGATGCAGTTGACCTGGATGTTGTCCCTGGCCCAGGCCGTGGCCAGGGCCCGGCTGAGCTGCATGACGCCGCCCTTGCTCGCCGCGTAGGCGGCGACCACCGGGATGCCGAAGATCGACATCATCGAGCCCGTGGTGATGATCTTGCCGCCGCCCTGCCGGCAGAGGGCGGGATAGGCGGCGTGGGCGGTGTTGAACACGCCGTCGAGGTTGATCGCCAGCACCTGGCGCCACTCGGCGAACTCCAGCTCCTCGGGGCGCTTCCTGATGTTGATCCCGGCATTGCAGACGGCGATGTCCAGCCGGCCGAGCTCGGCCTCGACCTTCTCGACCATGGCGACGCAGGAGGCGGGCTCGGCGACCTCGCCGACGACGGCCAGGGCGCGCAGGCCCTCGCCCGCCAACTCGGCCACGGCCGCTTCCGTCTTCGCCTTGTTGCGACCGGCCACCGCGACCGCGGCGCCGGCGCGGCCGAGACCTCTCGCCATGCCGAGGCCGATGCCGCCATTGCCACCGGTCACGAGGGCGACCTTGCCACCGAGGTCGAACGGATTGCTCATCTTGTGCCTCCACTGGTTGTCCGGCTGTCTATCCGTTAGACCTCCGATGAATGACCCGGACACCTAAACTGGAGCTCAATGCTTGCCAAGCCGCGCCGCCGCCGGCCTCACCCTGGCCCTCCTCCTCTGCCTGCCGCTGCCGGCGTTCACGACCGGGGCGCCCCCGGCGGCCAACGGGCTTGCGCCGAGCGAGTTCGTGGTCACCCGGCCGGGCCTCGTGCTGGTCGATGTCGCGGCACGCCGGGCGGAGCTCGAGGCGCTGCCCCAGTCCGAGCGCGAGGCGCTCTGCGGCGCGCCCCGGCAGAACTGGCCGCGCCACGGCGTGCAGCGCAATGTCACCGGCGGCGCGCAGCCGGCGCAGACCCTCGCACTCACCATGATGCTGGCTTCGGCCGGCTATCTCGCGACGGGCGATCCGGCCGCGCGCGACGCCATCGTCGCCAACCTGCTGCGTTTCGCCGAGGCCGACGCGCTCTCGCGCATGTCCCTGCCGGTGACGGTCAACCATTTCTACAACCTCGACCGGACCCTGCTGCCGATCATCGGCGCCTTCGCCATGGTGCACGACGACCCGGCGCTGGCGCCGGGCGACGTCGCCACCATCCGCACCTGGCTCGACCGGCTGGTCCGCAAGCGGGGGCCGGGCAGGGCGACCAACCCGGAGCTGGTCAGCAGCCGCAACAACCACCGCTATCTGCGCGACAGCGTCACCATGGCCTGGGGTGCCTTCAGCGGCGACAACGCGCTCTTCTTCGAAGGCGTCAACCGCTACCGGCTGGCGCTCGAGCAGATGCGCGAGGATGGCAGCCTGCCGCTCGAGACCGATCGCGGCCGCGACGCCCTCTTCTACCAGCGCCATGCCATCGCCTCGCTCGTCGCCATGGCCGAGATCGCCGCCGTGCAGGGCTACGACCTCTACGCGCTGACCAGCGAGGCCGGTCTCGGCCTGCACGACATGGTGGCCTTCCTGGTCGAGGGCATCGACGACCCGGCGGTTCTCGCCCCCTACACCACGGCACCGCAGGACCTGGGCTTTCTCGACTGGCGCGGCCACGATCGTCACTACATGGCCTGGTTCGAGGCCTATCGCGCCCGCTTCCCCGAGAGCCCGCTGACCGCCCGGCTGGCGGCGGAGATCGCGGGGCGCGGCTCGCTCGACGGCCAGCTGGTCGACGAGTACGCGGGCGGCATGACGAGCTGCCTCTATGCCGACCCGGCGACGCGGGTCGCGGCCTCGGGCGGCTGAGCGACGGCGCGCCGCAACCTGCCCTGCCAGAGGAAAAGGAAACGCCGATGACGCCGCGACTGAAGAATCACTATGCCGCGGCACCCGCGGCAGTCCAGGCGATGCGGGGTCTGGAGGCGGCGCTGGCCAAGTGCGGCCTCGAGCATTCGCTTTTGGAGCTGGTGAAGCTGCGCGCCTCGCAGATCAATGGCTGCGCCTTCTGCATCTACATGCACGCCACGGCACTGAGGCAGGCGGGGGAGAGCGAGATGCGCCTCTACATGCTCGACGGCTGGCGCGAATCGCCGCTCTACAGCGCCCGCGAGCGGGCGGCGCTGGCCTGGACGGAAGCACTCACGAGGGTGGCCGACACCCATGCGCCCGATGCGGACTACGCGCTTCTGCAGGCCGAGTTCACCGATTCGGAGCAGGTCAACCTCACCTTCGCGATCGGGGCGATCAACGTCTGGAACCGGCTGCAGGTCGGCTTCCGGGTGCCGCATCCGACGGATCCGGCACCAGCCCCCGCCTGAGCGCCGCACGCCGGCCGGGCGGCTGCCGCGTCGAGTCTTCGCCATTGTGAGCGGCCTGCTCAGCGATTAACGATTGATCGGGCAACGGAAACGGTAGGGACGGGCGATGGGCAAGCTCACCACGCATGTTCTGGATTCCATGACGGGGCGGCCCGGGCGCGGCATGCGTCTGGTGCTCTACCGGCTCGACGGGGCCGATCGCGCGCGGCTCGCCGACGTCCGGACCAACGCCGACGGCCGTCTCGACCAGCCGCTCCTTGAGGGCTCCGCCATGGGCCGCGGCACCTACGAGATCGTCTTTCAGGTCGGTCTCTACTTCAAGCTGCTCGGCGTCGACCTGCCGAACCCGCCCTTCCTCGACGAGGTGCCGATCCGCTTCGGCATCGAGGACCCGGGTGCCCACTACCACGTCCCGCTGATCGTCTCGCCTTTCGCCTACTCGACCTATCGGGGGAGCTGATGCGTCACCGCCTGCGCTTCCTGCTGGGGCACGAGCCGGTCGAGCTCGACGCGGTCGACCCGACCCTGACCGTGCTCGAATGGCTGCGCCGGACCGCCCACCGGCGCGGCACCAAGGAGGGCTGTGCCGAAGGGGATTGCGGCGCCTGCAGCGTGGTCGTCGCCGAGCCCGAAGGCGGCCGCCTGCGGTATCGGGCGGTCAATGCCTGCATCCGCTTCATGGCCACGCTCGACGGCTGCCAGCTTTTGACCGTCGAGGACCTGAAGGGGCCGGACGGCACGCTGCACCCGGTGCAGGCGGCGCTGGTCGAGAGCCACGGCTCGCAATGCGGCTTCTGCACGCCCGGCTTCGTCATGACCCTCTTCGCGCTCCACCAGGTCGGTGACGCGGCACCGTCGCGCGGCCGGATCGACGACGCGCTCGCCGGCAATCTCTGCCGCTGCACCGGCTATGGGCCGATCATCGAGGCGGCGCGGCGGATGCACGAGACGCCGGGTGCCGTGGCGCATCTCGCCGAGCGCGAGGCAGAGGTGCTGGCCCGCCTCGAGGGCTGGCGCGACGGCGAGACCCTGGCCATCGGCGAGGGCGGGCGGATGTTCTACGCGCCGGCCGACCTCGCGGGCCTGCTCGACCTCGCGGCCGGGCATCAGGGCGCCACGCTTCTCGCCGGTGCCACCGATGTCGGCTTGTGGGGCACCACGCAGCGGCGCCGGCTCGACCCCGTCATCTGGCTCGGCCGGGTGGCGGAGCTGGCGCGGATCGAGGAGACCGCCGACGCCATCCGCATCGGCGCCGGCGTCACCTACGCCGCGGCCCACGAGCGTCTGGCCGCCATCTGGCCCGAGGTCGGCGAGCTGGTCCGTCGCCTCGGCGCCGAGCAGGTCCGCCAGGCCGGCACGATCGGCGGCAACATCGCCAACGGCTCGCCGATCGGCGACAGCCCGCCCTGGCTGATCGCCGCCGGCGCCACGCTGCATCTGGCGCATCGTGACGGCCGCCGCTCGCTGCCGCTCGAGGACTTCTTCCTGGCCTATGGCAAGCAGGACCGGCGACCCGGGAGATCGTCGAGGCGGTGAGCGTGCCCAAGCCGCAGCCCGGAACGGTGCTGCGCGCCTACAAGATCAGCAAGCGCTTCGACCAGGACATCTCGGCCGTCTGCGCCGGCATCCAGCTCCGTCGCGAGGGCGACCGCATCGCCGAGGCCAGGATCGCCTATGGCGGCATGGCGGCGACGCCGAAACGTGCCGCGACCGCCGAGGCGGCGCTGACCGGCCGGCCCTTCGCCGAGGCGACGTTCAGGAGTGCGATGGCGGCCCTGCCCGGGACTTCCAGCCGATCGACGACATGCGGGCGTCCGCCGCGTATCGCCTGAAAGTGGCGCAGAACTTGCTTCTCAAGGCGTATGTCGAAGCGGCCGACTCGACCTCGCCCCCGCTCCGCCTCGCCGGGCGGCGCGAGCCCATGCATGGCTGAAGCGGCCACCATCGGCCGCGCCCTGGCGCACGACAGCGCCAGCCGTCACGTCACCGGCGAGGCGGTCTATGTCGACGACATGCCGGAGCCCGCCCGCTGCCTCGAGATCTACACGGCCTGGGCGCAATGTGCGCACGGCCGGATCAGGAGCTCGACCTCGCCGCCGTCCGCGCGGCGCCGGGCGTGGTCGCGGTGCTGACCAACGACGACATCCCGGCGTCAACGACATCAGCCCGGTCGGCCGCGACGACGAGCCGGTTTTCGCCACCGGCACCGTCCAGTTCTGGGGCCAGGCGCTCTTCGCTGTGGCCGCCGAGACGGTGCACGCGGCCCGTGCCGCGGCAGCGCTCGCCCGGGTCGCGTACGAGGAGCTGCCGCCGCAGCTCGATGTCGACGAGGCCCGCGCCCGGGAGGACCATGTCTGGCCGCCGGGCCGGATGCAGCGCGGCGACGCGGCGGCGGCGCTGGCGGCGAGCCCCTGCCGGATCGAGGGGCGGATCGCCATCGGCGGCCAGGACCATTTCTACCTCGAGGGCCACGTCGCCATGGCGCTGCCCGGCGAGGGCGGCGACATGACCGTCTACTGCTCCACCCAGCACCCGAGCGAGGTGCAGCACATGGTGGCGCATGTGCTGGGCGTGCCGTCGCACAGCGTCACGGTCGAGGTCCGGCGCATGGGGGGCGGCTTCGGCGGCAAGGAGACGCAGGGCAACCAATTCGCCAGCATCGCCGCCCTCGCGGCGCGCAAGACCGGCCGACCGGCCAAGTGCCGGCTCGACCGCGACGACGACATGATCATGACCGGCAAGCGCCACGAGTTTCTCGTCGACTACGCGGTCGGCTGCGCGCCGGACGGGCGGATTCGTGCCGTCGACATGGCCTTCGCCTCGCGTTGCGGCTACTCGGCGGACCTCTCCGGGCCGATCAACGACCGGGCCCTCTTCCACGCCGACAACGGCTATTTCTACCCCGACGTGGCGCTCGTCTGCCTGCCCTGCCGCACCAACACGGTCTCCGCCACGGCGTTTCGCGGCTTCGGCGGGCCGCAGGGCATGGTGGCGGCCGAGCGGGTGATCGAGGAGATCGCGATCCGCACCGGGCTGGACGCGCTCGAGGTCAGGAAGCGCAATCTCTACGGGTCCGGCGAGCGCGCGGTCACGCCCTACTGGATGACCATCGAGGACAATGTCATCGAGCGGGTCGTGACGGAGTGCGAGAAGGATGCGGGCTACGGTGCCCGGCGCGCCGCCATCCAGAGCTTCAATGCCGGGAATCGCTGGCAGAAGAAGGGCCTGGCGCTGACCCCGGTGAAGTTCGGCATCTCCTTCACCAACACCGCCTACAACCAGGCGGGTGCCCTCATCCACATCTACAATGACGGCTCGGTCCACCTGAACCATGGCGGCACCGAGATGGGGCAGGGGCTGTTCATCAAGGTGGCGCAGGTGGTGGCCGAGGAGCTGGCGCTGCCCTTGGAGCGGATCAAGATCACCGCCACCACCACCGGCAAGGTGCCGAACACCTCGGCCACGGCGGCCTCCTCGGGCTCCGACCTCAACGGCATGGCGGCCCTGGCCGCGGCGCGCGAGCTGAAGGCGCGGCTCGTCGCCTTCGCCGCCGAGCAGCACCAGCTGCCGGCCGACGCCGTGGAGTGGCTGCCCGGCCGGGTCAGGGTGGGGGGCGACGAGATCGCCTTCGACCGGCTCGTCCACGACGCCTACATGGCCCGCGTCCAGCTCTCCGCCACGGGCTTCTACAAGACCCCCGAGATCCACTGGGACCGCGCCACCGGCCGGGGCAAGCCCTTCTACTACTTCGCCTATGGTGCCGCCTGCAGCGAGGTCACCATCGACACGCTGACCGGCGAATACCGCGTCGACCGGGTCGATATCGTCCACGATGTCGGCCGCTCGCTCAACCCGGCGATCGACAAGGGCCAGATCGAGGGCGGCTTCATCCAGGGCATGGGCTGGCTCACCACCGAGGAGCTGGTCTGGGACGAGAAGGGCCGCCTCAGGACCCACGCCCCCTCGACCTACAAGATCCCCACAGCCGCCGACCGGCCGGAGATCCTCAACATCCGCCTTCTGGAGAACGAGAACCCCAAGGCCACGATCCACCGCTCCAAGGCCGTGGGCGAGCCCCCTTTGATGCTCGCCATCTCGGTCTGGCAGGCCCTCTCCGATGCCGTCGCCGCGACGGCGGGGCACCGGCACCCGGCGAAGCTCGACCCGCCGGCGACGCCGGAGAAGGTGCTCATGGCCATCGACCGGCTGGCGGGGCTGGCATGACCGAGGCCCTCGTAGCCGCCCTTGCGGCGATCGACCGGGACGAGCCGGCGATCCTCGTCGAGATCGTCGAGGCGCTCGGCTCCACGCCGCGCGAGGCGGGGGCGGTGCTGCTGGTCACGGGCGACGCCAGCGTCGGCACGATCGGCGGGGGCGAGCTCGAGCATCGGGCGATCCTGAGGGCGCGGGACGCGCTGGCGGGCGAGCCTTTGCCGGAGCGCCTCGACCTGCCGCTCGGCCCGGCGCTGGCCCAGTGCTGCGGCGGGCATGTGACGCTGCGCCTGCGGCATCTGGCGGCGGCCGACCGGGCGATGCTGGCCGAACGGCTGACGGCCCGGCAGGCGGGCCTGCCGCGCGTCGTGCTCTTCGGGGCGGGCCATGTCGGCCGGGCCGTGGTCGCCGCCCTCGCCCCCTTGCCCTGCCGCGTCCTCTGGCTGGACAGCCGGCCGGGCCAGCTTCCGGCAGAAGCGCCGGGGCAGGTCGAGACCATGGAGATCGCCGACCCCGCGGGCTTCACGACGTCGCCGGGCGATCTCGTGCTGGTCATGACGCACAGCCACCCGCTCGATCTCGCCATTGTCGAGGCGATGCTGCGGCGGGGCGACTTCGCCTGGCTCGGGCTGATCGGCTCGGCCACCAAGCGGCAGCGATTCGAGCGGCAGCTCGCTGCGGTGGGGCTCTCGGCCGAGCGGCTCGTCTGCCCGATCGGCCTTGCCGCCATCACCGGCAAGGAGCCGGCCGTGATCGCCGCCTCGGTGGCGGCGCAACTGCTCGTCGCCATGGAAGCCCTGGGCCAGGGGCGCCTCGGCCCGGGGCCAGCAGAACAGGAGCGTCGCCTGATGTATGTCGTTCGATGACCGTGGCCCGGCTGGTTCTCTCCGGCATCCGCAAGGCCTATCCGGGCGTGCTCGCCAATGACGACGTGGCGCTCACCATCGGCCAGGGCGAGATCCACGCGCTGCTCGGCGAGAATGGTGCGGGCAAGTCGACCCTGGTCAAGATCATCTACGGCGTCCTCGCCCCCGATGCCGGCGAGATCGCCTGGGAGGGCCGGACGGTCACGATCGATTCGCCGCATGCCGCGCGCGCGCTCGGCATCGGCATGGTGTTCCAGCATTTCTCGCTCTTCGATGCCCTCTCGGTGCTCGAGAACGTCGCCCTGGGCCTCGATGCCAAGCTCGACAGGAAGACGCTGGCGGA
Source organism: Geminicoccaceae bacterium (assembly GCA_041397945.1). Taxonomy (GTDB): domain Bacteria; phylum Pseudomonadota; class Alphaproteobacteria; order Geminicoccales; family Geminicoccaceae; genus SLRI01. The sequence continues at coordinate 83,029 of JAWKVR010000004.1, forward strand.
GCGCATCATCGAGGTCTCGGAGGCCTATGGCCTGCCGCTCGACCCGCACCGCGAGGTGCACGAGCTCTCGGTCGGCGAGCGGCAGCGGATCGAGATCGTCCGCTGCCTGCTGCAGAGCCCGCGGCTGCTGATCATGGACGAGCCGACCTCGGTGCTGACGCCGCAGGAGGTCGACAGGCTCTTCCTGACGCTCCGCCAGCTCGCCGCCGAAGGTGTCTCGATCCTCTATATCAGCCACAAGCTGCACGAGATCGAGGCCCTCTGCGACGCCGCCACCATCATGCGCGGCGGCAGGGTGGTGGCGCATTGCGACCCCCGGACCGAGACCGCGCGGAGCATGGCGGAGCTGATGGTGGGCAGCTCCTTCGCCGCACCCGAGAAGCCGGAGAAGCGCTTGAAACGGGCGCCGCGCTTCTCGGTCAACGCCCTCGACCTGCCGACCGCCGAGGTCTTCGGCACAGCGCTCCGCGAGATCAGCTTCGACGTCCAGGTCGGCGAGATCTTCGGCATCGCCGGGGTCGCGGGCAACGGCCAGAGCGAGCTTCTGGCGGCACTCTCCGGCGAACGGCCGACCGCCTCCGAATCCGTCGTCATCGACGGCCAGAAGATCGGCCGGCTCGGCCCCCGGGCACGCCGCCTGCACGGCCTCGCCTACATCCCCGAGGAGCGCAACGGCCATGGCGCGGTGCCGGATCTCACACTCGCCGACAACGCGCTGCTCTCGGCCTACGACCGGCGCGGCCTGCTCGCGTCCGGGGTCGTCCGCCACGGCCGGGCGAGCGCCTTCGCCGCGGAGATCATCGACCGCTTCGGCGTGCGCGCGACCGGGCCCGCGGCCCGCGCCTCGTCCCTCTCCGGCGGCAACCTGCAGAAATTCGTGGTCGGTCGCGAGATCCTCCAGGCGCCGAACGTGCTGATCGCCGCCCAGCCGACCTGGGGGGTGGATGCCGGTGCGGCCGCCGCCATCCACCAGGCGCTCATCGATCTCGCCGGCCACGGCGTCGCCGTGCTCGTGGTGAGCCAGGACCTGGACGAGCTGATGGCCCTCACCGACCGCATGGCGGTGCTCAATGGCGGCAGGCTGTCGCGGCCGCTGGTCACCGCCGACGCCACGGTCGAGCAGATCGGCCTCCTGATGGGCGGGCTGCACGATCTGCCGGACGAGGTGCCCCATGGCGACGGCCAGCCGGAGGCGACCCATGCTCAGGCTTGAGCCCCGCGCCGCGATCAGCCACCGGATGCGCTGGCTGACGCCGCTCTTCGCCGTGGCGCTGACCGTGCTCACCGGCGCCATGCTCTTCGCCGCCATGGGCTACGATCCGATCCAGTCGCTCCGCGCCTTCTTCGTCGACCCGCTGACCAGCCGCTACGGCCTGGCCGAGCTCGGGGTCAAGGCGACGCCGCTCATCCTGATCGCCACCGGCCTCGCGGTCGGCTTTCGCGCCGGGGTCTGGAACATCGGTGCGGAGGGCCAGCTCACGCTGGGTGCCCTCGCCGGCGGCAGCGTGGCGCTGCTCTTCTGGAACCAGGAGGGCTGGTGGATCCTGCCGCTCATGGGCATCGCCGCCGTGGTCGGCGGCATGGCCTGGGCGGCGATCCCGGCCTTCCTCAAGTCGCGCTTCGACGTCAACGAGATCCTGGTGAGCCTGATGCTCACCTATGTCGGCCTGCTGCTCCTGAGCGCCCTGATCTACGGGCCCCTGAAGAGCCCCGAGGGCTTCGGCTTCCCCGAATCGCGGATGTTCTCGGAGAGTGCCATGCTGCCGAACATCCTCGAAGGCACGCGGCTGCATCTGGGGGCCGCGGTCACAGCGCTCGTCGTCGTCGTCGTCTGGTTTCTGATGACCCGCACGCTCTTCGGCTTCCAGGTCACGGTGATCGGCCAGGCGCCGGCGGCAGCGCGCTTCGCCGGCTTCTCGCAGAAGGCGATGATCTGGACGAGCCTCCTGCTCGGCGGCGGCCTCGCCGGGCTCGCCGGGCTCTTCGAGGTGGCGGGGCCGATCGGCCAGATCGTCCCGACCATCTCGCCGGGCTACGGCTTCACCGCCATCATCGTGGCCTTCCTCGGCCGCCTGCACCCCTTCGGCATCGTCCTCGCCGGCCTCCTCGTCGCCCTTTCCTATCTCGGCGGCGAGAACGCGCAGATCACGGTCGGCATGCCGCAGGCGGTCACCGGCGTGTTCCAGGGCATGCTGCTCTTCTTCCTGCTCGCCGCCGACGTGCTGGTGCGCTACCGGCTGCGCTTCGGCAGCCCGGCAACTTCCCCCAAAGCGGTGAGGAGCTGACGCGATGGACCCGCTCACCGCCCTCCTCGTCACCGTCATCACGGCTGCCACACCGCTGCTCTTCGCCGCCGTGGGCGAGCTCGTCGTCGAGCGCTCGGGGGTCCTGAACCTCGGCGTCGAGGGCATGATGCTGGCCGGTGCGGTCACCGGCTTCGCCGTCACGCTGACCACCGGCAGCGGCACCATCGGCATCATCGCCGCGGCCTTCGCCGGGGCCGCCATGGCGCTGGTCTTCGGCTTCCTCACCCTCACCTTGCTCGCCAACCAGGTGGCGACCGGCCTGGCGCTGACGATTTTCGGCGTCGGGCTCTCGGCCCTGGTCGGCTCCGGCTTCGTCGGCACGCCCCTGCCGCGCCTGCCCCGGCTCGATCTCCCCGGCCTCACCGACCTGCCGGTGGTCGGCCCGCTGCTCTTCGGTCACGACGTGCTGGTCTATCTCGCCGTGGTCCTCACGCTCGCCGTCGCCTGGTTCCTCGCCCGCAGCCGCGCCGGCATGATCCTGCGCGCGGTCGGCGAGAATCACGAGGCGGCGCACGGCCTGGGCTACCCGGTGATCCGCATCCGCTATTTCGCGGTGCTCTTCGGCGGGCTCACCGCCGGGCTCGGCGGCGCCTTCCTCTCGCTCGCCTACACGCCCATGTGGATCGAGCAGATGACGGCCGGCCGGGGCTGGATCGCCCTGGCGCTCGTCGTCTTCGCCGCCTGGCGCCCGCTCCGCGTCCTCGTCGGCGCCTATCTCTTCGGCGGCGTCACCATCCTCCAGCTCCACGCGCAGGGCATGGGCCTCTTCGCCGTGCCGAGCCAGGTGCTCTCGATGCTGCCCTATCTCGCCACCATCGTCGTCCTCGTCGTGATCTCCGCCGGGCCATGGAAAGGCCGCCTCCAGGCGCCCGCCTGCCTCGGCCGGCCCTTCCATCCGACGCACTGAGCGGCGTTGCCACCGATCAAGGGAGACTTTCCGCCATGGCCGAGCTCGCCGGGCTCTATGCCGCACTGCCCACCGCCTTCGACGCGTCGTTCGCCTATGACGGGACCGCCCAGGCGGCGCTCGCCCGCCACGCCCGGAGCCTCGGCATGGAAGGCGTCTTCGTCGGCGGCAGCACCGCCGAGGTGCACAGCCTCTCGCTCGGCGAGCGCCTCGCCGCGCTCCGCGATGTCGCCGAAGCGCTGCCTTCGGGCACCCGGCGTATCGCCCATGTGGGTGCGATGCAGCTCGACGACGTGCTCGCTTTGACCGACGCCTCGGCCGAGCTCGGCTACGATGCCGTGGCCTCGACCCCGCCCTTCTATCTGCCCTACTCGGCGGCCGACCGGCGCTACTTCTTCGAGCTCCTGGTCGAGCGGAGCCGGCTGCCGGTCTTCCTCTACCACATCCCGTCGCTCACCGGCCTCGCCCTGCCGCAAACGGAGGTGCTGGAGCTGCTGGCGCTGCCGGGCATCGTCGGCATGAAGCTGAGCCACTCGGATATCGGGCTCGTGCTCCGTGCGAAGGCACAGATGCCCGAAAAGCTCGTGCTCTTCGGCTCCGACGACCTCCTGCTGCCGGCCCTCGCCGCCGGCGCCGATGGCGGCGTCGGCAGCACCTACAACCTCTTCGGCCGGCAGATCGTGGGCCTGCGCGATGCCGTCGCCGCCGGCGACCTGCCGCTGGCCCGCCGCCTGCAGGCCGAGATCAACAGCGGCATCGCGGCTCTCGTCGAGGCCGGCGTCTTCCCGGCGCTGAAGGCCGGCCTCGCGGCCATGGGTGTGCCCTGCGGCGCCTGCCGCCCGCCATCGCGCCCGCTCGACGAACCGGCGGTCGCACGGCTGCGGGAACGCCTGCAACCGCTGATTTCCGCCTGATCATGGGGCAGCCGCCCGCCCGTGCGGGGCATGGCTTGCCAAGGGTGAAAACCCCTCGCTATTGCAGAACCCACGCCGTTCCCCGGCACACCTGAAGGGAGACCCCGGAATGACGCTTCGCCTGACCCGCCGCCACATGCTCGGCACCGCCGCCTCGGGCGCGGCGCTCCTGGCCGCCCCCCGCCTCGGCAGCGCCCAGATGGACAAGGTCCGGGCCGGCTTCGTCTATGTCGGCCCCATCGGCGACCATGGCTGGACCTATCGCCACAATGTCGGGCGGCTCGATCTCGAGGCGGCGCTCGGCGACAAGGTCGAGACGAGCTTCGTCGAGAACGTCGCCGAGGGGCCGGATGCCGAGCGCGTCATCCGCCAGCTCGCCACCGGCAACGACATCGTCTTCACCACCTCCTTCGGCTTCATGAACCCGACCGTGCGCGTCGCCCGGCAGTTCCCCGCCGTCAAGTTCGAGCACTGCACCGGCTACCAGACCGCGGCGAACCTCGCCGTCTACAACGCCAAGTTCCACGAGGGGCGGGCGGTGATCGGCACGATCGCCGGCCACATGTCGAAGTCCGGCATCGTCGGCTATATCGGCTCCTTCCCGATCCCCGAGGTGGTGATGGGCATCAACGCCTTCCAGCTCGCCATGCGCAAGGTGCGCCCCGACAGCGAGGTTCGCGTCGTCTGGGTCAATTCCTGGTACGACCCAGGCAAGGAGGCCGACGCCGCCCGCACGCTGATCGACCAGGGTGCGGACATCATCAGCCAGCACACCGACAGCCCGGCACCACTCCAGGTCGCCGAGGAGCGCGGCGTCTTCGGCTTCGGCCAGGCTTCCGACATGACCGCCTTCGCCCCCAACGCGCAGCTTACCGCCATCGTCGACAACTGGGGCCCCCACTACATCGAGCGCACCCAGGCGATGCTCGACGGCACCTGGGCGACGCAGAACGTGTGGCACGGGCTGAAGGACGGCGAGGTCGAGATCGCCCCCTACAACCCCAACGTGCCGGCGGACGTCATCGAGGCCGCCGAGGCCGTGCGCCTCGGCATCATCGACGGCTCGATCCACCCCTTCGCCGGGCCGATCAAGAACCAGGCCGGCGAGGTCGTCGTCGCCGAGGGTGCCGCGCTGACCGACGAGGACCTTTTGAAGATGGACTGGTACGTCGAGGGCGTGCAGGCCTGACCCTCGCCGCCGTTAACGGCTTCCTAACTGCGTCCGGCGCATGATGTGCTGGACGCAGCAGGGAGTCCTGGACGATGCGCGTGGTTGTCCTGATCGGTTCGCTCGGCCTTCTGGCCCTCGCCGCCTGCACCGCGCGCGTCACGCCGCCGAAGATCGAGGTCGAGGCCAAGTCCCCGGTCGAGATCGAGGTGGGCAGCGATTCCGGCAAGTTCTGCCCGCCGGGCCAGGCCAAGAAGGGCCGCTGCTGAGGCGCCTTTCCAGCCGTTCGTGCTGCTTCCCCGGCTCTTTTGCGGGCGCTGCCGGCCCGCCGCCCTTGCCTTGGCCCGAAATCGCGTCAATTCTGGCTGGCGTCCAACAGCCAGGAGAACAGTTGCCATGCGCATCGCTGTCATCGCTTGTGCTGCCGTCATCGGCCTCGCCGCCGGCCCGGTAGCGGCCGAGTGCAACTGGGGCCACACGGCCCAGGCCGATACGTCCAAGGTCGTGGCCGCGGCCAGCTCGACGAGCCAGCCGGCACCGGCGCAGAGCACGCCGGTTCGCCTGCCGGAGACCGACGAGCAGGGCTGACCCGCGTCGATCGGTCCTCGGGTCACGCTTGACACGGGCCGGCCCAGTCGGCCCGTTCTTCCCCGATGTGAGCGATGACGGGAGCATCGGGAATGAAGGTCGGAATCATCGGCGGGGGTGGTGGCCTCGCTGCCAGCCTCGAGGCTGCAGGCATCGCCGTGGTCGGCTGTGCGGCTGGTGATTGCCCCGTCGACCCGGGCATCGAGCGCGTCGAGGCCTACCAGGACTTCCTGGAGGCGCTCGACTATCCGCGCCGCTATGTGCTCGACATGCCGCCCGGTGCCGCCATCGATGCCGTCATCGACACGGCCTACCAGACGATGGAGCCGGGCGACGTCGTGATCGACGCTACCGCGAGCTACTGGGGCGACACGCTGCGCCGCTATCGCCGGATGCGCCACCGCTCGCTCTTCTATCAGGACATCGCCCGCCTCGCCGGCCCCGAGGGGTCGGTCCTCGTCGTCTCGGGCGACGCCAAGGGGCTGGCGCTCACCACGGACCTGCTCGCAGCCTGGGCGCTGCCCGGCGGGCTCCGGCCGGTCGCCGGCGCCGGCTTCGCGCACTACCTGGCCATGCTGGAAGCCGCAGGCACCGCGGCGCGCCGCCAGCTCGCGGGCGAGCTCAACCAGCTCGTCGAGGCCTATCCGGGCGAGGTGGAGGAGAGCGACAAGGCCGCCTTCTGCACCGAGCTCGGGCCGCTCGACCTCGGCCGTGCCGGCTGGCTGCTCGACGATGCGGTGCGGCTCGAGGCGGCCGTGCCGCTCACCGCCCAGGCGCTGATGCTCGGCATCGGCGAGGCGCTCGAGGCGCACCAGAGCACCCCGCCGCCGCCGCGCGGCGCCTTCGTCCACCCCGACGACATCCTTTGAAAGCAGCAATCATGGATTACAGGAATCTCGGCCGCTCCGGCCTGCAGGTCTCGCCGCTCTGCCTCGGCACGATGATGTTCGGCGGCCGGACCGATGCCGAAACCTCCAACAAGATCATCGACATGGCGCGCACCGCCGGGATCAACTTCATCGACACCGCCGACGTCTACAACGGTGGCGAGAGCGAGCGGATCACCGGTGCCGCGATCGCCGCCGACCGGCACCACTGGGTCCTCGCGACCAAGCTCGCCAACCCGATGGGCGACGGCCCGAACACGCGCGGGCTCAGCCGCAAATGGGTCATCGAGGCGTGCGAGGCGAGCCTGCGCCGGCTCGGCACCGACTTCATCGACGTCTACTACCTGCACAAGGAGGACCATCGGACCCCGCTCGACGAGACGGTGCGGGCGGTGGCCGATCTGATCCGCGCCGGCAAGGTCCGCTATCTCGGCCTCTCCAACTACCGCGCCTGGCGGATCGCCGAGATCTGCCGGCTCTGCGAGGCGGCCGGCATCGACCGGCCGGCCGTGCTGCAGCCCTACTACAACATGCTGAACCGCCAGCCCGAGGTGGAGCTGCTGCCGGCCTCGGGCCATTTCGGCCTCGGCGTGGCGCCGTACAGCCCGCTCGCCCGGGGCGTGCTCACCGGCAAGTACGACCCGGACGCCCCGCCATCGGAGGACAGCCGGGCCGGCCGCCAGGACACGCGCATGATGCAGACCGAATGGCGCAAGGAGAGCCTGGTGATCGCGCGAAAGCTCCAGGCCCATGCCGACGCGAAGGGCTGCACGCCGGGCCAGTTCGCGGTCGCCTGGCTGCTCAACAACCGCCTGGTCACGAGCCCGATCGCCGGCCCCCGGACGATCGCCCAGTTCGAGGACTATCTGGGTGCGCTCGACGTCGCCTTCACCGCCGAGGACGAGGCGCTGGTCGAGAGCCTGGTGACGACGGGCCATGCCAGCACCCCGGGCTACAACGACCCGGCCTACCCGATCGAGGGTCGCCGGCCGGTGGTCGGCTAGGCGCCGGGGATGGCCGACCGCCCCATCCTCGTCACCGGTGCTCTGGGCCTGATCGGCAACGCCGCCCGGGTGGCGCTGGAGGATGCGGGCCGGCCGGTGGTCGCGGTCGATCGCGTCGCGGGCGAGGTGGCGGGGCGGCCGGTGCTCGCCGGCGACGTCACCGCGGTGCACCGGCTGCATGCCCTGGCGCTGGAGCATGGCGGCTTCGCCGGCATCCTGCATTGCGGGGCCTTCTCCGGGCCCATGGTGGCGGCCGACGACCCGGCGGCCATGGTCGCCGTCAACATCACCGGCACCGCCAACATGCTGGAGCTGGCGCGAATCCACCGGGTGCCGCGCCTCGTCTTCTGCTCGTCGGTCAGCGCCTACGGCAACACCCCCGACGGGCTGGACCCGGTGCCCGAGGCGACGCCGCTGCACCCCACCAGCGTCTACGGGGCGAGCAAGGCCGCGGGCGAGGCGCTGGTCGACGGCTACGCCGCGCAGCACGGCGTCGACGGCCTCGCCTTGCGGATCGGCTGGGTCTACGGCCCGCGGCGGACGACCGCCTGCGCCATTCGCGACATGCTGCAGCACGCCCGGGCGGGGCGGCCTGTCCATCTGCCGTTCGGCGCCGACCACCACCGCCAGTATGTCCATGTGGACGACGTGGCCCGCGCCCTCGTCCTGGCGCTCGACGCCGAGCGGCCGGGGCAGCGCGCCTACAACATCAATGGCGGCACCCGGGTGACGCTCGGCGAGATCGCCGGCATCGTCGGCCGGGTCGTGCCGGGCGCTTCCCTGACGCTCGAGCCCGGGCCGGACCCGGTCGACGATCGCCAGGCGCAGTTCGACCTCAGCGCCGCCGAGCGCGACCTCGGCTTCCGGCCGGCGATCGGGCTCGAGGACGGGATCCGGCGCTATGCCGCCTGGCTCGCCGGGGATGGCGGCTGACATGCGCCGGCGGGCGGTGCTGCTCGGGCTGGCGCTCGGTGCCGGGGCGCTGGCCGTGCCTGCCTCGGCCACCATCCCCACGGTCGACGCCAGGGCGGGCCTGCGCGCAGCCCTCGTCGCGGCGGGCGACGCGGCGATCGCGCGCCTCGGCCTGCCGGGCGGTTTCGCCGACGACCCGATCGTGCGCATTCGCCTGCCGGGCGGGCTGGACCGGGTGCGTGAAGGTCTGGTCGAGGCCGGGCTCGGGCCGCTCGTCGAGGACCTCGAGGCGCGCATGAACAGTGCCGCCGAATCGGTGATGCCGGCGACCCGGCCGCTGCTGCAGGTGGCCACGGAAACTCTCGCCATCGAGGAGCCGGAGGAGATCCTGGCCGGCGCGGACGACGCCGCGACCCGCCTGCTCGAGCGGGAGGCGGGGAACGCGCTGGCCACCGAGATCGGCCCGGTGGTGGCCCAGGCGCTGGTCGCCACCGGCGCCAATTCGGCTTTCGATGCCTTCGTCGCCGAATACTCGCGCCTGCCGCTGATGCCCAGCATCTCCGGGAAGCTGACCGGGCATGTGGTCGACTCGAGCCTCGCGGCGCTCTTCCTCTACATGGGCGAGCAGGAGCGCGCGATCCGCCGTGATTCGGCGGCCCGCACGACGGAGCTGCTGCGCGCCCTCTTCGGTGGCGGCCGGGCCTAGCGACAGGGCCCGCCACCGGCAACACCCTACTCGTCGGGATAGGCGGTTGCCGCCCAGCGGCGCTTCGGGCCCGGGCCGGCCGTTTGGTCGAGAATGCCGAGCTGATTGCCCCAGGCGTCCCAACCGGGGCGGGTCTGGCGGGCGAAGAGCTCGAGATAGGGGCCGGCGGCCAGCCGCTCGATGGCATCGTAGGCCTCGTCGGGCTTGCGGCTGTGCTCGCGTCTCGGGCTGACGATCAGCTTCGGCACGGCGGCCGAGCGTCGCTTCGGCTTGCCGCGGGTGGCGAGCAGGCAGAGCTCGGGGTTGGCCCGTGTCCAGAAGCCCATGCCGGTGAAGAAGCTCTTGCGGTCGAAGACCAGCGGGCCGGCCGACTTGTTGAGCTTCACCCAGTAGAAGCCGACAGTCTTGTAGGTGAACCCCCAGGCCTCGATCACCTCGAAGGCCCGATGCAGCAGGGGATCGGTCGCCCACAGCAGGAGGATGGCATCGTCCGCCGCCTGGTCCAGGACCGGCAGCCGCTTGATGTCGGCGAGGCTCATGCAGTCGTACCAGGCCTCGGCGCTGCGCCCTTTGCCCTTGCGCGAGTAGGTCGCGAAGGTCCAGGGCGGGTCAGCGTAGAGCACGGCGTAGCGCGGGTCGGATGGTGGTGCTGCGGGCATGGGCCTCGATAAACGGAGACGCCGGCCGAATAAAGCGTCGACGTCGGTCGAGCGCCATGTCTTCGCGCCATTCACCACGGAGGTTCACGACAGCTTAACGTGCCCGATGCGAAGCTGGTCGACGAACTTCCGGGTGCTTTGCCCCTGCAAACGTGAAGGAAACGTCGAATGACCGGCAAGAACCGCGCGAACGGAGGAGACGGGCGAGCCCTGATCCTGACCTCGCTCGCCCTGGCGTTGCTGCTCACCACGGCACCTTTGCCTCGGGTCTCTGTGGATGGTGTGGTCATCGGTGCCATGGCCTGGGCGGGTGGCGGCAATGGCAATGGCAACGGCGGCAACGGCAATAGCGGCAACGGGCAGGGCGGCGGCAATGGCAACGGATCGGACCACGGCAGTGGCAAGAGCGACAGCAACGGCAAGTCCGGTGATCGCAGTGGCCGCGGTCACCGCAGCGACGCGAGCTCGGTCGATGGCCCTGGTCGCGGCCATGGCCGGCTGCAGGAGATCGAGGCGGCATTGAGCGACTTTTTCTCGCCTCGTGGCAACGGGCGCGGCTCTGCCGGCGTGAAAGCCGAGGCACGTGAGCGGTACGCAGCACTCGACGGCCGCACCGCCGCCATGGGGCGTGCCGAGCGTTCCAGCGAGAGCTTCGGCCGGCGCCAGGTCGTGCTGGATGCCGATCTCGCCGACGCGCTCGTCCGCTCCGGCTGGCACGGCTCGGGCCGCAGCGTGCCTGACGGCTTTCGCAATCACGGTGATCGCGTGAGAACGATGGTCGAGCTCGCCAAGACACTGGGCTACGGCGCCCATGTTGGCGCGTTGCAGGCAAACTTCGGTGCCGCGCCGGGCACGGTCGAGCCCACGCCTCCATCGGCGGATCGTGCCGCCCTGGCCGAAGAGCTGGCCGATGCCCGAGCCGAGCTGGAAGCGCTCCAGACCGCTGGTGTCGACGATACCCAGGCCGTCCAGGATCGGATCGCGGAGCTCGAGCAGGAGCTCGCGGCGCTCGACGCGCCGACATCGGCACCGGAATGGGATGGTGACTGGCGAACCGCCGATCTCGACGTGAACGACGATGGCAGGGTCGATCACGCCGATCTCGATCTCGCCCGGGCCGGGACCGCTCCGGTCGAGGCCCCTGATGTGCCCGACGACGCGCCGATCGAGCCCGGGAGCGCGCCGGAGCTGGCGGAGCCCGCGGCATGACCCGGCGCCCCGTGACCGCACTTCTCCTCGTCGTGTCCCTGCCATTGGCCGGCTGCATGGGAACCGGCCAGGCGCCCGATGGGCCGGCGGCTCTCTACACGGCGCTCGGCGACGACGACGTGGCGCTCGCCGCGGCGACGCTGCAGCGAAGCCTCGAGAGCGAGCCGCAGGGTGGCACGGCGAGGTGGCGAAACCCGGCCAGCGGCAATCAGGGCAGCATCACGCCCCGTGATACCTACGTCAGCGACAGCGGCCATTTCTGCCGCGTCTATGACGAAGAGCTGACCTTCGCCGATGGCCGAAGCGGCACGATCGTCAACGCCGCATGCCGTGGCGACTCCGGCCGCTGGGTCTGGCTCGCCGGCTGAGTCGCACCTGTCGGGGGAGGCACCGCCCGATCCCGTGTCCCGCCATGCGCAAATGGGCCGCAGCGGCCACGAGCAAGCGATGCTGGCAGGAGAGGCCTTCGGGTGTCTATAAGCGCATGACAGGTATGCGAGTCGAGCATGACCCGTCCCCCTGGCCGGCAGGACGCCGTTGTGGGTCGGGCGGGCCTGCGGTTCGCAATGCCGTAAAATGCCCTCGCCCGCGCGGACGGGACGGGCCACAGAAACGGGAGTGCACCAAATGGCGAAAATCACGAGAAGTCTCGGAGCCGCGACGCTGGCTCTGGCCTTGGCGTCGCCGGCTCTGGCCGAGATCGACTCGCTCAACTGGGACATGCAGTCCACCTATCCGGGCTCGCTGACCCAGCTCGGCACGCTCGGCAAGGAGATCGAAAGCCGGCTCGCCGCGGTCTCCGACGGCCAGATCGAGGTCAAGTTCCGAGGCCGGGCGCCATCGTGCCGGCCCTCGAGACATTCGACGCCGTGTCCTCCGGCGCGGTCCAGGCCGGCTGGTCGACGCCCGGCTACTGGACCGGCGAGATACGTCGCTTCGCCCTCTTCGCCGCTGTGCCGTTCGGCCCGAGTGCCGGCAAGTACGTATGCCTGGATGAAGTTCGGCGGCGGCTACGAGCTGATGGACGAGATCTACCGGCAAGTACAACATCAAGTCGCTGGTCTGCGCGGTCATCGCCCCCGAGGCCTCCGGCTGGTTCCGCAAGGAGATCAACAGCGTCGACGACCTGCGTGGCCTCAAGATGCGCTTCTTCGGCCTCGGCGCCCGGGTGATGGAGAAGCTGGGCGTGTCCCCGGCTCTCGCGGGCGGGCGACATCTTCGGCCCTCGAGCTCGGCACCATCGACGCCACCGAGTTCTCGATGCCGGCGATCGACTACAATCTCGGCTTCTACCAGGTCGCCAAGCACTACTACTTCCCCGGCTGGCACCAGCAGTCGACGCTGTTCGCACCTGATGAACAAGGACGAGATGGGAGGGCCTCTCCGACCAGACCAAGGCGATCTTCGAGACGGTCTGCAGGCGAATGTCGCTTACGGCCTCGCCGAGGGCGAGGCCATCCAGCCGAGGCGCTGCAGAGATCGAGGCCGAGGCGGCGTGACCATCCACACCTGGCCGCCGAAATCCTCGACGCCATGCGCGCCGGCTGGGACGAGGTCGTGGCGGAGGAGACCGCGAGCCCGAACTTCGCGAAGGTGTGGAATCGCTGAGCAAGTTCCGCGGCTACGCCCAGTGGAAGGCAATCGTCTACCTCAACTGAGGCTCCAACCGCGGCCGGCGACCGCCGGCTCGCCGCTACACAATGGCTGACAGGCGCCCGAAGCAGGACCCGACACCATGACCCTCGCCAATGGCCTCCTGGCGTTGAGCGTCCTGCTGACGGCCGCGGCCGCCGTGCTCTTCGGCAATGCCGCCGGCTACGCGATCATCCTCGCCTTCGCGCTCGCCGTTGCCGGGGCCTTCATGGGCGGCCGCGGCTTCGCCGTGCTCTTCGCGCTCCTCTTCTCTGTCGCGCTGTTCTTCCTCGAGGAATCGGGGGCCGGTGCCTTGCTCGAGGCGGTGGGCGCCAACCCGGTGCGCTTCTTCCGGAGCTGGAGCGGCCTCCTCGATCTCGTCTTTGCCGTCATCGTCGTGGCCATCTTCATCGTCGGCCTGCGGCGCCGCGGCCCCACGGGCCATCACGCCGCGGTGGAGACGGCCGATGACATCGAGGCGATCGTCAACACGATAGGCCGCGTGGCCGCCTATCTCTTCGTGCCGATGATGATCATCATCTTCTACGACGTGACGCAGCGGAAGATCCTCGATTTCTCCGGCGGCTTCGTCGATTCGATCTTCTACTTCTCCTCGACCAAGCTGCAGGAGCTGGAATGGCACCTGCACGCGGCGCTCTTCCTGCTCTGCCTCGGCTTCGCCTACATCCAGGACGCCCATGTGCGCATCGAGCTCGTGCGTGACAGGCTGCAGCCGCGCACCCGCGTCTGGCTCGAGCTCCTGGGTGCGGTCCTCTTCCTCTTCGCCTACTGCGTGGTGATCGTGAAGTTCGGCTTCTCCTTCACCGAGCGCGCCTGGAGCACGAACGAGATCTCGTCGGCGCAGACCGGGCTCAGCCATCGCTGGATCATCAAGGCGATGCTGCCGATCGGCTTCATCATCCTGGGCTCCAGCGGGATCGCCGCGGCGCTGCGCTGCGTCGTCTATCTCTTCGGGCCGCCCGAGCTGCGGCCACGCACCGACCGCTATGCGGGCACGCACCATGCCGACATGCCGCGCGACCTGCGCGAGCACGGCCCGGTCACGGACTGAGGGCGAGCCGGCATGACATTCATCGAGCTCCTGCCGATCTTCATGTTCGTGGTCCTGGGCCTGCTGCTCTTCTCGGGCTACCCGGTCGCCTTCGTGCTGGGCGGCATCGGCCTCGGCTTCGCCGTCCTGGGCGACATGCTGGGTGCCCTCAACTGGGCCCGGATGACCGTGCTGCCGAACCGCATCTATGGCGGCACGATGGAGAACCCGGTTCTCGTCGCCATCCCGATGTTCATCTTCATGGGCACGATGCTGGAGCGCTCGGGCGCCGCCGGCGACCTCCTGCACGCGCTCCAGGTGCTGACCCGCCGCGTGTCGGGGGGGCTCGCCCTCTCCGTCACGCTGATGGGCACCATCATGGCCGCCACCACCGGCATCATCGGCGCCTCCGTCGTGATGATGACGCTGATGGCCCTCCCGGTGATGCAGCAGCGTGGCTACAACCTGCCGCTCGCCACCGGCACCATCGCCGCTTCCGGCACGCTCGGCATCCTCATCCCGCCGTCGATCATGCTCGTCATCATGGCGGACCTGATGTCGATCCCGGTCGGCACCGTGTTCATCGCCGCGATCGTCCCGGGCCTCGTCCTCTCCGGCCTCTACTGCGTCTACATCTTCGTGATCTGCCATCTCCGCCCGGAGCTGGCGCCGCCGCTGCCGGACGAGGTCGGCCCCGGATCGCCGGGCGAGTACGTGGCGATGCTGCTGCGCAGCTTCGTCCCGCCGGTCCTGCTCATCGTCCTCGTCCTCGGCTCGATCTTCGCCGGCTTCGCCACGCCGACCGAGGCCGCGGGCGTGGGTGCCCTCGGCGCCACCCTGCTCGCCGTCTACAACCGCAAGCTCGACCGGGCGGTCCTGACCGAGGTCTGCCATCGCTCGGCGCTGACCACCGCCATGTTGTTCGGCATCTTCCTCGGCGCCACCTGCTTCAGCCTCGTCTTTCGCACGCTCGGCGGCGACGTGCTGATCGACGAGTTCATCGCCGCCACGGGCGTCGGCCCCTGGGGCGTCATGCTCGTCATCATGGGCATGGTCTTCTTTCTCGGCTTCTTCTTCGACTGGATCGAGATCACGCTCATCGTGCTGCCGGTCTTCGGCCCGATCATCGCCGGCCTCGATTTCGGCGATCACGTGGCGGGCTTCGCCGGCATCTCCGCCGAGATGAGCGTGGTCACCCTGGTCTGGTTCACGATCCTGCTCGCCACCAACCTGCAGACCAGCTTCCTGACGCCGCCCTTCGGCTTCGCCCTCTTCTACATGAAGGGCGTGGCGCCGCCCGAGGTCACCATCCAGATGATCTACAAGGGCATCATCCCCTTTGTCCTGCTGCAGCTTCTCGGCCTCGCGCTCTGCATCCTCTTCCCCTGGCTGGTGCTGGCCCTGCCGAACGCCGTGCTGGGCTAGAGCCGTCTCTAGGCGGGCCGTGTGTCGCCGCGCAGGTTGAGCCAGAGGCCGAGAAAGACCACCGCCGCCCCGATGAACGTCCAGGGGACGATCGGCTCGCCGTAGAGCACGAGCCCGACCACCGCGATCATCGGCAGCCGGGCATAGTCCATCGGCAGCACGACGACGGCATCCGCGGCGGCGAGCGCCCGATTCAGGCAGTAGTGGGCGCTGAGCCCGGCGACGGCGACGCCGGCGATCGCCGGCGACTGATCCCAGGTGAGCGGCGCCCAGAGCGGGATGGCGAAGGGCAGGCAGAGCACGGTCTGGACCGCGCACATCCAGAAGAGGATGCCCCAGGGCCTATCGGTGCCGAGCAGCTTCTTGGTCAGCGCGTTGGTGATGCCGAAGGAGAGGGCGGCTGCCAGGACCGCGAGGACGGCCGGGTCGAAGGCACCGACGCCCGGGCGGACGATGATCAGCACCCCGACGAAGCCCAGCGCCATGGCGAGCTGCCGGTTCCGGCTCAGCCGTTCGCCGAGCAGCAGCACCGCGGTGAGCGCACCCCAGATGGGCGAGGTGAACTCGACGGCGAAGACGATGGCGAGCGGCAGCCAGGCGATGGCGAGGATCCAGAGCACCTGGCCGATGAAATGCACCGAATGGCGCACCAGCTGCATGACCGGCTGGCAGGAGCGCAGGACGGCCGGGTCGGCGCGGGCGATGAAGAGCCCGATGAAGGCGACGCCGAAGAGGTTGCGCAGGAGCAAGATCTGAAACGGGCTCATGGCGGCCGACAGCTCGCGCGCGGCCACCGCCATGACGCTGAACGAGATCATCGAGCCGAGCATCCAGCCGGCGGCGCGCAGGGTCGGTCGCGGGATCTCCACCATGCAATGGGCCCGGTCGCGCCGGCGGCCGGTCAGTCCACCTGGGGAATGGCGAGTCGCTCGACCACGGGCTCGGGCAGGTTCGGGCGCGGGGCGTTGCGGACCAGCTCGCGATAGACGGCGATGGTGCGCCGCGCACTCTGCTCGGTGCTGTACTCGCGCATGACGAAGCCGCGGGCCCGCTCGGCGAGGCGCTCCAGGGTCGGCTTCTCCATGGCGAGCGCCCGGTCGAGCGACCAGGCCAGCTCGTCGATGTCGTCCGGCGCCACGAGCCAGCCGGTGGCGGCCGGCAGCACCGCCTCGCCCAGGGCACCGACATTGCCGAGGATCACCGGCTTGCCCATCGCCTGTGCCTCGATCGCCGGTGACGCGTCGATGTCCGTGGCGTCGGCGGCGGCCGGCATGACGACGAGGTCGGCGAGCGCGAAGGCCGCCGGCAAATCGTCGCCGCCGCTGGCGAAATGCACCCGCTCCGCGAGGCCCGAGCTGTGCACCCGGCCCTCCAGCTCGCGCACATAAGCGTCGGCGGGGTCGAGGTCGCCCAGGATCAGCAGCACGAAATCGTCGCGGGCGAGGCGCTGCATGGCGTCGAGCATCGCCAAATGCCCGCGGCCGCGGACGACCCTGCCGGGCAGGAGCACGATCCGCCGCTCCAGCCCGAGCTGCCAGCGCTCGTTGAGCTTCGCCAGGCGATGGCCGCGCATCTTCGCCGGATCGTAGGCATCGAGGTCGATGCCCTGGCGGACGATGCGCAGCCGCGCGGGCTCGACGTCGTAGGTCTTGCGGATGTGCTCGGCGAGATATTCCGAGCTGGCGATGATCCTGGCGCCCTGGGCGAGGACCGCGTTGTAGCGCTTCTTGAGCCCACCTTCGCCGCCCGCATAGGCGGTCTCGAAGCTGGTGACGAAGGCCGCACCCGCGCGCTTGGCGGCGAAGCTGGCGGTCCAGGCCGCGGCACGGCTGTGGGCATGGACCAGCTCGACCTTGTGCTCGCGGATCGCCTTGACCAGCTTCGCCAGATTGGTCGAGAGGGTCAGCGGGTTGCTGCTCTCGATGGAGGCGGTGACATGGGCGCTGCCGTGGGCGACCAGCTCGCGCTCGAGCGGGCCGCCGGCCGAGGCGACGCAGGACCGCCAGCCTTCCGCCACGAGGAGCTTCGCGGTCGCCAGAATGGCCCGGGCGGCGGTGCCTTCCTCGAGGTTCGGCACGACTTTGCAGGATGCCTGGTCGAATGGCGCTGATGCTCAAGGTCGCTCGCCCCGACTGGTGGCGCCGCCCGCGACCGGGGTGGGGCAGCTCGACGGGTTCGCTAGCAGATGTGCGGTTGGCGCAAGTGCAGGCGTGCAATCAGGAGGTGAAGATGGAGCGACTGGAGCTGGGCGAGGGGGTATCTGGCCTTCTGTCGAACGCCCGGCATCGGCCCCGAGGTCATGTTCCTGGCGGGTTCGCTCGGACATGACCGGGACCAAGGCCCGCCATCTCGAGGCGCATTGCCGAGCGCCGGCCGCGCCTTCACCCGCTTCGACTATCGCGGCCACGGCAGCCCTCCGAAGCTTCGAGGACGGCACGATCGGCGACTGCGGCGGACGCGACCGCCATGCTCGATCGGGTCGTCGAGGGGCCGGCCGTGCTGGTCGGCTCGAGCATGGGCGGCTGGCTGATGCTGGTCCTGGCGCTGGCCCGGCCGGAGCGGGTGAAGGGCCTCGTCGGCATCGCCTCGGCCCCCGACTTCACCGAGCGCCTGCTGCGCCCCGGCCTCTCGGTCGAGGCCCTGGCCGAGTTGCGGGAGCATGGCCTGCATCGGCGCCCCTCGGCCTATGGCGAGCCCTTGCCGATCACGGCGCGGCTGCTCGACGAAGGGCGGGAGCATCTGCTGCTCGATGCACCGATCGCCATCGGCTGCCCGGTCCATTTGCTGCACGGCCAGGAGGACCCGGACGTGCCCTGGCAGCTCAGCCTCGAGCTCGCCGGCAGGCTCGAGAGCCGGCAGGTGACACTCGAGCTGGTCAAGGACGGCGACCACCGCCTGTCGCGCGAGACCGACCTGCGCCGCATCGCCCTCGCCCTCGACCGCGTGCTCGAGGTGGCGAGCGGCCCATGACCCATAACGCAACAGGATGACCCCAACATGAGCGACGAGCTGGTCCTCTACACCAACCCGATGTCCCGCGGCCGCGTCGTGCGGTGGATGCTCGAGGAGGTCGGCGAGCCCTACCGCACGGAGATCGTGGCCTACGGCCCGGCGATGCGCTCGCCCGACTACCTGGCGCTGAATCCGATGGGCAAGGTGCCGGCGATCCGCCGCGGCACGGAAGTCGTCACCGAGGTGGCGGCCATCTGCGCCTGGCTCGCCGACGCCTACCCGGCCGCCAACCTCGCCCCGCCACCGGCCGAGCGCGCCGCCTATTATCGCTGGCTCTTCTTCTGCGCCGGCCCGGTGGAGGCGGCCGTCAGCGCGAAGGCCCTCGGCTTCGAGCCCGCCGGCCCGGACGAGGAGCGCCGGGTCGGCTTCGGCAGCCTGGCACGGGTGACCGATACGCTGGAGCGGGCGGTGGCGGCCGGGCCCTACATCGCCGGCGACCGGTTCTCGGCGGCCGATGTCTATGTCGGCGCCTGGCTCGGCTGGTGGCTCGAGTTCGGCCAGCTCGCACCGCGCCCGGCCTTCACCGACTATGTCGCCCGCGTGACCGACCGGCCTGCCTGCCGGCGGGCGAAAGCGCTCGACGACGCCGCGATGCCGCCCGAATCAGCGTGACCGCGACGGTCCGCCATCCTCGGCGAGCAGCGCCAGCAGGCCCTCGCGATAGGTGGGAAAGGCGAGCCGCACGCCGAGCTCCAGCTTGATCCGTGCGTTCCGCACGCGCCGGTTGTCTGCGTAGAACGTCCGCGCCATGGGCGAGAGCTCGGCCGTGGCGAAATCCTGCTCCGGCGGCGGATCGACGCCCATGAGCTCTGCCGCGTGCGCCACCACGTCCTGCGGCGGCGCCGGCTCGTCGTCGCAGACATTGTAGACCCGGCCCGGCCGCGGCCGGGCGATCGAGGCCTCCAGCACCGTAGCGATGTCCTCGACGTGGATGCGCGAGAAGACCTGGCCGGGCTTGACGATGCGCCGGGCGGTGCCCGCCCTCAGGTTGACGAAGGGGTTGCGGCCCGGGCCGTAGATGCCGGCGAGGCGAAAGACATGCGCCGGCAGACCGCTTTCCAGCCATTGCGCCTCGGCCCGCGCCCGGCGGTCGGCGCGGGCGAGCGTCGGCTCGATCGGCGTCGTCTCGTCGACCCATGCGCCGCCCCGGTCGCCATAGACGCCCGTGGTGCCGAGATAGCCGGCCCAGGCGAGGCCGCAGCCTTCGAGCTCGGCCTGGTGCATGTCCAGCACCGGGTCGCCCGCCTCGCCCGGGGCGATCGAGGTGAGCGCATGGGTCACCCCGTCGAAGGCCGAGGCGGGTAAAGGCGTGCCGCGTTCGAAGGGGTGCATGATGAACCCCCGGGCCTCCAGCTCGCGGCGCTTCCCGGCCTTGCGCGAGGTGCCGACGATCCGCCAGCCCTGGCCCATGAGCCGCTGGGCCAGGACCTCGGCCGAGTAGCCGAGGCCGAAGCAGAGCAAAGTGCGGGCTATCTCAGCCATTCGTCTCGGACCTCCGGATCGGCTTCGCTGGCGAGATGGGCGATGCGCTGTGGCTCGACCACGGCCTCCGTGGCCAGCCGGCGGAGCGCCCAGACGGCGGCACCGCGCACCAGCGGCGAGGCATCGCCGAGGAGTGCCTCGAGCCGCGGCACGAGCCCGGCATCGCCGCTGTTGCCGGCGGCGATCAGGACATTGCGCAGGAACCGGTCGCGGCCGATCCGCTTGACGGGCGAGCCGGAGAAGAGCTGGCGAAAGGCGCCGTCGTCGAGGGCCAGAAGCCGCTCCAGGGAAGGTGCCACCAGCTCGTCGCGCGCCTGCAGCTTCGCCTCCTGCGCCTCGACCGCGAACTTGTTCCAGGGGCAGACGGCGAGGCAGTCGTCGCAGCCATAGATGCGGTTGCCCATGGGCTCGCGGAGCTCGTGCGGGATGGGCCCCTTGTGCTCGATCGTCAGATACGAGAGGCAGCGCCGGGCATCGAGCTCGTAGGCCCTGGGGAACGCCCCGGTCGGGCAGGCATCGAGGCAGCGGCGACAGGCGCCGCAATGGTCGGTCTCCGGCGCGTCGACCGG
>JAWKVR010000005.1:0-98963 GCA_041397945.1 Geminicoccaceae bacterium
GCGCCGGCTATGTGCGTCTTTTGAACCTGCGCGCCGCCGCCGGACCCGTGCGGCTCGTCGATCTGCGGGCGGATGCCGAGGCGCGCGAGCGGTTCGCCGGGCTCGGGCTCGACCCCGATCAGGGCATGCTGGTCGAGACCGGGGGCCGCCTCTTCCACGGGGCGGACGCGCTGCACGCGCTCGCGTTGATGAGCAGCGGAAGCGGCCGGCTCGACCGGCTCTGCGCCCGGCTCTTCGCGCACCGGTGGTCGAGCCGGATCGCCTATCCCCTGCTCCGCGCCGGCCGCAACGCGACGCTCTTGGCGCTCGGTCGCGCGCCCATGGCGCGGGAGGATCCCGGCGAGGCGGCGCTCTTCATCCTTTTCAGCTTCGCCATGGGCCTTTTCGGCCTGATGCACGTGATGAACTACGCCTTCGAATACGGCCGGTTCCTCACCCCCACCATCTGGCCGATCCTCGTCCCGGCGATCGGGCTCATTTTTCATCCGGGCTCGCGGCGGCTCTTCGTGCTCCTCCTCGTGACCCTCGCGATCAACGCCTGTGCGCAGGCGCCCATGGCCTCGAACCATACGCTGATCCTGAGCTTCCTGCTGCTCGCCTGCCTCGCTGCCGGCTTCTGGCACGGGCTGCGCGGCGGCCGCTTCCTCGAGTTCTTCGCCGATGTGGCGCCGGTCGGCCGCGTCCTGCTCTTGGTGATGTATGTCTACGGCATCTTCCACAAGATCAATGCGGACTTCCTGAACCCGGAGGTGAGCTGCGCCGTCACCCTCTGGCGCGCCATGCCGCCACCCTTGCGCTGGCTCGACGCGCCCTGGGTTCATTACGCCACGATCTACGGCACCTTCGTCGTCGAGGGCGTGATCTTCGCCCTCCTCTTGACCCCGCGCCTGCGCCGCTTCGGCATCGTCGGCGGCATCGGCTTTCACATGCTGCTGGCGCAGAGCGGCCACGCGCTCTACGCGGCCTTCTCGACCCTCTCGCTGTCGCTGCACATCCTCTTTCTCGCACCCGCGGCGGCGCTGCGCATCACCGATCATCCGACCTTCCGGGCCATCTTCCGGCAGCTGCGCTCGCCCTGGGGCATCGCCGCCTTCGCGCTCGTGCTCCTGCTCATCACCGTCAACGCGTTCCGCCGCGATTTCGGCCTCGTCGGCCTCACCTGGTGCCTTTTGGCCCTGCCGTTGGTCGTGGCCATTCTCTTCCTGCCGGGCCGTGTGGCGCCGACGGTGCGGCGCACCCCGCTCCTCTGGTCGCGCCTCGCCTGGCTGAATGTCGTCGGGCTGCTCTTCGCCCTCAACAACGCGCTGCCCTATCTGGGCCTCAAGACCGCCCAGACGATCAACATGTTCGCCAATCTCCGGCTCGAGGGCGGCGTCAGCAACCATCTCGTCCTGCCCGGCCCGCCGGGACCCTTCGGCTATCTCGCCGACGTGGTGACGCTCGAGAAGGTCGAGGGTGCCCCCTATCTCGCCGCCCTCGGCGAAGCCGGCTACGGCGTCGTCTGGTACCAGTTCCTCGACCTCGTCGGGCGCGAGCCCGGCGCCGTCGTCACCTACAGCCGCGGCGGCGAGCGCGTCGAGAACGCCACGGCCGCGAGCCTGGCCGTGGAGCACGCGGCCGTCCTCCACCCGGAATGGCTGCGCAAATGGTTCCACTTCCGCCGGGTGGACCTCCGCCTGCCCAAGCCCTGCAGCGACTGAACGCCGGCGTGATGGGCGGGCGCGCCGGGCTCGCGCTCAGATCGCGGTGAAGCCGCCGTCGATCAGGATCGCCTGGCCGTTGATCAGGTCCGAGGCGGGGCTGGCGAGGAAGAGGACGAGGTCGGCCACCTCGATCGGCTTGCCGAAGCGGGCGGCCGGGATCTTCGCCTTCATCGGGTCGCCCTTGGCGGGATCGCCCCAGACCTGCTCGCCCATCGGCGTCAGGATGACGGTCGGGCAGACGGCGTTGATCTGGATGTTGTGCTTCGCCCACTCGGAGGTGAGCGTCATGGTCAGCGAGTTGAGCCCGCCCTTGGAGGCCGAGTAGGCCGAATGGTCGTCGAGCCCGACTACGCCGGTCTGGCTGCTGATGTTGATGATCTTGCCCGAGCCCTGCGCGATCATCTGCGGGGCCAGGGCCTTGGCCAGGATGAAGGGGGCGCGGAGATTGACCGCCATGACCAGGTCCCAGTCGGCGACCGAGGTTTCGAGCGCCGGGCCGACGATGGCGATGCCGGCATTGTTGACCAGGATGTCGACCGTCCCGAAGGCCTCCAGCGCCTCGGCCGCGGCCCGCTCCGTCTCCGCCGCCGAGGCCAGGTCGGCCCTGATCGTCACGCAGCGCCGCTCCGCCGACTCGACCGCCACCCTGGCCTCCTCGAGCCCGGCCGTGTCGCGCCCGACGGCGGCGATATCCGCACCGGCAGAGGCCAGCACCCGGCAGATCTCCAGCCCGATCCCCTTGGTCGCCCCGGTCACCAGCGCCCGTTTACCGGTCACGCTGAAACGGTTGGTGTAGTCGCTCATCGGCACTCCCCTCCATTCTTCTTCCGACAGGTTGCCGCCTTGCTAGCGGATCGCCCGGCGGTCGAACACCCGGCGACTCTCGGAAAATGCGGCAGAACATGAGGCTGGATCGGCCGACGGTCGACAGCGGCAGCGGTCGGTGGCTCTCAGGCCCGGCAGAGATAGCGGAGCGTGCGCACCCGGCGCTCGGCCAGGTTGCGGCCCATATTGGCCGCCATGGCCGGGAAGTCGTCGCCGAGAAAGGCCTGGAAGCTGACGGGCGGCGGCCCCGACCGCGCCAGCCGCTCGTTCACGGCCGCGAAGAACGCCTCGCCCCGTTCGGTCGAGTCCTCGCACTCCTGGATGGTGAAGCCGGCGCCCTCGAGCAGGGCCACCATCTCGTCCGGCGTGGCGAGGTGGCTGATGGCGGCGTCGCGTGCCCAGGGGACGGGGTAGAGGACCTCGCCGCCTTCGCCCTGCAGCACGTCGTAGATCGCGAGAGCGCCACCCGGCCGCAGCACGCGCCGGGCCTCGGCATAGAGCCGGTCCTTGGCCCTGATGTTCATCGCCACGTGCACGGTCATGGCGGCATCGAAGCAGCCATCGGCGTAGGGCAGGGCAGTCACGTCGCCGACCTCGAAGCGCACGCGATCAGCGAGCCCGAGCCAGTCGGTGAGCACGCCGGCGGCGTCGCAGAAGGCCGGGGTCAGGTCGATGCCGGTGACCCGGCAGCCGTGGGTCTCGGCAACGGCCCGCGCCGGGCCGCCGAGGCCGCTGCCGAGGTCGAGCACATGGCTCGCGGGCACGAGGCCCATGCCCCGCGCCAGCTCCAGCGTCGCCTCGCGGCCACGGATATGGAACTCGTCGACCGGCGCCAGGTCGGCCGAGGTGAGGCTCGCCAGATCCTTGCCGCCTCGGTCAGCCGTCGGCCGATGGCCGAGGCGAGGTCGTCGGTGCGGACATAGTGGGTCGCCACTGGATCGGTCATGATGACCTCCCTTGCTGGTGGGCGCCGGACCCGGCGATAGAAGTCGTTGCCCTTGTCGTCGATCACGAGGAAGGCCGGCACATCCCTGACCCTGATGCGCCAGACGGCCTCCATGCCGAGCTCGGCGAAATCGATGACCTCGACCTCCTTGATCATGTCCCGGCCGAGCCGGGCGGCAACCCCGCCGATGGTGGCGAGATAGAACCCGCCATGCGCCTTGCAGCTCGCCGCCACGTCGGCCGAGCGGTTGCCCTTGGCGAGCGTCACCAAAGCACCGCCGGCCGCCTGGAAGTCCGCCATGTAGGCGTCCATGCGCGCCGCGGTGGTCGGCCCGAAGCTGCCGCTGGCATGGCCTTCGGGTGTCTTCGCCGGCCCGGCATAGTAGACCGGGTGGTCGCGGATCCAGGCAGGTAGCGCCTCGCCCCGCGCCAGCCGCCCGGCCAGGGCCGCATGCACCAGGTCGCGGGCGACCACCAGTGTGCCGGAGAGCAGCACCGGTGCGCCCACCTCGAGCTTCGCCAGATCGGCGCGGATCGCCGTCATCGGCCGGTCGAGGTCGATCGGCGTCGCCTCGCCGATGTCGATCCGGGCATCCGGGAGGAAGCGCGCCGGGTCCTCCTCGAGCTGCTCGAGAAAGACCCCGTCGGCGGTGACCCGCGCCCTGATCTGCCGGTCGGCCGAGCAGGAGACGCCGATGCCGACCGGCAGCGAGCCGTTGTGCCGGGGCAGGCGGACGATGCGCACGTCATGGCAGAAATGCCGCCCGCCGAACTGCGCGCCGATGCCGATGCTCCGGGTCATGTCGAGCACCCGCGCCTCCAGCCCCCGATCGCGGAACGCCCGGCCGAAGGCGTCGCCCGTCCCGGGCAGCCCGTCCAGCTCGCGCGTCGAGGCGAGCTTGACCGTCTTCAGACACTGCTCGGCCGAGAGCCCGCCGATGACGATGGCGAGGTGGTAGGGCGGGCAGGCGGTCGTGCCGATCTCCGCCACCTTCGCCTCGAGCCAGGCGAGCAGCCGGTCCGGCTCCAGCAGCCGGCGCGTCTCCTGGAAGAGGAACGTCTTGTTGGCCGAGCCGCCACCCTTGGCGATCATCAGCAGCTCGAGCGTCTCGCCCGGCACCGCCTCGATCTCGATCTGCGCGGGCAGGTTGGTGCCGGTGTTCACCTCCTCGCTCATCGTGAGCGGGGCGAGCTGGCTGAAGCGCAGGTTGCCGCGGGCAAAAGCGTCGCGGATGCCGGCCGAGAGCGGCTCGCGGTCGTCGCCCGTCGTCAACACGGCCTGGCCCTTCTTCGCCATCACGATGGCGGTGCCGGTGTCCTGGCAGGAGGGAAAGACGCGGCCCGCAGCGATCACCGCATTCTTCAAAAGCTCGAGGCTGACGAACCGGTCGGCGGGCGAGCTCAGGGGGTCGAGGACCACCCGCCGGAGCCCCTCGAGATGGGTGCTGCGGAAGAGATGCTGCACGTCGCGAAAGGCGGCCTCGGCGAGGGCCCGGAGCGTCTCCGGCGCCACCTCGAGAAAGCGCCTGCCGCCGAGCTCCAGCAGCACGGGCGGCGGCAGGTCGAGCCGGCGCCAGGCCGTCCGGTCCGGCCCGGTCTGGAAGAGCGGGTGCCAGGCCGGCTCAGACGCAGCGCCCGCCATCGACCTCGAGCACCACGCCGGTGATGAAGCCCGCATCGTCCGAGGCGAGCCAGAGGGCGGCGTTGGCGATGTCCTGCGGCTGGCTCATCCGGCCGAGCGGGATGGTGGCGACGAACTTCGCCCGGTTCTCCGGTGTGTCCGGCATGCCCATGAAGGTCTCGAGCAGCGCCGTCTCGCCCATCACCGGGGCGAGCGCGCAGACCCGGATGCGGTCGGGCGCCAGCTCCACCGCCATCGACTTGCTGAGCAGGTTCGCCGCCCCCTTCGAGGCGTTGTACCAGGTGAGGCCCGGCCGCGGCCGGAGCCCGGCGGTCGAGCCCACATTGAGGATCACCCCGCCGCCGACCTCGCGGAAATGCGGGATCACGGCATGCGCCATGTGGAAGATGCTCTTGACGTTGACGCCGAAGACCCGGTCGAACTCGGCCTCGTCGACCTCGAGCATCGGCCGGTTCTTGTGGCTCACGCCGGCATTGTTGACGACGATCTCGAGCCCGCCGAAGGCCTTGATCGTCCGCTCGACCGCCGCCTTCACCGCCGCGCCGTCGGTGACGTCGCAGGTGATCGGCAGCGCGTTGTCGCCGATCTGCGAGGCCACCCGCTCCGCCGCGTCGCCGTTGATGTCGACCACCGCGACCTTGGCACCCTCGCGCACATAGGTCTCGGCGATCGCCCGCCCGAACCCCGACCCGGCGCCCGTGACGAGCGCCCGTTTACCCTTCAGCCGCATGGTATCGTTCTCCCTCTTGCAGGCCCGGCCTCGTAGCCGTCGAAATGCCGCTCGTCGATACTGCTGTCACGTCGGCTTGTGGAAATGCCGGTACCCATTCCAACCGCCTAGCCGTGATGGAACGCGATCGTCTTGAGCTGGCTGAACTCGTAGAGCGCCTCGAAGCCCTTCTCGCGGCCGTGGCCGGAGCGCTTGACGCCGCCGAAGGGCAGCTCGATGCCGCCGCCGGCGCCGTAGCCGTTGACATAGACCTGCCCGGCCCGCAGGCGCCGCGCCACCCGCATCTGCCGGCCGCCGTCCCTGGTCCAGACCCCGGCGACGAGCCCGAAGGAAGTGCCGTTGGCGAGCCGGAGCGCCTCGGCCTCGTCGGTGAACGGCATCGCCACCAGCACCGGCCCGAACACCTCCTCCTGCGCCAGCACGTGATCCGCCGGCACCGGCCCGTAGAGGCGTGGCACCGCGTAGTAACCGCCGGCCGGCAGGTCCGGCGCCAGCCGGCCCTCGGCGAGGAGCGGCAGGTCGGCGGCCCGCTCGACGAAGCGCTGCACGCGCTCGGCCTGCTGGCGGTTGATCAGCGGGCCGAGATCGAGATCCATGGCGTGGGTGCCGACCCGGAGTGCCCCGAACCGCTCGGCGAGCCGGGCCGTCACCGCGTCGAAGACCGAGGCCTCGATCAGCACCCGGCTGCCGGCCGAGCAGGTCTGCCCGGCGGTCTGGATGATGGCGTTGACGATGACCGGCAGCGCCTTGTCGAGATCGGCGTCGGCGAAGACGAGCTGTGCCGACTTGCCGCCGAGCTCGAGCGTGCAGCCGATGGTGCGCCGCGCCGCCGCGGTCTGGATCGCTGTGCCGATCTCGGGGCTGCCGGTGAACGAGATGAAGTCGATGTCGTCGTGCTGGCTCAACGCCGCGCCCGCCTCCTCGCCGTAGCCGGTGACGACATTGAGCGCACCCGGCGGCAGGCCGCATTCGAGCGCCAGCCGCGCCACCTCGAGGCAGGTGAGCCCGGCATCCTCGGCCGGCTTCAGGACGCAGGCATTGCCCATGGCGAGCGCCGCACCCACCGACCGCCCGAAGATCTGCGCCGGGTAGTTCCAGGGGATGATGTGCGCGGTGACGCCATGCGGCTCGCGCAGGCCGGTGACCAGCCAGTCCCCGAGGAACGGGATCTGGGTGCCGTGCACCTTGTCGGCCGCCCCGCCATAGAACTCGAGGTAGCGGGCGAGGCAGGTGATGTCGGTCCGCGCCTGCGCCATGGGCTTGCCGCAATCTTTGGCCTCGAGCGCGGCGAGCTCGGCATGGCGGGCGGTCACGGCCGCCGCCAGCCGCGACAGGATGCGCCCGCGCTCGACCGCCGTGAGCCGGCCGTAAGGGCCCGCGTCGAGCGCCCGGCGGGCGGCCCTGACGGCGGCGTCGACCTCCGCCGCCCCGCCGCGCGCCACGGTGGCGATGGCGAGGCCATCCGACGGGCAGAGCATCTCGATGCTGCGGCCGTCGGCGGCCGGCTGCTCCACGCCGTCGATCAGGCAGTCGTAGTGGCGCATCCCCGCCTCCCTCGCCTGGCTTGCGCAATTGGTGCCGTTGTGGCTCCAAGGCGCCTGCGGAGCAAGGAGCCGGCCATGACCAGGGATCTCGAGGGCCTCCTCGTGGTGAGCGTCGAGCAGGCGGTGGCCGCCCCCTATGCCAGCGGCCGGCTCGCCGATGCCGGCGCCCGGGTGATCAAGGTGGAGCGCCCGGAGGGCGACTTCGCCCGTCGCTACGATCGCTACGTCCATGGCCAGAGCGCCTATTTCGTCTGGCTCAACCGGGGCAAGCAGTCGATCGCCCTCGACCTCAAGGCGGCGGACGACCTGGCCCTGCTGCATCGGCTGATCGGCCGGGCCGACGTGGTCATCCAGAACCTCGCACCGGGTGCCGCCGACCGGCTCGGCATCGGCCCGCGGGCGATGCGCGCCGCCAATCCGGGGCTGATCTACTGCACCATCTCCGGCTATGGCGAAAAGGGTCCCTATGCGCGGCAGAAGGCCTACGACCTCCTGGTCCAGGCGGAGAGCGGCCTCGCCTCGATCAACGGCACGGCCGAGGGGCCGGCCCGGGTCGGCGTCTCGGTCTGCGACATCGCCGCCGGCATGACCGCCTTCCAGGCGATCCTCCAGGCGCTGATCGGCCGCGGCCGCACGGGCGAGGGGCGGGCCATCGAGGTCTCGCTCTACCACGCCATGGCCGACTGGATGAACGTGCCCTACCTGCAGCACCGCTATGGCGGCCACACGCCGGCCCGCGCCGGCCTCAGCCACCCGACCATCGCCCCCTACGGTGCTTTCACCTGCGGCGACGGCAAGGCGGTTCTGCTCTCGATCCAGAACGAGCGCGAATGGCGGAGCCTCTGCACCCATCTTCTGGACGGCACAGCACTGGCCGACCTGCCGCGTTTCCGGACCAACCCCGACCGCGTCGCCAACCGGGCCGAGCTGGACGCCCTGATCGAGCTCGCCTTCGCCCCCTACGACCGCGAGACGGTGATCGAAAGGCTCGATGCGGCGGGCATCGCCTACGGCCGGCTGAGCAGCCTCGACGACCTCGAGGCGCACCCGCAGAACCGCTATCTCGAGGTCGAGACGCCGGCCGGCCCGGTCGAGCTCCTGGCCCCCGGCGCCGCCGTCACCGACGAGGATCTCGCCGTGGGGCCGGTCCCCGACCTCGACGAGCACGGCCCGGTCATCCGCGCGGAGTTTGCCGTCTGAGCCCCGCCTGCTACCCTGAAAGCCAACAGGACGGGGACCTCGCGATGCGCTTTTCCGGCAAGACCGTGATCGTCACCGGCGCCGGCCGCGGCATCGGCCGGGCCACGGCCGAGGCCTTCGCCGCCGAGGGGGCGGCGGTCGTGGTCGCCGACATCGACACCGAAAGCGGCAACGGCGCGGTCGCCGCCATCACCGCGGCCGGCGGCTCGGCCCGCTTCGTGCCCTGCGACGTGGGCGACGCGGTGCAGTGCGGCTCGCTCGTCGACGCGACGCTCGAATGGGCCGGCCGGCTGGACGTGCTGGTCAACAACGCCGCCGTGCTGCGGACCGGCGACTTCCTCGAGCTCACCGAGGCCGACTTCGACGCCGTGCTGCGCGTCAACCTCAAGGGCGCCTTCCTGATGGGCCAGGCCGCGGCGCGCGCCATGGTCGGCCGGAAGTCGCCCGGGGCGATCGTCAACATGTCGTCGATCAACGGCACCGTCGCCATTCCGGGCCAGGTGCCCTACGTCGTCAGCAAGGGTGCCATCAACCAGCTCACCCGCGTCATGGCGCTGGCCCTCGCCGACAAGGGGATCCGGGTCAACGCTGTGGCCCCGGGCTCGATCATGACCGAGATGCTGCGCACCGTGATGACCGACGACACCGCGCGGCGCACCATCCTCTCGCGGACACCGCTCGGCCGCGCCGGCGAGCCGGCGGAAATCGCCCGCGTCGTCCTCTTCCTCGCCAGCGACGAGGCGAGCTACGTCACGGGCGAGGTGGTGACCGCGGATGGCGGGCGCATGGCGCTGAACTACACAGTACCGGTCGCCGACTGAGCCGCAGCACCACCCCGCATGCCCGATTCGGGCCACACGCCTGTTGACGGGCGGCGGCTGAGGCCGTACCCGCAGGCGTTCATCAGATTGCGAATTCATCGAGGAGACTGGCGTGGACAAGCCGCTCATGCCGAAGGCCACGGCTGTTTGGCTCATCGACAACACGGGTCTGACCTTCGATCAGATCGCCGATTTCTGCGGCCTGCATCCGCTCGAGGTGAAGGGCATCGCCGATGGCGAGGTGGGGGCCGGCATTCGCGGCCTCGACCCGATCGGCCAGGGCATGGTGACGCGCGAGGAGCTCGAGCGCTGCCAGAAGGACCCCAAGCTGCGCCTCAAGATCGCGAAGTCGGTGGCCGCCGACATCAAGCCGCCGAAGCGCCGCGAGCCCCGCTACACCCCGCTCTCCAAGCGGCAGGACCGGCCGGACGGCATCGCCTGGCTGCTCCGCCACCATCCCGAGCTCGCCGACCAGCAGATCTGCAAGCTGCTCGGCACCACCAAGAACACGGTCGAGGCGGTGCGCGAGCGCACCCACTGGAAGAGCCAGGAGATCCGGCCGCGCGACCCGGTGCTGCTCGGGCTCTGCCAGCAGATCGAGCTGGACGATGCCATCGCGCGGGCCAAGGCGGATGCCGAGAAGGCCGCGAGCAAGGCCGCCGCGACGCGGCCGGTCGAGGCCAAGGCCCCGGTCGTGCAGGAGCCCGTGGAAGCCGGCGAGGCCGAGTAGCGGCTCAGAGCCGCTCAGCCGCTTTCGGACCCCTGCGGCTCAGCCGCTCTCTGCATTGTCGCAGCCGTCGCCGGTGACCACCCGCATGCGGGCGGCGCGCCAGTAGCGCGCCGAGAGGAGCCGGCGATCCTGGTCGATGAGATCGGCGATCTCGCGCAGCCGCCCCGCCACGCCCGAGGGCAGCGAGCCGGGGCGCACCAGCACCCTGAGCGCCACGTCGTCGAGCAGCTCATGGCGCAGCCCGATCTGGGGCTCGGCGGTGGCATCCCGGCCGATCTCGCAGTCGATGGCGACGAAGGGCTGCGGCTCCCGCCGGCCATAGGTGTCGAGCAGCCGCTCGCGCTTGGGCGCCGGCTCGGGCGTCGCGACGATGCCCGACTGCAGCGTCTGCCGCAGGTCGCGGGCGAGGCTGTTGAAGACGCCGCGCGCATGTCGCAGATGCGCCAGCCGGCCGGTCGCCAGGGCGCGGCGGATGGCGTGATAGAGCAGGCTGTCCTGGCCGAGCTCGCGGGCGACCACGGGCTGCTGCTCTTCGAGGAAGAGCCCGAGGCCATGCTGCTCGCCGGGATAGCGTTCTTGCGTCATGAGGCTGTCGTTCCAGTCAACAGCGGGCCGGTCGAGCCCGGGCGACCCCGGACGCGGACCGGCACCGACCCGAGAGGTGCTCCGACCCTTGCTTACCGGAGTTTAACGTATGTGACAGAACGCTCAATCGTCAAACATGGTTGCCAAACATCTCATGGGGTGCATCTGGCAAGTGGACATTCGCGTTAGGGTTAACCCGGGACAGGGTCAGCCCGCCCGCGGCAACCGGCTCTCCACCAGCTTCGCCCAGTAGCTCACGCCGAGCGGCAGCGCCTCGTCGTTGAAATCGTAATGCGCGCTGTGCAGCGGCGGGGAGTCGGGGCCGGCGGCGCTGCCCATCCAGATGTAGCTGCCCGGCACGGCCTCGAGCATGAAGGCGAAATCCTCCGCCCCCATGACCGGGCTGGGTGTCCGATCGACCCGCTCCTCGCCCACCACCAGGGCCGCCGCGTCGGCACCCATGGCGGCCTCGCGCGCGTGGTTGACCGTCGGCGGGTAGCCCCGGCGATAGGCGATGTCGGCAGCGAGCCCGAAGCTCTGGGCGATGCCGCGCGCCACCTCGCCCAGCCGCCGCTCGATGCGGTCGCGGGTCTCGGGCTTGAAGGTCCTGACCGTGCCGACGAGCTCGGCCGTCTCGGGCACCACGTTGAAGGCCTGGCCCGCCTGGAAGCGGGTGACCGAGAGCACCGCGTTGTCGACGGGATCGGTCTCGCGGCTGACGATGCCCTGCAGCCCGAGCACGGTCTGCGCGCCGACGAAGACCGGGTCGAGACCGAGGTTGGGCATCGCCGCATGGCAGCCGCGGCCCTTGATGGTGATGCGGAACTCGTCCGAGGCGGCCATCGCCGGGCCGGTGCACATGGCGAACTCGCCGACCGGCAGCGAGGGCCAGTTGTGCAGGCCGTAGATCTCCTCGACCGGGAACCGCTCGAGCAGCCCGTCCTCGAGCATCGCCCTGGCCCCGGCCCGGCCCTCCTCGGCCGGCTGGAAGACGAGATAGACCGTGCCGTCGAAATTGCGGGTCTCGGCCAGGTAGCGGGCGGCGCCGAGGAGCATGGTGGTGTGGCCGTCATGGCCGCAGGCATGCATCTTGCCGGGCTTGGTCGAGGCATGCGCCACGCCGGTCGCCTCCTGGATCGGCAGGGCGTCCATATCGGCGCGCAGCCCGATGCGCCGGCTGCCGCTGCCGCCGCGCACGACCCCGACCACGCCGGTCCGGCCGATCCCCTCGTGCACCTCGTCGACGCCCATCTCGCGCAGCCGGGCGGCGACGAAGGCCGCGGTCTCGACCTCCTCGTAGCCGAGCTCGGGGTTGCTGTGCAGATGGCGGCGCCAGGCGGTCAGGTCGTTGCTGTATTCGGCGATGCGGTTGACGATCGGCATGATGGCTCCCAGTTGCGCCGGTCCGGGCAAGTTCCTAAGACGGTCTGCGAATGTGCGGCGGTGGGGACGGACTGGCAAGCAACACCACGCCGGGCCGCCGACAAACCGGCTCAAGGAGGTTCGCAATGGCGAAATCGATTCGGCATGTCGTAGCGCTGGCGGCGCTGGGCGGCCTGCTCTCGGCGGGCACGGCGTTCGCCGAAGGGGCGAAGATCGGTGCCTGATCCCGCTGACCGGCGGGCTGCAGTCCTATGGCGAGGCATCGCTCGACGGCATGATGCTGGCCATCGACGAGGTCAATGCCGCCGGCGGCGTGCTCGGCGGCCCGGTCGAGGTGATCGTCGGCGATACCCAGACCAAGGCGCAGGCGGCGATCGACGCGGCCAAGAAGATGGTTTCGGTCGACGGCGTGGTCGGCATCCTGGGCGCTCTCGCCTCGGGCAACACCATTCCGGTCGCCACCAGCATCTCGGCGGTGGACCAGATCCCGCAGATCTCGAACGCGTCGACGGCGCCGGCGATCACCACGCTCGCCGACAACGACTTCCTCTTCCGCACCGTGCCGTCCGACGCCTACCAGGGCGCCGTGCTGGCCAAGCTGACCGACGCCGCCGGCATCGGCAGCGTCGCGATCCTCTACATCAACAACGACTACGGCGTCGGGCTCGCCGAGAGCTTCACTGCCGGCTATGGCGGCCAGATCCTCCTCGGCGGCCTTCGAGCCGAACAAGGCCTCCTATCGCGGCGAGCTGCAGGCCGCCGCTTCCGGCGACCCGGAAGCCCTCCTGCTCATCGCCTACCCGGACGATGGCGGGCTCCTGATCCTCCGCCAGTCGCTCGAGGAGGGCTTCTTCGACCGCTTCGTCGTCACCGACGGCCTGAAGACGCAGCAGCTCATCGACGACATCGGTGCCGAGTACATGGAAGGCGTCTTCGGCACCGCCGCCGGCGCGGTCGACAACGACGCCAGCGCCCACTTCGCCGCCGCCTACGAGGCCAAGCACGGCGAGCTGCCGCCCTTGCCCTATATCGACAGCGGCTTCGATGCGGCGATGATCATGGCGCTGGCCATCGAGAAGGCCGGCAGCACCGACGGTGCCGCGATCCGCGACGCGCTGCGCGAGGTCACCAATGCCCCGGGCGAGCCGGTCGGCCCCGGCGACTTCGCCAAGGCGAAGGAGCTGATCGCCGCCGGCACCGACATCGACTACCAGGGTGCTGCCGGCAATCACGAGTTCGACGAGAACGGCGACGTCACCGGCATCTTCGAGCACTGGGCGGTCAAGGACGGGGCGATCGTCTCGGTCGAAATGATCGAGTAGTGGCACCGGCCGCCGCCCGGATCCTGGTCACGGGCGGCGGTCGCGGCCTCGGCCGCGCGATCGCCACGGCGCTCGCCGCCCCGGGCCGGCGCATCGCCTCTCGGCCGCCGGCAGGCGGACCTCGAGCGCACCGCCGGCGAGCTCGAAGCCCTCGGCGTCGAGCCCTTGGTCCACGTCGGCGACCTGACCTCGGCCACCGACCGCGCGGCCCTGGCGATGGCCATCGACGACGCCTGGGGCGGGCTCGACTGGCTGGTCAACAATGCCGGCCTCGGCTTCGGCAAGCCGTTCCTGGAGCACGAGCCGGACGACATCGAGCGGGTAATTGCCGTCAACCTCACCGGCCTCGTGCAGCTCACCCACGCGCTGCTGCCGCTGCTGCTGCGCGCGCCCGCCCCGCACATCGTCAACATCGCCTCGGATATCGGCCGCCGCCCGATCGGCCGGCTCGTCCCCTATGTGGCCGCCAAGCACGGCGTGGTCGGCTTCAACCCGAGGCGCTGCGCCTCGAGCTCCGCCCCCGGGCGTCAGGTCGGCGTCATCCTGCCCGGCCGCATCGACACCGGCTTCAACGACCGGGCCGAAGGCTCGCGCCCCGGCCCCGAAGCGCTTCGCCCGGCCGACGTCGCCGCCGCCGTCCTCACCATGCTGAGCCAGCCGCCCACCGCCCAGATCGACGAGCTCACCCTCCACCCCATGGGCCAGGACGCCTGAGCTTTGGGTCAGGTTCAGGCGCGGGCGCGTCTCAGCTGTTCTCGGACAGTTCGTCGAAGAACGCCTTGTCGGCTGGAAGGCCGCTTGGATAGCGGCGATAGTGCTGCAGCGGCGATCCGTTCCAGCGGACGCCGGTCAGGCTTGGTTGTGCTCGTGGCTGCTTCGCGCGTCGTGCCGCGTCGGGTCGTCACCGTTGCTCGCCATTTGTGAAGCCTCGCATTCCGATCGAATCAAAGTTCGATCACGTCGCCCGGCGCAATGCCGTGCCCCCTACTCCTTGCGCCAGATCGGCGCCGGCGGCTTCTCGGGCAGGAGGCCCTCGGGGCGGAAGATCAGGATCACCTGGAGCAGCACGCCGATCATCAGGACGCGGAGCGCTCCCGCCTGGGTCTGGTACTCGGCCGGGAAGTGGCCGGTCAGGAACTGGGTGCCCGACCAGACCGCCCAGATGACCACGGCACCGAGGATCGCCCCCTTGTTGTTGCCGCTGCCGCCGGCGATCAGCATCACCCAGACGATGAAGGTGGCGAAGACAGGGTCGAACGCCTCGGGGCTGATGAAGCCGACGAAATGCGCGTACACGGCACCGGCGAGGCCCATGATGGCGCAGCCCATGACGAAGGCCTGCATGCGGTAGACGAGGCTGTTCTTGCCCATGGCGCGCGCCGCCGTCTCGTTGTCGCGGATGCCGCGCAGCACGCGGCCCCAGGGCGAGCGATGCGCCCGCTCGAGCGCCCAGTGCACGACGAGGATCAGGGCGACGATGAGTGCCAGGAGGAGCAGCGCGTTCTGGCCGGCGATCAGCCCGTCGAGCGGCCGCGGGATGCCGGCGATGCCGCGCACCCCGCCGGTCAGCCATTCCTCGTTCTTGAGCACGAGGCGGACGATCTCGGCGATGCCGATCGACGCGATGGCGAGATAGTCCGAGCGCAGGTTGAGCGTGACGATGCCGATGCCGAGCCCGAGCAGCCCCGCCACCGCCATGGCGGCGAGGAAGCCCAGGGGCCAGGGCAGGCCGAAGCCGCCGAGATGCCCGTCCGACGCGCCGGTGGTCAGGATGGCGCTGGTATAGGCGCCGATCGCGAAGAACGCGGCGACGCCGACATTCAGCATGCCGGCATAGCCCCACTGCACGTTGAGCCCCTGCGCCATGAGCGCATAGACGCCGGCCAGCGTCAGGAAGAAGACGAGGTAGCTGGCGAGACCGACGAGGCTCATGTCAGGTGCTCCGCCCGGCGAAGAGCCCGGTCGGGCGGACGAGCAGCAGGAGCACCATGATGGCGAATGGGACCACCGGCGAGTACTCGGCCGGCAGGACCAGCGTGCTCAGCTCCATCATGATGCCGATGATGTAGCCGCCGGCGATCGCCCCCATGGGCTTGCCGATGCCACCGAGGATGGCGGCGGCGAAGCAGGCGAGGAGGAGGAACCAGCCCATCTCCGGCTGCAGCCGCGTGTCCATGGCGAGAAAGACGCCGGCCAGCGCCGCCAGCCCGCCGCCGATCACCCAGGTCCACAGGATCACCCGCTCGGTGTCGATGCCGGAAAGCCGGGCCAGCGTGGCGTTGTCGGCCATCGCCCGCATCGCCTTGCCGACCCGGGTGCGCTGCAGGAAGAGATGCAGCGCGATCACCAAAAGGATGGTGGCGGCGATGATCATGAGCTGGTCGGGCTTGTAGCGGATGCCCTCGAAGCGCTGCGCCATGACGAGCTTGCTGGAATAGAGATAGGTGCCCGGGCCCCAGATGATCTGGATCGCCGAGCGGATGATCAGGGCTGCACCGAAGGACGAGATCAGGCTGATGATCGGCCGGCTCTGGCGGAATCGTCGATAGAGCACGCGGTCGACCACCACGGCCAAAAGGATGGTCGCCGGCACCGCCGCCACCAGCCCGAGCCAGAACGGCATGGCGGTACGTGTAGAGCAGAAAGCAGACATAGGCGCCGAAGGCCATCAGGTCCGCCATGCGCGAAATTGGCGAAGCCGAAGGTGCCGAGGTGAGCGTCACGCCGACGGCACCCAGGGCGATGATCAGGCCCAGGAGCGTGCTCCGTAGAGCAGGAGCTGCAGGATCTCGATCATGCCATCCAGCCGCCATCTCTCACCGCCTGAAACATCGTGGCCACCTCGGGGTCGGCGAGTGCTCGGCACCGGTGCCCTCGTGGCGGTTCTCGCCCATCGCCAGCACGCCGTGGTCGGCGATACAGAGCGCCTGCTTGGCGGCGTTCTGCTCGACCATCAGGATGGCGACGCCGGTCTTGTTGATGTCGACCAGGATCTCGAAGATCTGGTTCATGTAGAGCGGTGAGCCCGGCGGTCGGCTCGTCGACCAGGGAGGAGCTGCGGGTCGAGCATCGGCGCCCGTCCCATCGCCACCATCTGCCGCTGCCCGCCGAGCGTGCCGGCCGCCTGCCGCCGCTTCTCGCGCAAGGGCAGGAAGAGCTCGTAGATGCGCTCGCGCTGCGGGCGGATGTCGTCCTTCCTCAGATAGGCGCCCATGTCGGGATTCTCCTCGACGGTGAGCGTCGGGAGAGGGAACGTTCTCGGTCTGCGGCACGAAGGAGATGCCGGCCTCGACGATCTGGTCGGGGCGGCGGCCGGTGAGGTCCTTGTCGCCCAGGGCGATCCTGCCGCCCCGGATCCGGACCAGCCCGAAGACTGCCTTGAGCGCCGTCGACTTGCCCGCACCGTTGGGGCCGACGATCACCACGATCTGGCCCGGCTCCACGGTCATCGAGAACGCCGTGCAGGATGTCGACGTCGCCGTAGCCACCCTTGGGCCAGATGCAGCGAGCAAACAAGCGGCTTCTCCGCGGCACCGAGATAGGCCTCGAGCACCCGGGGATCGCGCCGCACCTCGGCCATGGTGCCCTCGCAGAGCACCCTGCCCTCGGCCATGCAGATCACCGGGTCGCAGAGCTCGGCGATGAAGCCCATGTCGTGCTCGATGATGCAGAAGCTGTAGCCGCGCTCCGCGTTCAGCGTGCGGATGGCATGGGCGATCTCGGCGAGCAACGTGCGATTGACGCCGGCCCCGGGCTCGTCGAGCAGCACGAGGGTCGCGTCGGTCATCATCGTCCGGCCGAGCTCGAGCCTTCTTCTGCCCGCCCGAGACGTCGCTCGCGAGCTTGTCCCGCAGATGCGACATCTTGAGGAAGTCGAGCACGTCGAGCGCCTTTTTGCGGATCGCCGTCTCCTCGTCGCGCACCCGGCCCCAGCCGAGCCAGGCGCCCAGCAGCCGCTCGCCGCTCTGCCCCGGCGGCACCAGCATCAGGTTCTCGAGGCAGGTCATCCGGCCGAACTCGTGCGGGATCTGGAAGGTGCGCACGATGCCCTTGTGGAAGAGCTTGTGCGCCGGCAGGCCGGTGACGTCCTCGCCCTGATGGATGCCGCCGGAGGTCGGCGCGAAGGCGCCGGCGATGATGTTGAGGGTGGTCTTGCCGGCGCCGTTCGGGCCGGTCAGCCCGGTGATGCTGCCGCGGGCCAGACCGAAGGTGCAGCCTCGACGGCGCGCACCCGCCGAACGTCTTGTGGACGTCGACGATGTCGGAGAAGGATCTCGCCGGCTTCGCCGCCTGCCGTCATGCCCGCCCACCCATCGTGCCCGCCCGAAAAACGACGGGATACCGGCGTTTAGCCGTGATCCGACCCCGTCGCAACCCGGGGCCGGCACCGGGCCTACACGATGGTGCCGCCGCCGTGGCGCGGCGTCGGTGCCTGCGCGCGACAGCCGATAGGCGAAGGCTTCCGCAGCGTGCCAGCGGCTCGATGGAGCGATGGTCGGCGGTCAGCGGTGCCTGGAACACCACCTCGACCAGGCTCGCAGGGTCGATCCTTGGCTCCGCTGGACCAGGCCCAGCCTGGTGATCTCGAGGAGGATCTCGTCGGGTGCCGGCCGCATTGTGCGTCGCATACCACTGCAGGCAGCCGCCCCACGCTGATGAGCCCGCCGGCCGGGCAGGCAGCGTTAACCGGTCGGTGTGCCCCGGTAGCATGCTGAAGGTGCGGTTAACCAGCCGCCTTAAGCTCCGGTCGCCCCGTCTGCCGTAGTCTTCGAGCGCAGGTCGCCAGCCTGTTGTTCGAGGAGAGCAGATCATGGTCGACGCCGCCCAGCCGGCACTCGCTCCGGTGCCCCCGCCGATCGACAGCGCCACGCCCGTCGCCGGCCCCGTCGCCGACGACCGCACGCGGCTCGCTGCGGCTTCCGGCGAGGCGGGCACGCCCGCGGCGACGAACTCGTTGCCGCTGGCCTTGGCCGAGGCGGTCATCCAGGGCGAGGGTGCTCCCGCGGCATCGCAGAGCGGCGCCGAGGCCCGGCCGGAGGCGGCGACCGCACCCGAGGCGGTGGCGCCCGAGAGCGCGGTGGCACCTTCAGCCGAGGCGATCGAGCCCGGCGCCGGCCCGGCCAATGCCGGCAGCCGGCCGCAGGGCGGCGGTGGCGCCGGCTTCACGGCCTACGACCAGGGCGATATCGGCGACGGGCTCGACCCGACGGGTGCCTTGGGGCCGACGGCGCTCGACTATGCGACGGTCGTCAACGTCCCCTTCCCGGGCGCAGACGGCAACGCCGCATCCGGCCGGGGTCGGGGCGAGCCGGGTGGCGATTCCGGTGAGGACGGGGGCGGTGGGCCGAGCGATCCGCAGACCAATCGCGCGCCTTTGGCCTGCGACGACAGCTTCACGGCCGGCGAGAACCTGGTCCGCAAGATCGCCATCGGCGACCTGCTCGCCAACGACCACGACCCGGACGGCGACCCGCTCGCCCTGGTCTCGGTGCAGGGCGCCGAGAACGGCACGGTGCAGCTGGGCACGGACGGCTTTCTCTACTTCACGCCGACCCACGACTACAGCGGCGCGGCCGGCTTCAGCTACACCATCAGCGACGGCAAGGGCGGCCTCTCGACCGCCGAGGTCCGGCTCGACGTGCGCGCCAACACCGACCCGCACGCCACCGACGACAACGTCAACACCACCATGAACACGCTGAAGGTCATCGAGGCCGGCAATCTGGTGAACGACGATTTCGACGCCGATGGCGATGCGCTCCGCCTCGTCTCGGTGCAGAACGCGCAGCACGGCGAGGTCTGGATCGGCCAGGACGGCAAGCTCTACTTCCAGCCCGACGCCGGCTTCGTCGGCGAGGCGGGCTTCAGCTACACCATCACCGACGACCGGGGCGGCATCGACACCGCGCGCGTCGCTGTCCACGTCCACGAGACGGGCTGGCAGAAGGGCGAGCCCGGCAACCATGCGCCGGTCGCCACCGACGACAACCTCACCGTGCAGATGAACACGCTCAAGGTCGTGCAGCAGTCCAACCTCACCGGCGACGACTTCGATATCGACGGTGACGCGCTCCGCATCGTCTCGGTCCAGCAGGCCGAGAACGGCACGGTCTGGCTCGGCCAGGATGGCGAGCTCCACTTCCGCCCGACGCGGGCTTCGTCGGCGAGGCGGGCTTCGGCTACACGATCACCGACGACCGGGGCGGGCTGGACACGGCGCGCGTCACCGTCCAGGTGGCCGCCCCGAGGGCGGCGTGCCGGGGCCGGAAGGTTGCGGCTGCGGCGGCGATCAGGTGGCCAGCCTGGTCCAGCAGGGCGAGGCGGTCGTCTGACCCGCGTCAGCTGAGACCGAATGGCGCGAGACGGCGCGCACGGGCCGTCTCGCCTCGCTTCCGAACGCCTGCTACGCTTCCTCGCAATGCACTCCTGCGGCGCGAGGCCTGCCCGTGATCGAAACGCCCTATCTCCTCTTCCTCGGCGACGTCCCCGACCAGCTCGCCGCCAAGACCGCCCAGGGCGTCGTCCACTGGCGCCCCGAATCCTGCGTCGGCCAGCTCCGCCTGCCCGGGTGCAAGGCCGATGTCGGCCTGCCCGAGCTCTCGATCGAGGCCGGTGCCGCGGCCGGCGCGCGCACCCTGCTGGTCGGCGTCGCCAATGCCGGCGGCGTGCTGCCGCCGCACTGGGTCGCCAACATCGTCGAGGCGATCGAGGCCGGCATGGACGTCGCCTCTGGCCTGCACATGCGCCTCGGCGACGTGCCGGAGATCGCCGCCGCCGCCGGCCGCAAGGGTGCTCGCCTGCACGACGTCCGCCACCCGACCCGCACCTTCGCGACGGGCAAGGGCACGAAGCGCTCCGGCAAGCGGCTGCTCGCCGTCGGCACCGACTGCTCCTGCGGCAAGATGTACACGACCCTCGCGCTCGAGCGGGAGATGCGCGCGCGCGGCCTGCCGGCCGATTTCCGCGCCACCGGCCAGACCGGCATCCTGATCACCGGCGAAGGGGTCTCCATCGACGCGGTGGTGTCGGACTTCATCTCGGGCGCCGTCGAGTGGCTCTGCCCCGCCAACGACCCCGACCACTGGGACATCGTCGAGGGCCAGGGCTCCCTCTTCCATCCCTCCTTCGCCGGCGTCAGCCTCGGCTTGCTGCACGGTGCCCAGCCCGATCTCCTCGTCCTCTGCCACGAGCCGACCCGCACCCACATGCGCGGCCTGCCGCACCAGAAGCTGCCGGGGCTCGAGGAATGCCTCGAGCGCAACCTCGAGGCCGCCCGGCTGACCAACCCCGCGGTCCGGCCGCTCGGCGTCAGCATCAACACGGCGGCGCTCGACGAGGCCGGCGCCCGCGAGTGCATGGCCGAGATCGAGCAGGCGCTCGGCCTGCCCACGGTCGACGCCTTCCGCACCGGCGTCGCCCGGCTGGTGGACGCCATCCCGTGACCCGCAGGCGGCTGGACATCGCGGTCGAGCGCTTTCCGCTCACCCGGCCCTTCACCATCTCGCGCAGCAGCGTCAGCGAGCTCGAGCTGGTCACCGCCACCATCACCGAGGGCGGGCATGCCGGGCGCGGCGAGTGCCGGCCCTATCCCCGCTACAACGAGACCACCGACGGCGTCGTCGAGGAAGTCCGCGCCCAGGCCCCGCTGATCGAGGCCGGGGAGGGGCGCGGCGCGCTGCTCCGGGCCATGCCGGCGGGGGCGGCGCGCAATGCCCTCGACTGCGCCTTGTGGGATCTCGAGGCGAAGCTCGCCGGCCGCCCGGTCCACGAGCTCCTCGGCCTGCCGGCGCCGGCGCCGGTGCTCGTCACCTACACGATCGGCCTCGATTCACCGGCCGCCATGGCGGCGGAGGCCAAGGCCGTGAACCGGCCGCTGCTCAAGCTCAAGCTCGGCGGGTCGGACGATCTCGAGCGGGTGCGGGCGGTGCGCGCCGCCGTGCCGCAGGCGCGGCTGATCGTCGACGCCAACGAGGCCTGGTCGCAGGAGATGGTGGTGGCCTGGAGCCCCGAGCTCGCAGCACTGGGCATCGAGCTGATCGAGCAGCCGCTGCACGCCGAGCGCGACCGGGCGCTCGAGGGCCTCGCCCGGCCGGTGCCGCTCTGCGCCGACGAGAGCGGGCACGGCATCGAGGATCTCGACGCGCTGGCCCCCCTCTACGACTTCATCAACATCAAGCTCGACAAGACCGGCGGGCTGACCGCGGCCCTGGCCCTTGCCGACGCGGCCGAGGCGCGCGGCTTCGGCCTGATGCTCGGCTGCATGATGGCGACCTCGCTCGCCATGGCGCCGGCCTTCCTGCTCGCCGGCCGCGCCCGCTTCGTCGACCTCGACGCGCCCCTGCTGCTCGCCCGCGATCGCGAGCACGCGATCACCTACGACGGGGCGATGATGCAGCCGCCGCCGCAGGCACTTTGGGGTTGAAGGGGGCGGGGCTGAGCAGGCTCAGGCCAGCCAGGTCCGGTAGTCGCTGACCAGCAGCCGGGCCGGCGGCTCGTCCTCCTCGATCTCGGCGAAGCGGCCGACGGGCTCGCGGAAGATGTTGTCGGTCTCGTCGTCGTTGACGGTCGAGACCTCGCCGACCAGGACGTCGCCGCCCTTGCTCCAGAGTGCGTGCCAGTCGCCGGGCACGAGCGTCACGCTCTCGCCGGGAGCGATCTCGAGCTGCTCGCCCGGGGCATAGTCGTGGCGAATCCCGTCGCGGCTGACCGTGCCGCCACGATCTTGGGCGAAGCCGCCCTTGTCGTCCGAGCCGAAGAGCTCGACCACGAGCGTCGCCCCGCCCCGGTTGATGATGTCCTCGGCCTTGATGAAATGGGTGTGGCTCGGGCAGCGCTGGCCCTGCCGCAGGATCAAAAGCTTCTCGGCGTAGCACATGCCGCGCCCCTGCTCGAGGTCGGCGAGCCGGCCGTTGCGCAGCGTGAAGACGGCAAGGCCCACCTCGTCGAACCGGCCCGTGCCGAAATCCGTGATGTCCCAGCCGCAGCGGGCGTCGATGACGTGGCGCGCGGTCTCCCGCCGCGCCACGAGCTCGGCCGGCGTCCAGTTGGCGAACGGCGGCAGGACGAAGCCGAACCGCCGGATCATGGCATCCGCCTCGGCGATGATGGCGTTGACGCGCGAGCGCTGCATCGCGGTTCTCCCGGCTCTCAGGCCCCGAAGACGCTGTAGAGATCGGGGTCGTAGACGTAGCCGGCCTGGTCGAGCGCCGCGACCAGCGCCTCGCCCTTGGCCGCGTCGAGCTCGACCATGGGCGGGCGGACGATGCGCCAGACCTCGTCGTGCTGGCCCGCGGCGATGACGTGCTTGATGCCCGGGACCAGCGGATAGCTGGTGAGCACGTTGCGGACCTCGGTCACCAGCTGCATGCCGGCCTCGGCAGCTTCCCTGTCACCCTCGTTGAACGCCTTGAAGACCTTGGCACTGGCCCCGGCCGAGAGATTGCCCGCCGCCGAGAAGGTTCCGGCACCGCCGGCCTCGAGATTGCGCAGGAGGTGGCCGTCCGCGCCCGAGTAGATGTTGAGCTCGGGAAAGTTGCTGATCAGGCTTGCCGTGTGCTCCCAGTCGCCGGAGCTGTCCTTGATCCCCTCGAGCGTGTCGGGATAGCGTTCGAGCAGCCGCTCGACGACAGGATGCGTCACCGGCACGCCCGACATCTGCGGGAAGTGATAGAGCAGCAAGGCGAGGCGTGGCTCGGCCAGGGCGTCGATCACCTCGGCGAACGCACGGTAGAGCCCCTCGTCGCTGTTGTTCTTGTAGAAGAAGGGCGGCAGCATCAGGAGGTTGGTGATGCCGAGATCGAGCGCGTGCCTGGCCAGCGCCAGGGTGTCGCTCCGGGCACAGCAGCCAATGCCGAGGATCATCCGTTCGACCGGCAGGCTGGCGGCGATATAGGCCTCGAGCGCGGCCTGCCGCTCGGCGACCGAGAAGGCCTGCGTCTCCGAGGTCGTGCCGAACACGCCGAGGCCGGTGCAGCCCTGCCGGAGCAGCCAGCGGGCGTGCCGGCAATAGCGCTCGACGCTGATGGCCCCGCCCGGCTCGACCGGAGTCACGACGGCGGCGTAGATTCCCTTGGCAGGCATGCTCCGAACTCTCCTCGAGGCGGTTTTCCAGCCCTTGCTACGGCAGCCGGGGCAGCGACGGCAAGGCCGGTGCCGTGCTGCGGGGCGTCAGTCGACCGCCTCGGCCTCCGCCACGCCGTAGAATTGGCCGCGCTCGAGCCAACCGCGCCGGCCGTCGATCTCGACCAGGCACCAGGCGCCCTCGCAGCTCAGAAGATCGCCGATCACCATGGGCTCGG
Organism: Geminicoccaceae bacterium; assembly: GCA_041397945.1. GTDB lineage: Bacteria > Pseudomonadota > Alphaproteobacteria > Geminicoccales > Geminicoccaceae > SLRI01. The sequence continues at coordinate 23,729 of JAWKVR010000005.1, forward strand.
CCAGCAGCACGACCCGCGCATCGCTGCGCGGCGTGCGGCGCAGCGGGCGCACGTCGCCGGTGACCAGGATCGTGCGCCGGCTGGAGAGCAGGCTCGCATGGATCCAGCCGGTGTCGCCCTCGTGATCGACGATCCGCCGCCAGTCGAGCGATTCCTCGACGATCTGCACCGGCACGCCGCGCCGCGTGAAGACCCAGCGGATGGGGAAGGTCTCGGCCGGCCCGGTGCGCACATTGGTCTCGGTGGCGGCGAGCGAGACGAAGCGCGGCAGGGGCAGGCCGGTCGACTGGGAAGCGGCCGGCCCGGCGCCACCGACGAGGAGAAGCGTGAGGAGCAGGAAGAGGCGACGGGCGAAGGGGGAGAGCAAGGCGACGCACCACTTCGGGCAGGGGTCCGCAAAGCCGGCGTCGACCTCATGGCACCTTCAGGCGCCGTCTGCCCGCCGTCTATCGACCCTCTCTATAGGAAGGCCGGGCGCGCCAATCCAAGCGCAAAGTGAAAAGTGGCCGCAGTGCAGGCGTTTGTGGGCGGTCGGCCTTTCTGCTAGGAGCCGGTTCGAGCGGCCGTGCGCTGGCCACCTTTTCGGCCCGGCGCCAGGACAGGAGATCGAGGCATGCCCCGCAAGCGGCCCCTGGTGGTGGTCACCCGCAAGCTGCCGGACGTCGTCGAGACGCGGATGATGGAGCTTTTCGACGCCCGCCTCAACGACAGCGACACGGCCATGACCCGGGCCGAGCTGGTCGAGGCGGTCAGGACCTGCGAGGTGCTGGTGCCGACCGTCACCGACCGGATCGACGCGGCGCTGCTGGCGCATGCCGGCGAGCATCTCAAGCTGATCGCCAATTACGGCACCGGTGTCGACAATATCGACGTCGAGGCCGCCTACAAGCGCGGCATCACCGTGACCAACACACCCGGCGTGCTCACCGAGGACACGGCCGACATGACCATGGCGCTCATCCTCGCCGTGTCGCGCCGGCTGGTCGAGGGCGAGCGCCTCGCCCGCTCGGGCGAATGGGGCGGCTGGTCGCCCACCTCGATGCTCGGCCACCGCATCCACGGCAAGCGCATCGGCATCCTCGGCATGGGGCGGATCGGCTCGGCCGTCGCCCGGCGGGCGCGGGGCTTCGGCCTCGCCGTCCACTACCACAACCGCCGCCGCGTCCACGAAAGCATCGAATCCGAGCTCGAGGCCACCTACTGGGAGAGCCTCGACCAGATGCTGGCCAGGGTCGACATCGTCTCGATCAACTGCCCGCACACCCCGGCCACCTTCCACCTGCTCAACGCCCGCCGGCTCAAGCTGCTGCGCAAGGACGCCATCGTCGTCAACACCAGCCGCGGCGAGGTGGTCGACGAGGCGGCGCTCACCCGCATGCTGCGCGACGGCGAGATCGCCGGCGCCGGGCTGGACGTCTTCGAGCACGAGCCGGCGATCAACCCCAGGCTGCGCCAGCTCGAGAACGTGGTGCTGCTGCCGCACATGGGCTCGGCCACGCTCGAGGGCCGGCGCGACATGGGCGAGAAGGTCATCATCAACATCAAGACCTTCGCCGACGGCCACCGCCCGCCCGACCGGGTCCTGCCCAGCATGCTCTAGGCTCCGAACCGCGAATGAGAGCCCTTTCTCCTTCGTTCCCGAGGCATCCCGCAAGATGAGCGAGCTCGAACGCAACAAGGCGCTGGTGCGCGCGCACTACGACGCCACCGTGAACCATTTCGACCCGGCCGCGATCGACCGCCAGGTCGCCATCGACTTCTTCGATCACGCCGCCGGCGCCACCCTGGGCCCGGAAGGCGTCTGCAAGCACATCCAGAGCCTGCTCGCCGCGATCCCGGACCTCCGGGCGACCATCGACGACATCATCGCCGAAGGCGACCGCGTCGCCGTTCGCGCCACCTGGTGCGGCACGCACGCGGGCCCGTTTCGCGGCCTCGCCCCCTCGCATAAGCGCTTCACGGCCACGGGCATGGTCTTCTGGCGTATTCGCGACGGTCTGCTCGTCGAGCGCTGGGCCGCGGTCGATCTTCTGGGCGCCCTCGAGCAGGCCGCCCGCTGATCGCCTCCGTCCGGCGCCCGTCAGACTCGGGCCGGGGTGGCGATCCTGACCTTAACATCACTTGCGGCGGTCGAGCCGACGCCTGAAAAGAGCGCTTCGCAAGAGTCAGCCCGAAAGGCGCGTACCCCTTGTTCCAGTCCTTCTTCCCCCGGCCCAAGCTCTTCTTCCTCTCCGTCGTTCTCTGGTCGGCTGTCGCCACAGCACTTTGGTATGGCGGGGCGGATGGCTGGGGGGCGGCGCTCGGCCTGGGCGCCACGCCCGATGGGACCGAGCCGGTGCTCGGGCTCGGCTATTTCGTCACGCCCGAGTTCGTCTGGTTCTACGTCTATTACCTCATCGCCGTGGCCCTCTTCGCCGCCTTCTGGTTCCGCTTCGCGCCGCATCCCTGGCAGTACTGGTCGATCCTCGGCTCTGCCCTGATCCTCTTCATCACCTATTTCGGCGTGCAGATCTCGGTCGCCATCAACAACTGGCGCCGGCCGTTCTTCGACGACGTCCAGCAGGCGCTGGGCGAGAATTCGACTGTCACGCAGGCCGATCTCTTCGCGCTCCTCGGCATCTTCGCCCAGATCGCCTTCGTCTCCATCTTCATCTTCGTGCTCTCGCGCTTCTTCGTCAGCCACTGGATCTTCCGCTGGCGGACCGCGATGAACGACTATTACATGGCCCGCTGGCAGCGCCTGCGGCACATCGAGGGTGCCTCGCAGCGCGTCCAGGAGGACACCATGCGCTTCGCCGGCATCATGGAGGGCCTGGGCGTCTCGGCGATCGACGCGGTGATGACGCTGATCGCCTTCCTGCCGGTCCTGTGGGAGCTCTCGAAATACGTCCAGGAGCTGCCGCTGGTCGGCGCCATCCCGGCGCCGCTCTTCGTCGCCGCCCTCGTCTGGTCGCTCTTCGGCACCGGCCTGCTCGCCCTCGTCGGCATCCGCCTGCCGGGCCTCGAGTTCCGCAACCAGCGGGTCGAGGCCGCCTACCGCAAGGAGCTGGTGCACGGCGAGGACAAGGCCGACCGCGCCCAGCCGATGACCGTGCGCGAGCTCTTCGGCTACGTGCGGCAGAACTATTTCCGCCTCTACTTCCACTACATGTACTTCAACGTCTTCCGCTCGCTCTACCTCCAGGCCGACAACATCTTCGTCTACATCCTGCTGATCCCGACCATCATCGCCGGGGCCACCGTCGGCTTCACCTTCGGCGTGCTGCAGCAGATCCTGACCGCCTTCAACCAGGTCTCCAGCTCGTTCCAGTACCTGGTCAACTCCTGGACGACGATCGTCGAGCTGCTCTCCATCCACAAGCGCCTGATGGCCTTCGAGGCCGCGATCGAGGACAAGGAGCTGCCCGACATCGACAAGGAATGGCTGGAGATCCACGGTGCCGCCGACGGTGGCGGGGTCAGGACGGTGGGCTCGGGAGTCTGAACGGCCGCTTCGGCACGCGTGCAACTTCGCGTTGCAGCCGATCGGTGGTATCCACAATTGAACGGAGTCGGAGAAACGCGTCGGGGCTGGCGGCATGCTGAAGCGCTGGAGCGTCATCGTCGGGGCGGCAATCGTCGCCGTGCTCGGGCTCTGGGTGTATTTCGCCTATCGGATTCCGCCGGGCGTCGAGCCGATGGGCGACCGGACTGAGACCATCGCCTGGATCTCGCTGGCCACCTCGATCACTGGCATGCTGGCCGCCTTCGCCGGGCTGGCGCAGAAGCTGCTCGAGCTGCGCAAGGGCTGAAATGCTGCGCCGGCTCCTGGCCGCGATCCTTCTCGGTCTTGCGCTCGCCGGCGCCGCCCGCGCCGAAGGTATCGACCAAGTCTACGAGAAGCCGGCGGGCCGCCGGTCGTGGGGCGAGCTGCTCGCGGCCTATTTCGGCCATCCCGGCTATGCCCGCAGCTACGCGCTGGTCGCTGGCATCAGCGACTACGACGGCTTCGATGACCTGCCGACCGCGCAGGACGCGATCCGCGTCAAGGATTTCTCATCGACGAGGCCGGGTTCGACCGGGTCTACCTGCTGACCGAGGACAAGGTCACCTACCAGCGGCTGCGCGAGCTGATGGAGGACGAGCTGCCGGCGCTCATCGACGCCAACGACCGTTTCCTCCTCTACTGGTCCGGCCACGGCACGACCCGCGACCCGCCGGGCGGCGGCAAGCGCGGCTACCTGCCGCTCGGCCGAGCCGCGCCGGCCAGTTCTCCGGCATGGTCAGCATGGACAATATCCGCGGCTGGGACGGCAACCTCAGGGCGGAGCAGGTGCTCTATCTGCTGGATGCCTGCTTCAGCGGGCTCGCCGGCAGCGCCCCGGGCGTCGTGACCGACTACCAGCGCCTGCGGATCGAGCAGCTCGCGCGCCCCGGCCGCCGTCTGCTGACCGCCGGCACCGAGAGCGAGGAGACCATCGCCCTCGACAGCCTCGGCGGCAGCGTCTTCACCGCGGCTGTGCTCGACGGGCTGCGCGGTGCTGCGGACGCCAGCAACGACTTCCCCAATGACGGCCTCGTCTCGGTCAGCGAGCTCGAGCACTATGTCAGCGAGCGGGTGCTGCGCGAGCGGACGCGTCAACTGGCAGAAGTCGATCACCCCGCAGTTGCGCGATCTCGGCACCAGCAACGGCGAGTTCTTCTTCATCACCGGCGACCGCCTGTCATCCGCTCCCGGCCCCGACAACGCGGGCGACGCCGGCCCCGACGAGCGCCTGATCGTCGAGGCGCAGGAGATTCTGGCCGGCCTCGGCTACGATCCTGGCCCGCGCGACGGCATTCTAGGCCTTCGGACCCAGGGCGCCTTGCGCCGCTTCCAGGCGGAGAACGGCCTGCCAGTCACCGGCGAGCCGGACGCGACCTTGTCGGCCCTGGTCGATCCTTGGGCGGCCAAGCCCTGCGCGATCGTCGTCGGCGAGGCGACGGTGTCCGAAACGGTCGCCAAGGGCGAGCCGCCGCGATGTCCGCCGCGACGCCACCCGGCTCGTCGAACGGGCCAGTCGTTGCTGGCACCGGCCGACCGGGACCCGCCCTACGCGCCCGGTGACCGTTTCAGGGACTGCTCCCGAATGCCCGGCAATGGTGGTCGTGCCAGCCGTCCCTTCCGATGGGCTCTCGCCGGCGGACGAGGAAGGTCGCTACACGGATGAAGGCCCTGAGCATCGGGTGACGATCCCACAGCACTTTGCGATCGGCGTGCACGAAGTGACGCGCGGGCAATTCGGTGCGTTCGTCGAGGCGACCGGTTACCATCCCGGTGACGGCTGCTACATCTGGGAGAACGCGGCCTGGCAGCTCAAGGATATCATGAGTTGGCGTTGGCCGGGTTTCACGCAGACCGACGATCAGCCTGTGGTCTGCGTGAGCTGGGACGATGCGGCGGCCTACGCCGAATGGCTGGCAGACGAGACGCTGGAGCCCTATCGGCTGTTGTCGGAGGCCGAGTGGGAGTACGCGGCGCGTGCCGGCACCCGAACGCGCTACTGGTGGGGCGACGATATCGACGATCGGCGCGCCAACTTCGGCAACACCAAGGGCGGAACGACACCTGTCGGCGCTTTCGCAGCCAATGCGTTCGGTTTGCTCGATGTGCAAGGCAATGCCGGCGAATGGGTGAACGACTGCTACCACGACAGCTATGACATTGCCGGGCGACCCGACGATGGCAGCGCCTGGACGAGCGGCGATTGCAGTCGGCGGGTGCTACGCGGCGGCTCTTGGTTCGACGGCCCGAGGGCACAACGGTCCGCCTATCGCGACGGCAACGAACCCGACTACCGCGTCGTTGGCGGCGGCTTTCGAGTGGGAAGGACGCTCCGCTGACGACCGGCAGGACGGCGTTGCACTCTTTCCGGCCGACCAGCCCGAGCCAGAATCCCGCAGCATCGCCTCTGCGATCCGGCTAAGGTCCCGGCGTTGGGAGGGCCGATGGAACGTCGTTTAGCCGCCATACTCTGCGCCGATGTCGTGGGCTATTCCCGGCTCATGGGGAAGGACGAGGCCGGGACGCGGGCGCTGCTGCGCGTGTTCGCGGCCGAGCACGCCCTGCCCCTGGTCGCCCGGCATGGCGGCCAGGTCGTCAAGACGATGGGCGACGGCTGGCTCGTGGCCTTCGCCAGCGTGGTGGCGGCGGTCGAGTGCGGCCTCGCCTGGCAGGCGGCGGCGACAGCGCCCTTGTGCTTTCGCATCGGCGTGCATCTCGGCGACGTGATCGTCGAGGAAGGCGATCTCTTCGGCGACGGGGTCAATGTCGCGGCCAGGCTCGAGGCGCTGGCGGCCGGGGTGACCGAGACGCTGGCGACGGCGCTGGCGCATTTCGAGGATTTCGAGCTGATCGATCCGGGCGGCGCCAAGGCGCTGGTGGCAGCAGCCGGTGCCCGGGAGGCCGGGCGACGGCTGGGTGCCACATATGTGCTCGAAGGCACGCTGCAGCTCGCCATGGGCAAGGCGCGGACCGGCGTGCAGCTCATCGATGCGACCAGCGGCAACCGCGTCTGGGCCGAGACCATCGACCGCGAGACGGCCGACGTCTTCGCGCTGCAGGACGAGATCACGGCCCTTGTCGCCTCGACGCTGGGCGAAGCTGTCGGCGAGGAGCAGGCCCGGGTCATCGAGGGGCTGCCGGACGAGGAACTCGACGCCTATCAGCTCATGATCCGGGGGCTGAAGCACCTGCACCGCATCAATCCCGGAGACCTCGCCATCGCCCGGCGGTATTTCGAGGCGGCGCTGGCGCTCGAGCCGGGGCAGTATTTCCTCACTATCTGCCTTTCCTGGATCGATGCCACGGCCATCGGCAATGGCTGGCCGCCGTCGCGGCCGGACGCTCTGGAGCATTGCATCGCCGTGATGCGGGAGGTGGTGCGCCGCCACGACCGCTCGGCGCACGCGCATCGGCTGATGGGCCGCCTCGCCTCGCTCAAGGGGGACCACGCCGAGGCGCTGGCGCAGTCGGAGCGGGCCTGGCGGCTCAATCCCTACAACAGCGACATGATGGCGAACCACGGCTACATCCTGGCGCGCTCCGGGCGTGCCGGTGAGGGCCTGCCGCTGGCGGAGCGGGCGCTGGCGATAAACCCCTACGCGCCGACCTACTACCGGTCCTATCTGGGCCTGAGCTATTTCCTCGCCGGTCGGTATGCGGAGGGCGTGGAGGTGCTGAGCGCCGTGGAAGGGACGGTCGGCCCCTCCCGTGTCGCGCGGGCCGCCAATCTCGCCGCCCTCGGCCGGATCGAGGAGGCGCGCGCCGAGGCCCGGCTCGTGACGGCCGATGCAGACTTCGACCTCGATCGGCTGATCGCCGGCCTCCAGCTCGCCAGCGCTGCCGACCGGGAGCGGCTGGTCGACGCACTTCGGCTGGCCGGGATCGGCTGAGGGCAGCCGGTCCTCAAGCCGCCTCGGGGCTATAGGTTCCCGTCGCCGGCCGGTCGGCGCTCGAGGGTGACGCGTCGGTGATAGAACGGGTCCTGGACCGGGGGGCCGAGGGCCAGGACGATGGTGGCTTCGAGCTCGTGCGCGAAGAGATCGGTCAGGAGCTCGCGGCGGTCGGGGTCGAGGGCGCTCATCGGCTCGTCCATGACGACGGCGGCGGGCCGATGCAGGAGGAGGCGGGCGGCCACGAGGCGCTGCTGCTCGTCGGGGCCGAGCTCCTGGTCCCAGCGGCGCTCGGCGTCGAGGAGTGGCGTCAGGCGGGCGAGGCCGGTGCGCTGGAGGGCGGCCTCGAGATCGGCGTCCGCCATGGCGGGCGAATCGGCAGGGTAGGCGAGCACGGCGCGGAGCGTGCCCAGCGGCAGAGTAGGGCCGGCCGGGAAGGAAGGCGAGCCGGTCGCGCGGTGGCAGGCCGACAGTGCCGAGGCCCCAGGGCCAGAGGCCGGCAAGGGCGCGGAAGACCGCACTCTTGCCCACCCCTTGGGGCCGGTCAGCAGCAGGTGCTCGCCGGGTGCCAGCTCGACCAGCGGCTCCGCCAGCGCCACCTCGCCGTCGGGCAGCGCCACGCGGAGGTCGGTGAGGGCGATGCGGGGCTCGGCGAGCTCGACATAGGTGATGCGGCCCTCGCCCGCGGCGATCGTGTCGAGGCCGGGCAGGATCTCGCGCAGCCCGACGACGCGGAACAGGGTGGCGCGCCAGTCGGCGATCGCCGGGAAGTAGTCGACGAACCAGCGCAGCGCCGCCTGGACCTGGTTGAAGGCGCCGACGGTCATCATCAGCCCGCCGAAGGAGAGCTGGCCCTGGAAATAGCCCGGTGCGGCGGCGAGGACCGGGACGATGAGGCCGAGCCAGCCATAGCCCGAGGTGATCCAGGTGAGGCGCGCCAGCGCATAGGCGAGGCGGCGGGTGATGGCGACGACCGCGTCGACGGGGAGATCGAGGCGGCGGCGCTCGCCCGCCGCCCCGTCATGCAGCGCGATCGCCTCGGCGTTCTCGCTGATGCGGACCAGGGCGAAACGCAGCTCGGCCTCGCGGGCGTAGCGCTCGGCGTTGAGGCCGATCATCGGCCGGCCGACCCGCCAGGTCAGCCAGGAGCCGCTCGCGGCATAGGCGAGGGCGCACCAGACGAGATAGCCCGGGACATGCAGCTCGCTGCCGCCCAGCCGGAAGACAACGCCTTGCGAAAGCGTCCAGAGCACGCCGAGAAAGCCCACCAGCAGGAGGGTCGAGCGGAGCAGGCCGATGCCGAGGGAGATGGTGAGCTCGGTGAGCTGGCGGGCGTCGGCCTGCAGGCGCTGGTCGGGGTTCAGGGCGATGTCGCCCTGGAAGCCCAGGAGCCAGGGGCGGCGGCCGCTGACCCATTGGTCGAGCAGGTCGCGGGTCAGCCATTCCCGCAGGCGGACCTCGAGCAGCTCGCGAAACCAGGTCTCGGCCACGACGAAGAGGAGCAGCACGGCGACGATGGCGACGAAGATCAGCGACTGATGGACGAGCTCGCCCGGCAGGCGCTGCTCGAGGGCGTCGAAGAAATCGCCCTGCCAGGCGTTGAGGCGGATCTGGCCCAGCATGTTGAGGCAGATGACGACGACGAGGCCGAACGCCAGGAGGAAGCAGATGCGGCGATAGGGCGAGCGGCGCAGCGCCCCGAAGAGGACGCGGAGCTGGCGGAGGGCGTCCCTGAAGCCGATCTCGGGCGGCTGGCCGCTAGCGGATCCGGTGCGGGCCGAGAGGTCGGGCTGCGGCGACAAGCGGGCTCCTCCCTCTGGCTCGGCTGTCGGTTTCGGGGGGCGGGCGCGGATGGCGATCGCGGCTGATTAGCTGGCACCTCCGCGGCTGTCGATGGCCGCTGTGCGGATGGCGCGCCGGTGGTATCAACCTCTGGCGGGGAACGGACAGCGCCGGGAGGCAGGCATGACGGAGGATCGCTACGAGGTGTTCGCGGTGCGCTACGGGACCCTGGCGACACGCACCCGGCGCGAGAATTTCATGGGGCTGGACCCGCACGAGTCGGCGCCCATGCCGCTCGACTACTATGTCTGGGTGGTCCGCAACGCCGCGCGGACGATCGTCGTCGACACCGGCTTCGACCATGAGGAGGCGGGGCGCCGTAACCGCCGGCTCGAGCGCCTGCCGCGCGAGGGCCTGGCGCTCCTGGGCGTCGACACGACGCTCGTCGAGGACGTGATCGTCACCCACCTGCACCACGACCATGCCGGCACGCTCGACGATTTCCCGGCTGCCCGCTTCCACCTGCAGGAGGCGGAGATGGCCTATGTGACGGGGGCGTGCATGTGCTACCCGGCGCTGCAGATGCCGTTCAGCGTCGAGCATGTCTGCCAGATGGTGCGCAACGTCTATTCCGGGCGGGTGGTCTTCCACGACGGCGACGCGGCAGTGGCGCCGGGTGTCACCGTGCATCGCCTGGGCGGGCACTCCAAGGGCATCCAGTGCGTGCGGGTCCTGACCGAGCGGGGGCCGGTGGTGCTCGCCTCGGACACGGCGCACTTCTACGAGAACTTCGAAGAGGGCAAGCCCTTCATCATCACCCACGACGTCGAGGCGACGCTGCGCGGCTACGATCGCCTGCGCCAGCTGGCGGCCGGCCCCGCGCATATCGTGCCGGGCCACGACCCCCTCGTGCTGCAGCGCTATCCCGCCCTGGACGAGCGGCTCGCCGGCATCGTCTGCCGGCTCGACGTGGCGCCGCAAAGCTAGATGGCCGCGGCCGTCGGCACGGGCGACACCAGGCCGAAATCCCGCTGGCACCTGCCGCACCTCGCCCCGCTGGTCGGCGTCGTGGTCGTGGCGCTGGCGGCCTTTGTCATCCACCGGGTCTCGGCCGAGGTCCATCTGGCCGACATCGAGGCGGCACTCGCCGCCACGCCACCCCGCGCGATCCTGCTCGCCCTGCTGCTTACCGCCATGAGCTTCCTCGCCATGTCGTTCTACGACGTGCTGGGTGCCGAGCAGCTCGCCCCCGGCCGGGTGCCGAAAAGGATCGCGGCCTTCGCCGGGGCGGCGAGCTTCGCCGTCGCCAACGCGGTCGGCTTCCACGTCCTGACCGGCGTGCCGATCCGCTACCGGCTCTATGCCCGGGCCGGGCTCGACATGGCGCAGGTCGGGCATATCGTCGGCAACGCGCTGGTCGCCTTCTGGCTCGGCGTGGCGACCCTCCTGGGTGCGGCCCTGCTGATCGACCCGGCCGGCGTGCCGCTCCTCGACCGGCTCGACCCCAGGCTCGACCAGGCGCTCGGCGCCCTGACCCTCGTCGTGATCGCCGGCACGGTCGTCTGGCTGGGCCGCAGCCCACGCACCCTCGCCCTCTTCGGCTGGCGCCTGGCCCTGCCGGGCGGCGGCGGCATGCTGGCGCGGATCGGCCTCGGCGTGGTGGATGTCGGCTGTGCCGCCGCCGCCCTCTACGTGCTGCTGCCGGCCGACATGCAGCCCGGCTACGCCGTCTTCCTCCTCGTCTTCCTCACCGCCATCGTCGCCGGTGCCGCGAGCCACGTGCCGGGCGGGCTCGGCGTGCTGGAGGCCACGGTGCTGGTCGGCCTCGGCGCCGGCACCGACCCCCACGTCATCCCGCCGCCCTCGTCGTCTACCGCGTCCTCTACTACCTCCTGCCTTTGGCCGTGGCCGGGTTGGCGCTCGCCTTCTTGAGGCGCGGCAGGGCCTTGCGCCGGTCGCCGTCGTGGCCGGCAAGGCGCTGCGCGTCGGCCGGCCCCTGGTCCCGCCGCTGGCCGCCGGCCTCGTCTTCACGGGCGGGGTCGTGCTGCTGCTCACCGGCAACCTGCCGGCCGAAGGCAGCCGGCTCGACCGGCTCGGCCACCTCCTGCCCCTGCCCTTCGCCGAGGCCTCGCACATGGCGGCGAGCCTCGTGGGCCTCCTCCTGATCGTCCTGGCGCGCGGCCTCCTCGCCCGCATGGCGCTGGCGCGGGCGGCCTGCGTCACCCTCCTGCTCGCCGGTGCCGTCTTCGCCCTCCTGCGCGGACTCGACTGGGAGGGAGGCCCTGCTGCTGGCCGTCATCGCCGGCCTGCTCACCCTCTATCGCGACGCCTTCTATCGGGGCGGCACCTGGCGGGCCGGCGACTGGGGCCGCTTCCGGCCGACACCCGGCTGGCTGGTGCTCGTGCTGGTGACCCTCGTGGCCATGACGCTGGTGGGCCTCCTCGCCTTTCGCCACGTCGAGTACCAGGGAGTGATCTCCTGGTGGGACTTCATATGGCACGGCGACGCGCCCCGCTTTCTCAGGGTCTCCTGCTGCTCGCCGTCGCGGCGGCCGCCCTCGCCCTCGACGCCCTGCTCCGCCGCCCCGCCCCGCTCCCGGCCGCCGCCGAGCCCATTCCGGACGCCGTGCGCCGCCTGCTCGACGCCTGCCCCGACACCCAGCCGCAGCTGGCACTTCTCGGCGACAAGCGATTCCTCGTCTCTGACGCGGGCGACGCCTTCTTGATGTACGCCGTCGCCGGGCGGAGCTGGGTGGCGTTCGGCGATCCCGTGGGCGACCCCGAGGCCGGGCGCGAGCTGGTCTGGCGCCTCGCCGAGCTCGCCGACCGCGCGGCGGGCCGCCCCGTCTACTACGCCCTCTCGCCCGACCTCCTGCCGCTCTATCTCGACCTCGGCCTCGCCATCCTCAAGACCGGCGAGGTGGCGGCCGTGAACCTGCGCGGCTTCTCCCTCGCCGGCAAAGGCGGCAGGACTTCCGCCAGGCGCTGCGCCGCGCCGAGCGCGAGCGCATCACCTTCGCCATCGTGCCGAAAGCGGTCGTGCCCGAGCTCCTGCCCGAGCTGAAGGCGGTCTCCGACGCTTGGCTCGCCATCAAGGCCGGTCACGAGAAGGGCTTCTCCCTCGGCCGCTTCGACGAGCGCTACATGGCCGAGTTCGACTGCGCCGTGCTGCGCCAGGAAGGCAGGGTTGTCGCCTTCGCCAATCTCCTGTACGGCGCCGGCAAGCACGAGCTCTCGCTCGACCTCATGCGCGCTACCGCCCCGACGTCACCAAGGGCCTGATGGACATGCTCTTCGCCCAGATCATGCTCCACGGCCGAAGGGCAATACCAGTGGTTCAGCCTCGGCGCCGCTCCCCTGGCCGGCCTCGCCGACCTGCCCGCTCGCCTCCACCTGGAACCGAGGTCGGCACCCTCATCTACCGGCGCGGCGACAGGTTCTACAACTTCGCGGGCCTGCGCGCCTTCAAGCAAGTTCGACCCCGCCTGGACCCCCAATATCTCGCCATGCACGGCGGCCTCGGCCTCCTCCATCCTCATGGACATCACCACCCTGATCGCCGGCAGCAGGGTGAGGGCTGATCCGGCGGTAGAGGGCAGAAACAGGAAGTAAGAGAGCGGAAGGCATGGCCTCCCCGCCGGCCCCTCCGTTCTTTTTCAGGAAATGGGGTCCGGACGAATTAAATCGGGAAGGCTGGCTGCATGGCCGGCGCTTGTTCCGCAGCCACGTGGCCACATCCAGAAACGATGTACGCTGTCGGCATCCGCGAGCTGAAGAACCGTCTCTCCAGTATGTCCAGGAGCTTTCGCGGCGTCGGGCGAGCGCGTCCTCGTCACGGACCGCGACCGCGTCGTGGCCGAGCTCACCGCCCGCGCGGCGGCGGCCGAGACCGTCCCCGATGCCGTGATCGCCGGCCTCGTCCGCAAGGGCCTCGCCACGCCACCCCTGACACGCGAGCGCCGGCCTCCGCCGACCCGGGGCTTCGATCGAAAGCTCGCCGACATCCTGGCCGACCTCGACGCCGACCGTTGACTAATCGTCAGATCGGATGTCCGTGCTTTCTACATCCGTTCACTCAGATTCCCGTAAATGCTCATCATTGAAAGCAGCGCCATTCCCTGCTCTTCTCGAATTCGGCCCAAAATTTTGGATAAAACTTTCAGCAACTTAGGAGTCTCAAAGAGACTACCATCCTTATTATTACTATATTTACACATCAATATATGTATATAGATATGTTATTCCGTCTTATTGTGTCTGGCACGCGAATAAAAATGCTTTGTTAATACAATACCCGTCGAGGCATCTATTGCTGATGGGGACTGGCTTTCGGCCATGTATTGCACAACCTTTTTCTGCTTCAGCATTTATAACTGACATATCATTTCCATTTGCTTGTACAACGACTTTATCTTCTTCTAAATCACTAATAACAGCATGTGTAGCGCAGCCAGCAAGAACAATAAACTAAGGAACAAAAAACCCCTTGCGCAGGACTCGATTCATATCAACCACTTTGCCCCCTGATAAAGCTGGTTCTGATAGTCAATAAAACTCTGTATCTGATAACCAACAACCGTTCAATCCGAGCTTGATTGAAAAAGGGTCAGGACAAATTAAATGCGCACGGGCACTCCCCGCCGCGCGCTTGCTCCTGCGATCAAGACTCAACTCGCTGTGCGAGCCGAGGCAGACGAGCTGAAGGGTCTGCGTAAGCTTGCGGTAAGATCAGCACGAGGTCGGGCTTGATGTGGCAGTCGCGGTGGTCCTGCCAGTCGCCGGCAAGCGCGTGGTCCCTGAGGCTCACGGGCAGCGCGGCGTCCCGGGCGAGCAGACCGACGACCGCCAGCAGGTCCCGGTCCAGGCTGTCTCGATGGCGACCCTTGGCCTCCCGCTTGTAGTCGCGCTTGAAGCGTGTGGTTCGTTCAATCTTCCGCATGCAGGTCGACGAGCGGGTCGTCGGGGACTGCCGACCTTCCGCGTGTCACCCTTCCGGGCGGCTTGCATGGCTTCGATCGTCTCGGCGTTCGGGACGAGCGGGTCGAAGGAAGCCGCCTTTCGGCGGCACGGTGCGCACCAGCATCATGCGGAAGGCGTCGGAGACGGTGAGTCCGGTGGCGGCGAGGATGGCCGCGGCCTCATCCTTGATCTCCGGGTCGATGCGCGCCCGGACGACGGTGTTGGTGGTCATGGGCAACTTCCTGAGCCGACTTCAGCCAGCGTCACTGAGATGTCACAGGCTACAATGTGGCTCAACGGCTGCGCGTTGTCAGGGGCGGCGGCTTTTCGGCGTTTCCGCCTTACCTCAAGCCGCCAGCCCCGCTTCACCAGCAACGCGCCTCGGGTCCCGCCCGCGGAACGCCCGATACGCCTCCGCCGGGTCCATCCGGTTGCCGGCGGCGAGCACGAATTCCCTGAGGCGCTGCGCAACTGCCGGGTCGAAGGCGTCGCCGGCTTCGCGGAAGGCTTCGAAGCCGTCGGCGTCGAGGACCTCGGACCAGAGATAGCTGTAATAGCCCGCGGCATAGCCGCCGCCCGAGAAGACGTGGGCGAACTGGGGCGGGCGGTGGCGCATGGCGATGGCTGCGGGCATGCCGAGAGCCGCCAGGCGCTCCGGCGAAGGCGCCGATGTCGAGCCCTTCGGCCTCGGCCAGCAGGTGCAGCTCGAGGTCGAGGATCGCGCAGGCGGCGTATTCGAGCGTGGCGAAGCCCTGATCGAAATTGCGCGGCGGCAGGCGGCCGGCCAGGTCCGCGGGCATCCGGCTCGCCGGTCGCGTGATGGCGGGCGAACTCGGCGAGGATCGCCGGCTCCTCCAGCCAGTGCTCGAGGAGCTGCGAGGGGAACTCGACGAAGTCGCGGTCGACATGCGTGCCGGCGAGGAGCGGGTAGGTGACGTCCGAGAGGAGGCCGTGCAGCGCGTGGCCGAACTCGTGGAAGAGCGTGCGCGCGTCGTCGAAGCCGAGCAGCGCCGGCGCACCCTTGGCGGGCTTCGAGAAGTTCATGACGTTGACGATGATCGGGCGGATGTCGCCGGCGAGCTTCTCCTGCCCGCGCAGGGCACTCATCCAGGCGCCGCTGCGCCCGGTGGGCCGCGCGAAATAGTCGCCGAGGAAGAGCCCGAGATGCCGGCCGTCCTTGTCCCGCACGTTCCAGGCGCGGACATCCGGGTGGTAGAGCATGGAGCCCCGGCTCTTCGGTGAAGGTGATGCCGAAGGCGGTTGGCGGTGGCGAAGGCCGCCTCGATCAGCCGGTCGAGCTGGAGATAGGGCTCGACGGCGCCGGGCGGGATGGCGAACTCTGGCCTGCCGCCGCTTCTCCGCGCGTAGTGGCGCCAGTCCCAGGCGGCGAGGCGGAAATTGCCGCCCTCGGCGGCGATCATGGCCTGCAGCGCCGCCGCATCGGCTTCCGCCTTGCGCCGTGCCCGGGGCCAGACGGTGTGCAGCAGGTCGAGTGCCGCCTCCGGCGTCTTCGCCATGCTGTCGGCGAGGCGGTAATGGGCGAAGGTGGCGAAGCCTGGGAGCCGCGCCCGCTCGGCCCGCAGGGCGATGGTCTCCTTGTTGATGATCGCCCGGTTGTCCGTCTCGCCGCCGTTCTCGCCGCGCGCGAGCCAGGCCCGAAATGCCGTCTCGCGGAGATCGCGGCGGGTCGAGAAGACGAGGAAGGGCTCGATGCTCGAGCGCGCCAGGGTGACGACGTGCCTGCCCACCGAGCCCGCGCGCCGCGGCGCTGGCAGCGGCGGCGCGGACGAAGTCGGGCAGGCCGGCCAGGTCCGCCTCGCCGTCGAGAACGAGCATGTAGGCCTGCTCGTCGGCGAGCAGGTTCTGGGCGAAGCTGGTGCCGAGCGTGGCCAGCCGCTCGGCGATGGCGGCGAGCCGCTGCCGGGCGCCGCCTCGCCCAGATGGGCACCGCTGCGCACGAAGGCCGTGTGGTAGCGCTCGAGCACGCGCGCGCCTCCTCGCTGCCGGGCATCGGGGCTGCTGCCGCCCGGATGGCGTCGATTCGGGCGAAGAGGCGGGGGTCCTGATACAGGTCGTTCCAGTGGCGGGCCAGCACCGGGGCCAGCTCGCGCTCGATCGCCTGGAGCGTGGCGTTGGTGTCGGTGCCGCAGAGATTGAAGAAGAGGGCCGCCACCCGGCGCAGGTCCCGGCCGCTGCGCTCGAGGGCGGCGACGGTGTTGGCGAAGTCGGGTGCCGCCGGGTGGCCGGCGATGGCCTCGATCTCGGCCCGGTGCCCGGCCAGCGCCTGCGCGAAAGCGGGGCGGAAGTCATCGGGCGCGAAACGGCCGTAGGGCGGCAGGCCGAAGGGTGCCGTCCAGGGGGCGAGCAGCTTCGCTTCGTCGGTCATGGATCGGGCTCCCGTGGGCTGTGGCCGGAGCGGGCATAGCGCGGCCGGCCCCGCCTGTCAGCCGCCCTGGCCGGGCCACCTTGCCCGGGCCACCACGCCATTGCCAATGGCGAGCGCTGCGCTATGCAGGGGCCATGCTGCGTCGTATCCGGTCGATCCTCACTTGGCTCCTTGTCCGCGGGCTCCTCGTTCTCGTGCTCGTGCTCGCGGTTTTCCTCGGCACGCGGATCTGGGAGGCCGAGACCGGGGCACCGCTCCGCGCCTGGCACAGCTTCGTGCCCGAGGAGCTCGATGCCGCGGCGATCGACGCCGCCGACTGGCAGACCTGGCTCGCCGCCGAGGACCGGGTCATGGCGGCGGTCCGCAGCGAGGTCACGGACCAGCTCGAGCCCGAGGACCGGATCGCCGCCAACCGCTACTTCGACGGCAGCCCCGTCTATCCGCCGAGCCTCGCCCGGGACTGGAACCGCTCCTATATCCTCGAGCCCGACGGGCCGCCCAAGGGTGCTGCCGTCTTCCTCCACGGCCTCACCGATTCGCCCTACAGCCTGCGCCACATCGCCAAACGCTACCGGGACCTCGGCTGGGCCACCGTCGCCATCCGCCTGCCGGGCCACGGCACCGTGCCGGCCGGGCTCTACGACGTCGCGTGGCCGGACTGGTCGGCGGCGGTGCGGCTCGCGGTGCGCGAGGCCCGCAAGCTCGCCGGCGACGCGGTGCCGCTGCACATCGTCGGATTCTCGAACGGCGGCGCGCTCGCCTTCAAGTATGCGCTGGAAGCGCTCGACGATCCCGCCCTCGCCCGGCCCGACCGGCTGATCCTGGTCTCGCCCATGATCGGCATCACCGAGTTCGCCCGCTTCGCCGGGCTCGCCGGGCTGCCGGCCTACTTCCCGCGCTTCGCCCGGGCCGCCTGGATCGCCGTGCTGCCCGAGTTCAACCCGTTCAAGTACAACTCCTTCCCGGTCAATGGTGCCCGCCAGTCCTTTCTCGTCACTTCCGCCCTGCAGAGCGAGCTCGCCCGCCATGCCCGGGACGGCACGCTCGATGCCCTGCCGCCGATCCTCACCTTCCAGTCGGTGATCGACTTCACCGTCAGCACGCCGGCCGTCGTCAGCACGCTTTATGACCAGCTCCCGGCCAACGGCAGCGAGCTCGTGCTCTTCGATCTCAACCGCAGCGCCCGCTTCGGCCCGCTGCTCCGGCCGTCCGCTGCCACGGCGATCGAGCGGCTGGTACCCCCGCCGCCGCGCCGCTACGGGCTGACCACCGTGGTCGATCCCGCCCCGCTCGGCGACGGCATGGTGGCGATCACCGAGCCGGCGGGCTCGGACGAAGCCTCGGAGCAGCCGCTCGGCATCGCCTACCCCACCGACGTCTTCTCGCTCTCGCACGTCGCCCTGCCCTTCCCCCTGGACGACTCGCTCTACGGGCTCGAGCCTGCGGGCAACGAGGACTACGGCGTCAATCTCGGTGCCACGGCGGTGCGCGGCGAGCGCGGTGCGCTGATCGTCACCATCGATTCCGTCTCGCGCATGTCGTCCAATCCGTTCTTCCCCTACATGCTGGAGCGGATCGAGGCGGCGATCGCGAATCCCGCCCCCCTGACCGCGCCTTGAGGCTTCCATGATCGAGCTCTACCGTGCCGTCTGGCGGGTGAGCGGCCGCCAGCAGCTCCTCCTGATCGCCCTGTCGCTGGCGACCGCGGCGCTGGCCGCGGCACCGCTCAAGTTCCAGCAGCTCGTCATCAACTCGCTGGTCCAGGGCGGCACGGTCGAGCGGCTCGTCTGGCTCTGCGCTGCCTTCCTCGGTGCCGTGCTGCTCAGCGCCGGGCTCAAGTTCATCCTGAGCCTGCGGATCTCGATGCTGGGCGAGCGCGTCATCCTGATGGCGCGCGAGCGGCTCTACGGCAACGCCGTGCACGACACGCGGAGCGGCAGGGCGGAGCCGATCAAGCGCGGCACGCTCGTCAACATGCTGACCGCGGAGGCGGAGGTCGTGGGCGGCTTCGCGGGCTCGGCGATCGCGGGGCCGCTGCTGCAGCTCGGCACGCTGGTCAGCGTGCTCACCTTCGTCTTCGTGCAGCAGCCGCGGCTCGGCTTCATCGTGGCCGCCGTGGTGATCCCGCAGGCGGTGATCGTGGTGGCGCTGCAGAAGCGCATCAACCGCGAGGTGCGGGCCCGGGTGACGGCGCTCAGGGACGCCTCGGACCGCATCTCGCAGAGCGACCTCCTGGAAACGGACGAGGCGGTGGCCGAGGACTTCCGGCTGACCTTCACCATCCGCCGGCGGATCTACGCCTTCAAGCTCTCGATCAAGCTGGCGCTCAGCGTCATCACCGCACTCGGGGCCGTCGCCATCCTCTTCATCGGCGGCTGGCTGGTCCTCCAGGGCAAGAGCGATGTCGGCACGGTGGTGGCGAGCCTCAGCGGCCTCGCGCGCATCGACGGCCCCTGGCGCACGCTGATCCAGTTCTTCCGTCAGGCCAGCACCGTCCGGGTGAACTACGAGATGCTGACCCAGGCGCTGGCCCGGCGTGGTTGAGAGCCCGTCCAGGATGACCCTTCCCCGTCTTGGCGCCTGCCACCGCCTCGCCTATAGACGACCCGTCGAGCGCAACCTCGAGTGAAAGGCCTCGCAGTCATGAACCAGACCAGGAATACCCGAAGGGCCGGGGCAGGCGGTGCCGTGCCGGCTCTCGCCCTCGCTTTGCTGCTGGCCACCGGCCCGGCAGCCATGGCGCAGCAGAGCGGCCTTTCCTCCGCCCTGCAGCGGGAGCGTCTGGCCTTCGAGATCGCCGACACCGATGGCGACATGCTGATCAGCCGGGGCGAGTTCGCCCGTGATGCCGCTGCCGGCTTCAGCTCGCTCGACACCGACGGCAGCCTGACCCTGACGCCGGCCGAGCTCGGCGTGCACGATCCGGCCCTCTTCAGCGCGGTCGACGGCAATGGCGACGGTGTCCTGACCTTCGACGAGGTCATGAGCTTCAAGATGAAGGCCTTCGAGGCGGCCGACACGGACGGCGACGGCCAGCTCTCCTTCGACGAGATGGTCGGTGCAGCCGAGGACCAGCTGGGAGCGGCCCAATGAGCGGGACCATGAGCGTTCGTCGCAAGCCTGTCGCCATGGCCGCCCTGGCCGGCATCCTGGCCCTCTCGCTCGCCGCCTGCGAGGGCGGTGGCGGCGGCGGCACGAGCTCGGCCGGCGTGGGCACTGTCGGCGGTGCGGCCATCGGCGCCGGCGCCGGTCGGCTGCTGTTCGGCAACAGCACCACCGGCATGCTGATCGGCGCCGGCGTCGGTGGCCTCGCCGGCAACATGACCGTCGACCGCCAGGCGGAGCAGAACGCGGCCGCCCAGCGCCAGGCGGAGCAGAACGCCGCCATGCAGCGCCAGCTCGACTTCGAGCGGCAGCAGGCGCTGCAGGCCGAGGAGACCCGGCGGCAGATCGAGGAGCAGCGGCTCTTCGAGGAATGGCGGCGCCAGCAGAGCACCTCCGCCCCGACCGGCTGACCGCGGCCTCAGTCCCGGTCCGGCGCGCCCAGCGGGAAGAGCGGCCGGAACGGCCGCGCCTCCTCGACCGCCCGGGCGAAGGACGGCCGGCCGAGCAGCCGTGTGCGGTAGGCCCGCAGCACCGGGAACGCCGGGGCGATCGGGTGCGTCCAGTCCGCGTAGAAGAGCCGCCGGCGCCGCACAGTCCGCCAGGGAAATCACCGCCGGCGGCCCAGCGCCGGTCGGCCAGCTCCCCCTCGAGCCGTGCATAGGCGCGCTCCAGCTTCTCCACCGCCAGGCCATGCCGTCCCGGCGCTTCACCGGGTCGCCCGTCAGCGCACCGTCCACGGCGAGCTGCATCGCGTTCGGCGACGTGGAGGTCGAAGAAGGTCGAGAAAGCGCACGTCCAGTGCCGCCAGCGGCGCCGCGGGCAGCAGGCGGGCAGGCCCCGGATGCACGAGCCCCAGGTATTCGATGATGATGCTCGTCTCGACGACCTGACGCTCGCCGTCCACCAGCAGCGGGAACTTGCGCAAGCGGGCCAGCGCCGCAGCCACTCCGCCGCATGCTCTGGCGTGTCCGGCCCGATGCAGCGGGAAGTCGAAGGGCGTGCCGTTCTCGTAAAGGGCGATCAGCACCTTCTGCGTGTAGGACGAGAAAGGGGATGACCGTAGAGCGCGAGCGACATCGGGAGCATCTCGACTGTGTTTGCATGCCTTTGCCGACGACACCACCCCTATCGCTATGGCTGAATAGGGTTAAGAAAGGATGTGGGGAGACACGTCTCCCCACGCCCCACCGGTTGTTCATATCAGGCGGCGCTTGTGATGTCGGTGCCAGAATGGCCGAGATGTCGAGCACCATCAAAGCGCGGGGCTGCGCGCCAGCCAAGGCCTTCAGAAAAGGCCTGCCCAAACCCCAGCCGACAAAGGGAGAAAAAACTTTCACAGCCAAAGCCGCCTGAAGAGCCCGCTCAATGCGGCACTGTCAGGTCAACACCAGTCGTACATTCCAAACGTGCGATAAGCCCCTGTCTTGGAAATATCGATCAGAGAATGGGCCGACTTAGCTTCCTACGCTTCGATGTCAGGCGCCTCTTCTTCATAATAACCCTCAATAAAGCCGTACTCGATAAAATCGTCAAATTTTGAACAGTTGTCGCCTGTACCCAGATTGCAGAGTGCCCTATTACAGCTATCATACAAATCACTTCTAATCGACTTGCATAGGAAAATCCACGTTGATTGTCTTTCCTAACGCATCAATAATTCGATGACTGTCAAGGGCGGAGCAGTTATCCACCATCGTACTCGCTCTCTAAAGCCGTGCTTCAGAATTTCTCGCAATCGCCTGGCATCCACTTTGCTTCTTCGCTCATCAACCAAACTAGACACTCGAATCCACCAAATATGGAGCGATAGTAAGATTTATTGTGGCATCTTGAAATTCATAACTGAGTTCTCCAGCCGTATAGTTTCCAAATTCTGGGTGACGCCACGCAATGAAATTCCACATAACGGTTCTTTTCCGTCTTTGGTTTCGGCGCGACCGTATCTAAAAGATCTGCATTCTTCGATGCTGTCTGGGGACATGAGTGCGTCGAACACATCGACAAATCCGTCATCAAACCCATGAATAGTGGTCTGTGGTGCATAGCGCCAATATCGAAGAATTTCGCCGCGCACATTCATGCAGACCGGGCCACTGCTTTAGGAAAACTATGCACGATCTCCGGGTGCGTTAACTGACATATTTTGCGTTCTTTGGCGTTCAGCCCAATCGAGCTGAAGAGCAGTCCGGGTTATGTTTAGTCCCCGTTCTTTGCCATGAAAACCTTTCGTGAAAGGAAGTAGTCCAACGCCACTCATGGTTCAAATTTGGGTAAAGAAACTCAGCTTCTTTGAGTTCAACAACATCAATCCACCACTCATCAGTAATAACTGGCGGCGTGGCGCCGTATTTTATTAGAAAATCACGTGCTACAATTAGAGGGCTTTCGGCCGGTCGTATCTTCTTAAGTAATGTCTCGACAACATGATCCAAACCCGAATCAGAGGATGCAGCTATCAAGTCATAGAGGGGGGTGAAAAACTCCAGTACATCGTCACGGCGTACTTGATGCCAGATGGGAAGTATAAGCAACCGATCTTCGGGCCGTTTCACGGGCGACAAGGCCATTCAACTCTCGTTGTGGCCATCGCTTCTTGTAAAAAACTGGACTAAGAACAACAATTCCGAAGCGAGAAGAAGATAAGCCGCGGTCAATCGCTTCACGAAGACTGTCACCAATGCCTAGCGTAAATTCATCATACCAAGTTTCGACATGATTATTGCGAAGCGCTTCGACAAAGGCCGGACAAAGCTATCTTTATCCTCGCTTGCATGGCATGCGAAAACGTCGAAGCAAACTTGTCTCCTTGGTCGGTAAGGCAGATATCCTGTAGAGCAGCACGATTTGGTAATCAACAGTAAGTGGACGCGACTTCATCAAAAATGGTACAACTGCGCGTAAAGCTCGGCTAGTGCCAGTCAGAACTTCCCCTCGAACATTGCCCGCATGTCGTTGTCAAACTTCAGCGCTTCGATCAGCACATGCTCGGCCTCAGCGATCGCTCGTCGTTGCGATCATGATCGGCATCGCCGCTCTTGCCGCCGTGAAAGAGATTGTTGCGGCACCCGCCTGATCGCGCCGAACAGCTCCTGACAGTTCCGGATGGGCGCAGTGGCGTCCCAGTTGAGGCTGCCATCCCGGAACAACTGACGGCTCGGGGTTGTTTCACGAGTGTCTGGCCGTGCAAGCGAGTCACTGATCGTCACAAAGAATGCTCTGCCGAGGCGTTCATTAGCGAAGCGATCCTGAATCCACATCGAGCCTGTTGCCAACTTGTAAGCAGAAGCTGCTTTCCTTCAGCGCGAACTCGAAGCGCATGAAAATCTGGATGAAGCGCAGTGCGCGCCCTTCGGGCGCCGCTCAATCTTCTGAAAAATCAACTCGACGGGCTCGCCTGTGGATTCAAGGGACACCTCCTTCACAATTTTCGCGCGACCGCGCTAGCCTCCACCCACGCAAAAGGATCGGAGGGGCCGGCGGGGAGGCGAGCCTTCCCGCCCTCTTCGTACCGGCCAACTCCGCGCGCGCGAGGTGAGCGCGTCGCTCGCCTCGTGGGTATCACGAACGCTTATGCGTGTCCCCCGAGATTCCGGCCCGCGCGCGTCGCGAACCAGGAGGTGTTCATCGCCTTCTGTCACCCACCACGACGCGAGCGAAGCCGGTATGGCGCTGAGCCCGGGCGAAAACCTGGTTGCCCGACCGCTACGCGGTGTCACGTTCTCTGCGCCACGAGCCGGGGAACTGATGACGGCATGATGCGGGCGGCAACCACCTATGTGCGCTGGGTCGACGCGCTCAACCGCGTCGTCGGCCGCCTCGTCATGCTGCTCATCTTCGTCATGATGGGCGTGCTCCTCTACTCGTCGATCTCGCGGAGCGCCTTCAACCTGCCGCTCATCTGGGTCGTCGAGATGTCCCAGTTCATGCTGGTCGCCTACTACCTGCTCGGCGGCGGCTACTCGATGCAGCTCGGCGCCCATGTCCGCATGGACCTCTTCTACGCGAAATGGGCACCCAGGAAGCGCGCCTTCACCGACACCATCACCGCCTTCTGCCTCATCTTCTACCTCGTCGTCCTGCTCATGGGCGGCCTCTCCTCGACCGGCTACGCGCTGCAATACGGCCAGAAGAACTACTCGTCCTGGGCACCGCCCCTCGCCCCGATCAAGGTCATCATGTGCATCGGCATCGCCCTGATGCTGCTCCAGGCCGTGGCCTTCCTCGTGCGCGACATCGCCCGGCTGCGCGGCATCGAGCTGCCCGGCCGGCAGGACGAGGCAGAGTCCGGGGAACAGGCCGGGGGCACCGCCCCTTGAGCTACGAGGCCATCGCCCTTCTGATGTTCTCGACCATGATGCTGATGCTCCTCACGGGGCAGCGCGTCTTCGGCGCCATCGGCTTCATCGCCGCCGGCGCCGCCGTCCTGCTCTGGGGCAATGGCGGCTCCGAGATGCCGTTCAACGCCGCCTTCCAGCTCATGAACTGGTACCCGCTCCTGACCCTGCCGCTCTTCGTCTACATGGGCTACGTGCTGGCCGAGAGCGGCATCGCCAACGACCTCTACGACATGCTCCACGTCTGGTCCGGCGGGCTCAAGGGCGGGCTCGCCATCGGCACGGTCGTGCTCATGGTCATCGTCTCGGCGATGAACGGCCTCTCGGTCGCCGGGCTCGCCATCGGCGCCACCATAGCACTCCCCGAGATGCTGCGCCGCGGCTACGACAAGATCATGGTGACCGGCGTCATCCAGGCCGGCAGCTCCCTCGGCATCCTCGTCCCGCCCTCGGTCGTGCTCATCCTCTACGGCATGATCGCCCGCCAGCCCGTCACCCAGCTCTGGCTCGCCGGCGTCCTCCCGGGCCTGATGATGGCCGGGCTCTTCATCCTCTACATCGCCGCGCGCTGCCGGCTGGACCCGACCCTCGCCCCGCCTCTGCCCGAGGCCGAGCGCCACATCCCGCTCGGGCAGAAGCTCGGCCTGCTCAAGGCCGGCATCCTGCCGCTCCTCATCTTCTTCTCCATGACCGGGCTCTTCGTCGCCGGCTTCACCAGCCTCGTCGAAAGCGCCGCCTACGGGGCTGCCGCCGCCACCCTCGCCGCCGCCCTCAAGCGCCGCCTCACCATGACCGTCCTCGAGGATGCGGTCCGCAAGACCCTCGCCATCTCCTGCATGTTCCTCTGGATCATCATGGCCGCCTTGTGCTTCGGCGCCGTCTTCGACGGCCTCGGCGCGGGCAGAGCACTCCGCGGCCTCTTCCTCGACGAATGGCACCTCTCGCCCTGGACCGTGCTGGTCATGATGCAGCTCAGCTTCATCATCCTCGGCATGTTCCTCGACGACACCGCCATGCTGGTCATCGTCGCCCCGCTCTACGTGCCGCTCGCCATCGCCCTCGACTTCGACCCCATCTGGTACGGCGTGCTCTACACCGTCACCTGCCAGATCGCCTACATAACCCCGCCCTTCGGCTACAACCTCTTCCTGATGCGCGCCATGGCCCCGCCCGAGATCGGCCTCGGCGACATCTACCGCTCCATCGTGCCCTTCGTCGGCATCATGGGGCTCACCCTCGCTATCCTCATGATCTTCCCCGAAATCGCCCTCTGGCTGCCATCGTGGTATGCCGGACGCTGAAGCCGGCGGCGCAAGGATCCCGGCCCCTGACTGGCAAGGAGGAACCAAGGATGACGATCAAGAACCCGAGGCGTCGCGACTTCCTCGGCAAGGCCGGCGCCACCACGCTCGGCGCCGGTGCGGTCGCCGCCGCCTCGACCTTCCCCGCCCCCTACGTCAAGGCGCAAGGCCCCATCCGCTGGCGCCTGCAGACCTATGCCGGCCCGGCCCTTGCCGAGTTCGTCATCAAGCCCTCCATCGACCAGTTCAACAAGGTCGCCAACGGCGAGATGGAGATCGAGCTCTACTTCGCCGACCAGCTCGTCCCCACGCCCGAGCTCTTCCGCGCCATGCAGAACGGCACCATCGACGCCGTGCAGAGCGACGACGACAGCATCGCCGCCCCCGTCGACGTCTCCGTCTTCGGCGGCTACTTCCCCTTCGCCTCCCGCTACTCCCTCGACGTCCCCACCCTCTTCAACCACTGGGGCCTGAAGGAGATCTGGGAGGAGGCCTACGGCGAGATCGACGGCGTCACCTGGCTCTCCGCCGGCTCCTGGGACCCCTGCAACTTCGTCACCCGCGACCCCATCCGCAGCGTCGCCGACCTGAACGGCAAGCGCGTCTTCACCTTCCCGACCGCCGGCCGCTTCCTCACCCAGTTCGGCGTCGTCCCCGTCACCCTCCCCTGGGAGGACATCGAGGTCGCCCTGCAGACCGGCGAGCTCGACGGCGTCGCCTGGTGCGGCATCACCGAGGCCTACACCGTGGGCTGGGCCGACGTCACCAACTACTACCTCACCAACAACATCTCCGGCGCCTGGGTCGGCTCCTACTTCGCCAACACCGAACGCTGGAACGAGCTCCCCGAGCACCTCAAGGGCCTGTTCACCCTCTGCATGGACAGCTCCCACTACTACCGCCAGCACTGGTACTGGTGGGGCGAAGCCTACTACCGTACCACCGGCGACAAGCTCGAGCTCACCACCATCCCCGAGGAGGAATGGAGCGCCGTCGAAGGTGCGGCCGAAGTCTTCTACGACGAGATCGCCGCCAGATCCGAGCGCAGCACCCGCATCGTCCAGATCATCAAAAGAACTACCGCGCCGCCATGCACAAGGCCGGCCCGCCCTACCGTTACGGCTGAGCGTTAGGACAAGGACTGTGGGGGAGGCACGCCTCCCACGCCCACCCAGAACTTGGCAAGTTTGCATGAAATGGTTACGGAGTTCTACCTCTTTGCATCAATGGACGTGAGATAATGCGTGTATCGCCAATCAACAAATTGAAATAGATAATGGCAACTCGAATCATCCAGAGAATTCAAATAAAAGGCCTCTTCGGTCTATATAATCATGAAATATCTCCATCCGCCCCGGAAAAAAAAATTTTAATTCTATACGGAGATAACGGCACTGGCAAGAGTACTATTTTAACCCTCGTTTATCATCTTTTGTCTTTTGCTGACAATAGGGGCCATAGGGATGCTCTCTACAAGGGGCTTTTTGATTACTTGGAAATCGAATTTTCAGATGGCTTGTTTCTAACCGCTTCTCGTAAAAACACGGAAAATAGAATATTACTTTGTCTCAAAAAGAATATTAAAGAAAAACACGTGAAATCGCAAAGTGATTTCCAGCCAGAGAACTCCCGAAATATCGAAAAAATTCGACGATCTTATTTTATTGTGAGGTATCAATGCAAATCCAGTAGGTGGCTTAAACCAGCTCTCTTTAATAAGTTGGTACTGAGTCTCATCCGTCGGTTGAGCCTGGTATTACAAACATATACTACTCTTAAAATAGCACCCCACTAACTTTCCTGACAGCAACATATTACTTTTCATGACGATTAAAAATACAATCCCAACGAAATTCAGATCTTGACCCATGCGGAATCAGTGATGGATGGCTTAGTTCAAAGAGGTAATTACCACCGCAGATGTTTGAGATGATGCGCTTGAACAGAAGCTTTAACTGACGCAGCCGATTGGGTCAGAAAAAAGGCTTTGCAGAGCACAAATCAAGGTACTTTAGGTGTACATGCCGTCTATGTCGATATAGTTCATAAACTTACTACCGAGCCATTCATGTTTGATGAGCCAACTGAGATTGGAGAGAGCGTAGATAATTTAAGAAAAGACTTAGAGGAGATTGATACTAAGACCGAAGAACTCAAAAAATACGAACTTGCGACTCACCTGGAAACCAAAGAACTCCGCGATGCTCTAGAAACAAATGACCAGAGGGGTATCTTAGCCGCCAGACTTCTTGAGTCATATGTAAAGAGTGTAAAGACGCGTCTTAATGCTGTAGAGCAGACCTATCAACTTATCGATAAATTTGTGTTTCTCATTAATTCTTTTCTGCGAATGAAAGAAATTATTTATACCGTCACTGCAGGATTTTCTATAGTTTCCAAGAATGGCATCTCTCTTCCAAACCAGGTGATTTATCATCTGGCGAGAAGCTCTTCTTCTACTATTTTTCTATTCTATCACAACATGACACGCCCTAGTATATTTATCATCGACAGACACGAGATATCCTTGAACATTAAATGGCAGAGAAATCTTCTTCTGAGCCCTGTTGTCAATTACTAAGAATACCGAAGTTCAGTTCCTTCTTGCTTCACATTCTATAGAACTATTGGCTCAACATATGGATTGTGTGGCGCGTCTTAAAGTACCAGACTCCTCCGAGTTGTTCGATGATGATTCTAGTGTGTAAAAAGCAAATGTCTGTACGACGAAACATCGATGAGTTAGTGGCGCAGTATACTCTTGGAGCCAGATCTTAAAGATATTTACGTGGAAGGAGTCTTTGACGTCAACTGCTTGAACATTTTCATTGAAAGGAATTTCCGAAATAAAAATCTATAGTATAGATACGATAAACGTTCAAGAGAATTGGTCGCGCAATATGGATTAACGTCCGGTAATAAGTAACGTAATCATCACGCTTGCTCATGAGCTGCGAGATCGTGATCCTTAATGGTAGATATTTATGCTTGGTTGATTCTGATTTGGATCGTTGGATTGGGGGGCATATCGTTCTCAGTGGCCTTTACTATACTAGGTACGCATCTATTGAGGCATTTTCGTCGATGAGCCGACGGTACGGCAACTATTGATTCATACAGCTGGATCTAGGATATTGAACTGGCAAAATTTTTCATCGTTCGCAGAACACTAAGATACATTTATGCAGTGCGGCTGGTCAACAAACGACATGAGTACAATTTCCAGATCTTGGCACCGGATAGACGTCTATCATTTACAAATGACGAGATAAACTTGGATCTCGCTTCTTATGTTGCGATGATAGCGGTTAACGCCGGTAGAAGGCCACACGCCACGGATAGGTTTTACTTGGAGGTCGGCGACGTCCTTGGGAACTACAGGACGTAGATTCGCGTTCGAGCAATACACGGTCATGATTTTGTTAACTTGATGGCTTGGGTTGTAAGACGGAGGGGAGGGTGATCGGGCGTTCGAAAATCCGTCTGTATTTGAAAGAATGTTACAGTACAGTTTTCGAGAATAGAAGATCTACGAGAAATATTTGACTTGACGATGGTAATGGTTTTTTCGGGGCGATTGATAAAGAAATAGTGTGGGTTTTAGAGATTGAACCTTTCTAAGGAACAAAGGTGGCAGATACACAATGCAAAATGATCCATTATGTCCGTCTTTCCGAACAATGCCCCTGTGGTATGGTGGCTCCGAGGGACAGCTCACGGATCGACGATTTAAGAGCTTCCCTTGTACCCGACTTGCTGGCCTTGGCGCATTGGCGCCTGGACCCCAACCTTGGCGAGGCCCAAGACCTGGAGAAATCGGCCTGGAGGCGGTCTGGATCGGGGATAGGGAATGCAGGCGTTGGCGGAGACGGGTGCCAGCCAGCTGGGCTCCTTTGCCACCACGTTTCCTGCTCGAAGGTTCCGGACGGCCGCCGAAGGGCGGCCGCACTGCCGTCAGCCAAGCCTAGTCACCGCCGAGCGAAGCGGGCCAAGGTGAGGCCTTCCATGTCGATGGCTGGGGGCGACCGAGGACGGTGTCGGCGACGAGGTCAGCGGCACCTGCGGAGGTGGACCAGCCTTTGTGGGCCGTGGCCGATGTCGAGGTGGAGGTTGCTGATCGGCGTGGGGCCGAGAATGGGCGGGCCGTCAGGGCGAGGAACCGCGTAGGCCGGCCCAGCGGCGCTGCGGGCTCGCGTCGAGGCAGGCCTGAAAGCCCGGGAAGAGCTCCAGCACGTTCCGGATGATTGCCGCACAGCGGCTGTCCGCCGGCGTGGCGTCGTAGCCGGTGAGCTCGGCCGAGCCCGTGATCCGCATGTCGTCGCCGATGCGCACGAGGCCAAAGAGGCGCGAGTGGTCCATGACCACGCTGCGCACCGCATCCGGCCAGGCGTCGGCCGCCACGCTGATGCTCAGGCCCTTGGCCGGCACCACCGGCACGTCGAGCCCGCAGGTGCGCAGCAGCGGCGCGCTCCAGCTCGCGGTGGCGACGACCACCGCATCGGCCTCGAGCGGGCCGTCGGCCGTGACCACGGCGCTGATCCGCTCGCCCGTGCGGACCAGCCGCTCGACCGGCGTGGCGAAGCGGAACGTGACGCCGAGCGCTGCCGCGCGCGCGGCCAGGAGCCGCGTGAAGGCGCGGCAGTCGCCGATCTCCTCGTCGAGGAAATGCAGCCCGCCCTCGAGCCGATCTGCCACAGGGGCGAGGCCCGGCTCGAGGGCGGCGCAGGCCCGGCCGTCGATATCGTTGATGTTGAAGCCCAGCTCGCGGATCACCGCCGCCTCGGCAACCGCCTCCGCCATGGCCTCGGGGGTGTGGTAGACCTTCAGCGCACCCCGCCGGATCAGGCTGTAATCCGCGCCCTCGATGCCGGCCGCTTCGCGCAGTGCCGCGAAGCAGGTGAGGCTGTGGCGGGTCAGCCGGCCGCTCGCCTCGAGATGGCGCCGGAAGCGCTCCGGCTCGCAATTGCGCCAGAATTTCAGGCCCCAGCCTGTCAGCTTCGGGAGCTGCCGCCAGCGGACGAGCAGCGGCGCGTCCTCGCGGAACAGCCACTTCAGGATGAGCGGGCGCAGGCCCGGCGCCGCCCAGGGCTCGATCTGCGTGGCGCCCGCGACCCCGCCATTGGCGAAGCTGGTGCCGTCGGCCGGGCCGGCCTCGCGCTCGACCACCGTGACCTCCGCACCGCGCGTCGCCAGCGCGTGCGCCACGGTCACGCCGCTGATGCCCGCCCCGATGACCAGGACCCGCATCAGCCGGCCACGTCACGCATGGGCGAGGGGAGGCGTGCGCGACGGCGCCCGCTCACCCGGCCGGCAGGTCCAGAGCTCGCCATCGGCCACCTCTCGACTTCGAGGGACAGCTCCCTCCTCGACCTATGGCCCACTGCCCCGGCCCGCGCCAGCCCGAAAGACAGGAGGGGCCGGCGGGGAGGCCGTGCCTCCCCGCCATGCCGTCCCGATCGATCAGTAGAGCGCCATCGGGTTGCCCGGCGAGCCGGTTGCCCCCTTCATCTTCAGCGGTGCCCAGACGAAGAGGAACTCGTCGGCGCCGTCCGCGACGAGCTGCGAGAGATCGAGGTTCTCGATGTTCCAGATGCCGCGGCGGGTCTGCAACTGCATGTGGCATTCGAAAGGCTTGTCGGCGTTCTCGCCGGGCACGGCCTCGGTGGCCCAGGTGTCGGCGCCGGTGAGGATGATCTTGCGTTCGGCGAGGTACTCGCAGGCCGAGATGCCGAAGCCGGGCTCGCCGGCGTTGAACTCGGCGCTGCGCTCGGTCTTCTCGGCGGCGTCGAACTTGTCCCAGTCGTGCGGGTCCCAGAGATTGCCGTGACCGGTGTAGAGGAAGACGCAGTCGCCTTCGCGGATGGGGTCGATGCCCTGGGCCGCGACCATGGCCTCGATGTCCGCGTCGGTGACGATGCCGGGATCGCCAGCCGCACCGGTCGGGATCGGCAGCTGGCCGCCCCGGAGCGCGACGGCGTCGAGGAGCACGCCGCGGCAGACGAAGCCCTTCTCGGCCACATGCTCGACGCCGAGCGGGCCGAGGCCGTAGGCGCCGATCGCCGGGTCCTTGTCGATGAAGCGGCCGTTGTAGAAGAAGATGCCGTCCGAGGTGATGGTGCCGATATGGCCCGGCCCGTCGAACTGCGTGCCGATCTGGCCGATCTCGGTCGCCAGGTACTCGTCGTTGTAGACGAGCTGGTGGGCGCCGAACGGGCCGCCGGTCGGCAGGCCGGGCACGGTCATCCGCCAGCCGCGGGAGCCGAAGGCCGGGGCGTCGCCGGCATAGACCTTGCCTAGGGTCGCGACCTTGCCCTGCTTGACCAGGCCCACCGCACCCAGCACCAGCTCGGGCGTGATGCGATTGACGGAGCCGGCCGAATCGTCCGCACCCCACTCGGTCGGCGCCCAGTTCTCGGTCAAGGGCGCGTCATTGACGTCCTGGGCCAGGGCCGCGGCACCTGAGGTCAGGCAAAGCAGAAGCGCCATGCCGATGCTTCGATCAGACAGTTTCACTTCGGATCCTCCCTCGGTCTTATCGTTCCTGCCGGCCATTGTGATGCGGCAGTGGCCGGCAGCATGCACGCAACGGTGTCATCCGGTAAACCCGGAATTGCCCGAGGCTTTCAAAAGCCGCGACTCGCCTGCCGTTCAGCGGCGATCCGCGCGCTCATCCATGATCACTCGAAGTTGCCCTGCAGGACGCCAATGAGAAAGCTCCCGGCGTTGTCGCTGGTGTTGAAGTTGCCGAGGAAGGCGCCGAGGTTGTTCTCGCCCGCATTGGCGCCGGCATTGCCGTTGCCGGTGAAGAAGCCGCGGTTGTTGTCGCCGGCGGAGTCGCCCGAGTTGAAGTTGGCGACGAAGAAGCCGGTGCTCTCGTCGCCGGCCGAGCGGCCCGTGTTGCCGTTGCCGACGAGAAAGCCCGTGCTCTCGTCACCGGCGGAGTCGCCCGAGTTGAAGTTGGCGACGAGGAAGCCGGTGCTTTCGTCGCCGGCGGAGTCGCCCGCATTGCCGTTGCCGACGAGAAAGCCG
This sequence comes from Geminicoccaceae bacterium, assembly GCA_041397945.1. Classification (GTDB taxonomy): domain Bacteria; phylum Pseudomonadota; class Alphaproteobacteria; order Geminicoccales; family Geminicoccaceae; genus SLRI01. The sequence continues at coordinate 56,038 of JAWKVR010000005.1, forward strand.
CGATTGCTGTCGCCGGCGGATTCGCCGGAGTTGAAGTTGCCGACCAGGAAGCCTGTGCTCTCGTCGCCGGCGGACGTGCCGGAATTGCCGTTGCCGACGAGGATGCCGCGATTGCTGTCGCCGGCGCCCACGCCGCTGTTGTTGTTGCCGTTGAGGATGCCGACATTGTTGTCGCCGGCGCCGCTGCCGCCCGTGTTGTTGTGGCCATTGAGGATGCCACGGTTGTTGTTGCCGCCGTTCAGGATGCCGACATTGTTGGTGCCGGTATTGAGGATGCCGTAGTTCCCGTTCTGGCCGGTCTGGATGATGTCGCCGAAGATCCGCAGCCCGGCGGTCAGGCCGTCGAGCTGGCGGTCGTCGAGCCGCAGCGGCTCGGCTTGCGCCGCGCCGGCCAGGAGCGTGCAGATGGCGGCGGCCATCGCGGGATACTTCATTGCCGGTCCTCCCCGAGCAGTTGGCGCTTCGTCCATGAACGCGGGCCCCATCGCCGACCTCGCCCGCCCATCATTCACCAAGATGCACGATTGCGGAACTCCGGCCGCGTTCACGGTTTCCGGCGTCGATGAGGCCATGCCGGCGGTGCGGCCCCCGATTGGGGGGACGGCTCCGGAGAGCACGCCCCGGCTCAAAAGGCGATGGACCCTTGGGATGCGGGCTGAGGTGCAGTCCGGCCGGGGTTCGCAGGCGCGCCGATCGGCCTTTCGGCCCCTGCGGCGAGCAGTGCCGCGGTTCGGGCAGGGCAGGGGCGTCAGCTCCCTTCCGGCCGGGCGGCGCATGCCGTCCTTCGCCGCGACATGGTTGAAGCCCGTACGGCCGAGGCAGCGCTTCTGCGGGTCGATCGTCTGCGTTGCCGGGCGTTCGGGTCGGATGACCGGGGCGAGGCCCGGCCGAGCGCACGCCATCGCGTCGCTGGTTCAGCAATAGCCGGCGAAGGGGGAGGGCCGGCCCGGCTGCGAACGGCCAGGCCTCCGGCCCGTTGCCCGCCCGGGCAGCCCTCGTTGCCAACCGGCATCGGCGGGCCTCGTCACCGCCCCGGCGTCGATCACCGGTCACGTCGCGGCATCGACCACCGGCCGCCCGTCGCAGCTCGACTGCCCGCTGTCCCGCCAAGCCATCGCCGGCTTCCAGCCGCGAGCCCCCGCACCCTCGTGGCCGGGCAACCCACCCTGCCGCCCGACCCCGCGACCCACAAGGCCACCCATCCGACCAAAGATCGGAGGGGCCAACGGGGGCCCCGTTCCTCATCCCGGCAGCACGTCGTCACCGCCGCCTTGCGGGCTCGGGTTGTCGCATCAGATGCGACAGCAACGCCCGGGTTGTCGCAGATTCTGCGACAGATCTGCCCCGGTTGTCGCATCTCGTGCGACAGATGACCCGGGATTGTCGCATCTCATGCGACAGAAACCCGGCGGAGTCGCATCTGATGCGACAATCGGGAGCGAACGAACCCACAGGATCGACGAAGGAACCCACCGATTCGACGATCGAACCCGAGGAATCGACGAACGAACCCAAGGAACTGCAAACGAACCCGGGAGTTGTCAGATCATTGAGATAAAACGATTTTTGCCTTCTCGGCCGGTTCCGCTACCCCTGCCGCCTCTGCCAAAAAGCCGAATTTGCCGAACGAACCCGATAGCCCGAGAGGGCTTGCATGTGACCCCGAAATAGGCTATAAATCCTACAACGATCAGAAGCCCGGACGCGTCTTTCCGGCGCCATTGTTCCTCCGGATCACGTCGGGCCATGCCCTCGCCCCGGCCGGGCTGGCCCCGATGCGGGCTGTGTCTCCGGCCGAAGGCTGACCGAAAGGCGATTGCGCCGCCGGCTGGCCCGTCACCGACGATCCGGCCGCGGCATGGCACCCCCGCCCGTCCTGCGGCCGGGTCGGCCGCCCGCCCGGTCAGTCCTCGATCGCCACCTCGAGCCCGGCCCCGGCCAGCGCCGCGACGAGCGCCGCCTTGCAGGCCGCGAGCCCGTCTGCGGAGAGCGCCTCGGCCCGGCCGACCAGCACCGCCTGGGTGTTCGAGGCCCGGAGCAGCCACCAGCCGTCGCCCTGGCGGACCCGCACCCCGTCGGTCGGGTCGACCTCCGCCCCGGCCGCCTGGAGCCGCTCCCGGACCCGCTCGATCGCCTGGAACTTCTTCTCCTCCGGGCAGTCGAAGCGCAGCTCCGGCGTGTTGAAGAGGGCCGGCATGCCGTCCCGCACCTCGGCCAGCGTCCGCTCGCTTCGGGCCAGGATGTCGAGCAGCCGGATCGCCACGTAGAGCGCGTCGTCGTGGCCGTAGAACCCGTCCTCGTAGAAGATGTGGCCGCTCATCTCGCCCGCCAGCGGTGCGCCGGTCTCGACCATCTTGCTCTTGATCAGCGAATGCCCGGTCTTCCACATCAAGGGCTTGCCGCCCCTGCGGGCGATGTCGTCGAACAGCGCCTGGCTCGCCTTGACGTCGGCGATGATCACCGATCCCGGCCGCCGCTCGAGCAGGTCCGCCGCCAGGATCTGCAGGATCTGGTCGCCCGCGATGATCCGCCCCCGGCCGTCGACCACGCCGATCCGGTCGCCGTCCCCATCGAAGCCGATGCCGATCTCGAAGCCGCCCTCGCGCACCTTGCCGATCAGGTCGACCAGGTTGGCCGCTACGGTCGGATCGGGGTGATGGTTCGGAAAATGACCGTCCACCTCGGCGAAGAGGCATGCGTGCCGCCCGGGCAGCCGTGCCGCCAGGGCCTCCATGATCGGTCCCGCCGCCCCGTTCCCGGCATCCCAGACGACATCGATCGCCCGCCCGCCCCGGAAGTCCCGGAGCAGCCGCTCGACATAGGCCGAGGTGACGTCCGCCGATTCGATCCTGCCGGCGCCGCTCTCGAAGTCGCCTGCCGCCGCCAGGGCGCCGAGGGCCTGGATGCGCTCGCCGAAGAACGAGGCCTTGCCCAGCATCATCTTGAAGCCGTTGTAGTCCGGCGGGTTGTGCGAGCCGGTCACCTGGATGCCGCCATCCGTGGCGAGATGATGCACCGCGAAATAGAGCATCGGCGTCGGGCCCATGCCGATATCGACCACGTCGACGCCGGCGGCCGCGAGGCCCTCGACCAGCGCCGCCGCCAGCTCCGGCGAGCTCAGCCGCCCGTCGCGGCCGACGGCCACGCGCCGCCCGCCACCGCGGCGGACCATGCTGCCGAAGCTGCGGCCGATCGCCCTTGCATCCGCGGCATGGAGCGTGTCGCCGACGATGCCGCGGATATCGTATTCGCGCAGGACGGTCGGATCGAAGCGGTGGCTGTCGGGCAAGATGGCGGACTTTCTTCGGCTGGTGTTCGGCTCAGGCGGCAGGTGTCGTGGCCCGGCCGATGCCGGTATAGGCGAAGCCGGCCTGGGTGACCTGCAGCGGGTCGAAGATGTTGCGCAGATCGACCAGCACGGGCCGCCGCATCTCGTCGTGCAGCCGGCCGAGATCGAGCCCACGGAACACGTTCCACTCGGTCAGGATGACCAAAGCGTCGGCCTGTCGGGCGGCGTCGTAAGGGCCGGCGCACCACTCGACCTCCGGAAGGAGCGCTTCGGCCTCGTGCATGCCTTCCGGATCGAAGGCCTGGACCTTCGCCCCTTCGGCGCGCAGCGCCGGCAGGATCACGAGGCTCGGGCTGTCGCGCATGTCGTCGGTGTTGGGCTTGAAGGTGACGCCCAGGACGCCGATCGTCTTGCCGGCAACGGACCCGCCGCAGGCATCGACGATCTTGCGGACCATGCGTCGCTTGCGTCCCTCGTTCACGCTCACCACCGTCTCGACGATGCGCAAGGGGCTGTCGTACTGCTCGCCGCTGCGCAAGAGAGCCAGCGTGTCCTTGGGAAAGCAGGAGCCGCCATAGCCGGGTCCCGAATGGAGGAACTTGCGCCCGATCCGCCCATCCAGCCCCATGCCCTTGGCGACCTGCTGCACGTCGGCGCCGACCTTCTCGCAGAGATCGGCCATCTCGTTGATGAAGGTGATCTTGGTGGCGAGGAAGCTGTTGGTCGCGTACTTGACCAGCTCGGCCGTCTCGAGCGTGGTGAACATGATCGGGGTCTCGATCAGGTTGAGCGGCCGGTAGGCATTGGCCAGCGCCTCGTGCGCCCGCTCGCTCTCGACCCCGCAGACCACCCGGTCGGGCCGGAGGAAGTCCTCGATCGCCGAGCCCTCGCGCAGGAACTCGGGATTGGAGGCGACGTCGATCACGAGATCCGGCCGCTTGGCGCGGAACAGCCGCTGCAACCGACGACCGGTGCCGACCGGCACGGTCGATTTGGTGACGACCACCGTCGGCCCGTCGAGCGCCTCGGCGATCTCCTCGGCGGCGGCGAAGACGTAGGTCAGATCGGCATGCCCGTCACCCCGCCGGGTCGGCGTGCCGACCGCGATGAACACCGCCTCGCTCTGTCGCACGGCCGCCTTGAGATCGGTCGTGAAGCTCAGCCGGCCGGCTTCCTTGTGGCGTGCGACGAGTGTGTCGAGGCCGGGCTCGTAGATCGGAATCCGCCCTTCCTCGAGCATCGCAATCTTGCGCTCATCCTTGTCGACGCAGACCACGTCGAGCCCGAATTCGGCGAAACAGGCGCCCGAAACGAGACCGACATAGCCGGTACCGATCATCGCGATACGCATTTCAGCACTCCATGGGCCGAGCCGGGCGGATTCGGCGGCTCAGCGGTATTGGTCGAGAAGGGCGGCGAATTCCGCCTTGAGGTCCGGCCGGGCCAGGGCGGTGGCCACGATGGCCTCGAGATAGCCGAGCTTGTCGCCGCAATCGAATCGCCGGCCGGCGAAGCGATAGCCGAAGAAGGGCTGGCTGCCGATCAGCTGTTGCATGGCGTCGGTGAGCTGGATCTCGCCACCGGCCCCGACCTCGTGGCGGTCGAGGTGGCCGAACACGGCTGCGTCGAGGATGTAGCGGCCGATCACCGCATAGCGTGAGGGTGCCGCCTCGGGCGCCGGCTTCTCGACCAGCCCCCTGACCTCGACCAGCGGGCCGTCCTCGCGCCCCGGATCGACGATGCCATAGCGGGCGGTGTGCTCCTGCGGCACTTCCATGACGGCGACCAGATTGCCGCCCGTCTCGGCATGCGCCCGGGCCATCTGCGCCATGCAGGGCGTCTCGGCATGGATCAGGTCGTCGACCAGCATGACGCCGAACGGCTCGTCGCCGATCATCCGGCGCGCGCACCAGACGGCATGGCCCAGGCCCTTGGCTTCCTGCTGGCGGGTCGCGATCACGGTCCCGGGCTTCGGCACATCGGCCGAGAGCCCGCCCAGCACATCGTCCTTGCCCTTGGCCGCCAGCGCCTCGAAGAGCTCGACCGCGCGATCGAAATGATCCTCGATGATGGTCTTGCCCCGGCCGGTGACAAAAATGAAGGTTTCGCAACCAGCGGCCGCCGCCTCCTCCACCGCATACTGGATGATCGGCTTGTCGACGACCGGCAGCATTTCCTTGGGCAGCACCTTGGTCGCGGGCAGCATCCGCGTGCCGAGACCGGCAACCGGAAACACCACTTTCCTGATGTGCGTCATCCATTCTCCTCATGGCGTTCGCCCGGGACCTCGACGGCCCGGGCCGGATCGAAGCCCGACCGCCAGTGTCGAGCCGGAGTCGCGAACGCCACGGCTCTTCTAGCCAGCACCGAGGCTTCGTCGCAAGAGCCGCGCGACCCGACGCTGCGCGACTCTCGCGGCGAGGTAGAAACTACGCTGGCTCCATTAAGTTCCGGTTAAGGTCGAGATTCGGCTGGCTTGCCGGTCCTCGCGGTTTGTGTCTCTATGCGCGCCGATTCACATCCCCAAGTCCCAGACGAAAGCTTCCCTCATGACCCGTCTGTCGCGTTTCGGCCTCGCCCTAGCGCTCGTCCTCGGCACGGCCGGCGCTGCCGCGGCCCAGGAGAATCCGGTGGTTGCCAAGGTCGGCGACGTGGAATTCCACCGAAGCGACCTCGAGCAGAGCTATCAGGAGCTGCCCGAGCAGTTCCGGCAGATGCCGGTGGAGGCCATCTACGACCCGCTGCTCGACCGCCTCATCGACGGCCAGCTCCTGCTCGAGGCGGCTGAGGCCCAGAATCTGGCCAGCGAAGCCGACGTCGAGGCGGCGATCGCCCGGGCCCGGGCGGATGTCCTGCGCCAGACGCTGATCGAGCGGGCGGTCCTGGCCGCCACGGACGAGGCGAAGCTCAAGGCGGCCTATGAGGAGCGCGCCGCCCAGCCCGATTTCGCCATCGAGGAGGTAACGGCCCGACATATCCTGGTCGATACCGAGGCGGAGGCCAAGGCGGTGATCGCCGAGCTCGACGCCGGTGCCGATTTCACCGAGCTCGCCAAAGAACGCTCGACCGATCCTGCCGCCGCGCGCGGCGGCGAGCTCGGCAGCTTCCGCCGTGGCGCCATGGTTCCGGAGTTCGAGGCCGCCGCCTTCGCGCTCGAGCCCGGCACCTACAGCAAGGAGCCGGTGAAGACGCAGTTCGGCTACCATGTCATCCTGGTCGAATCGAAGGAGACGATCAACCCGACCTTCGAGGAGACCGAGCCCGAGCTTAGGGCGGAGCTGGCCAGGGCCGCCGTCGAGGGCCTGCTAGCCGAGGTTCGCGAGGGTGCCGAGGTCGAGCGCTTCAACATCGACGGGACGCCGCGCGGTTAGGGGCGCCAACGGCACTCCGGCGCCGTCCGTGCCCAAGCCTCTCCAGCCTTCGCCGCTCGCCCCCCAGGCGCCCGCACCGCCGGCTGCCGTTGCCGGCGCTCGCTTCGCCACGCTGGCAGCGGGCATCCGTTATGCCGGTCGGCCCGACCTCCTGCTGATCGAGCTGGAGCCCGGCAGCACGGCCGCCGGCGTCTTCACCCGCTCGCTGACTGCCGGCCATCCGGTCGTCTGGTGCCGGGAGGCGCTCGCCCGGGGCCTCGAGCAGGGCGGCCGGGCGCGGGCGGTCATCGTCAATGCCGGCAACGCCAATGTCTGCCGGGGTGCCGAGGGTGATGCGGCGGTGGCCCGCGAGGTGGCGGCGGTGCGGGCCGCCCTCGATTGCGTCGCCGAGGAGGTGCTCGTCGCCTCCACCGGCGTGATCGGCGAGCGCCTGGCCGTCGAGAAGATAGAGGCGGCCGTGCCGGCGCTGGTGGTCGGGCTGCGGGAAGATGGCGTGGCGGAGGCGGCACGCGCCATCATGACCACCGACACGTTCCCCAAATGGGCTTCGGCCACGGCCAGGATCGACGGCAGGACGGTGACCCTGACCGGCATCGCCAAAGGCTCGGGCATGATCGCCCCCGACATGGCGACCATGCTGGCTTTCGCCGTGACCGATGCCGCCCTGCCGGCGCCGGTTCTGCAGACTCTCCTGAACCGGGCCGCCGACCGGTCCTTCAACGCGACAACGGTGGACGGCGACACCTCGACCTCGGACACGCTCCTGCTCTTCGCCACCGGCCGGGCCGGCAACGCGTCGCCGTCGAGCGCCGACGACCCCGGTCTCGCCGATTTCGTCCGGGCCCTCGATGCCGTGATGATCGACCTGGCGCAGCAGGTCGTGCGCGATGGCGAGGGGGCGCAGAAGTTCATCGAGATCGGCGTCGAGGGTGCCCTCGACGACGCCGCGGCCCGGCGGATCGGCCTCGTCGTCGCCAACTCGCCTCTGGTCAAGACGGCGATCGCCGGTGCGGATGCCAATTGGGGGCGGATCGTCATGGCCGTGGGCAAGGCCGGCGAGACCATCGACCCGGCGCGACTCGGCGTCGCCTTCGGCGGGCACGACGTGGCGCTGGACGGTGCCGCCGTGCCCGGCCTCGACGAGGCGCCGGTGGCCGCCCATCTGGCTGGCCCGGAAATCCGCATCGACATCACGGTCGGTGACGGGCCGGGACGGGCCACGGTCTGGACCTGCGATCTGACGCACGGCTACATCGACATCAACGCCGACTACCGGAGCTGAGCAGGGTGACCCAGCCGACCGGTGCTGCGCCCCGGGCGCTGCCGATCGTCCTCGTCGCCGCCGTGGCGCTGATCGACCAGGATCATCGCGTGCTGGTCGCGACGCGGCCGGAGAGGAAGAGCATGGCGGGGCTCTGGGAGTTCCCGGGCGGCAAGCTCGAGCCCGGCGAGACGCCGGAAGCCTGCCTGATCCGCGAGCTCCACGAGGAGCTCGGCATCGTCACCCACGCCACCTGCCTGGCCCCCCTGACCTTCGCCAGCCACGCCTACCCGGACTTTCACCTGCTCATGCCGCTCTATGTCTGCCGGGTATGGGAAGGCGAGCCGGAGCCGCGCGAGGGTCAGAAGATCCGCTGGCTTCGGCCTGGGGCGCTCTTCGACCTGCCGATGCCCGAGGCCGACAGGCCGCTCCTGCCCTTCCTCCATGAGCTGCTCTGAGGGCCCGGCATGGCGGCGCTCTTCGATGTGGCGCTGCCGTTCTTCGCGCTGATCTTCTGCGGCTACGCGGCGCTGGCAAAGAAGCTCGTCGGCCCGACGGCGGTCCAGGGCCTCAATGCCTTCGTCTTCCATTTCGCCCTGCCGGCGCTGCTCTTCGCCAAGGTCGGAACGACGCCGGTGGCCGAGCTCTTCGACTGGCGCTTCTTCGCTGCCTTCTACGGCGTCGCCTTCAGCCTGTGGATTGCCACCTCGGCCCTGGCCAGCTGGCGCTTCGGCCTGCCGCTTGCCGAGGCCGCAGTCGCCGGCGCCGGCGGGATCTGGACCAATTCCGGCTATATGGGCGTGCCGCTCCTGATCACGGCGCTCGGCCCGGACGCGGCCCTGCCGGCGGTGCTGGCGCTGACCTTCGACAACCTGATCACCGCGCCGATCCTGATCATGTTCCTGGAGGCCCGGACCGGGCACGGCGGTGACCGGCTCGCGACGCTGCGCACGGTCGGCCGGAACCTGCTGAGAAACCCGCTGGTGCTCGCCGTCTTCGCCGGCTTCGCCTGGACCCTGACCGGCCTCGACCTGCCGACGCCGATCGCCAATTTCGCCGGGCTGCTCGGTGCCGCGGCCGCACCCTGCGCCCTCTTCGCGCTCGGCGCCTCGCTGGTCGGCGCACCGATCGCCGGGGCCCGTGCCGAGATCCTCACCCTCGGCACGATCAAGCTCGTCGTCCACCCGGCCATCATGGCCGTGGTGGTGCTCTGGCTGCTGCCGCTCGGCCCGGAGCTCGCCGTCGCCACCATCGTCACGGCCAGCCTGCCGACGGGTGCCTCGGTCTTCGTCCTGGCCGAGCGCTATGCCGTCTACGTCACCCGCGCCTCGTCGCTGGTGCTGGCCACGCACGCCTTTTCGGTGATCACGGTGACGGCCGTGCTGATCTGGGCGACGGGCTGAAGGACTGGCTCAGCTCTTCTTGGCCGGTGCGGCGCCGGGCTTGGCCTGGCTCATCACCGTCGTGACCTTGCCGGCCGGCGCCACCGATGCGGTCTTCTTGTCGGCCTTCGGCTTCTTGATCTCGCGGTTGCTGCGTTTCTGCCCCTTGGCCATGGCAACTCTCCTCGCCTGCGCATCGTTGCGCAGCCCGGGCTTGTAGCATGCGGGTCGCCGCTGAACGAGCGGATTCGCGATGCCTGGCGCCGTCCCGAGAAGCCGATCAGCGCCGGCGCCTGAGGCGGCGGAGCGTCTCGAGGACGATGAGGCCGAGCGCCGGCCAGCCGACCCAGAGCGTGCCGGACCAGGTGGCGAGGTTGATCAGGGCGAGCCCGGCGATGATGATCGCGAGGCGCGCGCAGGTCGCGTCGAACCAGCCGCGCGCGAGCAGGGGGGCCGCCTCGAGGCCGAGCAGCACCAGCATGGCGATGCCCGGCCATTGCGCCCAGGCGCCGGCGCCGGTGAAGAGGTCGATGACCACGAGGCCCAGCCAGACGACGCCCAGGAACTGCGCATGGCGGCGGATGCGGGCCCACCCGCCACGTTCGGCCGGCTCGACCGCGGCCCTTTCGGGCGGTGGTGCGGCGGCCCCGGCCCGATGGCGGTGGCTGCCCCAGTGCGGGCTGGCCCGCCCGGTGCCATCCAGCGCTACCCGGTAGACCGGCACCTCGGCACCCAGGTTCTTCGGTCGCTGCGGGCCGAGAAAGTCGAAGCCGACCTCCAGCTTGGCGTGCACCTGGTCGTAGACCGGCTGCGAGATCAGGACCCCGCCGGGCTCGGCCATGCTCTCGAGCCGGGCTGCCAGGTTGACGCCGTCGCCGAAGAGATCGTCGCCGTCCACCATGACGTCGCCGAGATGGACGCCGATCCGGAACTGGGTGGCGCCGGGGGCGGCGTTGCGGCCGGCGAGCTCGCGCTGCACTTCGATCGCGCACTGCACGGCCTCGACCACCGACGGGAACTCGGCGAGGAGCCCGTCACCGGCCTTGCTGAAGATGCGGCCCCGATGCCGCTCGATCAGCCGGGCGAAGACGGCGCGCGCTGCCCGGAGTGCCGTGAGCGCCGCCGTCTCGTCGGCTGCCATGGCCCGGCTGTAGCCGACCGCGTCGGCAACGAGGATGGTCGTCAGCTTGCGCTCGACGCGCGCCGAATCCATGCGCCCCCAGCTCCGGCGTCAGGGCAGCGACCGCGCGACCGCTACATCACGGCGCCGATCTGCCAGGGAATGAACTCGTGGTCGCCGATGCCGAGCGCCTCCGACTTCGACTGCTCGCCCGACGCCACGCGCAGCAGCAGGTCGAGGATCTCGCGGCCCTTGCTCTCGATCGTCGCCCCGCCGCTGAGGATGTCGCCGCAGTTGATGTCCATGTCCTCTTCCATGCGCTCGAACATGGCGGAGTTGGTGGCGAGCTTGATCGACGGTGCCGGCTTGAAGCCGAAGCAGGAGCCGCGGCCGGTGGTGAAGGCGACGATGTTCGAGCCCGAGGCGACCTGGCCGGTGACCGAGCAGGGGTCGTAGCCGGGGCTGTCCATGAAGAGGAAGCCCCTGGTGGTCGCCATCTCGGCATAGCGGAGCACGCCGGCGAGATTGGTGGTGCCGCCCTTGGCGGCAGCGCCCAGCGACTTCTCGAGGATGGTGGTGAGCCCGCCCGCCTTGTTGCCCGGCGAGGGGTTGTTGTTCATCTCGCCGCCATTGGAGGCCGTGTACTCCTCCCACCACTTGATCCGCTCGATCAGCTTCTTGCCCACATCCTCGCTGACCGCGCGCTGGGTCAGGAGGTGCTCCGCCCCGTAGATCTCGGGGGTCTCGGCGAGGATGCCGGTGCCGCCCTGGGCCACCAGGAGGTCGGTGGCGTAGCCGAGCGCCGGGTTGGCGGTGATGCCCGAATAGGCGTCGGAGCCGCCGCACTGCAGGGCCACGGTGAGCTCCGAGGCCGAGACCTTCTGCCGGCCGAACTCGTTGGCGTGCGGCAGCATCTCGGTGATGATCGCCGTCGCCCGCTCGACGGTCTTTCGCGTGCCGCCCGTGTCCTGCATGGTCATGGTCTGGAAGAACGGCCCGCGCTCGATCTGGTAGGCCTCGAGCAGGAAGTCGATCTGGTTCACCTCGCAGCCCAGGCCGATCATCAGGATGCCGGCGAAGTTCGGGTGCCGCGCATAGCCCCAGAGGGTGCGCTGCAGGGCGGCGAAGCCCTCGCCACGATCGGCCATGCCGCAGCCGGTGGAGTGGGTCAGCGCCACGATGCCGTCGACATTCGGGTATCGCGCCAGCACCTCCTTCGGGAAGTTCTGCTGGAGGAAGCGGCAGACCGAGGCCGAGCAGTTCACCGAGGAGAGCACGCCGATATAGTTGCGGGTGCCGACCTTGCCGTTCTTGCGGACGAAGCCCTGGAAGGTGTCGCGCTCGGCCTCCGGCACCATCCGGACCGGCTTGGCACGGCTGCCGATGGCGTAGTCGCGGTCGAACTCGCCCATCAGGCAGTTGTGCACGTGGACATGATCGCCCGGCAGGATGTCGGCGCTGGCGAAGCCGATGATCTGGTCGTACTTGCGCACCGGCTCGCCATTGGCGATCCGGGTGGTCGCGATCTTGTGACCGGCCGGGATCTTGGCGGTGGTGGTCACCCGCTCGGCATCGAGGGTGATGCGCTCGCCGATCGCCCGGCGGGCGACGACGACGTTGTCCTGCGCGTTCAGCCGGACGGTGAGTGCTGGGTCGGTCATGCTCTGCTCCTGCGTGCGGGAACGGCCCGGGGAGCCGCCGCAACACGCCTTGTCTGTCATCTTTCCAAGTTTCGCAGAACTGCGCGCGGACCGCCAGCCATCGGGCCGCCGCAAGTGGCGATTCCATGGCCGTCGGGCATCGTCCGAGCAGCGCTCGACGCCGGCAGCCGGACCGGCTAAGCACGTCCACCGCCACCTCCAGCACCCAGCCGAGCCAGCCAGAGCAGGTCGAGCGATGCTCCCCTCGCCACCCGGCACGCTGCCGCGCGCCGATTCCATATCCAGAGGCCGTCTCTTCCGCCGGGAAGTGGCGGCGCTGGCGCATATCGCCCTGCCGCTGGTGATCGCCTCGATCGGCCAGATCGCCATCTCGACGACCGATCTTTTGATGCTCGGCTGGCTCGGGCCCGAGGCGCTGGCGGCCACGGCCCTGGCGCTCAGCGCCTTCCACCCGCTCATGCTGCTCGGCATCGGCATCGGCACGGCGGTCACCCCGCTCGCCGCCGCGGCCCTCGCCCGCCGGCAGGTGCGCGAGATGCGCCGCGTGGTCCGCCAGGGCCTGTGGGCGGCCGTGCCGTTCAGCCTCCTGGCCCTGCCGGCGCTCTGGTGGATCGGCAGCGCCTTCATCGCCATCGGCCAGGACGCGGTGCTCAGCCACGAGGCCGAGCGCTACATGCGCGGCGTGGCGCCGGGGCTCGTCGCCATCCTCGTCTGGAACGTGCTCCGCTGCTACGCCACCGCCCTCGAGCGCACCCGCACGGTCCTCGTCGTCACGCTGGCCGCCATCCCGCTCAACGCGCTCTTCAACTATGGCCTGATCTTCGGCGAATTCGGCCTGCCCCGGCTCGAGGTCATGGGTGCGGGCATCGGCTCGTCGCTGACCAACCTCGTGCTCGCCTGTGTCATGGCGCTCATCGTCGCGACCAGGCACCCCTTCCGCCGCCACCATGTGCTGGGGCGGCTCTGGCGCCCGGACTGGGCGACTTTTCGGGCCATCCACCGGATCGGCATCCCCATCGGCCTCTTCATCCTCCTCGAGGTCGGCGTCTTCGCCGGCTCCGCCCAGATCATGGGCTATGTCGGCACGCTGCAGCTCGCCGCCCACCAGATCGCCCTCCAGCTCGCCTCGATCGCCTTCATGGTGCCGCTCGGCATCGGCCAGGCGGTGACGGTCCGGGTGGCGCTGGCGCACGGCCGGGGCGAGCCCGCCGGTGTCCGCCATGCGGGCCTCGCCGGGATGGCGCTGGCCACGGGCTTCATGGCCTGCACCGCACTCGCCTTCTGGCTGGTGCCGGGCCTGCTCATCCGGCCGTTCCTCGATGGCGGCCCCGAGGCGCGCGGGGTGCTCGCCTTCGCCACGGCCTATCTCGCCATCGCCGCCGTCTTCCAGATCGCCGACGGCCTCCAGGTGACCGCCGCCCACGCGCTGCGCGGCCTGCAGGACACCCGCGTGCCGCTGGTCATCGCCGCCATCGGCTACTGGGGCATCGCCTTTCCGACGGCGGCCCTGCTCGCACTCGCCACCCCGCTCCAGGGAAGGGGCGTCTGGCTCGCTTTGGCGCTCGGCCTCGCCATCGCGGCATCCATGCTGATCCGGCGGTTCATGCGGCTGACCTTCGACGGTGCGACATAGGATTTATAACCTATATCGGTGCATCTGGCAAGCCCGTCCCGGTTCGTTCGGCAATTTTCGGTTTTTTGGCCCGGCGGGCCTCGGGAAAATCGTGTCCGGGTCAGAAAAAGACCGTTGGTCCAACAGGTTAGCGGGTCTCGGGTTCGTTCGCAATTTCCTGGGTTCGTTCGTCGAATTCTCGGGTTCGCTCGTCGTTTTGCCGGGTTCGCTCGTCGAATCCCGGGTTCGTTCGTCGGTATCTGTCGCATGAGATGCGACCTTTGGGTTCGTTGTCGCAGATTCTGCGACCCGGGGCCGCTCGAAGTCGCATATCATGCGACAGTCTCGGGTTAGCTGTCGCATCTGCGACAACCTGGGCCGAGCTGTCGCGTATGATGCGACAAACCCGAGGCCTCCCGGGTGGCATGAGCGCTCGTGACGGGACCGGGGAGGGGTGACAGGGGGGCTTCGGGATCGCAGGATCACCGCCGCGCCCTGGCCGATCGCGGGGAGCCTCGCATGAGCTGGTCGATCCACCACGTGAACCTGCCCGCGACGGATGTCCGGGCCTCGGCGGAGTTCTACACGAGGATCCTCGGCATGGCCGAAGGCGCCTGGGCCTTCCCGCCGCCCGAGCAGGTCGGCTACATCTCCGCCGACCCCAAGCGGCTGACGCTCTTTCCCTGCGGGACGGCGAGCCGGGGGCGAACAGCGGCCTGCACCTGATCCTGCCGGAGCCCGAGTTCGCCCGAAAGAACGGCCTCGACCACAACCCCTCGATCGGCGGCCACGTCGCCATCCAGGTGGACGACCTCGACGCCGTGATGGAGCGGCTTAAGGCGGCCGGCATTCCCTTTTCCTACGCCCCCACCTTCGCCATCCCGCACATGCGGCACGTCTATGTCTACGATCCCGCCATGAACCTGCTCGAGATCAACGAGGTGGTGAAGGACGGAGCCGCCGGCCGATGAAGTGCCTGCTCGTCGCCGATCTGCATTACGACCTGCGCAAGTTCGACTGGGTGGTTGCCGCAGCGCCCCATGTCGATCTCGTCGTGCTCGCCGGCGACCATCTCGACGGCGCCTCGACCGTCCCCCGCCCGGCGCAGGCGGTGATCGTGCAGCGTTATTTCCGGCGCATCCGGGAGGGCGCCCCGCTGCTCGTCTGCTCCGGCAATCACGACCTCGACAGCCCGGACCGCATGGGCGGCCTGACCACCCGCTGGCTCGCCCGGTCGCGTCATTTCGACGTGCTGACCGACGGGCAGTCGCGCTGCTTCGGCGACACGCTCTTCACCTTGTGCCCGTGGTGCGACAGCAGGCCAGGAGCGCGGCATCGCCGCCCAGCTCGCCGCCGCGGCAGAGCTTCGGCCGGACAGGCGGGTCTGGGTGCATCACGCCCCGCCTCCGCCGCCTCGCCGACCAGCTGGGACGGCCGGCGCTGCTTCGGCGACACGCGCTCAGGGACTGGATCGAGACCTTGGCGCCGGACATCGTCCTTTGCGGCCATGTCCACCAGTCGCCCTTCACCAAGGACGGCTCCCGGGCCGACCGCATCGGCCGGACCTGGGTCTTCAATGCCGGCCACCAGATCGGGCCACTGCCGTCGCACATCGTCGTCGACCTGGCGAAGCCCGGCGCCTACTGGACGTCGCTCGCCGGCGCCGAGCTGGTGCCGCTCGACGTGGCGCCCTGCCGCCCCTTCCCGCCGGTCGAGGAGCCGCCGCCCTGGCTGCTCGCGATGTACCGATCGCCCCAGCAGCCTGCTAGGAGCCTGTCGGTGAACTTCGGGCGGCAGGCCTTCGGGCGGCACGAATTCCTCGCCCTGCTCGTGGGCGAGCGACTGCAGCACCTCGTCGACCATGCCGATGCCCCGATCCTGCCGCGAACTGGCGCTTCAGGTCGACCAGGTAGTCGGTGACGTTGCGCAGGCGGCGGGCGAGGAGGGTGGCGATCAGGCGGGCCATCTCCGGGTGCTCGGCGAGGAAGGTCGCGGCTCCGGCACCACGTGCATCACGACCTGCGTCGTGGCCTGCACGCTCGCCGTGTGCGGCTGGTCGAGGAGCACCGCCATCTCACCGAAGACGGCACCCGGCTCGTCGATGAGGGCGATGTCGACGGCGCCCCGGAAGACCTCGACCACGCCCTCGGCCAGCACGAGGAGCCGGCCGGGAGCGCTCGCCTTCCGCCAAGAGGATCGCCCCGGGCGGCCAGGTGAGCGTCGGGCAGTTCCGGCACTGGTCGAGCAACGCCTGCATGCTGGCGCCCCGCGAGTTGAAGATCGTTCGACAATGAACGCCGAGGCCGGCCCGCACAAGGTCGCCGGGGTGCTCCTGGAACGATCCCTGGCCAGTCAAGTCGGTTGAAACAGTCGGCACTGCCTCGACCAGTGGGAGGAAGAACCCGTGCCGAGGACTGGGCTCCGAGCCATGTGGACCGCCAGCATCGCCCCGGGCGAGGCGCTGCTGCGGCTCGTCGTGGCGCTGGTGCTCTGCGGCCTGCTCGGTTTCGAGCGCGAGCTGACCGGTCGGGCCGCCGGGCTGCGCACCCATATGCTGGTGGGGTTGGCCGCAGCCTTTGACCATCATGGCGTTCGAGATGTTCGACTGGGTGCGGTCGCTCGAGGAGCGGCCGACCGCCGACCCGCTCCGTCTGCTCGAGGCGATCACCGCCGGCGTGGCCTTCCTCGCCGCCGGCTCGATCTTCCGCGAGAAGGACCGGGTGCGGGGGCTGACCACCGGCGGCGGGCTCTGGATGGCCGGGGCGATCGGCATCGCCGCCGGGCAGGGGCTGCTCGGCCTCGCCGCCATGGCGACCGTGCTGGCGGTCGTCGTCATCGCCGTGCTGCGCCGGCTCGAGATCTAGCCTCAGTCCGGCAGGGGTCGCGGCGGCTCGCGCTTCAGCAATTCGGGCCAGAGCCAGAGGACGAGGGCGGCGGCGGCGAGTCCCTCGGCGGCGATCAGGCGCTGGGCGTTGACGGCACCCAGCCATTCGGCGAGCAGGCCGGCGTGGAGGAAGCCGAAGGGCGCGGCACCGATGGCGAAGGTGATGATGCCGAGGACGCGGACCCGGATGGGGGCGGGCGAGGCCTGGAGCGGCAGGCTGATCTGCATGGCGTTGAAGCCGGCCATGCCGAAGCCGCCGATGAAGAGCACGATGAAGGCCACGCCGATCGAGGTGGTGAGGCCGAAGAGGAGGGTGGCGACGAGGTAGAGCGCGGCGCCGAGGGCGTAGATCGGCCCGGCGAGCTCCGGCGGGCTCCGCTCGGTCAGGATGAAGGCCGCGATGAGCGCGCCCACGGCATCGCTGGCGAGCAGGAGGCCGATGCCGGTGGGCCCGAGGTCGAGCACCCGCTCGCCGATCACCGGGGCGAGGGCGACATAGGGAAAGCCGAAGAAGTTGAAGACCACGGTGAGCATCACCGCACCGGTCAAAAGGCGGTGCCGGCGCACATAGGTGAAGCCTTCGGCGAGGTTGCGGGCGAGGCCGGCGAGGTTGGTCGGGCTCGTGGTCGGGCGGTCGGGCGGCTGGCTCAGCATCATCCAGGTGCAGAGCCCGTGCACGACGATGCCCATGGCGAAGACGCTGGCGATGCCGCCCATGTCGAGGAGGATGCCACCGATCGCCGGGCCGGCGATGCGCGTGGCCTGGACGCCCACCACCTCGAGGCCCATCGCCGCCGAGACCCGCTCGAGGCCGACCGCGTCGGCGAGCATGGTGCGGCGGACCGGGGTCTCGATGGTCCAGGCGATGCCGCCCATGACGGCGGCGATCAGGAGCTGCCAGAGCGCCAGCCGGCCGGTGAGCGCCAGGCCGAGGAGGACGATGTCGGTCACCACGAGCAGCGCCACGACGGCGGTCACCACGGTCTTGCGCGAGCGGCCGGAGATGGCGGCGGTGACGACGGCGCCGGTGAGCAGCGGCAGGAGCCGGGCCACGGTCATGGTCGCGACCCAGAGCGCCGAGCCCGTGAGCTGCAGCGCCAGCACGCCGTAGGCCAGAAGCTCGAGCCAGCGCATCATGTTGACGCCCAGCCCGGCGAGCCAGAGGCGGCGGGCGTCGCGGGCGGCGATCGTGGCGAATGGATTGCGCATGTCGGTTCTGGTCGGCCTCCCGCCCGGCCGTGGCCCTTTGTCGTTCGCCGGCGGGCGGACTATAGACGGGCGGTCGGCGAGCGGAAGGCCGGGCCGACGGCATGCGTGCGAGGATGGGAGAGGCGAGGATGGCGGGCATCAGGATCGCGGTGATCGCGGGTGACGGGATCGGCAAGGAGGTGGTGCCGGAGGGCCTGCGCGTCCTGGAGAAGGTGGGCGGCCGCTTTGGTCTCTCGTTCGACTTCGACGAGCTGGACTGGAGCTCGGACCGCTATGCCCGGACCGGCCGCTTCATGCCCGAGGACGGGCTGGAGAGCATCGCCGGCCACGACGCCATCTTCCTGGGGGCCGTGGGCTGGCCCAGCGTGCCGGACCATGTCTCGCTCTGGGGCCTGCTCATTCCGATCCGCCGGCGCTTCGACCAGTATGTCAATCTCCGCCCGGTCCGCCTCTTCGAGGGGGTGAAGTGCCCGCTCGCCGACCGCAAGCCCGGCGACATCGACTTCCTCATCGTGCGCGAGAACGTCGAGGGCGAGTACTCGGAGATCGGCGGGCGGCTCTATGCCGGGCTGCCGCAGGAGATGGCGGTGCAGGAGAGCATCTTCACCCGCCACGGCGTCGACCGCATCGTCCGCTACGCCTTCGAGCTGGCCATGACCCGGCCGAAGAAGCATTTGACCTCGGCGACGAAATCGAACGGCATCATCCACACCATGCCCTACTGGGACGAGCGCTTCGCCGCCGTGGCCGAGGACTATCCGGAGATCCGGACCGACAAGTTCCACATCGACATCCTGACAGCGCATTTCGTCCGCCATCCGGACTGGTTCGACGTGGTGGTCGGCTCCAACCTCTTCGGCGACATCCTTTCCGACCTCGGCCCGGCCGTGACCGGCACGATCGGCATCGCCCCCTCGGCCAATATCGACCCCGAGCGGCGCTTCCCCTCGATGTTCGAGCCGGTGCACGGCTCGGCGCCGGACATTGCCGGCCAGGGCATCGCCAACCCGATCGGCCAGATCTGGTCGGCCGCCATGATGCTGGAGTTCCTCGCCACCAGGCGGCGGCGGACGCCATTGTCGGCGCGATCGAGCGGGTGCTGCTGCGCCCCGAGCTGCTCACCCCCGACATGGGCGGCAAGGCCACGACCGAGGCGCTCGGCAAGGCGATCGCGGCGGAGATCTGAGCGCCAGCCCGGGAGACCGCCCTTGCGGATCGGCATTCTCGAGACCGGCCGCCCGCCTCGCGAGCTCGAGCGGCACGGCAGCTATCCCCGGATGTTCGAGCGGCTGCT
Source organism: Geminicoccaceae bacterium (assembly GCA_041397945.1). Taxonomy (GTDB): domain Bacteria; phylum Pseudomonadota; class Alphaproteobacteria; order Geminicoccales; family Geminicoccaceae; genus SLRI01. The sequence continues at coordinate 75,121 of JAWKVR010000005.1, forward strand.
CGGGCCGGAATTCACTTACGCGTCCTATCCCGTGCTGGACGGGGTCTTCCCGGAGCGGGTCGACGAGATGGACGGCTGGCTGGTCACCGGCTCGCGCTTCGGCGCCTACGACCCGGACCCTGGATCAGGCGGCTCGAGGCCTTCCTGCGGGAGGCCGTGGCCGCCCGCGTGCCCGTGGTCGGCATCTGCTTCGGCCATCAGGTGCTGGCGAGCGCCCTGGGAGCCAGGGTCGAGAAGGCGGCCGTTGGCTGGGGTGTCGGGCCGCACCATTATGCCATCGAGGAGCGGCCGGGCTGGATGGGCCCGGATCAGGGTGGGGCGGCCCCGGACGGCTTCACGCTCAACGCCATGCACCAGGACCAGGTCCTCGACCTGCCGCCCGGTGCCCGGCTCGTCGCGAGCTCCCCGTTCTGCCCGATCGCCGCACTCGCCTATGGCGACCATGCGCTCTCCTTCCAGGCGCATCCCGAGTTCGACAACGGCTTCGAGCGCGAGCTGATCGAGGGCCGCCGCGGCGGCCTCATCCCGGCGGACCGCGCCGACCCGGCGCTGGCGGCCCTGCGCGAGGGTGGCGGTGACGCGGGCGTGGCGCCGGACGTGCCGCGCGTGGCGGAGTGGATCCGGCGGTTCTTTCGGGCGTCCGCCGGGCAACGATGAGGCTGGCACCGCCACCCTTCTGGCGAACCGGCTATTTCGAGGCGACCCGGCAGCGGCCGGACCGGCGGGTCATTCCGGTGGCTGAGATCGCCTCGAGTGTCGACGCTCCACATCATACCCTGAAGCAGCCGGATGGGCGCCTGCGCCTCTGGGGGTGGTCGCCATCGTTGAACCGGTGGATAAGGGTGATCGTCCTGGCGGACGGCGAGACCGTGCACAACGCCTTCATCGACAGAGATTTCGCGCCATGACCGACAATCCCGTCGTCTATGATCCCGGGACCGACACGCTCCTCGTGACGTTGCGGCCGTGGCCCGGAGCGGACGGCGATACCGGTCGCGCGGGCGGCACGGATGCCGGGGACGACCTGGTGATTCACTATGCGCCGGATGGCGAGCCCTGGGCCTGGGAGATCGAGCATGCCTCGACGCATCCGGAGCTGCTGGCCCGGGCGCTGGCGGCCTTGCGTCGGGCGACCGCCGACAGCCACGAGGCCGCGTGACCCGGGCGCCTTGCCGACAGGCTCAAGGGTTCTTCGGGGCGTCGAGCAGGTGGCCTCACGAGGGATCTTGACGACCGGGGTGCTGCCGACGCAGCTTGCTCTGGGGCCGTGCCGGCGAGGCCGGGCGGTTCCGCGAACAAGAACAGGCGCCCGGCCGCAGCCAGTCGGCCCGGGTGGTCACGAGGGTGGCCGACCATGTTGAACGCGGGCAATGTCAAGGTCGCGGCGCTGGTCGCCGCGTCGCTTCGGGCCGCCGCCGCGGCCTCGGCGGATGACCAGGTCGAGCGCGGGCGCTATCTGGTCGAGACCATCGCCGCCTGTGGCAACTGCCACACACCGATGGGCCCCGACGGGCCGGACGCGAGCCGTCATCTCGCCGGCGGCCAGGTCATCGACATGGGTGTCTTCCGGCGGTCCCGGCGAACATCACGCCGGACCCTGCCACCGGCATCGGCACCTGGAGCGACGCAGAGATCGCCCGGGCGATCCGCGAGGGCGTGCGCCCCGACGGCAGCCTGATCGGCCCGCCCATGCCCTATCCCCTCTATCACGGCATCGCCGACGACGACCTGATGGCGATCGTGGCCTATCTCCGGACCGTGCCGCCGGTGGTCAACGAGACCGAGCCCTCGGTCTACAGCTTCCCCCTGCCGCCCGCCTGGACGGACCCGATCGCCTCGGTGCAGGCGCCCGACCCGGCCGACCAGGTGGCCTATGGCGCCTATCTGGCCGGGCCCATCGCCCACTGCGTCGAATGCCACACGCCGATGGGCGAGCACGGCCACCCCGATTTCGAGCACCGGCTGGGGGCCGGCGGCTTCGAGTTCCCCGGCCCCTGGGGCATCTCGGTCTCCGCCAACCTGACCCCGACCGGGCTCGGCGACTGGTCCGACGCCGAGATCGCGCGGGCCATCCGCGAGGGCGTCAGCCGCGACGACCGGCCGCTCATGCCGCCCATGGCCTTCGCCTACTACAAGAACATCAGCGAGCCCGACATGGCGGCGATCATCGCCTATCTGCGGTCGCTGCCGCCGATGGAGTAGGGGGCTGGTCAGATCTGCGGATCGGGTGATGCGCTGCGCTGCAGCGGCCCGTCAGCCAGATGAGCCAGCGCATCCTCGGCCTCGGATACCCAGCCCGACGCGCCGATCTCCGTGAACAGTGTCATGGCGCGCCGCAGATAGTCCTGGCCGAGCGGCGGGTCGGTGGTGCTCCTGACCCTGCCATAGGCCATCAGGCTCTGGCCGAGCTCCGGTCGCGACTGGATGGCACCGAGGATCGCGAGGCTCTGCCCGATATGCCGTTCCGCCTCGTCCAGCCGGCCCATGGCAAGCAGGACCTCGCCACAGGTGCGATGCGCGGCGCCGAGCTCCAGTTGCGGCAGCATCGATCGCTCGGTGTGGCGCATCGCGAGCTCGGCGGCCTCCAGTGCCAGATCCGTCGCGCCCTGGGCGAGGCGAAGCTGCGCCATGGCGATCTGCGCGTAGATCTTGGGGAAGTCGTCGCCTGCCGGCGGTGCGGCCTCCTCGACCGCCCGCACGATCAGCTCCTCGGCGGCCTGCAGGCGACCCAGCCTGAGCTCGGCGATGGTGGCGAACGCCGACGACCAGAGCACGACGGCCCAGTTCCCGACGCCCCAGGCAATCGGCAGATACGTGCGCGCGACGACGACGGTGTCGTCCCAGGCGCCCTTGTACATGCAAGGCTCCGACTCCATGGCCAGCCATGAGCGGAGCTTCAGGTCGCCAACGCGATCGGCGATCATGCGCGCCCGCTCGGCGAGGCTCAGGGCCTCCTGCAGCTTGCCGGCCCGGGCGCGATAGCAGCGGCCGTAGGACGCCATCGCGAAGCCCAGCTCGACCTCCGAGCCGAGGCTTTCGAGCAGCTCGATGGCCCGGTCGACCAGGGCCTCGGATTCCTGGAACCGGCCCATGTGACCGCAGAATCCGGCATGCTGGCGGACGATGTCGGCCTCGAGGCGCTGGTCGCCGATCGCCCTGGCATGACCCGCGGCCCGACCGAGCAGGGCCTCGTCGTGCTGGTTCTTGCCCTTGAACGCCTCGAGCCTCGCCAGGCTCGCCCGATCCGCCCTGGCCTCCGCCGTCGCCAGCGCCTTGTCGACATGCCTGAACGCCGCGTCGCGCTCGGTGTCGTCATGCCAGAAATCGCCGGCCTCGCTGCTGGCCGTTGCCGTTTCGATCATCGAGAGGACGATCTGCAGGTGAGCGGACCGCCGCTCCGCGGATTCCGGGAGCGCCTCCAGGAGCGCTGCCGCGTGCCAGTAATGGGCGACGGCCTCCCAGATGGCGAAGCGGCTCGCGGCGTCGTCGCCGGCTCGCATCAGCTGCGGCAGCGCGCGTTCCGGATCGCCGGCCTGCTCCCAATGATGGGCGAGGAGGGCGGGGTCGGCGTCCTGCGGGCCGGCGAGCACTTCGGCGACACGTCGGTGCAGTCGCTTGCGATTTTCGCGCAGCAGGCTCGCATAGGCCGCGTCGCGCACGAGCGCATGCTTGAAGCTGTAGCTGATCTCGGGCGAGGCCCCGTGCCGGAAGACGAGACCTGCCGCGACGAGCTGGTCGAGCGCGGTGAGCAGGAATTGCCCGCTTTCGGGGCTGACGGCGGCCAGGGTGGCCTGGTCGAACTCGCGGCCGATGACCGACGCGATCTGCGCCACCTCCTTCACCGGTCCCAGCCGGTCGAGCCGCGCCATCAGGGAATCGCTCAGCGTTTCCGGTATCGCGAACGAAGGGAGCGGGCGGGCAACCTCATAGCGGCCGCCGGTGTCGACCAGCCAGTCCGAGGCCAGCATGGTCTTGGTCAGCTCCTCGGCGAACAGGGGCACGCCGTCCGTCTTGACGACGATGCCCTCGAGCACCGCCGACGGGAGCGCGCGGCCGCCCGTAACCTCACCGACCAGAGCCGCGACCTGGGTGCGACCCAAGCGGTTGAGCGGCAGCTGGGTGACATGGCTCTGGCCGTTCCAGCCCGGCACGAATTCGGGCCGGTAGGTGACCAGCATCAGCACGCGCAGGCGGCGGACCCGGTCGACGACGAGATCCAGCAGCTCGAGCGTCGACGGATCGAACCAGTGGGCATCCTCGAACAGGAGGAGGACGGGCCCGGCCCGCGCCAGGTCTTCCAGTTGATCGACGAGCGCCGCCATCGTGTGCTGCTTGCGCTGCGCCGCGCTCGTTTCCCGGGGCGGGTAGCGCTCGCCGGTCGGGATCGACAGGAGGCTGCCGATGAGCGGCACGCCTTCCGCGAGCTGGTTGGAACCGTGCGCGAGGAGGGCTTCGAGCTTGGTGAGGCTGGTCGCCGGGTCGTCCTCGGGAGCGAAGCCCGCCGCGCGCCTGAGCTGCTCCAGGATCGGGTGGAACGCGCTGTTGGTGTGGTACGTTGAGCCGTAGTAGCGCAGCGTGGTGACCGCCTCGCCGTCGAGCGTCTGCCGCAACTCGCGCAGAAGGCGAGACTTGCCGATGCCGGCGTCACCGGCGACGAGCACGACCTGCCCCTCTCCGGCGTGGACCCAGCTCCAGCGCTCCTGCAGGATCGCGAGCTCGTGGCTGCGCCCGACAAAGGGCGTCAACGCCGCCACGCGCAGCGCGTCGAAGCGGCTTTCCACCCGGCTCGCGCCGATGACCGACCAGGCGGCAACCGGCTCGTCGAAGCCCTTGAGCGCCAGAGGGCCGAGGTCATGCAGATCGAAGAGATCACCCAGCAGCAGCCGGGTGCTGGCACCGACGACGACGGTCCCGGGCTGCGCCAGGCTCTGCAGTCGCGCGGCGAGGTTCGGCGCGTCGCCGACCACTGCCTGCTCCTGCGCCGTGCCCTGGCCGATGGTCATGCCGACCATCACGAGGCCGGTGGCGATGCCCACGCGCACGGCCAGCGACGTGCCGTCCTCGGCGGGCATGCCGGCGACGGCCCGCGCCAGATCCAGGCCGGCCCGCACCGCCCGCTCGGCGTCGTCCTCGTGCGCCTGCGGCCAGCCGAAATAGGCGAGGACACCGTCGCCCATGAACTTCGCGACGGCACCGCCATATCGGGTGATCTCGCGAGCGACGACATTCTGATAGGTCGCCAGGATCTCACCCATCTCCTCGGGATCGAGGCGGGCGGACAAGGCCGTCGAATCGACCAGATCGACGAACATCACGGTCAGTTGCCGACGCTCCGCCTGGCCCGGGGCATCGGCCGGAACAGCGGCCCGAGCACCCGCCGCGCCGGTCGCCGCCTCGTCGGTCGACGAGACCCTGGTCGAGCCACGGAGCGCCTCGATCGCATCGAGCAGCTTGCGCCGATGCCCGACGATCGTGATTCCCATGTCCTTCAGGTCCTCGGCCGTGAGCCGGTCGAGAACCGCGGCGTCGATCTCGTTGTCGGTGAAGACCCGGGCGTATTGCCCGAGGCCCAATTCGCGCAACCAGAGTGCAACGTCCACGCCGACCCCCGATCAGACCTCTGCGCCCAAACCCGGGTCTCGTTACAAAGCGCGCAGGCTCAAGTTCAATCAATGGTTGAGAAAGAGCCTGCGGTCGTTGTGCGATCTCATTCATCCTATACAAAGGCTACCGACTTGTCATGCAGGAGCCTCCGGCGACTTTACTGGCCACCGTTTCGGCCGGCCGGCAGATCCGCTAGAAACAACGGGCAATCGGCGTCGTCTTCATGGCCCGATATTTCACCTCGACTGACTTCGGTGGAGCTTTTCGCCTGCCTGTGGTTGCTGCCGCCGATGGAGCAGGCGGTGGTGCTGGGCGTAGTGGCTACCGCCGGCTCCGGACTTGCAGCGTGCCGGAATCCCGGTCCGCCGGACGGGGCGGTGACGCCTTCTCGCAGGTCAGCCCACGCGAGGAGGACCGTGATGTTGTACAGCCTTGGCGCCCATTCCCCGGAGACCGCCGACCAGATTTCTGGGTCGCTCCCAATGCGGTGCTGGTCGGCAAGGTTCGGCTGGAGACGGATGCGAGCGTGTGGTTCGGGGCGGTGCTCAGGGGGGACAACGAGCTGATCACGGTGGGGCGGGGGAGCAATGTGCAGGAGGGCTGCGTGCTGCACACCGACCCGGGCTATCCGCTGGTCATCGGCCCCGACGTCACGGTCGGGCACATGGCCATGCTGCATGGCTGCACGATCGGCGAGGGCTCGCTCATCGGCATCGGGGCGGTGATCCTGAACGGGGCGAAGATCGGCCGGAACTGCCTGATCGGGGCGAAGGCGCTGATCGCGGAGAACAAGGAGATCCCGGACAACAGCCTCGTCATGGGCATGCCCGGCAAGATCAAGGGCGAGGTGCGGCCCGAGCAGGCGGAGCGGATGCGCTGGGGCACGGCGAGATACGTCGCCAAGTGGCGGCAGTTCGCCAGGGAGATGCAGCCGCGCGGCTGAGGCCGGGAGTTCTTCGCCGTTTACAGGAGGTGATCGAGCCGTTATCTACCTAGGGTAGAATAATCTCACCCGAGGTGCCCCGATGCTCGACCCGTTGCCGACGCGCGCCAACCGTACGGCCCTCGAACCCGAGCTGATCAACGGCACCGACGCGTCGATGCTGACCCTGGCGACGGGCGGCGATCTCCGGCTGACGCTGGTGGATCAGCTCGCCGGCTACCGCAACTCGGTGGGGGTCTACCGGATCGCCGATGACGGCAGCTTCGTCGATCCGCGGATCGTCGTCACCGACACCAAGGGGGCGGCGCTCGGCAGCGAGATCCTGATGAGCGAGGTCTACGGCGTCGACGACTTCGCCGCCGGCACCCGCTTCGGGCTCTTCCTGATCGCCAATGGCGGCACGAAGAATGCGCTGGACAGTCTGGAGAGCGACGGCCTCGCCTTCGTCGACAGCCGCGACGGCTCCACGGGCGGCAGCTTCACCGACGCCAACCATCTGACCCTGGTCGACACGGCGAGCGGCCAGGCGCTGGGCGGCAACATCTTCCACACCACGGACGGCGATCCCGGCGACGCGCTCGCCAACTCGCTCAACAAGGGTGGTGAGGAGCGCACGGTCTCGGCCTGGGGCGAGGCGCCGGGCGAGGCCTGGATCGCCTTTGAGGACCTGCGCGACTTCGACTTCGACGATCTCACACTGAAGGTCGAGAGCCTGCCCACGGAGGTCGTGCCTGATCCCGATCCCGAGCCGGCGCGCCGGGATCGGAGACCGCCCGCCTCGTCCGCTTCGACGGCATCGGGGCCGGCGACCGGGCCGAGCGCACGCGGCCGCCATCATCGGCGATTTCAACGGCGACGGCTTCGCCGACATCGCCATCGGGGCGCCGCACGCCGATGTCACGGGCGCCGACGGCGAGGTGCGCGACGGGGCCGGGGCGGTCTATCTCTTCTTCGGCACGGACGGCACCATCCCGCCCATCGTCCCGGTCGCGAGCTTCGACGGCACGAACGGCGTGGCGATCCTGGGTGCCGAGGCCGGCGACCGGTTCGGCTGGGCGGTCGCCGGGGCCGGGGACGTGGATGGCGACAGGCTCGCCGACCTGCTCGTGGGCGCGCCGGGAACGGGGCGGGCGAGGCGGTGCTGCTCTACGGGGCGGTGCTCGACGGCAGCCCGGTGATCGACCTCGCCGCGGCCGACCAGGCGGCGGCACTGCGGCCGACGGTGCTGGCCGGCACCGCCGCGGGCGACGAGACCGGGATCAGCGTCGCCGGGGGTGGCGACATCGACGGCGACGGCTTCGCCGACATCGTCATCGGCGCCCGGCTCGGCGAGGCCGAGTATGCGAGCTACAATGGCGGGCTGAGCTATGTCGTGCGCGGCCAGGCCGGCGGGCTCGGCGAGCGGGTCGAGCTTGCGGCGCTCGACGGCGAGGACGGGTTCCGCGTCGAGGGCCGCGCCATGTTCGACCAGTCGGGCCGCAGCGTCGCCATGCTCGGCGACGTCAATGGCGACGGCCTCGCCGACGTCGCCATCAGCGGCCAGGACGCGAGCCCGAACGGGCTCGCCAAGGCGGGCGAGGCCTATGTCGTCTTCGGCCGGGCCGGGGCGGGCGAGGCGAGCCTCGATCCGACCGATCTCGACGGCAGCAACGGCTTCATCATCGAGGGGGCCTACGAGAACGGCTTTGCCGGGTTCGGCCTCGCCGGGGCCGGCGACCTGAACGGCGACGGCTTCGCCGACATCGTCATCGGCGCCTACGCGGCACCCCGGCCGGATCTCGGGCCGGATGGTGCCGCCTACGTGATCTTCGGCACCGACCAGGGCTTCCCCGCCCGCTTCAGCCTCGGCGATCTCGACGGCAGCAACGGCTTCGTCATGCGCGGGCCGGCCAATGGCGACGGCTTCGGCCGGTCGGTGGCGGGGGTCGGCGACGTGGACGGCGACGGCTTCGACGACCTGCTCGTGGGTGCGCGCTACGCCGACCGGCTGAGTGCGGAGGGCGGCGGCGAGGCCTTCGTCATCTTCGGCCGCAGAGCTTCGGCGCCGAGCTCGATCTGGCGAGCCTGATCGACGACACCGGCGGCATCCTCGGCGGCTGGCGGATCGACGGCCATCTGGGCTTCACCGTGGCCGGCGGCGGCGATGTCGACGGCGACGGCTTCGCCGATCTCCTGGTCGGCGAGCCCTTCGACATCGCGGCGGCCCTGGACCCCGAGGGCGGGACCGGCTCGACCTATCTGGCCTTCGGCGAGCCGGGGCTCGGCCCCAAGCTGCCGGCGCTCGACCAGATCATCGCCGACGGCAATGTGATCGCCCTGACCCGGAAGGGCGGCCCGGCCCGGCGCCGGGCCGCCCGGATCAGCCGTAGATCGGCACGTTCGGGCCGCGCACATACTGCTCGGCGGCGTCGAACTCGGGCTGGTAGTCCCAGCGATAGCCGGGGCTGCCGGCCATCACCGAATGCAGGAAGACGCGCGTCTGCTTGCTGGCGATGGCGGTCTCGGTCCGCTCGTCGAGGTCGATGCCTTCGAGGAGCAGGCGATGCAGCTTCGCCGCCTCGCCCTCGAGCTCACCGATGAGGTTGGTCGTCTCGCCGGGGTCGGCGGCGACGTCGAAGAGCAGCGGGTCGTGGTTTCTGGTGTGGACGTATTTGAGCGGCCCCTTGCGGATCGCCAGCCAGGGCTCCTCCACGCCGGGGCCGAAATACTCGATGATCGCCTGGTCCTTCCAGTCCGGCATGGGCCCTTCGAGCAGGGGCGCGAAGCTGTCGCTGTCCTTGCTGCCGAAGCGGTCCGATTGCGCCTTCGCCCCGGCGATCTCGGCGAAGGTCGGGCAGAGATCGGCGAGCGAGACCACCTCGCCGACCCGCTTCGGGGCGTAGCGCTTGGGGTTGTGGACGATCAGCGGCACCTTGGCGGACTGCTCGTAGAAGGTGCGTTTGAACCACATGCCGCGCTCGCCCATCATGTCGCCGTGGTCGCTGCAGAAGACGATGATGGTGTCGTCGTAGAGGCCGAGCTGCTTCAGCCGGGCGACGATCTCGCCGACATAGGCGTCGATCTGGGTGATCATGGCGTAGTAGGCGCGGCGCGCCGCGATCACCATCTCGGGGGTCGGCGGGAACTGGTCGATGCCGTGGTGGATCTTGAGCCAGCGGGTGACCGGGTGGGCGTCCGCATCGGCCTCGGCCGGCATGGCCGGCGGGGCGATGTCGATGTCGTCGTAAAGCTCCCAGAACTTCGGCTCGGTCTGGTAGGGGTCGTGCGGCTGGGTGAAGGAGACGTGGAGGAAGAAGGGGCTGTCCTTGGGCTCCAGCGCCTCGTAGCGGAGGAACTCGATGGCGCGGAACTGAACCTCCTCGTCGTAGAGGATCTGGTTGGTGACGCGGCAGACGGGCGGGACGTCGATCCGGGTGACCGAGGTGCCGGGCCGGTAGCCGACCTCGGGCTTCCAGTCGATCGACCAGCCGAAATTGGCCGGGTACATGTCGGTGGTGAGCCGGTAGTCGAAGCCGTGCAGCTGGTCCGCGCCGACGAAATGCGTCTTGCCCGAGCAGACCGTCCGGTAGCCGGCGCTTTTCAGGAAATGCATCATGGTCGGCGTGTCGGCGGTCAGCTCCGAGCCGTTGCCCCAGATCTCGTTGGTGGTGATCCTGGAGCCGCTGAACATCGCGGCGCGCGACGGCGTGCAGAGCGGCGAGTTGCAGTAGGCGTTCTCGAAGAGCAGGCCTTCCTCGGCGAGGGCCGTCAGGTGCGGCGTGATCGCCTGCGCCTTCGGGTTGTAGATGGGCAGCACCAGCCCGGTCATCTGATCGGCCTCGATCAGCACGATGTTCGGCTTCTCGCCGTTCTTCCTCTGCAACGCATTGCCTCCGGGCTTCGAATCTCGACGACCCGGCGAGTCCCACAATAGGCCATGCACCGCAAGCCCACTTGGCCTAGAAAGTGTGCGATTGCGCAGGGACGCGGGGGGAACGGGCGATGCGGGGAACGGCTTTGGTCGTGGGTGCGACCGGCATCATCGGCAGCGCCGTGGCGCGGCGGCTGATCGCCCTCGGCTGGGCGACGCATGGCCTGGCGCGCCGCCCGGGGAGCGAGATCGAGGGGCTGCTGCCGGTCGCGGCCGATCTTCTGGACCCGGCCTCGCTCGCCGCAGCTCTGGCCGACGTGGCACCCACGCATGTCTTCATCGCCACCTGGATGCGGCAGGCGACGGAGGCGGAGAACTGCCGGGTCAACGCGGCGATGGTCGAGAACCTGCTCGACGCCCTGTCGCCGAAGGCAACGGTGCGGCACGTGGCGCTGGTCACCGGGCTCAAGCACTATCTCGGCCCGTTCGAGGCCTATGTCACGAGCGGCACGCTGCCGGAGACGCCGCTGCGCGAGGCCCAGCCGCGGCTGCCCTTGCAGAATTTCTACTATGCGCAGGAGGACGAGGTCTTCGCGGCGGCGGCGCGCGACGGGTTCGCCTGGAGCGTGCACCGGCCGCACACGGTGATCGGCAAGGCGGTCGGCAACGCCATGAACCTCGGCACCACGCTCGCCGTCTTCGCCAGCATCTGCAAGGCCACCGGCCGGCCTTTCCGGTGGCCGGGCTCGCAGGCGCAGTGGCAGGGTCTCTCGGACGTCACCGATGCGCGGGTGCTGGCCGAGCAGCTCCTTTGGGCCGCGACCACCCCGGCGGCGCGGAACGAGGCCTTCAACATCGTCAATGGCGATCTCTTTCGCTGGTCCTGGCTCTGGCCGCGGCTGGCCGCCTGGTTCGGCGTCGAGGCGCACGGCTTCGACGGCACGGTCCATCCGCTCGAGGCGCAGATGGCCGATTGCGGCCCGCTCTGGCGCGACATCGTGGCCCGGCACGGGCTGGTCGAGCCCGAGCTCGACCGGCTGGCCTCGCCCTGGCACACCGATCTCGACCTCGGCCGGCCGCTCGAGGTGATGACCGACATGGCGAACAGCCGCCGGCGGGGCTTTGCCGGCTATCGCGCGACCGAGGATTCCTTCCTCGACCTCTTCGCCGAGCTGCGCGCCGACCGGCTGATCCCCTGAGCGGCGGGCGGCGTCGTCTCGCTGCCCGGTGGTCGAGACGCCGTTTACAGCGGCCGCCCGATCTTCCTATGCTTCGGCAATTCCAAAAAGGAGAGGGACGATGCGTAGCGGTCTGATGCTGGCGGCGGGTCTGGCGGCAGGGCTTCTCGGTGGCGTTGCCTCGGCCCAGGAGCCGCCGGTGAAGCTCGGCGCGGTGCTGCCCTTCTCGGGCGGGCTCGAGCTCTTCGGCGGGCAGGCGCGGCTCGGCATCGACCTCGCGGTCAAGGAGATCAACGACGCGGGCGGCATCCAGGGCCGGCCGGTCGAGGTGATCTACGAGGACAACCAGACGGATCCCCGGACCTCGGTCGAGCGCGCCACCAAGCTCACCCGGGGCGATGGCGTGATCGCGGTGCTCGGCCCCATCACCTCCAACGCGCGCGACGCCATGGTGCCGACCATGGAGCGCGCCAAGGTGCCGCTGCTCTATGCGACCAATTACGAGGGCGGTGCCTGCTCGCGCTATGTCTTCGCCTTCAACTCGGTGCCGAACCAGGAGCTGGCCGAGCTGGTGCCCTATCTCGCCGAGAATCGCGGCAAGAAGTTCTACATGTTCGGCGCCGACTATGTCTGGCCGCAGAAGATGTTCGAGACGGCGGCGGGGCTCGTCGCCGAGGCCGGCGGCGAGGTGGTGGGCACCGAGTTCACGCCCTGGGGGGTGACCGAGTTCGCGCCGGTGGTCCGCCGGATCGAGGAGAGCGGGGCGGACGTGCTGCTCTTCGCGCTGCCCGGTGCGGATGGCATCACCTTCATCCGCCAGGCCGAGGATTTCGGCCTCCTGGAGAAGGTGACGGTCGGCTTCCTCGGCTTCTCCGAGGACTATCTGGGCGCTTTCGGTGAGGGCAAGGCGCAGGACATGTGGGTGACCGTCCCCTTCACCGCGGCCGATCCCTCGGAAGGGGTCCAGTACTTCACCGCCCGGCTCGCCGAGATGGCGGGGCCCGATGTCGTTGCCTCGCACTACACCATGACCCACTACAACGCGGTGATCGCCGTTGCCCAGGCGCTCGAAGGGGCAGACACGATCGACTCCGAGGCGCTGGTGGATGGGCTCGAGGGGCTCGAGATCGAGACGCCGACGGGCCTCCTCTCGATCGGGGCGGAGGACCATCACGTGACCATGGAGATGTTCCTCGCCCACACGGTGGGCGACGGGCTCGAGGTGGTCGACCGGCTCGGCCGGATAGCCCCCGAAGCCGGCTGCAACTGAGCGCCCGATCTGGCTTCGAGCGGATGACGCTGCTTGCCGTCGAAGGGCTGGAGAAGCGCTTCGGCGGCGTGCAGGCGCTGGCCGGGCTCTCGCTGACGCTCGACGAAGGCGGGCTGCTCTGCCTGCTCGGCCCCAATGGCTGCGGCAAGACCACGTTCTTTCGCGTGCTGAGCGGCGAGACGGCGGCGAACGCCGGCAGGCTGGAGTTCGCCGGCCGGCGGCTCGAGGCCGAGGGGCCGGCGGAGCGCGCCCGGCTCGGCATTGCCCGCAAGTTCCAGACGCCGGGGCTGTTCGCGGCGCTCACCGTGGCCGAGCACCTGGGCCTCGCGGCCTCGCCGGCCGTCCGTGGCCCGGTGGATGCGCCGGGGCTGCTGGAGCGGGTCGGGCTCGATGGCCATGCCGACACGCCGGCCGGCCGGCTGGCGCATGGCCAGCGGCAGTGGCTCGAGATCGCCATGCTGCTGGCGCTCGGGCCGCGCCTCCTCCTGCTGGACGAGCCGACCGCCGGCATGACCCGGGCCGAGACGCGGCAGACGGCGACACTGCTCCGCGAGCTCAACGCCAAAGACGGTGTCGCCGCCGTCGTCATCGAGCATGACATGGCTTTCGTGCGCGAGCTCGACGTGCAGGTTGCCGTCATGCTGCAGGGCCGGGTGGTGGCGACCGGCAGCTATGCCGAGGTCGGCCAGGATCCCGTGGTGCGCGAGCTCTATCTCGGCAAGCGCGCCTGATGGCGGCCCTGCTCGAGGTCCGGGGCCTCGTCGCCGGCTATGGCGGTGCGCGCATCCTCGACGGCGTCGATCTCGCCGTCGAGGCGGGCGGCATCACCTGCCTCTTGGGGCGGAACGGCACCGGCAAGACGACGACGCTGAAAACGCTGATGGGCCTCCTGCCGCCCGCCGCCGGCAGCGTGCGCCTGGGTGGGCAGGAGCTCGCCGGCCTGGCAGGGCACCGGATTGCGCGGGCCGGGATCGGCTGGGTGCCGCAGGGCCGCGCCATCTTCGCCGGCTTCAGCGTCGAGGAGAACCTCGCCATTGGCGGGCTCGGCCATGGTGCCCGGCTCGACGCGCACCTGCTGGAGCGCTTTCCGGTCCTCGCCGAGCGGCGGCGGCAGGATGCGGCGACCCTCTCGGGCGGCGAGCAGCAGCAGCTCGCCATTGCCCGGGCACTGGTCGGCCGGCCGCGGCTGCTGCTGCTCGACGAGCCGACCGAGGGCATCCAGCCCTCGCTGGTCGACCGGCTGGCCGAGACGCTGGCCGCCATCGCCCGCGAGGACGGGATCGGGCTCCTGCTGGTCGAGCAGAATCTCGATCTCGCGCTTGGCCTCGCCGACCGGGTGCTGGTGATGGAGAAGGGGCGGATCGATCTCGTCGTCGAGGCGGCGGGGCTGGCGGCTGCGCTGCCGGTGCTCGAAGCCCGGCTCTCGATCTGACAGCCATGGCGGCCGACCTCGTCCTCGCCTTGCTCGATGCCCTGAATTTCGTGCTGGCCATCATCCTCGTCGCCATGGGGCTGATGGTCGTCTTCGGCATGATGCGCATCATCAACATGGCGCATGGCGAGCTCTTCCTGCTCGGCGCCTACACGCTGCTCGTGGTCCAGGGCATGGGCGGCTCGTTCTGGCTGGCGCTGGTGCTGGGGCCGCTCGTCGTCGGGCTCATCGGCCTGCTGCTCGAGGCCCTGGTCATCCGCCACCTCTACGGGCGCGTGCTCGACAGCATCCTCGCCACCTGGGGGCTCTCGCTCCTGATCCGCCAGGCGGTCATCCTGTGGTTCGGGCCGCAGAGCAGGGTGGTGGCGGCACCCTTCGATCTCCGGCTCGCCATCCTGGGCCAGCCCTTCCCGGCCTATCGCCTGTTCATCATGGGCGTGTCGCTGGCCGTCATCCTCCTCTGCTTCTGGCTCTTCCACCGCACCCGGCTCGGCCTCGCCGCCCGGGCCACGATCGCCGACCGTGCCACCGCCGAGGCCATGGGCATCGACAGCCGCGGGCTCGACCGGCTCACCTTCGCCTTCGGTGCGGGGCTCGCCGGGCTCGCCGGCGTGGTCATGGCGCCGCTCTTGAGCGTCGATCCGCAGATGGGGCTGGGCTTTCTCATCCCGGCCTTCCTCGCCATCCTGACCGGCGGGGCGGGCGAGCTTTTGGGCGTGGTCACGGGCGGGGTCGTGGTCGGCGGCAGCCAGAGCCTGGTGGCGCGCGTCGCCTCGCCGGCCGTGGCCGAGCTCGTGGTCCTGGGCCTCGCCATCGTCGTCATCCGGCTCCTGCCGAACGGCCTCGTCGGCCAGTTCCGGCAGCGGCGATGACGAGGCAGCGGCTCGTCCAGGGCCTCGTCTGGCTGGGCCTCGCCCTCCTGCCGCTCGGGATCGGCGAGTGGCAGGTGCTGCAGCTCGCCCAGTTCCTCACTTACGGCCTCTTCGCCATGAGCCTCGCCCTCGCCTGGGGCCGGCTCGGCCTTTTGTCGTTCGGCCAGGCGCTCTTCTTCGGCCTCGGCGCCTATGCCATGGCGCTCGCCACCATGGGCCGGCTGCCGGGGCTCGAGGCCTGGCCCTCCTCCTGGCTCGGCCTCGTGCTCGCCTGCCTCGTCCCCTGGGCGGCAGCACAGCTCTTGGGTTTCTTCCTCTTCCACGGGCGGGGGCTGAGAGGGGCCTATTTCGGCATCACCATGCTGGCGCTCGCCGTCATGGCCGAGCGGCTGACCCAGGGCTCCGCCTGGCTCGGCGGGCTGAACGGGCTGATCGGGGTGCCGCCGCTGGCGCTCGGCCTCGACGGCGGCGGGCCGGCGCTCTTCGACGCGCTGCCGACCTACTGGGTCATGCTGGGTGTGGCGTTCGCCGTCTTTGTCGGGCTCGAGGCGCTCCTCGCCTCGTCCAGAGGGCTCGCCATGACGGCGGTGCGCGAGAACGAGGACCGGCTCGGCTATCTCGGCTACGACGTGGCCGCCATCAAGCGCCACGGCTTCGCGCTCTCGGCCGCCATTGCCGGGCTCGCCGGCGCGCTCTTCGCCAGCCAGTTCGGCTTCGTCTCGCCCAAGCTGATCGGCTTCGGGCTCTCGGCCGAGGTGCTGATCTGGACGGCCCTCGGCGGCCGCGAGATGCTGCTCGCGGCGTTCCTCGGCGCCTTGCTGCTGAGCTGGACCGAGACGGTGCTGGCCGGCCTGCTCGGCGCCTACTGGCTCCTGGCGCTCGCGGGGCTGCTGGTGCTGAGCGTGCTCTTCTTCGAGCGCGGCTTCGTCGCCGGCATCCTGACGCTCATGGCCGAAGGGCGGCGTCCAGATCGTCGATGAGGTCGGCCGTATCCTCGATGCCGACCGAGAGGCGGAGCAGGTTGCCCGGCACGATGCTGTTGGGGCCTTCGACGGCCTTCCTGTGCTCGATCAGGCTCTCGACGCCACCCAGTGACGTGGCTGGCAGGAAGAGGCGGGTCGAGGTGGCGATGCGCTTGGCCGCCTCGGGGCCGCCTTCGACCAGGAGCGAGAGCATGCCGCCGAAGCCCCGCGTCATCTGGCGCTTCGCGATGCCGTGCTGGGGGTGGCTCGCGAGGCCCGGGTAGAGCACGCGCTCGATGGCGGGATGGCCCTCGAAATGCCGGGCGATGGCGAGCGCACTGGCCGAGGCGCGCTCGAAGCGGAGGAAGAGCGTGCGCATGCCGCGGATGAGCAGCCAGGCCTCGAAGGCGCCGAGCACGCCGCCGAGCTTCGAGCGCAGCCAGGTGAGCTCGCGCCAGCTCTCGTCCTCGGCCTTGCCGACCAGCACGCCGGCCGTGAGATCGCTGTGGCCGTTCAGATATTTGGTGGCGGAGTGGAAGACGATGTCGGCGCCGAGGTTGAGCGCCTGGGTGGTCACCGGCGAGGCGCAGGTGCCGTCGACCGCGACGAGCGCCCCGGCCGCATGGCCGATGGCAGCGGCGGCCTCGATGTCGATCACGTCCCAGCTCGGGTTGACCGGCGTCTCGAGCCAGAGGAGCGCCGTCTCGCCGGGATGCACGGATGCTGCGAGGCTTGCGGCATCCGCGGCGTCGAAGAAGTCGAGGCCGATGCCGCGCCGGTCCCGAAGGCGCACCAGCCAGTCCTGGACGCCGTGATACATGATGCGCGGTGCGGCGATCCTCTTCCCCGCAGGCACGGTCTCGAGGAGGGCGGCGCAGGCGGCGAGGCCGGAGGCGAAGAGGAGGGCCGCGGCACCGTCCTCGAGGCTGGCGATGATGCGCTCCGCATGGCGCACGGTCGGGCAGGTGTCGCGGCTGTAGACGAAGCCGTCGCGCAGCGCGTAGTCGGCATCGCGGGCGAAGGTCGAGGAGGGCTGGATGCCCGGCACGACGGCCCCGGTGGCCGCCTCGATCTCGTGCAGCGCCTGCACGGCGCGGGTCTCGGCGGAGGCGCGGTTGGGTGGGGTCATGGGGTGGGGCTCGCCCTGCCGGTTGCGGGTGGGACGCTCCCAGAGTTCGCCTGATTGGTGGGCAAAGGCAAGACTGCGCATCGGCATATCGACTCTTGAAATGTACGGGCAGATACCGTACATGGACGCAGGATGGAGACAGGCATGGCCAGGCAGATCACCCGCTCGGAGCGCATTGAGGCCCGGCTGACGCCGGAGGTCCTCGCCATGGTTCGGCATGCGGCGGCGATGGAAGGCCGCTCGCTCAGCGACTTCGTCGTCACCGCGGCGGAGCGGGCGGCCCGGCAGGCGATCGAGGAGGCGCAGATCGTTCGCCTCTCGGCCGCGGACCAGAAGCTCTTCGTCGAGGCCCTGCTCGATCCGCCCGAGCCCGCCTCGGCGATGAAGCGCGCCTTCGCCCATCACCGGCGCCTCGTCCGGGAGCCGTGACCGGGCCGGGCTTCGCGATTGCCGTTCTCGGCCGGGAGGAGCGGTCCGGCTTCAGGAGCGGCAGCGAGCCGCTCGACCGGTATTTCCGCACGCAGGTGACCCAGGACGCCCGCCGGGGCATGGCGGTGTGCTACGTGACGACCCATGTCGAGAGCGGTGCCGTGGCCGGCTTCTACACGCTCTCGGCGGCCGACATCCCCGTGACCGAGGCGCCGCCGGAGCTGACGCGGAAGCTGCCGCGCTACCCGACCCTGCCGGCTGCCAGAATCGGCAGGCTCGCCGTCGACGAGCGCTTTCAGGGCCGGAAGCTCGGCTCGGTGCTGCTGGCCGACGCCGCCATCCGGCCGCCGGCAGCGGCATCGCCGTGGTCGCCATGGTGGTCGATGCCAAGGACGCGAATGCAGAGGCCTTCTATCGCCACCATGGCTTCGTAGCGTACGGGTCGGCGCCGGGGCGGATGCTGGCGTCGATGCGGGGCCTGCTGGCAGCTGCGGGCGCTCGACTGGCGGACGGGACTAGGTCACTCGAGCCCGGCCGTCACGTCGGCGAGCAATGGGTTGCATCAGCGTCTCCAGTGCATTCCGCGGCATGCCGCATCCGCGGCCGCGAGCCGGCCCTTTCGCTCGATGCCACGCTGCTCGATGACGGCAATCTTAGCTGATCGGATCACGGAAGGGTAAGGCAGGCCGGCTGCTTCGATGTCGGCAACGGGGATATCACCCGGCCACTGTCGATTGGTGGCGCTCGTGATCATCATGACCCAGAGCAACGGATGCCGGTTGCCGCTGGGAGGCAGTGCCAGGACGACAGCCGGCCGCCGCTGTGTGACGGGCCGTTCGACGTACGGAAACGGCACGGCCACCACATCGAACGGCTCAAAGCTTTCCATAGGCCTTTACATCGGCCGGCGACGACCATTCGCCGAAGAGCGCAAACGGGTCCTCGGTGGACTCGGGCTCAAGCCGCTCGATCACGACGGAACCGTCCCGTTCGACGAAACGAACGATATCGCCCGGGCTGATGCCGAGCCTTTCGCGAATGCGTTTCGGCAGCACGAGCTGCGCCTTCGTGCTGACCCGTGCGGTGGCTTCGGTTGCCTGGGCATGATGGCTCTCGGTAAGACGACCACTTCTTACTTGGGGTGCCTGATTTCAGCCGCAAGGATCGCCGCGCGCCGCGAACACCACTCGACGCCGCCAGGCCCTCGACCTCGATGCGCACCGCGCAGGGGCCGGGTGATCCACTGGACGGGGGTGATGGTGCCGAGGCTGACGAAGCGGCCGGCTTGCAGGGTTCGGCCGAGGCCGGCGTAGCGGTCGGCGAGCCAGACGAGGGCGTTGAGCGGGTGGCCGAGGAGCTCGTCGGAGAGGCCGGTGCCGACCTCGCGGCCGTCGATCAGGGTGCGGGCGGTGAGGCGGTCGAGGGGGAGGCCCTGCCAGTCGGTGGTTTCGGGGCCGAGGATGTTGCCGGCGTTGAAGGCGTTGTCGGCGATGATGGTGCCGGCCCCGGCCTTGGCGAAATCGGTGTAGCGGTTGTCGACGATCTCGATGGCCGGCAGGACGGCCGGGACCGCGGCGGCGATGCGCTCCTTCGACCAGGGGGCTCGTCGGGGGTGAGGTCGCGGCCGATGCGGACGGCGATCTCGGTCTCGAGGCCGGGCCGGACATAGTCGGCGAGGCGGAGCGTGGCCCGCTTCTCGTGGACGGTCGAGGCGAAGACGTCGCCGGCGATGGGGCCGGGCACGTTGAGGAGCTTCCTCATGCCTTCGGCCGTCGCACCGATCTTGTGGCCGGCTATGGCACCGAGCTTGCCGGCGAGGGCGGCGTTGGCCGCCTCCTGGACCGCGTAGCCCTCGTCCTCGCCGATGGCGAGGCCGTCGAGCCTGCCGCCTGCCAGGCGATTGGCGGCAACCTTGTCGGCATGGGTCATGATGGGGCCTCCCTGCTGCTGCCAACCCTGTTGGCTTCGACCCTGCCGCCATTGACAGGGGCGCCACGACACCCGACGCTCCCCCTCATAACGGGGGCCGGCATGGACAAGCTGGAGCGGGCGATCGGCGAGCGGGAAGGTGCCGTGGTCGAGCTGACCCGAGAGCTTGTCGCCTTTCCCACCGTCAACCCGCCGGGCGAGGCCTATGCGCCCTGCGCCGAGCATCTCGGGCGGCGTCGCCGCCAGCGGCTTCGAGGTCGCCTACATCCGGGGCGAGGGGGCGCCGGGCGACAGCGATCGCTATCCCCGGACCAATGTCGTCGGCCGCTACGCGACGGCCGGCCCGGGCCGACCATCCATTTCAACGGCCATCTCGACGTGGTCGAGGTGGGGCAGGGCTGGACGGTCGACCCTTTGCCGGCGTCGCCCGCGACGGACGGGTCTACGGGCGCGGCACCTGCGACATGAAGGGCGGGCTGGCGGCGGCGGTGGTGGCGGTCGAGGCCCGCTGGCGGCGGGGCTGCCGCTCCGTGGGGCCATCGAGATCTCGGGCACGGTGGACGAGGTCGGGCGGCTTCGGCGGTGTGGCCTATCTGGCGAAGCTGGGCTTCTTCTCCAAGCCGCGGGTCGATCACGTGATCATCCCCGAGCCCTTGAACGTCGATCGGGTGTGCATCGGCCACCGGGGGGTCTGGTGGGCCGAGATCGAGACGAAGGGGCGGATCGCGCACGGCTCCATGCCTTTTCTCGGCGATTGCGCCATCCGCCACATGGGGGCCTTCGTCCAGGCGCTCGAGACGGAACTCTACCCCAGGCTCGAGCAACGGCGGACGGCGATGCCCGTGGTGCCGGACGGGGCGCGGGCCTCGACTCTGAACCTCAATGCGATCACGGCCGGCACGGCGCCGGAGGCGGGCGGGCTGCCGAGCCCCTGCGTGGCCGATCGCTGCCGGCTGACCATCGACCGGCGCTATCTCATCGAGGAGCGGGTCGAGGAGGTCGAGGGCGAGATCCGCGGTCTGCTCGACCGGCTCGCGGCCGAGCGACCGGGCTTCGCCTACGACCTGCGCGAGCTGATGCACGTCGCCCCCATCATGACCGAGCCCACGGCACCCGTGCCCCGGGCAGTGGCCATGGCCATCGAGGCGGTGCTGGGCCGGCCGGCCGTGTTCGTCGCCTCGCCCGGCACCTATGACCAGAAGCACGTCGCGCGGATCGGGCACCTGCACGACTGCGTCGCCTACGGGCCCGGCATTCTCGACCTGGCGCACCAGCCGGACGAGTTCGTGGCGATCGAGGACCTGGTGGCGTCGATGCGGGTGATGGCGCTCGCCACGCTCCGGCTCATGGGCCTGCCGTCTTGACCGGTGCGGTGCGAGCAGCGAGGCTCGGCCGGCAATCCAGATGGAGGCCATGGCCTTGGGAATCGTGCTTTTTCTGCTGATCGGCATCCTCGCCGGCTGGATCGCCGGCAAGCTCATCCAGGGCGGCGGCTTCGGCCTGATCGGCAACATGGTGGTGGGTGTGGTCGGCGCCGTGCTCGGCGGCTACGTGCTGGGCGCCGCCGGCATCGATCTCGGCGGGTTCTTCGGCCAGCTGGTCACGGCCGTGCTCGGCGCCCTGATCCTGCTCTTCGGCGTGAGCCTCATCAAACGCAGCTAGCTCAGGGCGGGGTCACGCGGTAGCGCGGGGCGGCGAGGACGCGGCGGACCATGGGCTCGAAGGTGGCGAGCGGCGCCCAGCCGGTGGCCGGGTCGATGGCGTTCTGGTCGTAGCGCTCGACATAGGTGGCGGCCCACTCGAAATGCGGGTGGCCGCGCCAGCGCTCACGCTCGTGCGGGTCGGCGTCGGGGTGCTCGTGGCAGTGGTGGAGCTGGAAGATGCCGTGCCGCTCGAGCATCCAGCAGTGCTTCGGGTCGACATAGGGGGCGAGGAGTGCGGCGGCGAAGGCGCCGTGCGTCTCCGGGCAGATGGTGAAGCCGACATCGTGGAGGAGGCCGACGACCACGGTCTCCTCGTCGTGGCCGTCGCGCAGCAGCATGGTCGCCGACTGCAGGCAGTGCTCGAAGATGTTGATCGCGTAGCCCCAGCTCGGGTCGGCCTCGAGGGTGCGCAGGAGGCGCAGCGCGTGATCGGCGCGCGAGTGCTGGTAGTAGACCCGCTTCTGCGGCTCCAGCACCTGCCAGTCGGCGGCGCGGAACTGCGCCATCTCGGGCTTCTCGACATAGTGCCAGGCGGGGTCGAGCAGGGTGGCGCGCGCGGTCAAGAGGGCACCTTCGGCTGATCCCCGGTCGGGCGCTGCCGATAGGCGAAGGAGGCGTTGTAGCGGCGCTCGATATGCTCGCCGACCGTGACCGGCGGGTAGCGGGCGGGCTCGCCCTCGGCACAGACCGGCACCACCTCCTGCTCGGCGTTCGGGTCGACGAAGACGGCGATCGACTGGCGCGCGCGGCCGGAGGTGTTGACCACCCGGTGCGGCGTCGAGCGGAAGCGATCGTTGGTCCAGCGGGCGAGGAGATCGCCGACATTGACGACGAAGCAGTCGGCCATAGGCGGTGCTGCCACCCAGCTCCCGTCATTGGCGCGGACCTGCAGGCCGCCCACCATGTCCTGCCAGAGCAAAGTGAGGCAGCCGAAATCCGTGTGCGGGGCCACGCCGAACTGGTCGGCGCCGGCGGCCGGCAGTTGCGGCGGGTAGTAGATCGTCCCGCCCCGGCTGACCGGCCTGTCGATATGGGCGATGAAGTGGCCGGCCGGCACACCGAGCGCATGGGCGAAGGCGCGCAGGAGCTGCCAGCCGCAGGCATGGGCGGCGTCGAGATAGGCGGAGAGGGTCGGCTGCAGCTCGGGCAGGAAGGCGGGCCAGCGATTGGGGGCGAGGAGCGGGTTGGTGGCCAGCGCCGGATCGTCGGCCGCGACCTCGATGCCCCAGATGAAGCTCTCCTTGAGGTCGGGGCGCCGCGCACCCTCCATCACCGATTCGCCGGGATCGAGCCAGCCGCGATGCCGGCCCCGGACCGCCACCGTCGCCTTGCGCTCGCGCGGGGCCTCGAAGAAGCGGCGCGAGACCGAGGCGGCCGCCTCGATCAGTGCCGCCGGCACGCCGTGATTGGTGACGTAGAAGAAGCCGACGCGCTCCGCGGCGTCGGTCAGGGCGGCGGCGGTCCGCTCCAGCCCCGCCGCGGTCCCGCTCATGAGTGGGTCGAGGTCGATGACGGGCAGCGAGGCCACGTCGACCGTTAGGGCTGACGCATAGGCCATGGTGGCGCTTTCAGTTTTCATGTGCCGAGGGCCGAGACGGTCGAAGTTTCGCTCTTCTGGACCGGCCGATCAATATCCCGTAGTTCATTCGTGGTATGAGTCCAGCTCATGGGTCGCCATGCGCTACGCCGATCTGCCGCCGCTCGCCACGCTCCGGGTCCTCGAGGCCGCGGTCCGGCTCGGCAGCTTCACGGCGGCGGCGGACGAGCTCGGCCGGACGCAGAGTGCGGTCAGCCACCAGATCAGGGAGCTGGAGCTTCGGCTCGGCTGCCCGCTCTTCGAGCGGCGCGGCCGCGGCGTGGTGGCCACGCCCGAGGGCGAGCGTCTCGCCGAGGCGGTGATCGGCGGGCTCGGCCGCATCCACCACGCCTTCGACGCGTTGCGTCGCGAGCGTCGGGCCGACCGGGTCGTGGTCAGCGCCTTGCCCGGCTTCGTCGTCAAGTGGCTGTTCCCGCGGCTGGTCCGCTTCGACGAGCGCCACCCGGCGATCGAGGTCGACGTGATGGCGAGCGGCCGGCACAGCGAGCTGGTGCTGGGCGAGGCCGACCTCGCCATCCGCTATGGCGGCGGCAGCTGGCCGGGCCTCGGCTCGACCCTGCTGCTGGGCGAGCGCATGGCGCCGGTCTGCGCCCCCAGGCTCGCCCGCCAGCTGCGCGAGCCGGCCGATCTCGCGGCCATGACGCTGCTGCACGACGACCTGCCGACGGGCGAGGGCGTCGGCGTGGGCTGGGCGCGCTGGCTGGCGGCGGTGGGCCTGGGCGGGCTCCGGCCCGCGCACAACCGGCGCTTCGGCCAGTCCAACATGGTGATCGACGCGGCGATCGAGGGGGTCGGGGTAGCGCTCGGCCGGAGCCCCCTGGTCGCCGGCGACATCCGTGCCGGGCGGCTCGTCGTGCCGTTCGGCCCGGCCCTCGCCACCGGGCTCGCCTATCACATCGTCGGCGTCGAGCGGGTGCTCGAGCGGCCGGCGGTCTGCGCCTTCAT
>JAWKVR010000006.1:0-96284 GCA_041397945.1 Geminicoccaceae bacterium
GGCCTGATGGCGCCCTGAGGCGCCGCGGCCCGCCCTTGGCCTTCAGCCCTTGACGGCGCCCGCCGTCAGGCCGTGGACCATGGAGCGCTGGACGATGGCGAAGAGGAGGACGACGGGGATGATGCTCAGGATGCCGCCGGCGCTGAGCATGCCCCAGGGCAGCTGGAACTCGCCGATCATGAGCTGCAGGCCAACGGGCCAGGTGCGCGAGCCGGCGCTGGTGGTCAGCATCAGTGCGAAGAGGAACTCGTTCCACGCGCTGATGGCGACGAAGACGGTGGTGGCGAGCAGGCCGTTCCTGACCAGCGGCAGGACGATGCGGCCGAGGGCGCCGAGCCGCGTGCAGCCGTCGATCCGGGCGGCGTCCTCGAGGTCGTCGGGCAGGTTGTCGAAGAAGCCCTTGAGCAGCCAGATGAAGATCGGCAGCAGGAAGCTCGTGTAGGCGATGGCGAGCCCGGCGCTGCTGTCGAGGAGGCCGAGGCCGCGCATGATGATGAAGAGCGGGATGATCATCATGACGGCGGGGAACATGCGGACGACCAGCAGCCCCAGGAGCAGCGTGTGGCGGCCGCGGAACCGCTCGCGGGCGAAGGCGTAGGCGGCGAAGGTGCCGCTCACCATGCAGAGCATGATGGTGATGGAGCTGGTGAGGGTGCTGTTCCTGAAGAGGGTCGGGAAGTCGGTCTGCGCCCAGATGGCGCGGTAGTGCTCGAAGGTGAGCGAGCTCGGCCAGTAGCGCACGCCCTCGGAGGTGACGATGTCGCTCTCCAGCTTGACCGAGGTCAGGAGCAGCCAGAGGAGCGGGCCGATGGCGAAGACGAGGAAGAAGCCGACGACGGCATAGGTCAGCGCGTCGGCGAGCCGGCGGCTGCGGCGCGAGCCGACGATCATGGCGGCGTTCCTCCCGCGCCCGTCATTGTCGCGCCATCACGCCCGAGACGCGGACATAGGCCCAGGCGAAGACCATGAGCAGCAGCAGCATGATGACCGCCAGCGCCCCGGCATAGCCGAAGTCGAAGCCGCGATAGGCGGTCTCGAAGGCGTAGAGCGAGAGCACCATGGTGGCGTGGCCGGGCCCGCCCGAGGTGAGGATCAGCAGGAGATCGGGCGAGTTGACGAGGCCGATCACCCTGAGCACGACGGCGGCGACGATCACCACCTTCAGCATCGGCAGGGTGATGTGCCAGAAGCGCTGGACCGCCGTGGCGCCGTCGACGGCGGCGGCCTGGTGCATCTCGTCCGGAATGCCGCGCAACGCGGCGATCAGGAGCAGCGTGAAGAACGGGAAGCTGTGCCAGCTCTCGACGACCACGGCGGTGACGAGGGCCGTCGACGGATCGGCGAACCAGGCCTTGTACTGGTCGAGGATGCCCAGGCGCACGAGGATGTCGTTGAGCACGCCGAGTCGCGAATCGAGCATCAGCGCCCACATGTTGCCGGCCACGACCTTGGGCAGGAACCAGGGCAGCAGGATGAGGACGGTGGCCACCTTGAGGCCCGGCAGGGCGCGGTCGAGCGCCAGGGCGCTGGCGAGGCCGAGGCCGAGCTCGAGCAGGCAGGCGAGGACGACCCAGACCACGGTGTTCCTGAGCGAGAGCCAGAAGATCGGGTCGTCCAGCATGTCCTGGTAGTGCCTGAGGCCGACGAAGCCGCCGGCGTTCGGCTTGAGCAGGCGCACGTCCTGGAACGAGAGTGCGATGCCATAGAGGGTCGGATAGACGACGATGAGGGCCAGAAGGACCATCGTCGGCAGCAGCAGGAACCACGCCCAGCCGCGCGATTCCGAGAGCCGCCCGAGCCAGCTGAGCGGGTTGACCCGGTCGATCGCGAGGGCGAGTCGGTCGGCCTCGCTTTGTCCCGACGATTGGTCCCAGGTCGCCACCGGCCCCGGCTCCCGTGCCTAGGCCGAGGCGATCGCGTTGCGCTCGATCCAGTCCCAGTCGGGCTCGAGACCGAGGCCGGGCGTGTCGGGGACCTCCAGCCAGCCTCCGACGATCGGCAGGTCGGCCATGGTGGCGAGACCCTGGATCTGGTCCGTGTTCATCACCAGCTGCTCGTAATAGTCGTTGTTGGGGATCGCGGCCGAGAGGTGCGCCTGGCCGTAGCCCATGCCGTGCATCTGCGCCTTCATGCCGTGCGATTCGGCGAGGTGCGCCACCTTGAGGCCGCCGGTGATGCCACCTTTGAAATTCGGGTTGGTGCGCATCATGTCGAGGGCACCCATCTGGATCCAGGTGGCGGCGTTCCAGTGGCAGCCGTCCGAGGTCTCGGCGGCGAGGATCGGGATGTCGAGCGCGTCGCAGAGCTTCTTGTAGCTCATGAGCTCGAACTCGCGCATTGGCTCCTCGAGCCAGAGGAAGCCCTCGCCCTCGAGCGCCCGGCCGACCTCCATCGACTGCGTCAGGTCCCAGCCGGCCGAGCCGTCGAACATCAGGACGGCGTCGGGGCCGGTCCACTTGCGCAGGTTGCGCGACAGCTTGATGTCATCCTTCACGTCGCCCCAGGCATGCAGCTTGAAAGCGGTGAAGCCGACGTCCTTGCAGTGGGCGATGTGGCGCTCGTACTCGTCCATCGTGTCCCAGGTGACGGTCGAGGCGTAGACCGGCACGCGGCGGTCGTAGCCGCCGAGGAGCTGGTAGAGCGGCAGGCCGGCCTTCCGGCTCTTGATGTCCCAGGCCAGCATGTCGAGCAGGCCGAGGTGATGGACGTGCATCTCCTCGACGCGGTCGATCTCCCAGACCAGATGCCAGAGCCGCTCGGTCATGAGCGGGTTCTCGCCGACGAGCTTCTTCAGCCGGCGCCGGGTCAGGCTCACGACCGCGTCGCCGCGGCCGATCTTGACAGCGCCCGTGATCCCCTCGTCGGTCTCGAGCCGGAGATAGGCGAAGCGCTGGAGCTCGCCCGCCGGCGTGCCGTCACCGGAGCCGGCGAGACCGTTGCGCCAGCGGTAGACGGGGCGGTCGGAGGGCTCCTCGACGAGAAAGCAGCGGATATCGGTGATCTGCATCGGGTTCCTGCTTCGAATGCGGGCGTTGGCGGCTCGACTCAGCGCAGCGTGCGCTCGAGGCCCAGGATCATCTGATCGACGGCGTCCTCGACCGTGCTGGTGCCGGTCAGGATCTTCTGGAACTCGGGGGTGACGACGGTGCGCTCCCAGCCGTCGGCGCCGACGAAGCTCAAGGGCCCGACGCCGAACTCCATCGTCCGGGTCGCCGCGGCATAGATCGGGTCGTCGGTGAGGCGCGGGTCGGCGAGGACGTCGGTCGCCACCGGCACGTAGCCGGTGAGCTCGAGGAAGGCCAAGGACGGCTCGGCCTCGCCCCAGAAGCTGACCCATGCCCAGGCGGCGTCGGCGTTCCGCTCCGACATCAGCCCGTTATAGAGGTACGACACCTGGGCGATCCGCGCCGCCGGCCCGGCCGGCCGGACCATGGTGCCGAAATTGCCGTCGGGGAAGGCCGTGCGAATCTCCTGCAGCGAGCCGGTATGGTGCCAGATCATACCGGTCTGGCCGGTCTTGAAGCCCTCCATG
Organism: Geminicoccaceae bacterium; assembly: GCA_041397945.1. GTDB lineage: Bacteria > Pseudomonadota > Alphaproteobacteria > Geminicoccales > Geminicoccaceae > SLRI01. The sequence goes on from JAWKVR010000006.1 coordinate 3,533, forward strand.
ATCTGCCGGAAGCTGTCGTTGGGGGCGCTCGGCGGAACCACTTTTTGCTCGGTGTAGAGCTCCGCATAGAAGCGCACCGCCTCGATCGCCGTCTGCCGGTCGAGCGCCACCTGGCCATCCACGACGATGGGCGAGCCCCAGGCGCGCATCATGTCGGTGATGTAGGGGGCACCGCCGTCGCCGCCGCGCATGCCGAAGCCGTAGCGGCCGCGCGCGGGTCGGTGATCCTCAGCGCCGCGTCGAGGAAGCCCTCCATCGTGTCGGGCGGCGTCTCGATGCCCGCCTCCTCGAACCAGTCCTTGCGGTAGTAGACCCAATTGACGAACGAGAACGCCGGCACGCCGTAGATGCGCCCGTCCGCGCGCACCGAATCGAACCGGTCGTCGGGGAAGGCGGTGCGGCGCGGCCAGCTCGCGATCCGGTCGGTGAGGTCGACCAGCCCGCCCATGGCCTGCATGTCGGGGAACCGCTCGGCCGAAACCATGGTCGTGTCGGGCCGGCTGTCGGCGACCACGGCGGCGGTGAACTTCTGCATGAAGTCGGCGTTGGGGATCGTCTCGCTGGAGAGCTCGATGTCGGGATGGGCGGCGGCGAAGAGCTCGACGACCCGCTCGAAGCCGACAACCACGGCCTGGGCGGCGAAGTGGTGCCAATAAACGACATCGCCCGACTGTGCCCCGACCGACCCCGGGCGCAGGCCCAACGCCAACGCCGTGGCGGCGGTGCCGGCCAGCAGGCCGCGGCGATCGATTTGCGGTCCGTTCATCGCTCGTCTCCTCCGCCGTTCCTCATCCCGGGAACCCCCGCAAGCGCAGCTCCTCGTCCGCCGGCACCGACCAGCGATGGGTGTCGGCCGGCCGCACCTGCTCGCCCCATTTGGCCCACAGGGCCTTGCGCGCCTCGCGCTCGGCGAGCGTGTGGTGGATTGCGGCCGGCGACCAGCCGGCGAGGGTCGCCGCGCGCATCGCCAGGCGCACGCCGGCCAGCCGCGGGTCGCCGCTCAGGTCGTGCTGCTCCAGCGGATCCGTCTCGAGGTCGAAGAGCTGGTCGGGAAAGCCGTGGTAGTAGACGTACTTGTAGCGACCGCGCAGCAGCATGCGCTGGATGGCGTACTCGCCATGGGCGAAGTCGAAGCTGGTGTCCGTGCAGTATTCGCTGAAGGTCTCGTCGCACCAGGGCGTGGCACCGTCCTTGGCGACCGCCAGCAGGCTGCGCCCGTCGATGTCGGGCAGCGCTTCCCCGCCGAGCGCCTCGGCGAAGGTCGGCGGCAGGTCCACGAGATTGGCGACCTGCTGCCGTCGCTCGCCCGCCGGCAGCACGCCGGGCCAGGCCATGATGAGCGGTATGCGCGCCGACTCGTCGTAGAAGGTGTGCTTCCACCACAGGCCGCGGTCGCCGGCATGATCGCCGTGGTCGGAGCTGTAGACGACGAGCGTGTCGTCGGCGAGACCGGCCGCCTCCAGCCGGTCGAGGATCTGGCCGATCAGGCGGTCCATCTTGCGCACCAGCGCGGCATAGGCGCGTCGCGCCCGTCGCTGGTCGGCGGTCGAGAGCCCGGCCGCACCGCTGCGGTCGCGCCACCAGCGCAGCCAGGGATGATCCGATCCGGCGGGCACCGCTGCGATCTCGGGCTCCTCGATCGCCTCCGGCAGCGCGTCGAAATCCTCGTCGTTCACGACATAGGGCGGGTGCGGCAGCATGAGCCCGACCGTGAGGCAGAAGGGCGACTGGTCGCCGGCCGCGCGCTCGGCCGCGATCTCGTCGAGCCGGCGCAGCGCCACCTCGGTCGTGTGCTCGTCCTTGATCTCGTAGGCGGCACGCCCGGCACCGGAGCGGACCACGCTGATCGCGTCCGGGCCGGCGGTGCCCTGAAAGATGCCGTGGCCCACGCCCGAGACCCCGAGCCAGTTCGAGTTGTGGTCGCCGATCGGCCGCGCGACGAAGCCGTGCAGCTGATCGGGTCCGACGAAGTGCATCCGGCCGATCAGCTCCGGGCGGTAGCCGGCGGCACCGAGCGCGTGGGCGTAGGTCGGCTCGTCGCTCGGCAGCGCGTCGCTGTTGGTCCAGCAGCGATGGCGATGCGGATGCTTGCCGGTGAGCAGCGATGCCCGGCTCGGCAGGCAGATCGGCGACGGGCAGTAGGCGCGATCGAAGACCACGCCGCGCGCCGCCAGCCGATCCAGATTGGGGGTGAGACCGAATCCGTTGCCGTAGCAGCCAGCGAAGCGCTGGGCATGCTGGTCCGACAGGATGAAGAGCAGATTCGGTCGCCCCACGGTCCGCCTCCGGCTTAGAGCCTGTTCGAGAAGTTTACGAGGTATTTCATCGACTTGCGATCGACCGCCGGCGCGAAGCCGAGCGCCGCCCGATGCCGGGGCATCGGGCAAGCTCGGCGACAAAGCCGGAGCCGATCGCAAGTCGACCGGAGGTGAGCTTGGCAGCGGCACCTGCTTCGTCCTTGATCGGCCGACGATGCCCAGCATCGACGGCCGATCAACTCCTCGCATCTGCTCGCTGCCAAGCTCATGAAATGCCTCGCAAACTTCCCGAACAGGCTCTCAGCGCAGGGTGCGCTCGAGGCCGCTCATCATCGTGTCGACGGCCTCCTCCGGCGTGGCGTCGCCGGTCAGCACCTGCTGGAAGGCCGGGAAGGCGATGGTCCGCGCCCAGCCATCGGCGCCGACGAAGGCGGGCGGCGGGCCGCCGAACTCCATGGTGGCGACGGCGGCGGCATAGATCGGGTTGTCGGCGATGCGCGGGTCGGCGGCGGCCTCGCTCGACGACGGGAAGTAGCCCGTCTCCTCGAGGAAGGCGATGGCGGGATCGGTCTCGCCCCAGAAGCTGACCCAGTCCCAGGCGGGATCGAGCAGGGCCTCGTCCATCACGCCGTTATAGGCATGATCGACCTGGGCGATACGCGCTGCCGGGCCGGTCGGCCGGATGGCGGTCATGAAGCTGCCTTCGGGCAGGGCGGCGGCAATTTCCGTCAGCGAGCCCGTGTGGTGCCAGACCATCGCCGTCTGGCCCGTCTTGAAGCTCTCCATGATCTGCCGGTAGCTGTCGTTCGGGGCACTCGGCGGGACGACCTTGTGCTTGGTGTAGAGCTCCGCATAGAAGCGCACCGCCTCGATCGCCTTCTCGCGGTCGATCGCCATCTGGCCGTCGACGACGATGGGCGACCCCCAGGCCTGGATCATGTCGAGCAGGAAGTTCTGGCCGCCATCGCCGCCGCGCATGCTGAAGCCGTAGCGGTTGTTGGCGGGATCGCTGAGCTTGATGGCGGCCTCGAGGAACTCCTCGTAGGTGTCGGGCGGCCCGTCGAGACCCGCCTCCTCGAAGTAGTCGGTCCGGTAGTACATCCAGTTGATGAACGAGAAGCACGGTATCCCGTAGACGCCGCCGTCGACGGTCACGGGCTCGAAGGCGGCGGCCGAGAAGGCGTCCTTCAGCGGCCAGTCGGCCATCTTGCCGCTCAGATCGACGAGGCCGCCCAGGGCGTAGATGTCGGGGAACCGGGTAGCCGTCACCATGCCGCTCGCCGGCCGGCTGCCGGCGACGAGCGTCGCCGTCAGCTTGGTCATGTACTCGGCGTTGGGGATGTTCTCGGGCGTCACCGTGATGTCGGGATAGGCCTTGCCGAAGAGCTCCATCACCCGGGCGAGGCCGGCGGCCTCCGTCTGGCTCGTGAAGTGATGCCAGTAGCTGATGTCGGTGGCGGCCAGCGCGTTCCGGGCAAGGCCGCCGGCGCCGAGCAACGGAAGCGCGGCGAGGCTGGTGCCGAGCAGGCGACGGCGGTTCATCGCGGCAAAGTCTGTCATCGGATTGCCTCCCTGGGCGTCTTCGTGGTTGTTCAGTCGACTTCCGAGAGATCGATTGGTGGTGGTGGCCCCCGGTCGTGCCGATCGCCGACGCGAGGGCTGTGGAACCGTGCTCGTGCCTCGGCCGAGAGCGTCAGCCCGTGGCCCGGCCGGTCGGGTGCGTGGGCGATGCCGTTCTCGATCCTGACCGGCTCGGCCAAAAGGCCGGCATAGTTGTGGAAGCTGTACTCGATCCAGCGGCACTCGGGCAGTGCGGCCGCCATGTGGACGCCCAGCTCCATCGGCGTGTTGCCGAGCGAGACCTCGAGTCCGGCCTCGGCGGCCAGCCAGCCGGCCTGCATCACCTGCCCGGGCCGGCCGTGGACGTTGAGGATATCGACGGCGCGCGCCTCGATCAGACGACGCTTGCCGGCGAGGTCGAGATACTCGCCGGTGTTGAGATGGGTCCAGGGCAGCGCCTCGGCGACCTGCCGCAGGCCCTCGAAGTCGTTGCGCAGGCAGGGGTCCTCGAGCCAGTGGATGGCGTGGCCGGCGTCCCGGTAGAGATGCAGCCGGCGGATCGCCTCCTTGGGCGTCCAGGCCTCGTTGGCATCGACCATGACGAGATCGCCCTCGCCGATCACCTCGCGCAGGAGGCCGAGCCGGCGCAGGTCCCAGGCCGCGTCGGGATGACCGACCTTGATCTTGAAGGCGCGGTAGCCTTTGCCCTTGGCGGCCTTGAAGAACGTCTGGAACCGGCGGTCGCTCAGATGGTAGTCGAGCCCGCTCGCATAGGCCGGGACCTCGGGCGAGGTGGCGCCGAGGACGCGCCAGAGCGGCAGGCCGAGGCCCTTGCCGTAGAGGTCCCAGACCGCCTGCTCGACGGCCTCGGCGAAATTGAAGGGCGGCAGGCGGTTGTTGCCGCCGCGCGGCCGGGTCAGGCGATGGACGAGCGACGCCGGATGGACGCCCCGGATGCCGGGCAGCACCACCTCGGCGAAGACGCGGTCGAGCTCGTCCTCGTCCGGCAGCGGATGGAAGAGGTCCTGGAAGAAGCCCATGCCGATCAGGCCGTCCGCGGTCTCGAGCTCGAGCACGCCCAGATTGACGACCGCCGAGCGCACCTGCGAATCGCCGATCACCCGGTCGCGGGCGAAGGAGAACCGGCTGACGCGGAACCCCGCGATCGAGCCGCCGACCACGGCACCTGCCTGAACGTTGCCCACCAGCCTCGCCCTCCCTCGTCGATCAATCGACGCAGTGTCGGCGTCTGAACTGGCCAACTGATGCATCAGTTGCTCGGTTAACATCCGGCTGCTACGGTTGCAAGCGCCAATCGAGAAGGCGGGGAACAAGGTGAAGCTCAGCGATGTGGCCTATCGGCGTTTCAAGGAATCGCTGTTCGCGCGACGCCTCCCGCTCGGCGCCGTGGTCTCCCAGGCCGAGCTGGTCGACCTGCTCGATGTGCCCCTGACCCCGCTCCGGGACGCCATGCAGCGGCTCCGTGCCGAGGGGCTGGTCGAGGTCATGCCGCGCAGCGGCATCCGCATCGTCAAGCCCGACATGGAGCTGATCCGGCACACCTATCAGCTGCGGACGATGATCGAGCGCGAGGGCATTCGCCGCTATGCCGATGTCTGCGACGGCGAGATGCTGGCGGCATGGCGCGAGCGCCACGCGGCGGTCGAGCGGGCGCTCGACGCCGGCATCGGTCAGCCGGAGGTCGGCGGGCTGGCACAGGCGACCGACGACGACTTCCACCGTGCTGTGGTCGGCTCGCTCAGGAATCCCATCATCGACGAGGTCTACCGGCAGACCCGCGACCGCGTGGCGCTGATCCGCCTCGACCAGTGCTACGTGCTCTCGCCCCCGCTGATCCGGGCGACGATGCAGGAGCACGGGCGCATCCTCGCGGCACTCCTGCGCCATGACCGCGACGAGGCCGCCGCGGCCATGGACGACCACCTGACCCGCTCGATGCACCGGGCGATGGGGATTTAGGGCCCGGTCCGAAAGACCGGGCCGAACGGCTCAGACCAGATTGGCCTCGATATAGGCGAAGTCGATGTCCTGGCCGAGGCCGGGCTCGTCGCGGAGATGGACCCAGCCGTCCTCGTCCATCTCGTCGTCGATCCGCTTCAGGTAGGCCGGCGGCTGGTCGTAGTCGATGAACGGGTGCAGCAGGCCGCGCTCGTAATAGTAGGTGTTCGGGATGGCCGCCGCGACCGCCAGATTGCCGGCGCCGGTGCCGTGCACCTCGCACGACATGCCGAAGCCTTCGGCGATGTGCGCGCATTTCATCGACGGGCCGATCCCGCCGACGTCCCAAACGCCTGTGCGGATCATGTCGCAGGCGCCCTTGGACGCCCACTCGGCGCGGGTCCAGAGCTTGCCGGTCATGCTCTCCGGGCCGAGGATGTTGAGCGTCCGCAGATTGCCGGTCAGCCACTGGTAGGAGCTGAGCGAGGCCTCCTCCATCATCTCCTCGATCCAGAAGAACTTCAGCTCCTCGAGCCGCTGGCAGAGCCACAGCGCATCCTGGCGGCTGTACCAGTGGTTCGGGTCGAGCATCAGCGGGATGTCGGGGCCGACGGCCTCGCGCACGGCGGCGCAGGCGGCGTAGTCCATCCGGACATCCGGGGCGCCCGGGATCGGCGGCATCCAGGTGTGCAGCTTGACCGCCTTGTAGCCGCGCTTCTGGACCAGCCACTCGGCGTAACGCCCGTAGTCCTCGGGCGTCTTGAGCCCGTTCTCCAGATCGTCGCCGCACATCGTGCTGCCATAGGCCAGGATCTTGTCGCGATAGCCGCCCAGGAGCTTCCAGACCGGCTGGCCGAGCTTCCTGCCGACGAGGTCCCAGAGCGCCAGCTCGACCGCGCAGACCACCCGGTCGGTGAGCCGGCCGCCGCTGCCGCGCTGCCACTTGTAGAGGGCGCGCCAGAGCTGCTCGATGCGCATGGGGTCGGCACCGGCCAGGACGGGCCGCACGAACTCGGCGAGCAGACCTTCGGTGACCGTGGACGGCGGGGCGATGATATGGCCTTCGGCGCCGTCGTCACAGGTGATCGTCAGGATCGCCCCCTTGGCGTCGCGCTCGGGGCCGGGATGGGTGTGGCCGTCCGTGTCGTTCATCTTGTTGGTCTTGTAGGTGAACACGCGAGCGTGGACGTCGGAGATCCGCATCATGTCTTCCTGGGTTCGGGGAGAGAAGCGTCGTGGGGTGCGGGCGCGGCGGCCGGCACGCCGCCCTCGCCATAGGTCTCGCTGGCCCGGAGCAGGGTCACCGTATAGGGGTGCCGGGCAGCGCCGGCGACGAGCTCCTGGACGTCGAGCTCCTCGACGATGCGCCCCTCCGTCATGACGGCGAGGCGGTCGCACATGTGGGCGATCACGCCGAGATCGTGGCTGACGAGCACGTAGGTGAGGCCGCCGGCGGCCTTCAGGTCGGAGAGGAGGTTGAGCACCTCGGCCTGCACCGAGACGTCGAGCGCCGAGGTCGGCTCGTCGAGCAGGAGGATGTCGGGCTCGAGGATGAGTGCCCGGGCGATCGCGACGCGCTGGCGCTGGCCGCCGGAGAGCTGGTGCGGGTAGCGATAGCGGAAGGCGGGGCCCAGGCCGACGGCACCGAGCGCCCGCTCGACCCGCCCCGCGGCATCGTCGAGGCCCTGGATGCGCAGGGGCTCCATGAGCTGGGCGTTCACCGTCTGGCGCGGATGCAGCGACCCATAGGGGTCCTGGAAGACCATCTGCACGCTCTTCATCAGCGCCTTGTCGCGTTTCGGCCCGACCTCGCGCCCGGCGATGCGCAGGCTTCCGGCATAGGTCGGGTTGAGGCCGGCGAGAACGCGCAGCACGGTCGACTTGCCGCAGCCCGATTCGCCGACGAGGCCGAAAGTCTCCCCCTCCCGCACCTGAAAGCCGATGCCGTCCACGGCCCGCTTGACCTCGTCGTCGTCACCGAAGCTGACGACGAGGTCGTCCACGGCGATCATGGTCTCGGTTGTGGTCATCGGTAGGTCGGCCCGTCGAGCCAGGCGGGGTCGCGTTGCATGACCGCGAGCCGCTCCCGGCGCTGATGGATGCGGGGCAAGGCCGCCAGGAGGCCCTGCGTGTAGGGATGCCGGGCGTGCTCGAGCTCGCTGGCGGGCAGCTCCTCGACGATGCGGCCGGCATACATGATCAGCACCCGATCGCAGAAGGCCCGCACCAGATTGAGATCGTGGCTGATGAAGATCAGCCCGAGGCCCCGCGTCTCGATCAGCTCGTCGAGAATGGACAGGACCTCGAGCCGCACCGTCACGTCGAGCGCCGAGGTCGGCTCGTCGGCGATCAAGAGGTCGGGCTCGGCCAGCAGCATGGTGGCGATCATGATGCGCTGGCCCATGCCGCCCGAGACCTCGTGCGGATAGAGCCGGTAGACGCGCTCGGGATCGCGGATCTTGACCGCCTCGAGCATGGCCATGGCACTCGCCCGCGCCGCCCTGCGGTCGCCGCCGCGGTGCAGGCGATAGGCTTCGGCGATCTGGTCGCCGACCCGGACCACCGGGTTGAGCGAGTATTTCGGGTCCTGCATGATCAGGCCGATCTGCCCGCCGCGAATGTCCAGCATCTGCTTCTCGGAGGCGCGCAGGAGATCGATGTCGCGAAAGCTCAGCCGGTTGGCGCGCGCCTCGGCGGCCGGCGGCAGGAGGCGCATCACGGAGCGTCCGGTGATGCTCTTGCCGGAGCCGGATTCGCCGACGATGCCGACCTTCTCGCGGCCGACCTGGAAGGAGACGCCGCGCACCGCGTCGACCACGCCCCGGTGCGTGCGGAAGCTCACATGCAGATCCTCGACCCGGAGGAGGGGCTCGTGCATGGCGCCGGCCATCAGCTGCTGCGGGGGTCGAGGATGTCGCGCAGCGCGTCCCCGAACAGGTTGAAGGCGAGGCTGACGGTCAGGATCGCCAGGCCCGGCATCGTCACGAGCCACCAGGAATCGAGCATGTAGCGGCGCCCCGTCGAGGTCATCGCCCCCCATTCCGGGCTCGGCGGCTGGGCGCCGAGGCCGAGGAAGCCGAGGCCGGCGGCGGTCAGGATGATCCCGGCCATGTTGAGCGTGACCCGGATGATGACCGAGGGGATGCACATCGGCAGCACATGGCGAAGCACGATCCGCATCGGCGAGGCGCCCTGCAGCCGCACCGCGGCGATGTAGTCGCTGTTGCGCACGGTCAGGGTCTCGGCGCGGGCGAGGCGCGCGATCTGCGGCCAGGCGGTGAGCGCGATGGCGATGATGGCGTTCTCCAGCCCCGGCCCCATCGCGGCGACGAAGGCGAGCGCCAGGATCAGGCTCGGGAAGGCGAGGAAAAGGTCGGTCAGCCGCATCAGCGCCACGTCGACCCAGCCGCCGAGGTAACCGGAAACGGCACCGATCAGCAGGCCGATGGGGGCCACGATGACCGAGACCAGGAGCACGATGAGCAGCGTGATGCGCGAGCCGTAGACGACGCGGCTGAAGATGTCACGGCCGAGCTCGTCGGTGCCGAACAGGTGCTGGCCGCTCGGCGGGGCGAGGACATTGCGCAGGTTCTGCTCGAACGGCGATTGCGTGGCGATCCAGGGTGCGAAGGCGGCGACGAGCAGCAGGGCCACGATGATCGCGAGGCCTATCATCCCGAGCGGGTTGCGGGTCAGCTGCAGCCAGCCGAGCCAGGCCCGCTGCCCCACCGCCTGCAGCGGCGAGGCGGCGACGTCGGCGGTCAGCCAGTGGCGGAGCGATGCGGCGCTCATCGGGTCCTCGGGTCGAGCACGCGGTAGAGGATGTCCGACAGCAGATTGAGCGTGATGAAGACGATGCCGACGAGGAGCGTGCAGGCGGTCACCGCGTTCATGTCGCCGATGAGGAGCGCGTTGGTGAGATAGCTGCCGAAGCCCGGCCACGCGAACACAGTCTCGATCAGCACGGCACCCTCGAGCATCGCCCCGTAGGACAGCGCCACGATGGTCACGACCTGGACCCGGATGTTCAAAAAGGCATGGAACCAGATCGTCCGCCATTTGGGGACACCCTTGGCCCGCGCCGCGATGACGTATTCCTGCTCGAGCTGCTCGAGCATGAAGCTGCGGGTCATCCGGCTGATATAGGCGATGGCGCTGTAGCCCAGCACGGCGCTGGGCAGGACGATGTGGCGCACGGCGCTCCAGAAGACCTCGTGCTCGCCCTGCAGCAGCGAGTCGATCAGCAGGAAGCCGGTCTGCGGCTCGACCAGGCCGACATTGTAGACGTCGAGGCGGCCGCCGCCGCCGACCCACCCGAGCTTGGCATAGAACACCAGGAGCGCGACCAGGCCGAGCCAGAAGACCGGCGTCGAGTAGCCGAGCAGCGAGATGACGCGCACCAGATGGTCGGGGAGCCGGTTGCGGTTCACGGCGGCATAGACGCCGAGCGGCACGCCGAGGCCGGCGCCGAAGATGATGGTGACCGTGGCGAGCTCGATGGTCGCCGGGAAGACGCGCGCGATGTCCTCGAGCACCGGGTGCCCGGTGCGCAGCGCTATGCCGAACTCGCCGCGCAGCATGCGCCCGACGAAGATCGCGAACTGCTCCAGCACCGGCCGGTCGAGGCCGAGCTGCTCGTAGACCATCTGGTAGGTCGACTGGTCGGCATCGTCGCCGACGATGGCCGCTACCGGGTCCAGGGGCAGCACGCGCCCGATGATGAAGGTCAGGGCCAGGAGCAGGAGAAGCGTCGTCGCGACGCTGGCGACCGTCGAGAGCAGGCTGCGCCCGCGCCGCGACAGGCGCCACCCGATCGGACGCGTCAAACCGGTCATGGCCATGACAATCGGCGGCTCTCTCGATGAGCACTGGCGACCACGGCCGGACGCACCCGGGTCCGGCCGCCTTCGCTCAGTCCTTCTCGACGATCTCCCAGGGCGCCATCCAGGTCGGGTTGCCGACGTAGTTCCTGACCCGGCTGCTGACGGCGAAGGGGTCGATCCGCTGCGAGATCGGCATGAAGTAGGGGACCTTCTCCTCGATCAGCCTCTGGATCTCCGCATAGATCTCCAGCCGGCGCTGATCGTCCTGCTCGGCGACACCCTCCTCGATCAGCGCATTGATCTCCTCGTCGTACCAGGAAGCCCGCCAGGCGAGTTGGCCGGTCAGCTTGGCCTCGTCGCTGTTGTCCTGGTTGTACCAGGTGCTGCGCATGAAATCGTGCGCATCCGGGATGAAGCCGCCGCCGCTGCGCCCAACGAGGAACTCGAAGTCGCGGTTGCGCATGGAGCCGTAGACCGAGCCGCCATCGCCCGGCAGGATCTCGATCTCGACGCCGGCCTGGCCCATCGTGCCCTGGATCGCCGTCGCAATCTCGGCAAACGGCGGCAGGGTCAGCACGCGGAGCGTCTTCGCCATGCCGTCCGGATAACCGGCGGCGGCGAGGCCCTCCCGGCACTTGTCGATGTCGAGCGTGTAGGCGAGGTCCGCCTCGATGGCCCCCGGGATGCCCGGCGGAATCTGCCGCTTCCAGGCGATCCCGTAATTGCGCATCAGCGATTCGTTGATGCCCTCGTAGTCGATGCACCAGCGCAGCGCCTCGCGCACCTCGGGCTTGCTGAGATCGGGGTCCTTCATGTTGACGCTGAGATAGTAGTAGCCGCCACCCGGCACGCGCACGATATCGACGTCGGGATTGGCCTCGAGGGCGTCGAAATCGGCGCCGGAGAGGGTGTAGGCGACGTCGAGATCGCCCTGCTCGAGCTGCAGGCGCGCCGTTTGCGATTCCGGCATGTGGCGGACGACGACGCGGCGCATCTTCGCGACCTCGCCCCAGTAGTCGTCGTTGCGGTCGAGAATGGCGATCTCGTTCGGGGTCCAGTTGCGCAGCGTGAACGGGCCGGAGCCGGCCGCGTTCGTGGCGAGCCACGCCTTGCCGAGATCGCCGTCCTGCTCGTGCGCCATGACCTCCTCCATGTCGAGCACGGAGCCGAGGCTGTTGGCGAGGAAATAGAGCTTCAGCTTGGCATTGAACGGCGATGCCATCTTCATGACGACCGTGTGGTCGTCCTCGGCGAAGATCAGCTCCTCCATGTTGTCGACCGAGTAGCCCCAGGACTTGAAGTGATTGGAGGGGCTGAGGTTCATCTCGAGCAGGCGGTGGAAGGAGCCGACGACGTCCGCCGCGGTGATCGGCCGGCCGCTGTGGAAGGCGATGTCGTCACGCAGATGAAAGGTGATCGTGCCGTCCGGGGCCAGATCCCAGGACTCGGCGACGCCCGGCAGCAGAATGGCCGGATCGCTCGGATCGGTCGTCACGATGGTGTCGTAGACGTTCGAGAAGACATGGGTCGGCTCGAACTGGCCGACGTCGTGCGGGTCCAGGCTCAGCATGTTGTTCATGTTCATGCCGACGATGAGCTGGTCCGCGGGTGTCTCGGCCCATGCGGGGCCGGTGCCTGCCCCCAGAAGGCTCGCCGCACCGATGGCGAGCGCGCTGACCGTGCCAAGGACCATGCGACGCATGAGCGAACCTCCCTGTTGTTCTTGCAACGTGCCGGCTAGCCTGACCCGGCATTTCGAGTCGTGATATCAGCCGATGACCTGATGGGCAACGGCGCCGTGCCGGCTCGCCGGCGCTGCCTGCGGGTGGTTGGCGTTCGGCCCGGGATCGAATAGCGTCTGCGCAAAGGCCGAAACCGCCGCAGCACAACGTGCCGGCACAGCGACGAGGGAGCCCCCGAGCCCATGAAGACCACCGCCGTTACACCTGCCGATCTTTCCGCCTCGGTGCTGTCGGTGCCGCCCTTGCCCCTGGCTGCGGACCTCTCGCCCAACGAGCGCGAGATGCGGCGTCTCGTCCGCCATATCGAGGCCGGCGGCGTCAGCACGATCCTCTGGGGCGGCAATGCCCAGCTCCAGCACTGGCCGGCGAGCCGCTACGGCGATTTCCTTGCCCTCGCCGAGGCGACGGCAGCGAAGGACAGCTGGGTGATCCCCTCGGTCGGACCCGATTACGGCAAGCTCCTGGACGAGGCGCGGAGCCTCGCCGGCACCCGCTTCCCCTGTGCCATGCTGCTGCCCATGGCGGCACACCATACGCCAGCTGGCGTCGCGCGCGGCGTGCGCGACTTCGTCCAGGCGGCGGGCAAGCCGGCCATCGTCTACATCCGCCAGTCCGGCTATGTCGCACCGGAGGCGCTGGGTGCCATGGTCGAAGCGGGCGAGGTATGTGCTGTGAAGTACGCCGTCGACCGCCCCGACCTGCGCGATGACCCCTATCTCGCCTCCCTCGTCGCCACCGTCGGCGCGGAACGCATCGTCTCGGGCGCCGGCGAGATCGTCGCCGTGCCGCATCTCGATGCGTTCGGCCTCGCCGGCTTCACCGCCGGCTGCGTCTGCATCGCCCCCGCGCTGTCGATGGAGGTGCTGCGCCTGCTCAAGGCCGGCGATCAGGCCGCCGCCGCACCGGCGCTCGAGGCGATCCGGCCGCTCGAGGGGCTGCGCGAGCGCCTCTCGCCGATCCGCGTGCTGCACGAGGCGGTCCGCCTCGCCGGTGTGGCGGAGACCGGGCCGATCTACCCGATGCTCTCCAACCTCGAGGCCGAGCATCATCCGGCGATCGAGGCGGCGCTGAAGCCGCTGCTGGCGGCCGAGCGGGCGCTCGACCGGGCTCCGGCGCTGGCTGGCTGACGCGCTTGCGGATCACCGAAATCGAGACGCTGCGGGTCGACGGCATCGGCAACCTGCTCTGGCTGCGTGTCTCCACCGACGCCGGCATCACCGGCCTCGGCGAGGCCTTCCGCAACGCCGAGGCGACCGAGGCCTATATCCACGAGACCCTGGCCCCCTGGCTCCTCGGCAAGGACCCGCTCGCGATCAACGCGCACCGCGAGGCGATCGGGCGGCGCATCGGCAACCGCTTCATGGGCACGCCGTCGCGCTCGATCGAGATTCGCGGCAACTCGGCCGTCGACCTGGCGCTCTGGGACATCCTCGGCAAGCAGCTGAACGTGCCCGTAGCCCAGCTCTTCGGCGGCCGGGTGCGCGACGAGATCCGCGTCTACAACACCTGCGCCGGCCCCGCCTACAACACGAGCCCGACCGTCGGCTGGGTGTCGCGGCTGGCGGAGCCCGGGGCGGCGCCGCTCGCCCCGCTCGACGATCTCCAGGCGCAGCTCGACGACCCGGGCGGCCTCGCCCGCTCGCTCCTGGCCGAGGGGATCACGGCCATGAAGATCTGGCCCTTCGATCGCTTCGCCGCCAGGACCGGTGGCTCGGAGATCACCGCCGCCGACCTCGAGGCGGCCCTCGCGCCCGTCCGCGCCATCCGCGACGCGGTCGGCGACGCCATGGACATCATGATCGAGTGCCATGGCATGTGGCGCCTGCCGGCCGCGGCACGGATCGCCAAAGCCCTCGAGCCCTTCGGCATCTTCTGGCTGGAGGACCCGATCGAGATGCACCGGCTCGACGACCTGGCGCGGCTCAGGCAGGCGACCCCGCTCGCCATCGCCGGCAGCGAGAACCACGGCACGGCACACTGGTATGCCGAGGCCTTCGGCCGGGGCCTCGTCGACTACGCGCATTTCGACATCGGCTGGATGGGCGGCCTCTCCGAGGCGCTGGACGTGGCGGCCCTCGCCCGCGCCCACGACCGCTGCATCGCCCCGCATGACTGCGTCGGCCCGGTGATGCTGGCCGCCAACATGCAGCTCGTCTTCAGCCAGCCGCACGCCCTCGTCCTCGAGACCGTGCGCGCCTATCTGCGCGGCTTCTATGCCGAGGTCATGCAGCCGGCGCCGGTGATCGAGGCCGGCATGGCGCGCCCGCTCGACGGGCCGGGTCTGGGGATCGAGCGGGCGGCCGAGCTCTGGGCCCGGCCCGACGCCCGGACCCGGAGCTCGACCCTGTAGCAGCCTGGCTCAGCAATAGCCGGTCGAGCCGTCCGGGCGGAGCGGCAGCTTGCGCTCCCAGTGCACGTAGTCGTCCTTCGCCAGCGCCTGCTCGTCGATCTCGACACCCCAGCCCGGCCGGTCGTGGCGCAGCTCGAGATAGCCGTCCTTCGGCAGATAGGGGTCGACCACCCAGCTCGTCTCCGTCGGCAGCCGGTACTCGAGGATCTTGAAGTTGGGCTGGGCGGCGCAGAAGTGCAGATTGACCGCGGTCGCCAGCGGGCCCATCGGGTTGTGCGGCGCCACCGTCACGTAATGCGCCTCGGCCAGCGCCGCGATCTTGCGCATCTCGAGGAGACCGCCGATGGCGCAGATGTCGGGCTGGATGATGTCTGCACCCTGGGCGGTCAGCAGGTTCAGGAACTCGAAGCGGCTGTAGAGCGACTCGCCGGTCGCCAGCGGGCAGCGCAGCTCGGCCCGCAGCCGGCCCCAGGCCGGGATGTGCTCGGGGCGGATCGGCTCCTCGAAGAAGAGCGGGTCATAGGGTGCCAGGGCATTGCCGAGCTGGACCGCCTGCCACGGCTCGAAGATCTTGGCGTGCGCGTCGAAGGCGAACTCGAACTCGCTCGGGCAGACCTCCCGCAGCCGCGCGAAGTAGTCGGCGCTGGCACGCACCACCTCGCCCCAGCGCCCGGCATGGAGGTCGGTGCGGAACGGGCTGAGCTTGAAGGCGGTGAAGCCGTGCTGCTCGTTCAGCGCCACGCACTGGTCGCGGGCGATCGCCGGGTCGGGTGCCGTGTAGACGCCCTGATAGACCCGCACGCGGTCGCGGGCATGGCCGCCGAGCAGCATGAAGACGGGCACGTTCAGCGCCTTCGCCGAGATGTCCCAGAGCGCGTGGTCGATGGCGGCGATCGCGGCGAGGCCGAGCGCCCCCGGCGGGAAGCGCGCCTGCTGCAGGAGCTTGAGGATCAAAAACTCGATACGGCGCGGGTCGTGGCCCTCGATCTGGCCGAAGAGGTAGTCGAGCAGGGGCGGCAGCGCCCGGTCGGGCCCGTGGTTGTAGCATTCGCCCCAGCCGGTGATGCCCTCGTCGGTGTCGATGGCGACGACCACCCGCGGCCGGTCGCGGTCGCGCGCCATGAAGCTTCTCAGTCGAACGATTCTCATCGGGCCTCCCTGGGGCAAACGGGCCGGGAGTGAGCCACATTGCGGGCCGCCTTTCAACTCGCCAGACCGACCGGGACACCCCGCGGCAAATGGTTTGACAAAGCCGGGCGGGGCAACGAACCTCGATGCCGAGAGAAGGGTCCAGCGAGGCCCGATCATATGGGAGGCGTGCGGATGAACGTTCCGCGAGAGCAATATCTGACATCGATGTCGCGCCGGCTGGCGCTGGGCAGCGCCTTTGCCCTGCTGGCGATGACCGGCGGCGCCCTGGCCGTCGAGTATCACGAGGCACCGGCCCTCGCCGAGCAAGTGGCGGCAGGGACGTTGCCGCCGGTCGCGGAGCGCCTGCCGAGCAACCCGGAGGTGGTGACGCCGATCGAGAGCATCGGCACCTATGGCGGCCAGCTCCGCTACGGGCTGCGCGGCAGCTCGGACCACAACAACATCCTGCGCATGGTCGGCCCGCAGGGCCTCGTCCGCTGGAGCCCGGACTATATCGAGGTCATCCCGAACGTCGCCGAGTCCTTCGAGGTCAACGACGACGCCACCGTCTTCACCTTCCATCTGCGCGACGGGATGAAATGGTCGGACGGCGAGCCGTTCACCGCCGACGATGTCCTGTTCAACATGCAGGATCTGGTCTTCAACAACGACTTCGCGCCGACACCGCCGCGCTACATGGCGAAAGGCGAGCCGGCCAAGGTCGAGAAGATCGACGACACCACGGTAAGCTTCACCTTCGCTGCACCCTATGGCGATTTCCTCGCCGAGCTGGCCTCGCCGCTCGGCCAGCATCCGGTGCTCTACGCCAAGCACTACTGCTCGCAGTTCCTGCCGCAGTACAATGACAAGCTCGACGAGCTGGTCGCGGCCAACAATGCCAGCGACTGGCAGAATCTCTTTCTCGCCAAGTGCGGCGACATCGAGATTCCCGCCCGCTGGGGCAATGTCGACCGCCCGACGCTGGATCCTTGGGTGGCCGCCGAGCCCTACACGGGCGGTGCGGTGCGCGTCGTCATGGCGCGCAATCCCTATTTCTGGCAGGTCGACCCCGAGGGCAACCAGCTGCCCTATATCGACGAGCTGGTCTCGCCGATCGCCCAGGATGTCGAGAGCCTGATCCTCGACGCGATCGGCGGGCGGATCGACTTCCAGATCCGCCATCTCGATGCGGCGGCCAACCGCCCCGTGCTGGCCGAGAATCGCGAGGCCGGCGGCTACGAGTTCGTCGAGGCGAGCTCGGTCGGCGGCGTCAACATGATCATCAACCTCAACCTGACGCACAAGGACCCGGAGCTGCGCGAGCTCTTCAACAAGAAGGACTTCCGCGTCGCGCTCTCCCTCGGCATGGACCGGCAGGCGATCATCGACACAGCCTTGCTCGGTGACGGCCAGCCCTGGCAGCAGGGGCCGTTCGAGGACCATCCGAACTTCCACGAGAAGATCAGCACCCAGTATCTCCAGTTCGACCAGGCGGAGGCCAATCGCCTGCTCGACGGCATCGGCCTCGACAAGCGCGGCCCGGACGGCATGCGGCTCCTGCCGAGCGGCAAGCCTTTGAAGTTCAAGGTCGACGTCATTCCGACCCTGCAGCCCGAGCAGGTCGACATGCTGGAGCTGATCGAGCAGTACTGGGCCGAGATCGGCGTCGACATGGACGTCAACGCGCTCGAGCGAACGTTCTTCTACGAGCGCACGTCCAACAGCAACGACCACGACGCGGCGGTCTGGGGTGGCCAGGCGAGCTGGGTGCCGGGCGAGATCCCGCAGCAGATCGTGCCGGTCCACCACGACAGCCGCTGGGGCATTCCCTGGAGCCAGTGGTACAACACCGGCGGTGCGCAGGGTGAGGAGCCGCCGGCTTCGGTGAAGAAGCGCATGGAGCTCTACGACCAGGCGCGCGCCACGGTCGATCCGGACAAGCGCCGGGCGCTCATCCACCAGATCGCCGACATCGCCGCCGACGAGTTCGAGGTGATGGGTGTCAGCAAGGCCGTGCCGACCTATGGCATCGCCAAGACCAACCTCATGAACGTGCCCGAGGCGATGCCGAGCTCCTGGTACTACCCGACCCCGGCGCCGACCATGCTGACGACCTGGTACTGGGCCAACTGACCAGAGCCAGCGAGAAATCCGACGCCGTTGCTGGGGGGACCGATCCCATGAAGAACCTGATCGCACTGTTCACCATGGGGTTGGCCCTGCCAGCGGCGGCGGCGGATTACGCCCAGTCGCCCACGCTCGATGCGGCGGTCGAGAGCGGCGCCCTGCCGCCCGTGGCCGAGCGGCTGCCGCAAGCGCCGGAGGTCATCGAGCCCTACGAATCGATCGGCCAATATGGCGGCGTCATCCGGCGCGCGCTGGCCGGCTCCAACGACCACAACAACATCCTGCGCATCGTCGGCCCGCAGGGACTGACCCGCTGGAATGCCGAGTGGACCGAGCCCTTGCCCAACGTGGCGGAGAGCTGGGAGGTCGAGGACGAAGGCCGCAGCTTCGTCTTCCATCTCCGGCCCGGCATGCGCTGGTCGGACGGCCATCCCTTCACCGCCGACGACATTCTCTTCAATGTCGACGATCTGATGCTGAATTCGGATTTCGGCCCGGTGCCGTCCCGCTACGTCATCGCCGGCGAGCCGATGAGCGTGGCGAAGATCGACGACCTGACCGTCCGCTTCACCTTCGCCGCCCCCTTCGGCAGCTTCCCGGCCGAGCTCGCCTCGCCGCGCGGCCAGCATCCGGTGCTGCATCCCAAGCACTACTGCTCGCAGTTCCATGCCGCCTATGCCGAGAACATCGATGCGCTGCTGCAGCAGGAAGGTGCGCCCGACTGGCCGACGCTCTTCCAGAACAAGTGCGGCGACATCGAGATCCCGGCGCGCTGGGGCAATCCCGACAAGCCGACGCTCGACCCCTGGGTCATCTCCGAGCCCTATACCGGCGGCGCCACCCGCGTCGTCCTCGAGCGCAATCCCTACTTCTGGCAGGTCGACACCGCGGGCAACCAGCTCCCCTATATCGACCGGATCGAGAACGTCGTGCTGCGTGACGTGCAGGCCGTCATCCTCGAGGCCATTGCCGGGCGCATCGACCTCCAGGCGCGCCACATCGACAACCCGGCGGATCGCCCGGTGCTCGCCGAGAACCGCGCGGCCGGCGGCTACGATTTCTACGAGACCTACGCCACCGGCGGCACGCTCCTCCTGCTCCAGCCGAATCTGACGCACAAGGACCCGGAGCTGAACGAGGTCTTCAACCAGAAGGACTTCCGCGTCGCCCTCTCGCTCGGCATGGACCGGCAGGCGATCATCGACATCGCCCTGCTGGGCCAGGGCGAGCCCTGGCAGTACGGGCCTTATGAGAACAGCCCACTCTATCACGAGCGCATGGCCAGGCAGTTTCTCGAGTACGACCCCGCCAGGGCCAACGAGCTGCTCGACGGCCTCGGCTACACCGAGCGCGATGCCGAGGGCTACCGGCTGCTGCCGAGCGGTCGCCGGCTGAGCTTCCAGGTCGACGTCATTCCGGTGCTCTTCGCCGAGGCCGTCGACATGCTCGAGCTGATCTCGGCGCAGTGGCAGGAGCTCGGCGTGGAGATGCAGATCAACAGCGTCGAGCGCTCGTTCTTCTTCGAGCGCGTCTCCTCGAACTGGGACCACGACTGGGCCGTCTGGCCGGCCGCCATGGGCTGGCAGCAGGGCACCCTGCTGCAGGAGATGGTGCCGATCTGGATGGGTGCCCGCTACGGCATCGGCTGGTGGCACTGGTTCCAGAGCAACGGCGAGAAGGGCGTCGAGCCGCCCGACCATGTCAAGCGCCGCTTCGAGCTCAACGAGGCCGCGCGCGCCGCCGTGACCTTCGAGGAATATCGCGCAGCCGTGCACGAGATGGCCGACATCGCCGCCGAGCAGTTCGAGATCATCGGCACCGCCACCGACCTGCCGCGCTACGGCATCGTCAGCACGAGGCTGCGCAACGTGCCGCCCTCGATGCCCAATTCCTTCGACTACCCGACGCCGGCGCCGACCCTGCCGCAGCAGTACTACTTCGCCGAATAGGGGCGGCGATGGCGGATCGCCCCAACATCGTCCTCCTCTTTCCCGATCAGCTGCGCTGGGATTTCCTCGGCTGCTACGGGGCGGATTTCATCGAGACACCGAACATCGACCGGCTCGCGGCGGAGGGCGTGGTTTATGAGCGCGCACTCGCCCCGCACCCGGTCTGCATGCCGCAGCGGGCAGCGCTGCTGACCGGCTGCAACGCGCTCACCACCGGCGTGATCAGCAACAATTACTGGCTGCGGCCCGATCACGAGGACTGCGGCATGCCGACCTTCGCCCAGCTCCTGGCGAAGGCCGGCTGGCACACCTCCGCCGTCGGCAAGATGCACTTCATCCCCTGGGACATCGGCGAGGGCTTCGCGCACCGGGTGATCGCCGAGGACAAGCGGCACATCCACATCGAGGACGACTATCACCACTATCTCGCCCGCCACGGCCTCAGGAAGCTGCGGGGCTGGGAGGAGCCGGGCTACACCGAGCATCGCATGGCGTCGGTGAGCCCTATTCCGTACGAGCATCAGGTCGACGTCTTCGTCGGTCGCGAGGCGGTCCGCCATATCGAGGAGGTTGGCGACGACCGCCCCTTCATGATGATGGTGGGCTTCCCGGGGCCGCACGACCCCTACAACCCGCCGGCCGACCAGGCCGCGCGTTTCGCCCCGGACCGGATGCCGGCGCCGCTGGCGGCGACCGAGGCTACCGCGAAGCTGGCGCCCGGGCTCGTCAAGGGTCATGCCGGCGGCTCGTCACGGGTCGATCTCGCGAGCTTTCCCGACGAATCGAAACGCCTGGTCCGGGCGCACTACGCAGCGCTCATCGCCATGATCGACGAGCAGGTCGGCGCCATCGTGGCGGCGCTCGAGGCCCGCGGCATGCTGGACGACACGATCATCATGTTCGCCTCCGACCACGGCGATTTCGTCGGCGATTTCGGCTTCCTCGGCAAATCGCTCTTCTTCGAGCCGTCGATGCACGTGCCGCTGATCGTGCGCGGCCCGGGCGTGCCGGCCGGGCGGCGCGAGCGCGCCACCGTCGCCGTCACCGATCTCTTCGCCACCATTCTCGCGATTGCGGGCATCGCCAACACGACGGGGCACGATTCCTTCGTCCTGCCCGGCATGGGCCTCGAGGGCGGCGGCGGCCGGCAATTCGTGCTGGGTGCGACGGGCGACGGGATGGCGCTGGACGACGGCCGCTTCAGGCTGGCCCGCTATCGCGCCGGGCTGGCCACCCTCTTCGATCTGGCCGCGGACCCGGCCGAGACACGAAATCTCATCGCCGATCCGGCGTACGCCGACGTCCGGGAGCGACTCGACGCGCTCCTGGCGAATGCCGTGCTGCAGGCGTCGCTCCATGCCCACGAGGACCGGCGCTGCCCCTACCTGACCATGACCCCGGACCATCCCGGCCACCGGGAGGCGTGGCAGCGACCCTACCCCTTCCCGACCGCCGCGCGCGCCGAAGCCTGAGCCGGCCGGACCAGATGCTGCTGACCTACATCATCAAGCGGATCCTCTGGACCATCCCCTTTCTCTTCGCCGTGTCGATCGTCGCCTTCGCGCTGATCCAGGCACCGCCCGGCGACTACCTCACGACCTTCGCCGCCACCCTGGCCCAGTCGGGCGATATGGTGGACCAGGAGCGGCTCGAGGCGCTCCGCACCCGCTACGGGCTCGATCAGCCCTTCATCGTCCAGTACTGGAAATGGATCTCGGGCGTGCTGGTCGGCGATTTCGGCATCTCCTTCGAGTGGCAGCAGCCGGTATCCAACCTGATCTGGGAGCGCATGGCGCTCTCGCTCTGCCTCGCCGTCTCGACCCTGCTCTTCACCTGGGCGGTCGCGTTCCCCATCGGCATCTACTCGGCCGTCAGGAAATACTCGATCGGCGACTACCTGATCACGACGATCGGCTTCCTCGGCCTCGCCATGCCGAACTTCCTCCTGGCCCTGGTGCTCATGTATATCGGCGTCGTCTATTTCGGCGCCGATGTCGGCGGGCTCTTCTCGCCCGAGTACCAGACCGCACCCTGGTCCTGGGCCAAGCTCGTCGACCTGCTGAAGCATATCTGGATTCCGGTCGTCATCCTCGGCACCTCGTCCTCGGCGGCGCTGATCCGCATCATGCGCGCCAACCTGCTCGACGAGCTCAACAAGCCCTATGTGACCACCGCCCGGGCCAAGGGGCTCTCCGAGTTCCGCCTGCTCCTGAAGTACCCCGTCCGCCTCGCCCTCAACCCCTTCGTCAGCACGATCGGCTGGGCCTTCCCGCAGCTCATCTCGGGCGCCGTCATCACCGCCTTCGTCCTCTCCCTGCCGACCGCCGGCCCGCTCTTGCTGCAGGCGCTCCTGGCGCAGGACATGTACCTCGCCGGCGCCTTCATCCTCCTGCTCTGCACGCTGACGGTCATCGGCATGATGGTCTCGGACATCCTCCTGGCGTTGCTCGACCCGCGCATCCGGTATCGCTGAGCCGATGGCCTCCGTCCTCGACCCGCGCCTGCACACCGATACCGAGATCGCCTCGCAATGGCGGCTGATGTGGTGGTCGTTCCGCCGGCACACGCTCGCCATGGTCGGGCTCGTGATCGTGCTGCTGCTCTACCTGATCGGCATCTTCGCCGAGTTCGTGGCCCCCTTCGACCCGCAGTCGGCCAGCGCCAGGCACGTCTACCACCCGCCGCAGATGATCCACTTCATCGACAGCACGGAGGATGGCTGGCGGATCAAGCCCTGGGTCCAGGCCTACACGCTGGAGCGCGACAAGTTCACCCTGCAGACGACCTTCAAGCCGGACGAGGGCAAGCGGATCTATCTCTCGTTCTTCGGCAAGGGCACGCCCTACAACCTGCTCGGCCTCTTCCCCGTCGAGCGGCACCTCCTCGTGCCGGACGACCCGAAGGAGCGCTTCTTCCTCTTCGGTGCCGACCGCCTCGGCCGCGACATGCTGAGCCGGACGGTCTTCGGCACGCGCGTCTCGATGTCCATCGGCCTCGTCGGCGTGACGCTCAGCCTGCTGCTCGGCGTGCTGCTCGGCGGCATCTCCGGCTACTATGGCGGGGCTGTCGACATGATCATCCAGCGCGTCGTCGAGTTCGTGCTGTCCCTGCCGACGATTCCGATCTGGCTGGCGCTGACCGCCTCGCTGCCGGCCTCATGGCCGCCGCTCACCCGCTATTTCGCGATCACCCTGATCCTCTCGCTGGTCGGCTGGACCGAGCTGGCAAGGGTCGTGCGCGGCCGCTTCCTCGCCCTGCGCGGCGAGGATTTCGTCGTCGCCGCCCGGCTCGACGGCTGCAGCGAGAAGCGCGTCATCTTCCGCCACATGCTGCCGTCTTTGATGAGCCACGTGATCGCCTCGGTCACGCTCGCCATTCCGGTCATGATCCTGGCCGAGACCTCGCTCTCGTTCCTCGGCCTCGGCCTGCTGCCGCCGACGATCTCCTGGGGCGTGCTCCTCAAGGAGGCGCAGAACATCCGCTCGATCGCCCAGGCGCCCTGGCTCTTCGTGCCCGGCGCCTTCGTCCTGGTCGCCGTGCTGGCGCTCAACTTCCTGGGCGACGGGCTCCGCGATGCCGCCGACCCCTATGCCCAGGAGCGCGGCTGATGGCGAGTATCGCCACGGCCGATCCGGGCCGGGTGGTGGTCGAGGTCAAGGGGCTCGTCACCGAGTTCCCGACCCGGCACGGCCCCTTTCGCGCCGTCGACGACGTCAGCTTCGACCTCGGCGCCGGCGAGACCCTCTGCGTGGTCGGCGAGAGCGGCAGCGGCAAGAGCGTCACGGCACGCTCGATCCTGCAGATCGTCGACACGCCCGGCCGCATCACCGCCGGCGAGGTGCTGCTGCACCGGCACCGCACGGCGCGCGGCTCGGGTGCGGAGGAGACGATCGACCTGGCAAGGCTGGAGCCGCGGGGCAGGGCCATCCGGGCGATCCGCGGTCGCGACATCGCGATGATCTTCCAGGAGCCGATGAGCTCGCTCTCGCCCGTCCACACCATCGGCAACCAGATCGCCGAGGTGATCCGCCTGCACGAGAGCGTCTCGAAGAAGGAGGCGCGCGCCCGGTCGATCGAGCTGCTCCGCCAGGTCGAGATCCCGACGCCGGAGAGTGCCGTCGACCGCTACACCTTCGAGTTCTCGGGCGGCATGCGGCAGCGGGCGATGATCGCCATGTCGCTCGCCTGCAATCCCTCGGTGCTGATCGCCGACGAGCCCACCACCGCCCTCGACGTGACCACCCAGGCCGAGATCCTCGACCTCATCAAGCGGCTGCAGGACGATCACGGCATGGCCGTGATGCTGATCACCCACGACATGGGGGTGGTGGCCGAGACCGCCGACGCCATCGTCGTCATGCGCCACGGCAAGCTGGTCGAGCGCGGCTCGGTCGAGGAAATCTTCTACGCGCCGCAGCACGACTACACGAAGATGCTGCTGCAGGCGGTGCTCGACCTCGACCGCCCGTCCGAGCGGCGCCTCGCCCGCCGCGCCGTCCAGGCGATCGGCGGCCCGGTCGTCGAGATCCGCGGCCTCGTCAAGGAGTTCGACCTCCGCCACGGCTTCATGCGGCGCAAGGGCCATGTGCTGAAGGCGCTCGACGACATCGACCTGACGCTGCACGAGGGCGAGAATCTCGGCGTTGTCGGCGAGAGCGGCAGCGGCAAGACGACGCTCGGCCGCTGCCTGCTCCGGGTCCACGACCCGAGCCGCGGCGAGATGCTCTACCGGGCGGGCGGCGGCGCCGTCGCCGATGTCGCCACCGCCAGCGGCAACGGCCTCGAGCGCATCCGCCGCGACATCCGCATGATCTTCCAGGACCCCTTCGCGTCACTCAACCCGCGCATGAACGTGGCCCAGATCATCGGCGAGCCCCTGCTCGTCAACGGCGTCGCCAGGGGTGCGGCGCTGCGCTCGCGGGTCGCCGAGCTCCTCGACGTCGTCGGCCTGCCGGCCACGGCGATGGAGCGCTATCCGCACGCCTTCTCGGGTGGTCAGCGCCAGCGCATCGGCATCGCCCGCGCCATCGCCCTCGAGCCCCGGGTCATCGTCGCCGACGAGGCGACCTCCGCCCTCGACGTCTCGCTGCGCACCCAGGTCCTCGACCTGCTGCTCGAGCTGCAGGAGCGGCTCGGCCTGTCCTTCATCTTCATCAGCCACGACATCAGCGTGATCCGCTACTTCTGCGACCGGGTGGCCGTCATGTTCCGCGGCAAGGTGGTCGAGATCGGTGCCACCGAGGAGGTTTGCACCAACCCGCAGCACGGTTACACGAAAGCCCTCCTTTCCGCCGTCCCGCACCCCGACCCGCGCCATCGTGGCATGCTCGGTCGCCATCGCTACGAGGCAGGTACATGAACGAACGGCTCGATCCCGACATGGCGGAGGCCGTGGCCTTCGAGGCGGCCCGCGACGCGGCGCTGCCGCCGCCCCGCGACCTCGACGAGGAGCGGGCACGCGGCCGTGCGGCCGCCGCCTTCTGGAACGAAGGCCTGCCCGAGATGGCGGCCATCGAGGAGCACATCGCCCCCGGCCCCGGCGGGCCTGTGCCGGTGCGCGTGTTCAAGCCTGTCGAGGGCCAAAAGCTGCCCGTCCTGCTCTACGTCTATGGCGGCGGCTGGGTCGTCGGCAGCGTCGTGCAGAACGAGCCTTTGATCCGCACGCTCGCCGCCCGCACCGGCTGGGCCATCGCGGCCCCCACCTATCGCCTGGCCCCCGAGGACCCCTTCCCGGCCGGCCTCGACGACGTCATCGCTGCCGGCCAGTGGCTGCAGAACGAAGGTGCGGCGCACGGGCTGGACCCGGGCCGGATGGCGATCTCCGGCACCTCGGCCGGCGGCAATCTGGCGCTCGCCGCAGCACTCTCCGGGCCGGCTCGAGCGGCTGGCCGGCCTTGCGCTCTTCTACGGGGTCTTCGGCGCCGACCTGGACACGGCCAGCTATCGCCGCTTCGCCGACGGCCGCTTCGGCCTCTCGCGCGAGCGCATGGCGTATTTCCTCGAGCAGTACGATCCGACCGGCCGGCACCGGGCCGACCCCCTGCTTCAGCCCTTGCTCGGGGAGCTGACCGGCCTGCCGCCGACCTGGCTGCTCGCCGCCGGGCTCGACGTCCTCTGCTCCGACACGCTCGCCCTGCAGGGCCGGCTGACAGAGGCCGGCGTGCGCACCACGCTCCACTTCGAGCCGGGCGTCGTGCACGGCTTCATCAATCGTGGCCGGATGGTCCATGCAGCCAGGCGGTCGCTCGACTCCGCCGCCCATTTCCTTCGCTCGCTCACATCGGATGCCCCATGAAGATCACCGCCATCGAAACCCACCTGATGCAGGTCGGCGCCCGCCCGTCCGGCGGCTCCAGCCGGGCCGCCGACGGCCATGGCGGCTCGCGCAACTGGCTGTTCGTCAAGGTGCTGACCGACGAGGGCATTTACGGCGTCGGCGAGGGCTCCGGTTGGCCACGCGTCGTCAAGGCCGCGGTCGAGGACCTGGCCAACGTGCTGGTCGGCGAGGACCCGGCCCATGTCGACCGGCTCTGGCAACGCATGTACGTGGCGTCGATGGGCCACGGCACCCTCGGCACGGTCGGCGGCGGCGCCATGACCGCGATCGAGATGGCGCTCTGGGACATCAAGGGCAAGGCGCTGGGCCAGCCGGTCTGGAACCTGCTGGGCGGCCGCTTCCGCGACCGGGTCAAGGTCTATGGCCACGCCAAGACGCCGGAGCGCGCCAGGGAGCTGATGGGGCTCGGCGTCAAGGGCGTGAAGGTGGGCTTCACGGGGGCGGTCGACATCGACCGGGTCGCCGCTGTCCGCGATGCCGTCGGGCCCGAGGTCGACGTCATGGTCGACGCGCACGGGCCGTCATGGATGACGCCCGCGGATGCCATCCAGGTCGGGCGCGCGCTCGAGCCTTTGGACCTCCTCTTCTACGAGGACCCGATCGCCCCGGACAATCTCGACGGCTATGCGCGGATCAGGGACGCCGTCGCCATTCCGCTGGCGGCCGGCGAGCGCCACGCCAACATCTGGGGGCTGCGGCCGCTGATCGAGCGCGAGCTGGTCGACGTCGTCCAGCCGGACACGGGCCGGGCCGGCGGGATCACCCAGATGCGCAAGATCGCGGCCATGGCCGAGGCCCACTACATCACCATGGCGCCACACTCGGGCTCGCTCGGCCCCGTCGCCGAGTTCGCCGCCCTCCACGTCATGGCGACGATCCCCAACGCGCTGATGCTGGAGCGGGTCGAGTTCGACTGGCCCGGCCGGGCCGAGGTGGTGACACCGGCGCTGCGGACCGAGGACGGGCATCTCCGCGTGCCGGACGCGCCCGGTCTCGGCGTCGATCTGGTGCTCGACGAGATCACGAAATACCCGAGCGTGCGCAATGTCGCCACCATGCCCGAGGACGACGGCTGGGCCTACGAGCCCGGCACCGTCGCTGAGCATCTATTTCCAGACCCGCCTCGCCCGCGCCCGCAAGCTGCGCCGCCGGGCATCCTGAGGAGACGGCCATGGCCCGCATCGAGCATGTCACCGTCACCCCGGTCGCCTTCCGCGACCCGCCGCTGCTCAACGCCATGGGCGTCCACGAGCCCTGGTGCCAGCGCAACATCATCCAGGTCCGGATCGAGGGCGGGGCGGTCGGCCTCGGCGAAACCTATGGCGACGAGGCCATCCTGCGCTGCCTCGAAAGCACGGCACCGCGGCTCGTCGGCCTGCATGTGCTCGACCTCAACGAGCTCGGCGCCCGGGTCCGCCAGGCAGTCGCCGATGTCGCCATCGAGGACCCAGAATCCTCCGCCCGCACCAGCAAGGAGACGCTGACGCCGCGCATCTTCGGCGCCTTCGAGGTCGCCTGCTGGGATGCCTTCGGCAAGCATACCGGCACCCCCGCCTGCGAGCTGCTCGGCGGCAGGGTGCGCGAGCGCGTGCCGTTCGCGGCCTATCTCTTCTACAAGTTCGGGCGGCACCGCTTCGACCCGACCGCTCCCGACGACCCCTGGGGCGAGGCCCTCACCCCGGAGGGGGTGGTCGACCAGGCGAAGAGGATGGTCGAGCTCTACGGGTTTCGCGCCCTCAAGCTCAAGGCCGGCGTGCTCGAGCCGGAGGCCGAGATCGAGGCGATGCGGGCACTGCGCGCGGCCTTCCCGGATGCACCGCTGCAGATCGACCCGAACGGCGCCTGGCACGTCCACACCACCTTGCGGCTCCTACCGCAGATGGAGGGCCTGCTCGAGTATCTCGAGGACCCGACGCTCGGCATCCCGGGCATGGCGGTGATCCAGGCGGCGACCAGCATGCCGCTCGCCACCAACATGTGCGTCGTCGCCTTCGACCACCTGCCGCCGGGCATCGCCCAGGACGCCGTCCGCATCGTGCTCTCGGACCACCACTATTGGGGCGGCCTCGCCGCCAGCCGCGAGCTCGCCCGCATCTGCGCCACCTGGGGCCTCGGCCTCTCGATGCACTCCAACTCGCATCTCGGCATCAGCCTCGCCGCCATGGCGCATCTCGCGGCGGCGACGCTCCAACCTCACCTATGACTGCGACACCCACTATCCCTGGCTCGAGGACGACCTGATTGTTGGCGGCAAGCTGGCGATCGAGGGCGGCTCGCTCGCCCTGCCCGATGGCCCGGGCCTCGGCGTCGAGCTCGACCCCGACGCCCTGGCGCGGATGCATCAGGACTATCTCGATTGCGGGCTGCGCAAGCGCGACGACGCCAGCGAGATGCGCAAGTACCAGCCGGATTTCTCGAGCCGTCGCCCGCGCGTCTGAGCGGGCGGCCTCAGACGGGCTCGGCGACCTTCCCGGAGTCGGCCAGCACCTGGTCGAGCGCCGCCTCGAGCCGGCGGGCGAGCTCGTCGATCTCGGCCTCGGTGATGATGAGCGGCGGCGCCATGACGATGCAGCCGGCGAGCGGGCGGACGATGATGCCGTGCTCCAGCCCGGCCTCGTAGACCGCCTTGCTCAGCCCGCCGACGGCGAGGCTGGCGGCCATGCCCTTCTCGCCACCACCCGGCAGGGCCACCTCGAGGGCACCCATCAGGCCGAACTTGCGGTTGCCGGTGACCAGCGGGTGGGCCGACATCCGGTCCAGCATGCGGTTCCAGTAGGGGATGAGCCGCTGGACGTGGCCGAGAATGTCGCGGCGCTCGAAGATCTCGAGGACCTTGAGACCCACGGCGGCTGAAACCGTGTGGCCCTGATGCGTGCCGCCATGCGCGAACCAGCCCTTGGTGTCGCTGCCGCGCTCCAGCCGGCCGGCGAAATCCTCGCCCATGATGAGGGCGGCAAGCGGCATGTAGGCGCCGGAGATGCCCTTGGCGCAGGAGACGGTGTCCGGCTCGAGCCCCATGGCCTCGCTCGCCCACATGTGGCCGCTGCGGCCGAAGCCGGTGACCACCTCGTCGACGAAGAGCTTGATGCCGTAGCGGTCGAGGACCGCCTTCACCTTGGGGAAGTAGCTTTCGGGCGGCGGGAACATGCCGCAGGAGACGGAGACCGGCTCGGCGATCATCCCGCCCACCGTCTCCGGCCCGGCGGCCTCGATCGCCTGCGCCAGCTCCTCCGCCAGCCGGTCGGTGAAGGCCGCCTCGTCCTCGCCGGGCTCGGCCGCCTTGGGCCAGGCCGGATGCGAGACCAGAACCGATTCCTGCATCGGCAGGGCGAAGCTGGCATGCAGGTCGCTGCCGCCGCCGAGGGCGGCCGTGGCGATCGTGCTGCCGTGATAGCTGCCCAGCCGCGAGATCATCTTGCGGCGCAGCGGCTCGTCGGCGAAGTGGTTGCCGTACCACATGAACTTGATGAGGTGGTCGTTCACCTCCGAGCCCGTGGTGCTGAAATGCACGCGCGCGTTGGGCATCGGCGCCAGGGCCGCGAGCTTCTCGGCGAGCTCGAGCACCGGCGTCGTCGTCCGGTGGATCGCCGAGGGATACATCGGCAGGGTGCGCAGCTGGCGGCTCGCCGCCTCGGCCAGCTCCTCGTCGCTGAAGCCGAGGGTGGCGCAATAGAACGACGAGACCGACTCGATATAGTCCTTGCCGCGCTCGTCGATGATGAAGATGCCCCGGCCCCGCTCGAACACGAGCGGCCGCTCGCTGCGCAGGCGGCGCAGGTCGCTGAAGCCGAGCAGCAGGCGGTCTGCCCGGTGATTGGTCGGAGCCACGCGCAGCGTCATCTGTCTCTCCCCCGGGTCGGTGCCGACATGCGGGGACACGATGTCACGACGAGCGTGATTGACAGCGATCCGCATCGGACTAGGACAGGTTAAACGTTTAATCTTGGATGAATGACGTGGCAATCGACTTCGCGACCCTCCGCAAGGAGCTCTACACGGCCGTTCTCTCCGACACCCTGGACGCGCTCGGTCACCCCCGTCAGGCGATGCGGCCGTTCGTGCGCCCGCTCGACGACCGGTCGGTCCTGTTCGGGCGCGCCCGGACCGGCCTCTTCATGCCGATCTATCACGTCCCCGAGGGCGAGAATTTCTACGAGCTCGAGATCAAGCTCATCGACGATCTGAAGCCCGACGAGGTCGCCGTCTTCGCCTGCAACGGCCCGACCGACCGCATCGCCCCCTGGGGCGAGCTCCTGTCGACCGCCGCCAGCTATCGGGGTGCCGCGGGCTGCGTCACCGACGGGCTGGTGCGCGATGTCCGGCAGATCCGGGCCATGGAGTTCCCGGTCTTCCACGGCGGCATCGGCCCGCTCGACAGCCAGGGCCGCGGGCGGGTGGTCGCGATCGACGTGCCGGTCGAATGCGCCGGCGTCCCTGTGCGCTCGGGCGACCTCGTCTTCGGCGACGTCGATGGCGTGGTCGTCATCCCGAAGGAGATCGAGGGCGCCGTGCTCGAGGCGGCGCTCGAGAAGATCAAGGGCGAGAACCGGACGCGCGACGAGCTGGCGCGCGGCCTCAAGCTCGCCGACGTCTACGCGAAATACGGCGTGCTCTGAACGCGCCGGGGCCCGCCCTTGCCGATCCGGGCGAGCGGTGTCGCGAACCGGCACCGCCCGCCATCCAGTCGAAGTCGTCCAACCAGGAGGGAAACGTCGTGATCAAACGTCTCGCGCTGGCCGCGGCCGTCGGTGTGCTGGGCTTCGTCCCGGTCGCCGATGCGGCCGACTTCACCATCCGCGCCAGCCACGCGGAATCGACCGAGAGCCCGCTGCACAAGGGCTGGCTGGTCTTCGCGGCCTATGTCGAAGCGGCGAGCGGCGGCCGCATCGAGGTCGAGGTGCTGCCGGCAGGCCAGCTCGGCTCCATCCATGACACGCTCGAGCAGGCACGGCTCGGCGCCATCGAGGTGGCGCAGGGCGACGAGGCCAATCTCGATCCCTTCTTCGCGCCCATGCTGTTCCTCTCGACGCCCTATCTCTTCAGTGATGGCGACGAGGCGCTCGAGTTCCTGCGCCGGCCCTTCTTCCAGGAGCTGAGCGAGCAGATGGCCGCCGAATCGGGCCTGCGCCTCCTGAGTGCTGCACCTTACGGCTTCCGCTCGTTCACCAACAACGTCCGGCCGCTCAAGACGGCAGCCGACCTCGAGGGCGTGCGGATGCGGGTGCCGCCGAGCCCGATGTCGATCGCCATGGTCGAGGCGATGGGCGGCTCGCCCACGCCGGTCCCCTGGGAGGAGCTCTACGGCGCCCTGCAGCAGGGGGTCGTCGACGGCCAGGAGAACCCGGTCGGCATCGTCTTCGACTACTCCTTCTACCAGGTGCAGAAGTACCTCACGGTCGACAATCACCAGCTCGGCCTCAACACCATCATGATCAACGAGGACTTCTTCCAGAGCCTGCCGCCCGATCTGCGCCAGGTCGTGGTCGCCGGCGCCCAGGAAGGGGCGATGACCGAGTTCGGCGAGCGCAACTTCCAGGCCCGGGTCAGCGCCGTCGACGCGCTGCGCGCCGAGGGCATGGAGGTCTATCTGCCCTCGGCCGAGGAGCGCGCCACCTTCCGTGACGCGACGATCGAGCCGATCCGCGCCTATCTCACGGGCGAGCTCGGCGCCGAGTTCGTCGACGGGCTCTACGCGGAGATCGAGGCGCTTCGGCCGAGCGCCTTGCCGGGTCGAATGAGCCAGGGACGCCCGGGGTCACCCCCGGGCGTCGCCCCCGCCGCCGGCCGGCGGTGCGGTGCTTCGCGCCTTTCGCTGGCTGATCGACGCCATTCTGGTGACGGTGCTCGCGATCATCTCGGTCGTGCTGATCTGCCAGGTGGTGATGCGCTACGTCTTCCACGCGGCGCTGCCCTGGCCGGAGGAGCTGGCCCAGTTTCTCCTCGTCTTCCTCACGCTTCTCGGCGGCTATCGCGCGCTCGAGATGGACATGCACATCCGCCTGCAGGTGCTGGACGACTTCCGCTGGCAGTGGCTGGTCATGCCGCTCCGGCTCGCCGGCTACGCGGCCAGTGCTGCCTTCATGCTCTATGTCGCCTATGGCGGCTGGAGCCTGACGATGCGCAGCCTGCACATGCCGTCCACGGCGCTGCGCGTGCCCATGGGTGTCGTCTACGCGACCCTGCCGATCACCTTCGGCATGATGACCGTCCTCCTCGTCGTCGTCATTCTCCGCCTCGTTCGCGGCCAGGACGTCGTGCTGGACCGCCCGGAATGACCGGTGTCCTGCTGCTCTGCCTCCTGGCCTTCCTCCTCGCCGTCGGCACGCCCATCGCCTTCGGGGTGGGCATCGTCGCCGTCGCCGGCGTCGTCCTATCCGGTGTCGGCAACCCGGCCGTCATTGCGCAGCGCGCCTTCGCCGGCATCAACAGCTATCCCCTGCTCGCCCTGCCGCTCTTCGTCCTGGCCGGCAATCTCCTCGTCACCGGGGGCATCATCCATCGCCTCGTCAGCTTCGCCGATCTCATCGTCGGCCGGCTCCGGGGCGGCCTCGCCCAGGTCAATGTCGTCTCCAACCTGATGATGGCCGGCATCTCCGGCTCAGCGACCGCCGACACCGCGGCGATCGGCTCGGTGATGGTGCCGATGATGCAGGCGAAGGGGTACTCGACCGCCTTCGCGGCAGCGCTCACCACATCGGCCGCGATCGTCGCCCCGATCATCCCGCCGAGCCTGGTCATGGTGATCTACGCCATCCCGACCCGGCTCTCGATCGGCGCCATGTTCATGGCCGGCATTCTCCCGGGCCTGCTCGTCACCCTTCTCTTCATGACCTATGTCGCGTTCGCCACCCGCCACCGCGCGCCCGATGCCGCCGAACGGCCGAAGGAAGGTGTGCGGCGCACGCTGCTCGCTGGCCTGCCCGTGTTGGGTGCGCCGGTGATCATCGTCGGCGGCGTGCGCGGCGGCGTCTTCACGGCGACCGAGGCCGCCGCCGTGCTGGTCGGCTACGTCCTCCTCCTGACGCTCGTCGTCTACCGCTCGCTCACCCCGGCAAGGCTGGTCACCACGCTGCGCGAGAGTGCGCTGACCACGGCGGTCGTGATGTTCGTCGTCGCCACCTCGACCATCTTCGCCTGGTATCTCGCGATCGAGAACGTGCCGGGGCTGGTGCGCGATCTCTTCGTCTCGCTCACCGACAACGCCCACGTCTTCCTGCTGCTCGTGAACCTCTTCCTGCTGGTCGTCGGCTGCTTCGTCGACACGGTGCCGGCCATCCTGATCTTCGTGCCGATCCTGCAGCCGGCGGCGACGGGCTTCGGCATCGACCCGATCCACTTCTCGATCATCGTCATCCTCAACCTCATGGTCGGCCTGAACACGCCGCCCATCGGCACCAATCTCTTCGTCATCGCGTCGGTGGCGAAGCTGCGGATCGGCCAGGTCTCGAAGGCGCTGATCCCGTTCTTCGTGATCAAGCTCGTCGCGCTCGGCATCGTCACCTACTGGCCGGCGCTCTCCCTGGCCCTGCCACGCTCGATGGGGCTCATCCGTTGACGTCGGCCCGCCAGCCCTCGCCATGACCCGCGCCCGCGCCCCCACCCTGCACACGGTGGCGCGCGCCGCGGGCGTCTCGACCGCCATCGTCTCGCGCGTGGTCAACGGCCACTATCACGGCATGTCGGCGGTCACCCGTGCGCGGGTCGAGGCGGCGGTCGACAAGCTCGGCTATTTCCCCAACCGGGCCGCCCGCTCGCTGCGCACCAGCCGGCACCACCGGATCGCGCTCATCGCCGTCGACAGCTCGCCGGAGTTCCTCGCCGACCCGTTCACGACCTATGTCGTCGCCGGCCTCTCCAACGCGCTCTCGGAGCAGGATTACGGCCTGCTCGTGCAGCGACTGAACCGCCGGGCGCCGATCGAGACGCTCCTGATGCGCGCCCAGGATGCGGATGCGGTCACGCTCTTCATGTCCGGCCCGGAGAGCGAGCGGCTGGCGCTGATCGACCGGTTTCGCCAGCTCGGCCTGCCGCTGCTGGTCTTCCAGGAGCAGCTGTCACCCGTTCCGGACGACATCTGCGTCGTGCGTCAGGACGACCGCGCGGGCGGGCGCTGGCTCGGCGAGCGCATCCGCGGCCAGGGTCTCTCGGACGTCCTCGCGGTCGTGCCCGAGCTCACCTGGCCCGCCATCGAGGCAAGGCTCGCGGGCCTGCGCGACGGGCTGGCCGATCGGGCCGGGCCAACGGTCCTGAAGGTGGCGGAAACCGACATGCAGGCCGTCTCGGCGGCTCTCGACCGGCAGCTCCGGGCGCATGTGCCCGAGGCGATCTTCGCGAGCAACGACCAGCTCGCCGCCCAGTCGATCGGCGCTTTGGCACGGATCGGCCGACAGGTGCCGCAGGACGTGCGGGTCAGCGGGTTCAACGCCCTGCCCATCACCGGCAGCGTCCACCCGCCCTTGACCACCGTCCGCTCGCCGGCCTTCGCGCTCGGCACGCGCGCCGCCGACCTTCTGGTGCAGCGCCTTGCCGATGGCCGGTTCGCGACGAAGGAGCTCGTCCTGCCGGTCGAGCCCCATGCCGGCCTCTCGCTGTGATCCTGGGCATGGCGAAAAAGAGCCCGAGTGGTCGAGCAGATAGCGCTTCCGGTCCGCCCGGGCGAAGGCTATCGAGGAAAGGATGGGTATGGGGGAAACGATGAAGCCCGGGAGTGCGCCGACGGCCGACGAGGCCGCGTTTCGGGCACTCTGCGACCTGCTGCCGGGCGGCAGCGCCAGCGCGCGCGGCGGCTGTCACGCCCCTGGTCTTCAATCGGGTCGCCGGCGCCGAGCTCGTGGCCGAGGACGGCCAGAGCTATGTCGACCTCAATTGCGGCTACGGCGCCATCCTGCTCGGCCGGAACGATCCCCGGCATGTGGCCCGCACGGCCGAGCTGGCGGACGGCATGGACCTGGTCGGCCTCGGCACCACCCGGCTCGAGCTCGACCTCGCCGAGCGGCTGATCTCGCTCATTCCCGCGGCCGAGCTGGTCGCCTACTGCACCTCCGGCACCGAGGCCACGCTGCATGCCGTGCGACTCGCCCGGGCCGCGACCGGGCGGCGGCGGATCATCAAGTTCCAGGGCACCTATCACGGCTGGCACGACTACGTGGCGATGAACTGGGTGAGCCCGCAAGGCCGGCTCGGCCGGGCCGACCCGTTCACCGCGGGTGCCCTCCCCGAAGCCATGGCGGCGACCACCATCCTGCCCTTCAACGACCTCGCCGCCATCGAGCAGGCGCTCGCACCCACCGACCACGACGTCGCCGCCGTGCTGGTCGAGCCGCTCATGCACAATATCGGCTGCATCCCGTTCGAGCCCGGCTATGCGGAGGGTCTGAAGGCGCTCTGCGAGCGGCGGGGCGTGCTCCTGATCTTCGACGAGATCATCACCGGCTTTCGCCATGCGCTCGGCGGCTACCAGTCGCTCATCGGCGTGACGCCCGATCTCGCCACCTTCGGCAAGGCCATCGGCAACGGCCATCCGCTCTCCGCCATCGTCGGCCGTCGCGATCTCCTCGAGCGCTTCGCCGCCCCGCCGCCGCATGGCGTAGCGCTCGGCGGCACGTTCAACGCCCACCCCCGCTCGGTGGCCGCCGCGCTGGCGACGATCGAGCGGCTGGGCGAGGCCGATGCCTATCCGGCGCTCTTCGCCAAGGGCGAGGCGCTGGCGGCGGCGCTGGAACGGGCGGTCGCGGCCTCCGGCATCACCGCCGTCGTCACCCGCTTCGGCTCGGTCGTGGCCCTCCACTTCCAGGCGACGGCACCCCGTCGCTACGAGGACCTGGTGCACGGCGATCTCGCCCTCGATGCCGCCTTTCGCCGGGGCCTGCTCGATCACGGCATCGCCACGGCAGCCCAGCCGCTCCGGCGCTTCTGCGTGACCCTGGCGCACGAGGAGCGGCATTTCGCC
This sequence comes from Geminicoccaceae bacterium, assembly GCA_041397945.1. Lineage (GTDB taxonomy): Bacteria > Pseudomonadota > Alphaproteobacteria > Geminicoccales > Geminicoccaceae > SLRI01. Next base: position 39,718 of record JAWKVR010000006.1, read on the forward strand.
CGCATCGAGGAGGCGGCCCACGCCGTCCTCGCGGGCCTCGCCCGCCAGGGTGCGGAGGCGGTGCCGGCATGAGCGCCTCGGCGGCCCGGCTCCTCTCTCGACGGGCGGGTCGCCCTCGTCACCGGCGCCTCGCGCGGCATCGGCCGGGCGATCGCCGAGGCGCTGGCCTCGGCCGGCGCGCATGTCGTCCTGAACGCCCGCGACGCCGCCCCGCTCGACGCTGCCGTCGCCGCCATCCGGGCATCCGGCGGCAGCGCCGAGGCGGCCGCCTTCGACGTGCGCGACGCCGGTGCCGTGACGGACGCGGTCGCCGGGATCGGCGACCGCCACGGCCGGCTCGACATCCTGGTGAGCAATGTCGGCGGCGGCGTGCGCAAGCCCCTGGTCGAGCAGACCGATGCGGATTTCACCGCCGCCATCGACGCCAATCTCGTCGCCTGCTTCCGCCTCGCCCGCGAGGCATCGCACCAGATGGCCCGCCAGGGCTTCGGCCGCATCCTCGCCACCTCGTCGATCAATTCCTTCGTCGCCCGGCCGACCATGGCGGGCTACGCCGCGGCCAAGGCGGGCTCTCAACGGGCTGGTGCGCGCCCTCGCCGTCGAGCTGGCGCCGGCCGGCATCTGCGTCAACGCGCTGGCCCCCGGCTATTTTCCGACCGAGGCCAACCGGAACCTCCGCGCCACCAACCCCGATCTCGTTGCCCAGGTCGAGGCCCGCACCCCGATGCGCCGCTGGGGCGCTGTCGAGGAGCTCGGTGCTGCCGCCATCTTCCTTTGCTCGCCTGGTGCCTCGTACTGCACCGGCCAGGTCCTCGCCGTCGATGGCGGGCTTCTGGCATCACTCTAGCGGAAAGCGTCCATGCGCATCGCCCTTCTGAACATCGGCCAGGAAACCAACGACTTCAATCCACTGCCGACCACGCTGGCCGACTACCGCTCCTTCGGTCTCTACGAGGGCCAGGAGATGATGGAGAAGCTGCGCGGCCTCGGCGAGGTCGGCGGCTATATCGAGGCGGTCGAGGAGTCGGGCCTCGAGGTCGAGACCATCCCGATCATCCGTGGCTGGGCCTCGGCCGCGGGCCGGCTCGACGACGCGACGCGGCTCTTCTTCGAGGAGAAGATCAGAAGCGGGCTCACCGCCGCCGGCAAGATCGACGGTCTCGCCATCCAGCTGCACGGCGCCTGCTCCGCCGATGGCATGGACGATGTCGAGGGGGCCCAGCTGGCGCTCTGCCGTGAGATCCTCGGGCCCGACGTGCCGATCGTGCTGTCGCTCGACCACCACGCCAACGTCACGCGGCAGATGATCGAGAATGTCGATGCGGTGGTCGGTCATCGCACCCAGCCGCACCAGCCCTTCGATACCGGCAAGGTCGCGGCAAAGATCCTCCTGCGCATGCTGCAGGGTGAGGTCCGCCCGACCGTCGCCATGCGCAAGCTCCGCCTCCTGTCGCATCAGGAGCAGTTCCTGACCTCGAAGCCGCCGATGAAGACCTGGTTCGATCGCGCCCGCGAGATGGAGCAGGACCCGCGCGTGCTGCAGGCCTCGCCCTTCCCGATGCAGCCCTGGCTGGACGTGGCCGAGGGCGGCTGGGCGGTCGTGGTGACCACCGACGGCGACGCCGAGCTGGCCGGGCGCCTCGCGGACGAGCTCGCCGATCTCGCCTGGTCGATGCGCGCCGAGTTCCAGAAGAAGGACGCGGTCGGCGTCGACGAGGCCGTGCGCCAGGCCGACGCCACGGCGGGGCTCACCATCCTCAGCGACACGGGCGACACGGTGTTCGGCGGGGCCGCCGGCGACAGCAACCTGATCCTGGATCGATCCTCCGCCAGGCATCAAGGGTCTGCACCTGATCCTGATGATCGCCCCCGAAGCGGTGGCGAAGCTCGCGCAGGCGGGCGTCGGCGCCGAGGTCACGCTGCCGCTCGGCGGGCATGCCACCGACTTCTTCGAGCCTTTGACGGTCACCGGCACGGTGCAGCGCCGTCGGCGGCGGGGTCGTCAAGGTGGCCAAGCACAACCAGCTGGAGGTCGACCTCGGCCAGGCCGTCATCTTCGAGACCGGGCCGTGACCATGCTGCTCACCGAGCTGCGCGCGGTCGCCGGCAACCTTCCCGAGCCCTATCGTGCCCTCGGCGTCGAGCCCGAGGACTACCAGATGGTCGTGGTCAAGACGGCCTCCAACTTCCAGTACTTCCTGCCGATCGCATCCGGCGTCATCCGGGTGGACACGCGAGGCCCCGGCCAGTCGGACATCGCGACCCTGCCCTGGCAGCGCCAGCCGCGGCCGGTCTACCCGCTCGACGAGATCGCTTCGTGGCGCGGCTGACGGTGGCGCACCGCCCGCCATCGCTTGTGCGCCTTCGTCACTTCGCGCAGACTGCCCGCAACCGTGGACCGGCCGACGCCAGGCCACTCGAAAAAGGAGATGAGCGCCAGATGAGCACTCCACGTCGCAAGCTCCCGTCGATGATTCTCGCCATGTGTCTCGGCATCACCCTCGCTTTCGGCCTCGGCACCACGGGCAAGGCGCAGGAAGGCGGCACGCTCAGAGTCGCGATCCTCCAGGACGTCAGCAATTTCGACCCGCAGTCGTTCCTCTCGCTGAACTTTCCCCTGATCAAGAACCTCTACGACAGCCTGCTCGAGTACGGCCCGGACGGCGAGCCGCTGCCGAGCCTGGCCAGCGCCTGGACCATCGCCGACGACAACATGTCGGTGTCGCTGACGCTGCGCGACGACGTCACCTTCCACAGCGGTGCGCCGATGGACGCCGAGGCGGTGGCGGCGACGCTGGCCAAGGCGGCCGACCCCGAGACCGGGCAGAACGTCTACGCCACCATGGCGCCGGTCGCCGACTGGACGGTCGATGGCCCGCACGCCCTCACCCTGAACTTCAAGGGGCCGATCCCCGATCGGCAGATCACCGATCTTCTGCAGTTCATCTCGGTGATCGACCCCGCCGGCATCGAGACGGTGCAGACCGTGCCCGCCGGCACCGGGGCCTTCACGCTCGTCGAGCGGGTGCTCGGCCAGAGCGTGAGGATGGCCGCCAACCCGAACTACTGGCGAGAGGGCGAGCCCAAGGTGGGCGAGCTGCTCATCACCGTCTTCGGCGACAACGACGCCGCCTCCGCGGCCCTCGAATCCGGCGCCGTCGACATGATCTACGGCGGTGGCGGGCGCGCCGCCGTGCGCCTGCGCGACAGCGGCTACCAGCTGATCCAGGGCCCCGGCCCGCTGGTGCAGATCTTCCGCATCAACACCACCCGCGGCCCCTTCCAGAACGAGAAGTTCCGCCAGGCCTTCAACTACCTGCTCGACCGCGAGGCCATCCTGCGCGTCGGCTATGCCGGCCTCGGCGTGGTCACGGCCCTGCCCTGGGCGCCGGCGAGCCCGGCGGCGGACCCGTCCTACAACGAGATCTATGCCTTCGATCTCGACAAGGCGAAGGAGCTGCTCGACGCTTCCGGCCTCACACCGGCCGAGATGAGCGACTGGCAGCTGCTCGTGAACGGCGCCGATCAGGACGCGGTGACCATCAGCCAGCTCGTCCAGGGCACCCTGGCCGAGCTCGGCATCAACGTGGAGCTGGATCTGAGGCAGGGTGCGGAGTTCACCGACGCCATGCTCGGCGGCGACTACACGGCGATCTTCGCCGGCATCGGCAACATCCAGAAATTCCCGAGCCGGATCGCCACCAACTCCATCTACCGGACGGTCAACAACCCGATCCTCGGCGAGCCGCACCCGCACCCCGACTATGTCGCGGCGATCGAGCGGGTGAACACGACGCTCGGCTCCGACGAGGAGGTCCAGGCGGCCTACGATAATCTCGAACAAGGTGCTGGTCGAGGCGTCCTTCGGCATCCCGACCAACACCTTCGATGTCGGGCTGATCGTCGCCGCCCCGAATGTCAGCGGCTTCACCCCGGACATCGACAACATGCTCGTGGCGCGCACGATCACCGTGGCGCAGTGACGCGAGGGCGCGAACGGCAGGGAGGAGGCGGCCCGGCGACGGCTCGGCATGGCTGAGCCCTCCTCTCCATCCGCGGCCTCGAGGTCACGTTCAAAGGAGCCGGCCGGCGGGTGCCGGCGGTGCGCGGCATCGATCTCGATGTCGCCGCCGACGAGGTGCTCGGCATCGTCGGCGAATCGGGCTCCGGCAAGAGCGTCACCTCGCTGGCGATGACCGGCCTCCTGCCCGGCACCGCCGAGGTCCGGGGCTCGATCCGGATCGGCGGGGTCGAGGTGACCGAAGCCGCTCCCGAGGTGCTGCGCCACATGCGCGGCCGCGACGTCGGCATGATCTTCCAGGACCCGACCACCAGCCTGAACCCCGTGCTGCCGATCGGCCGTCAGGTCACCGAGGGCCAGGTCGCGCACGGCCTCCTGCGCCCGGCCGAGGCGCCCGCCCGGGCGGTCGAGCTTTTGGCCGAGGTCGACATCCCCGACCCCGCCGGCCGTGCCCTGCAGTTCCCGCACCAGTTCTCGGGCGGCATGCGCCAGCGCGCGGTGATCGCCATGGCGATGGCGGGCCGGCCGCGGCTGATCATCGCCGACGAGCCGACCACCGCCCTCGACGTCACGGTCCAGGCCCAGGTGCTGGCCCTGCTGCGCCGGCGCCAGGCCGCCACTGGTGCTGCCGTGATCCTGATCACCCACGATCTCGGGGTGATCGCCGAGACGGCCGACCGGGTCGTGGTGATGTATGCCGGGCGGATCGTCGAGGCCGCACCGGTCGCCGAGATCTTCGCGCGGCCGCGCCACCCCTATACCGTGGGGCTCCTGAAGAGCCTGCCGCGCCTCGACCAGGAGGCGCGTCGCCTCGTCCCGATCCCGGGGCAGCCGCCGACGCCGGGCGCTGTCCCCGCCGGCTGCGCCTTCCATCCGCGCTGCCCGATCGGGGCCGGGCGCGAGCGCTGCCGGAGCGAGGAGCCGCACCTTCGCGCGGCCGGCCCCGCGGGCGTGGCCGCCTGCCACTTCACCGACGAGGTCGAAGCCCTCCTCGCCCCGACCCCCGGGCGGCATGCGCTGCCGCGGCCCCGCGCGCCGAGCCGGCCGAGCCGCTGCTCGTCGTCGACGATCTGCGCGTGCATTTCCCTATCCGCCGCGGGCTGCTCCGCCGACAGGTCGGGCTCGTGCGCGCCGTCGACGGTGTCAGCCTCAGCGTCCGCGCCGGCGAGACGCTCGGGCTGGTCGGCGAATCCGGCTGCGGCAAGACTACGACCGGCCGGGCGATCATGGGGCTGATCAAGGCGAGCGGTGGCAGCATCGGCTTCGCCGGCCAGGACATCACGCAGCTCGACGCGGCCGGGCTCCGCGCCATGCGCCGGCACGTCCAGTACGTCTTCCAGGACCCCTACGCCTCGCTCAACCCGATCCGCACGGTCGAGGAGATCGTGGCCGAGCCCCTGCGCATCCACGGCGTCTACGACGCCATGGGCGGTGCTGCCCGCGTCAGCCGGCTCTTCGATCTCGTCGGCCTCTCGCGCACCATGCTGGGCCGCTACCCGCGCGAGTTCTCGGGCGGCCAGCGGCAGCGGATCGGCATCGCCCGCGCCCTCGCCCTCGAGCCCCGGCTCCTGATCCTCGACGAGCCGGTGGCCGCACTCGACGTCTCGATCCAGGCGCAGACGGTCAACCTGCTCATGGACCTGCAGGCCGAGCTCGGCCTCGCCTATCTCTTCATCGCCCACGATCTCTCGGTCGTGCGGCACATCTCCGACCGGGTCGCCGTCATGTATCTCGGGCGGATCGTCGAGGAGGGCACGCGGGACGAGCTCTATGCCCGGCCGGTGCACCCCTACACCCAGTCCCTGCTCTCGGCCGTGCCCGTGCCCGAGCCCGGCGGTGCCAAGCGCCGCATCGTGCTGGAGGGCGACATCCCCAACCCGGCCGCCCCGCCGACCGGCTGCGCCTTCCACCCGCGCTGCTACCGGGCGACGTCACGCTGCGCCGACGAGGCACCGGCCTTCGTCGCCTATCCCGGCCTCGCCACGCGGGTCGCCTGCCATCACGCCGGGCCGCTCACGGCCGACGAGCTGCCGGCAGCGCCCGTGGCCAGCGGGGCCATGACATGAGCACCAGCCAGCGCCCGGCCCTGGTCGCCGCCCGCCGCCTGCTGACCCGCAAGGGTGCGCTCCTGGCTGCTGCCTTCCTCGTCGTCATGGCGGTCACCGCCTTCCTCGCCCCCTGGATCCTGCCGGGCGACCCCTTGACGCAAAACCTGCGGCACGCGCTCGAGCCGCCCTCGGCAACCTTCTGGTTCGGCGCCGACGAGCTCGGCCGGGATATCCTGACCCGGGTCGTCTACGGGGCGCGGACCTCGCTCGTCACGGCGCTGGGTGCGGTCACCATCGCCGGGCTGATCGGCGTGCCGATCGGCCTGGTCGCCGGCTTCTATGGCGGCTGGCGCGACGCGGTGCTGATGCGCCTCGTCGACGTCATCCTGGCGCTGCCCGGCATCCTCTTCGCCATGGCGCTGATCGCCGTGATCGGCCGGAGCCAGATGGCGGCGCTGGTCGCTGTCGGCATCACCGGCATTCCGAGCTTCGCCCGGATCACCCGGGCGCAGGTGCTCTCGCTTCGCCGCCGCGACTTCGTCATCGCGGTCGACGCGCTCGGCGGCTCGGCGGCGCACCTCATGTTCCGCACCATCCTGCCCAACTCCTGGAGCCCCATCCTGGTCCAGGTGGTGATCCTCGCCGCCGTCGCCATCCTCCTCGAGGCGGCGCTCGCCTTTCTCGGTGTCGGCATCCCGCCGCCGACGCCGAGCTGGGGCGAGATGCTGCGCACCGGCAAGTCCTATCTCTACGAGGCGCCCTACTACGCCGTCCTGCCGGGGCTCGTCCTGACGCTGACCATCCTCTCGCTCGACACGCTCGGTCGCACCCTGGCGAACGTCCTTGAGGACCGCCAGGGCAGCACGGGCGAGCCGGAGCCCGAAGGCCAGCGGCTGTGAGGCGGGTGCGGTGACCGGCTACATCCTCCGCCGCCTCGCCCAGCTCCTGCCGGTGACGCTCCTGGCGTCCCTCGCCATCTGGGCCATGATCTATGCGGTGCCGGGCGGGCCTGTCGGCGCCATGGTCGGCGAGAACGCGACGCCGGAGCAGATCCAGGCGGTGACCGAGCGGCTCGGGCTCGACCGGCCGGTGCTGGTGCAGTACGGCGCCTGGCTCGGCAAGGCGCTGCAGGGCGATCTCGGGCTCTCTTTGCAGAACCGCCAGCCGGTCATGGAGCTGATCCTCGAGCGCGTGCCGGCGACGGTGCAGCTCGGCATCGCCGCCATCCTGATCGGCCTCCTGATCGGCGTGCCGATCGCCATCCTGAGCGCCCTCCACCCGGGCTCGCGACTCGACCGGGCGCTCAGCGCCTGGAGTGCCCTGGCGCTGGGGATCCCGACCTTCTGGCTCGGCATCCTGCTCATCCTGCTCTTCGCCGTCGAGCTGCGCTGGCTGCCTTCGGCCTCGACCTACGTCTCGATCCTCGAGTCGCCCGGCCAGGCCATCGCGAACCTGCTCATGCCGGCGTTCACGCTCGGCGTCTACGTCTCCGGCATCTTCGCCCGCTTCCTGCGCGCGTCGCTCATCGGCGAGCTGCATGCCGACTATGTCCGCACCGCCCGCGCCAAGGGCCTGCCCGAGCGCGACGTGGTCGGCCGCCACGTGCTCCGCAACGCGCTCCTCCCCTTCATCACCATCGTCGGGCTGATGCTCGCGAGCTTCATCGGCGGGGCGCTGGTGACCGAGGCCGTCTTCACCTATCCAGGCCTCGGCCGCCTCCTGATCCAGGCGATCAGCACGCGCGACTACCCGCTGATCCAGGGTGCCATCCTGTTCATCCTGGTCATCTACGTCGTCATCAACCTGCTGGTCGACGTCGCCTATGCCTGGGTCGACCCGCGCATCGAGTACGGCTGAACCAGGGGCCCGTCGGGACTACCGCGGCCGCAGGTCGCCCGGATCGACGCCGAGACGCTCGCCGAGCTCGACCAGGCCGCGCCAGGTGCCGGCGGCGAGCGGCAGGCCGTCGCGCTCGCGCTCGGCCTTGAGCCCGCGCTCCTTGTCGCCCGGCAGCAGCACCGCCTTGTGGCCGGGCGCCGGCCGGGCGCTGCGCACATACGCGGCATAGTCCCTGACCTGCGCCTCGAAGGCGGCCCGGCCGGCGAAGCGCTCGGGGTCGAGGTAGATCGAGAGCATGCCGTTGGCGAAGGGCTTCACGTCCTCCTCCTTGAGCGTCCGGTTGACCCCGCCGCCGGTCAAAGCGCCGGCCAGCATCTCGATCATGAAGTTGAGCCCGGAGCCCTTGTGGCCGCCGAACACGGTGATCGCCCCGTCGCCGAGCGCGGGGTCCGGTGCCGCAGAGTCGACGCTCGGGCCGTACAGCGCCGCAGGGTCGGTCGTCGGCAGGCCCTCGGCCGACACCAGCGCACCTTCCGGCAGCTTCGGGCCGCCGGCGGCCGCCACCATCACCTTGCCCTCGGCCACCGTCGAGGTGGCGAAGTCGAGGATGAGCGGCGGCTGGTTCGTCCAGGGCACGCCGATGCAGAAGGGCGAGGTCGACATGCGCCGGTCGGGCGTGCCGAACGGGGCGACGATGCTGCGGCCGCGCGCATTGACCAAGTGGATCGAGATGAAGCCGGCCGCCGCCGCCTCCTCGGCCCAGTCGCCGATCCGCCCGAGATGGCCGGAATTGCGCAGGCCGACCACCGCGACCCCGGCATCCCGGGCGCGCTCGCAGCCGATGGCGACGGCCTCCTCGCCGAGCGTCTGGCCGAAGCCGGCATTGCCCTCGAGCAGCACGAAGCTGCCGCCGTCGTTGACGACGGTCACATGCTGGCCCGGCACGACGAGGCCGGTCTCGATCATGCCGACATAGCGCGGGATGCGGGCGACGCCATGGCTGTCGTGGCCGGTGAGGTTCGCCATGATCAGCCGGTCGGCGACGCGCCGCGCCTCGTCCGCGGCGCAGCCGCCGGCGGCGAGCAGGCGGGCGCCAAAATCGGCGACCCCGGCGGCTGGAATGAGGAGGGGCTGCTCGCTCGGTGTCATGACTGGGGTTCCCCGATCGCCTTGTGGCGCACCGCACGATCACAGCGGCCTCGGGCCGGGTATAGCGGGCCTTCCGCCCGTCGACCAGATTTCGCCACCCCCGACCCCGGAAAAACCCCAGCCTTACGATCGAGGCGGACCAGGGCATTCTCCGTCGCATCGAACGACCCCAACCACCCCAACCCGACGGAGCCAACCGAGCAGACCCTGAAGCCGACCGAGGCCGCCACCATCGGCGTCGTCGGCTCGTTGATCCTCGCCGCGCTCGGCCGCACGCTGACGCTGGCCAGCTTTGTCGACGGGTTGATGGCGGCCACCCGCATGTCCTGCATGATAGCATTGATCATCGCCGCTGCCGCCTGCCTGACCATCGCCGTGGGCTTCCTCGACATCCCCCGGGCCCTGGCATCCTGGGTCGACGCACTCGGCCTTTCGTCCTGGGGTCTGCTCGCCGTGCTCGCGGTCTGCATCCTGGTCATGGGCTGCTTTCTCGAAGGCATCTCCATCATCGTGCTCAGCGCGTCGGTCATGCTGCCGATGGTCCAGGCAGCCGGCATCGACCTGCTCTGGTTCGGCATCTTCGTCGTCATCCTCATCGAGGCCGCCCAGATCACCCCGCCGGTCGGCTTCAACCTCTTCGTCCTGCAATCGCTCACCGGCCGCGACATCTGGCGCGTCACCGCCGCGACGATACCATTCTTCCTCCTCCTGATGCTGCTGCTCGTGCTGATCACCGTGGCACCCGGGATCGTCACCTGGCTGCCGGAGCGCATGATCGCCCGGTGAGGGAGCCGGTGTCGCGGGTGCGCCGCTCCATGGCATGGCGGTGTGCCTGCCCTCGGCCTTCGTGGTCAGCCCATGGCGGTCGTGTCGCGCCTGGTCGCGTGGGCGGCCTGGTCGAGACGCAGCGTCACCAGCGCCGTGCCGATCCAGGCGAGGTTGTAGAGGACGCCGCAGGCGAGGACGACGACGCCCGGCACGGGCCCGATGCCGGCGCGGTCGAGCAGCTCGGCGAGGCTGGTCGCGGCCGTCGGATGGATCATGATCTTGCTGACATAGGCGACGCTCTGGATCAGCAGGATCCAGACATAGTTGCGGCGCAGCCGCCGACCCAAGGCCCGCATGAAGCCGATATGGTAGCGCGGGGCCAGATAGTCCCGGGCGAGGGTCCGCTGCCAGCCCTCCTCGGTCCGCAGGTCACCGTCCTCGAGCAGGGGCGCGTAGAAATGCGTCTCCATCCAGCGGCAGCGCGCCCGCCAGACATTGAAGTAGCGATAGCGGCGGGCCTCCAGCACGAGAAAGAGGCTGACGAGGATGCCGACCAGGACGAGCGGCAGGGGCGAGGCATTGGTCGAGGAGAAGGTGATCGAGAGGGCGATGCCGAGCGTGACCACGGACCAGTTGGTGGTGTTGTCGAGCCGGGTCCGCCAGATCGTGCTGCGATAGACCTCGCCCCGGTAGAGATGGGCGATGGCCCCGATCTCGGCCGCATCGAAGCGGCGCGGCAGCCCGTCCGGCGGCTCCGCCACGGGTGTCATCCGGCATGCCTCCCATCGCCTTTTCCCGCCCGTATCCTAGAGCGATTCGGGGCCGGCCGCCTACCTCGTCGATGCCCCGGCCGGCAGCGCCCGGAGACGGCCGGATCGGGCCTGCCTGACAGGGGTTTAGTTGAGGGTCGGCAGGCTCTGCTCGCGGGCGAGCTCGGTCGTGACGAGCCGTGCCCGGTCGGGGTTCATCGCCGCGAGGATCGCCGCCATCTTCACCTCCTTCATCCGCTTGGCGACCGGCAGGAGAACGGCGAGATCGAGCCGGTCGAAGATCTGCGCCGCGGACTTCGCGCGCATGCTCTCGTAGACCTTGACCAGCTGCTGCTGCCGTTCCTCCTCCTCGGTATTGGCGAGGCCGACCAGCTCCTGCAGCTCGCCGCGGAGCGCCTCGAGCCGGTCGAGCTGGGCGGCGAGGTCGGCCTCGGCCGCGCGCAGCGCCGCCTCGCGTATGGCGAGCCGCGCCTCGAGCTCGAGCAGCTGCTCGCGCCGCTGCTGCAGCTCGAGGGCCACATCGGCGAGCTCCGGCGGCGCTTCCGGCACCACCGGCAGGCTGGTCGGTGCGGCGATCCCGGGGTCCCCGGATGGTGCATCGTGCCGACGGGGCGGGTCGGTGGCGAACGGCCCTGTGGCAGGCTCGACCAGGTCCCAGTCGAAGGCGGCGGCCGCCGGCGGCAGCGGGCTCTCCGCCGCCACGACGTCGGCGGCCGGTGCCGGGGATGGGGTCGCCGGCGACATGCCCGGCATATTCAGGTCGGCGGCGAGCTCGACAGCAAGGGCGACGACGATGAGGCCGGCGACCGCAGCCGTCACCAGCGGCAGGGAGAGCCGGGCCGGCACGGCCCGCCAGCTCGGGGCGACGTCCGGGAATCGCTCGAGGCGGCGCCGCAACCGCCGCACCGCGCCCGCCATGCGTCGCCACGGCCAGGAGGTCATCGGAGCGCCTGCAGGGCCTCGAGGAGCTCGCCGTGCAGGAGGCCATCGAGCCGGGCTTCCGGCTGCGCCCCTGGCCTTGCCCGGTCGTGGCGCCGCCGGGCGCTGCGGCTCTGGCATCGCCGGGCCGGCCGGAGCGGCCGGCGCCAGATCGGCGCTGGAGCGACCGGCGGCGGCTCGGCCGGGCGCTGGCGTGGCTCGCCCGCCAGGTCGTCCCGGGTGCGCAGCTCGGCCATCCGGGCCGCCCCCTGCTCGCGCGCCGCAGCCAGCCGGCGCGTGACGCGCGTCGCGTTCTCCATCAGCCGGGTGAGCTCGCCGCGACATTCGCGCGCCCGGCGCTCCTGCTCGATGGCGGCGCTCTCGATCTCGCGGCCGGTATCGCGCATCAGGCTGATGGCTGCCTCCGCCCGCGTCGTCGCCTCGCCGAGTGCTGCGATGAAGGCCTGCATCTCGCCGCCCTCGGTCCGCAACCGACGCAGGCGCCGATGCACGATCATGCACCAGGTGATGGTCAGCAGGAGCAGGACGACGAGCGCGACCTGCAGGGCCAGATCAATCATCGGGGCGCCTCCTCGACCGCTCGATCTTCTCCTCGACCTGGACGCACATGGTATCGCCGCGCTGGCAGACCTTGCCGCGCAGCATCTCGACCTGCCCGCAACGCAGCGTGACGTCGGTCTCGGGCCGCGAGCGCAGCTTGAGGACCGAGCCGACCTCGAGGTCGGCAACGAAGGAGAGGCTCACCGTCTTCACCTCGAGCACCGCCTCGAGCTCGACATCGGTCACCAGGATCTCGCGGGCGAGATGGTTCTCCCAGATGGAATCGCGGCCGAACTTCTCGCCCATGAACATCTGCAGGAGCAGGTCGCGGGCCGGCTCGAGGGTCGCGTACGGCACCAGGAACTCGATGGTGCCGCCCCGATCCTCCATGTCGATGCGCATCTTGAAGACGATGCAGGCGTTGCCCGGCCGGGCGATCGCGGCGAAGCGCGGATTCGTCTCCATGCGCTCGAAGCGGAACTGGACGTCGGTGATCGGCTGGAAGGCATTGCTCAGGTCGTGCAGCACGAGGCGGACGAGCCGCTCGACCAGCGAGGTCTCGATGGTCGTGTAGGGCCGGCCCTCGATGCGCATCGGCACGGTGCCGCGACGGCCGCCGAGCAGCACGTCGACGATCGAGTAGATCATCGGGCTGTCGACGGTGACCAGGCCGAAATTGTCCCATTCGACCGCCTTGAAGACGGCGATCATCGCCGGCAGCGGCACGGAGTTGAGGTAGTCGCCGAAGCGCTGGGCGGTGATGTTGTCGAGGTTGATGTCGACATTCTCGGAGGTGAAGTTGCGCACGCTCGTGGTCAGCATGCGCTCGAGCCGGTCGAACACCACCTCGAGCATCGGCAGGCGCTCGTAGGTGACGTCGTTGGAGTTGATCAGCGCCAGGATGCCCTGGCGCTCGTCGTCGTCCTTGCCCTGCCCGGTGCCGAGGAGGCTGTCGATCTCGTCCTGATTGAGGACCCGGCTGGCCGGGCCGGCGGCCGTGGCCGGCGTGGCGCCGTCGGCGTCGTCCGCACCGTCCTCGTCCCACTCGGTGACCTGGATGTCGGGCTCGTCAGACGAAGCGGCCGTTCTGCCGGTCATCGCCTCACCCGCTCCGGCCGCGACCACGCGGTCGATCTCGTCATCGGTCGACGCCCCTCACCACGTCCCGCCATCTCCATCATCGCCGGCCCGGCTACTGGACCAGCATCTCCTTGACGAGCACGTCATCGACCCGGGTTGGCTGCACCGCGTAATTGACCCGCGCGGCGAGCTCCTCCTTGAGCCGCTGCAGCCCGCCGGAACCGCTCACCTCCTCGACCGTGAGGGCGCGCAGATAGAGCTGGAAGCTGTCCATGATCCGGGGCATCAGGCCCTTGACCCGCGTGGCCACGTCCTCGCTCGCGACCTCGAGCGCCGCCCTGAGCTTGAGAAAGCGGATGCGCTGGCCGCCGGACTGCAGGTTGACCAGCACGTCCGGCATATCGACGAAGACGACGCCGGCCGCTTCGTCGCCATGCCCGTCCCCGCCATGCCCATCGCCACCGTGCCCGTCGTCGGCGACAGCGTGCGCCTCGTGCTCGCCTGCCGCCATGTCGGTCGACGCATGACCGCCGAGCAGCCCGAGGAACCAGGCCGCACCGCCGGCGGCGCCGAGCAGCAGCACCAGGCCGATGCCACCGAAGAGCAGGAGCTTCTTCTTGCCCGACTTCGGCTTGCCCTCCGCCTCGACCTCGCCCGTCGTCTCTTCGGCCATGCTCGAATCCGTCCTCGGCATCTGTCGTGGCCGCCTTTGTAGCCGGCACTGGTTAACGAACCCTTGCGGGGCCGGCCGCGGGCCGCCCGGAGATTGCCGACCCGGCAGGAATTGCCCGGTCGATATTGCCGGGAACGGGCCACCAGCAGGCGAAAGACAGCGCAGCATCGAGGTTGCCGGCGACTGGCACGGGGTGTGCATGAGGTCCGCCGACACGGGCCGCATGGCCGCAGAGAATCGGGACGCATGGACAATACGAGCTACGTGGCGCTGAGCCGACAGGTCGCCCTCGAACGCCAGATGGCGGTGGTGGCGGGCAATATCGCCAACATGAACACCGACGGGTTCAAGAACGAGCAGGTGCTGTTCGCGGACGTGCTCGAGCGCGCCGGCGAGGCCGGCCGCGTCGCCTTCGTCCAGGATTCCGGCCTGATCCGCGACCCGGCCCCGGGGCCGATCGAGACGACCGGCAACCCGCTCGATCTGGCGATCAACGGCGAGGGCTACTTCACCGTCGAGACGGCGAACGGGCCCCGCTACACGCGGGGCGGCCATTTCGTCCTGGGGCCCACCGGCGAAATCACCACGAGCGGTGGCCAGCCGCTGCTCGACGAGGGCGGCGGCACGCTGGTCGTGCCGCCCGGCAGCGGGCCGATCGAGGTGGCGCGCGACGGCACGGTCTCGACCGCCGACGGCATTCTCGGCCGGATCGGGCTCGTGCGCTTCGCCGACGAGCGCGGGCCTCCGGCGCGAGGGCGACAGCCTGATGCACACCGACCAGACGCCGGAGCCGGTGCCCTTGCCGGACATCGCCCAGGGCCGGATCGAGCGCTCCAACGTCCAGCCGGTGCTCGAGATGACGCGGATGATGGAGACCGTCCGCGCCTTCCAGAACACCCAGCGTCTGCTCGAGACGCACCACGAGATGGTCCGCCGGGTGATCGACGCCGCCAGCCAGGGCTGAGCCGGTGACCGCAGCACAGGGCCATTTCCCGCCTCCTTGCCCGCCTTCCTGGAGTAGTCCGCCATGCGCTCGATGAGCGTCGCCGCCACCGGCATGATGGCCCAGCAGCTGAACGTCGAGGTCATCTCCAACAACATCGCCAACATGACGACGACCGGCTTCAAGCGGTCGCGGCCGGAGTTCCAGGACCTGCTCTACCAGACGCTGCGGCGCGGCGGCTCCGCCTCGTCGCAGGACGGGACGATCGTGCCGGCCGGCGTGCAGGTCGGCCTCGGCGTCAAGACGGCGTCGGTCTATCGGGTGATGGAGCAGGGCAACCTGGTCAACACCGAGAACAGCCTGGACATCGCGATCCAGGGCCAGGGCCATTTCATCGTCGAGCTGCCGTCCGGCGAGTTCGGCTACACGCGCTCGGGCAATTTCCAGCTGAGCCCGGACGGCGAGATCGTCACCGCCGACGGCTATCCGGTGAGCCCCGGCATCGTCGTGCCGTCCGACGCGGTCGAGGTCTCGATCAATGCCGACGGCATGGTCACCGCCAAGATCGAGGGCGAGATCGCGCTGCGCGACCTCGGCCAGCTGGAGCTCGCCACCTTCGTCAACCCGACCGGGCTCGAGGCGGTCGGCGACAATCTCTTCCTCGAGACCGAGGCCTCGGGCGGCGCCGCCTTCGCCACGCCCGGCACGGCCGGCTACGGCACGGTGCTGCAGGGCTTTCTCGAGAGCTCCAACGTCAACCCGGTGCAGGAGATCACCAGCCTGATCACCGCCCAGCGGGCCTACGACATGAACTCCAAGGTGATCTCCGCCTCCGACGAGATGATGATGACGGTGACGCAGCTGCGATGACCCGGCACTTCCGCACGATCCCCGCAGCCGCGCTGCGGCTCCTGCCCTCGTCGCCTGGCCGCTCGTCGCCTGGCTCGCCGTCGCATGGCTGGCCGCACCGGCCATGGCCACCTCGTGGCTGGCGCCGGGCGAGCCGCTCACCGAGGCGCATCTGGCGATGCTCGTCGAGGCGGAGCTCCCGCCGCACGGCGACGGCTTCGAGCTGAGCTTCACCTCACCGAGCCTGCCGCTGACCAACCCGGCAGCGAGCCGCGCCAGCCTGGAGCTGGTCGATCTGCGCTTCGATCTGCGCAGCGAGCGCTTCGTCGGCGGCCTGCTGGTGCGGCTCGAGACCGGCGAGCAGCGGATTCTCGACGTCGGCGGCCGGGCCCAGGTCATGGCCGAGGTCATGGTGCCGACGCGGCCGGTGGCGGCGGGCGAGCGGCTCGACCCCGCCTTGCTGGAGCCGGCGCTCGTGCCGGCGCGCCTGCTGCGGGCGGATGCGCTGGGCGCGCTCGACGAGCTCGACGGCACCGAGGCCCGGCGGCGCCTCGCGGCCGGGCGGCCGATCCGGCAGGCCGATGTCCAGCCGACGCGGCTGGTGCGGCGCGGCGAGACGGTCGAGCTGCGCTACCGGGCACCGGGGATCGAGCTGGTGACCCTGGGCCGCGCGCTCGAGGACGGCGCCAGGGGCGCCTTCGTCCAGGTCGCCAACCTCGACAGCGAGCGGCAGCTCGTCGCCCGCGTGGTCGGCTCGCAGCTGGTCGAGATCGCCGGCCGGCCGGGGATCGGGCGATGAGAATGCGCCCGCTCGGCGCCGCCCTCCTGGCCGGGCTCTGGCTCGCCGGCTGCAACACGCTGGAGCGGCTCGAGCAGGTCGGCAAGCCGCCGCCCTTGCAGCCGGTCGAGAACCCGGTCGAGCGGCCCGGCTACCAGCCCGTCTCGGTGCCGATGCCGCCGCCAGAGGAGAACCGCAGTGCGGGCGCCAACTCACTCTGGCGCGAGGGCGCCAGCGGCTTCTTCCGCGACCAGCGCGCCCGGCGCGTCGGCGACCTGATGACCGTGGCCGTCGTCATCGACGACCGCGCCGAGCTCTCGAGCGAGAGCACGCGCAGCCGCGCCAACTCCGACCAGCTCGGCATCCCGAACTTCTTCGGCTACGAGAGCAAGCTCGACAAGATCTTCCCGAGCGCCGTCGACCCGAGTGCTTTGGTCGGCGCCTCGAGCGACATGTCGAACCAGGGCCAGGGCGGCACCAACCGCCAGGAGACGATCGAGTTCAATATCGCCGCGATCGTCACCCAGGTCCTGCCCAACGGCAACATGGTGATCGACGGCAAGCAGGAGATCCGGGTGAACTTCGAGGTCCGGGAGATCTCGATCGCCGGCATCGTCCGGCCCGAGGACATCACCCCGCAGAACACCATCAGCCAGGACAAGATCGCCGAGCTCAGGGTCGGCTATGGCGGCCGCGGCCAGATCACCGACGTCCAGCAGCCGCGCTACGGCGCCCAGGTGCTCGACATCCTCCTGCCCTACTGACGGTGCTGTGCCCGGCGCAGGAAGCCGGCGCCCGGCAGGTTGTCGAAAAAGCCCTGCAGCCGGCCGGTGAGCTGGCCGAAGCGCATCACGTTCTCGATCCGCCGATCGAGGAAGGCCCAGCTGTCGGCGTGGCCCGGCGAATGGTCCTCGAGCCAGTAGAGGAAGGTCGAGGTGAGGACCGCGCCGAGCGTTGTCCTTCGGCTGTAGTAGCTGAAACCGCGGCTCCCGCCGTTGGCCCCGAAACCGGCGGCTTCCCAGATGCGGTCCAGCGTGCGCCAGAAGGCGCGACCGCCGCCGACGAGATTGCGGGGCGTGCCGCGCGCCACGGCGGCCCGCCGCAGCGCTTCCTTGTGCTCGCCCAGCACCTCGAGGCGGCAGCGGATCAGCGTGGCGATGCGCTGGCGGACCGGCAGGGTGGCGAGTCCCGCAGGTTCGGCGGCCTCGAGCATCTTCCGGTCGGCCCAGTCGTCGAGCCAGGCGAGCAGGCTGTCGCCGCCTTGGGGAAAGAGGCGGCGCGCCGTTGCCTTGTCGATCCCGACTTCGCTCGCCGCCTGGAGCAGCGTGCGGCGGCTCCAGCCGTCGAAGGCGGCATGGCCGAGCGCCGCCTCGAGGATTGCGTCCTTCTCGGCCACCCGGCCGGCGACGGCGTCGTCGTCAATCGCGTCGCTCGCTGGCTTGCCGCCCGTCGGCTCGTCTCTGGCGGGCTCGGTCATGAATCACTCCTCGGGCGGGATTCGGCCAGCGGCCGACCCGCCACCGCATGTTCGTCGAGATAGGCGCTCAGCCGCGCCAGCTCGCTGTCGAAGGCGAGATGGCGGGGCGACATCAGGCGATCGAGATAGAGCACACCGTCGAGGTGGTCGACCTCGTGCTGCAGGATGCGGGCGAAGAGCCCGCTCGCCTCGCGCTCGACCGGCCGGCCCTCCCCGTCGATGGCGGTGAGGCCGACGCTGTGATGCCGCGGCACGAGGCCGCGCAGGCCCGGGATCGAGAGGCAGCCCTCGAAAGCCGCCTCGCGGCGGTCGCCGAGCGGCGTCAGCACGGGATTGATGAGGACGAGAGGCTCGGCCATGCGGTCGACCTCGCCCTCCCGGGGCTCGAGCGCCAAGAGCACCCTGAGCCCGCTATAGACCTGGGGGGCAGCGAGGCCGAGGCCCCTGGCATCGGCCAGGGTCTCCAGCATGTCCTGGACCAGCGCCCGGACGTCGGCATTGCTCGGGTCCGCCACCGGGCGGGCGGGCTCCAGCAGGATGGGGTGGCCGAGCAGGGCGATCTTGCGCAGCGTCATGGGGAATAGGTAGGGGTGCCGGCGCCCGCGAAAAAGGGCGCGTGGCGAAAAGCCCGGCCCGATCGGTCGAGATCCGGGCTGCCCCTGCCGGCGCGTCCCCCTTGCCCGGCCGGTCGATTTGGGTTATCCACCGGCTCCGCCCTCTGGGGAGGGAACCCCTTTTGTCGCCCTGCCGATCGGGATCGGCGGCACGGGCGTGCCAGCACGGGAGAACGGTCATCGTCGAAGTTCAGGTGCGTGACAACAACGTCGATCAGGCGCTCCGCGCGCTGAAGAAGAAGATGCAGCGCGAGGGCCTGTATCGGGAGATGCGCATGCGGCGGCACTACGAGAAGCCGTCCGAGCGCCGCGCCCGCGAGAAGGCCGAGGCGATCCGCCGCTACCGCAAGCTGATGCGCAAGCGGGCCGAACGCGACGAGGTGTGAGCCGCAAGCGGCTCGCTCCCACTTCGGGAATTGACAAAGGGCGTCCGGTCGGGCGCCCTTTTCGATTCCTGGGCAATCCCCCCGACAGGTCGAGGCTATGCGCCGCCTGCGCCCCGGCCCGGCGTGCATCGACCGGCGCAGATCAGTCGGGCTGCTCGAGCCCATGCGCGGCCAGCACCTTCCTCTGCCGCTTCGCCAGAACGTCGACGTCGAAATCCTCGATCAGCCCGAGAAACATCTGATGCCAGTTGATCTCGGCATGGAGGTGGAGGAAGACCGAGCCGAGGCCGATGGCGGCGCGGTCCATGAAGACGAACTCGCGCGGCGGGGTGACGCCGCCGACCTCGCGCAGCCGCTGGTGCACCTTGCCCGCCACCTCGCGGCCCTCGCGGCCGCTGCCGGTCTCGTGGATCAGGCGCGCCCGGTCCTCCATCAGCGGGCCGTAGAGGAAGACGGCCCATTCGTTGAGGACGTCGATGACCTCGTTGGTCAGGTTGCTGAAGCCCCAGCACTCGTAGGCGGCGACGGCGAGGTCGCGGTCGTTGCGCATCAGCGCCCAGAAGAGGTCGATCACACCCTTGACGAAGCGCGGCGGGAAGATCCGCACGCAGCCGAAGTCGAGGAGGTTGATGTCGAGGTCGGGCCGCACGGTGTAGTTGCCGAGATGCGGGTCGCCGTGGATCACGCCGAAATCGTAGAACGGCACGTACCAGGCGCGGAACATGTTGAGCGCCAGGCGGTTGCGGGTTTCGGTCGAGGCAGCCTTGAAGTCGAGGAGGCGGACGCCGTCGAGCCAGGCCATGGTGAGCAGCCGGCCGGTCGAGAGCTCGCCGATCACCTCCGGCACGTGGACCTGCGGCTCGCCCGCGAGGATCTCGGCATAGAGCGCCATGTTCCGCGCCTCGCGGACATAGTCGAGCTCCTCGTGCAGGCGGGCCGCGATCTCCTCGTAGATGCGGTCCGGGTTGATCGCCCGGTCGTAGCGGCGATAGAGGGCGAAGATCAGCCGGAGCTGGGCGAGATCGGCGTCCACGGCGGCGGCGATGTTCGGGTATTGCAGCTTGCAGGCGGCGGTCCGCCCGTCCGCCAGCACCACCTTGTGCACCTGGCCGAGCGAGGCGGCGGCCGCCGGCTCCAGGGGGAAGTCCAAAAAGTGCGCCGCCCAGCCCTCGCCGAGCTCCGCCCGCATCCGGCGGCGGACGAAGGGCTTGCCCATCGGCGGTGCGTTGCTCTGCAGCTGGGCGAGCTCGGCCGCGTATTCGGCGGGCAGGGCCTCCGGGATGGTGGCCATCATCTGCGCCACCTTCATGAGCGGGCCCTTGAGCCCGCCGAGCGCCGCGCGCAGCTCGGACGCATGCTCCAGCCGGTCGGCGCTGCTGCTGGTGGTGCCGGCGAGGCGACGCCCGGCGAGCCTCGCCGCCTGGCCGGCCATCGCGCCGGAGACCTGGGCGTAGCGGCGAAACCGCCCGCCCATGGAGCTTTCGCTGTTGCGCCGGCCGGTGCCGGTCGGACGCTCGCTCAAGCAGTCTCTCCGGTCGGCTTGCCACCATCCGGAGGGCCTGCGTCCAGCTCCTGCTCGAGCTCGGCGATGAAGCCCTCGATGATGGCGAGCCCGCCGTTCCAGAAGGCGGGGTCGGTGGCATCGAGGCCGAAGGGGGCGAGGAGCTCCTTGTGGCGGAGCGTGCCGCCGGCGCGGAGCATCTCCACATAGCGAGGCTCGAAGCCCTCGGGCGCCTTGTCGTAGAGGGCGTAGAGGGCGTTCACCAGGCAGTCGCCGAAGGCATAGGCGTAGACGTAGAACGGCACGTGGACGAAGTGCGGGATGTAGCTCCAGTAGGCCCGGTACTCGTCCGGATAGGTGAAGGCCGGCCCGAGGCTCTCCTTCTGCACGTCCATCCAGATGTCGCCCAGCTCGTCCGGCGTCAGCTCGGCCTTCGCCCGCGCGGCGTGCACCCGCCGCTCGAACTCGCAGAAGGCGATCTGGCGAACGACGGTGTTCAGCATGTCCTCGACCTTGCCGGCGAGCAGCACCCGGCGCTCGACCGGGCTCTTAGCCTGAGCGAGGAGGGCCCGGAAGGTGAGCTGCTCGGCGAAGACCGAGGCGGTCTCGGCCAGCGTCAGGGGCGTGCCGGACATCAGAAGGCCCTGGTCGGCCGCCAGGGTCTGGTGGACCCCATGGCCGAGCTCGTGCGCCAGGGTCATGACGTCGCGCGCCCGGCCCTGGAAGTTCATGAGCACATAGGGGTGCACGCTCGGCACGACAGGATGGCAGAAGGCGCCGCTGTCCTTGCCGGGCCGCACCTCGGCGTCGATCCAGCTCTTCGCGAAGAAGCGGTCGACGATCTCGGCGAGACGCGGCGAGAAGCTGCGATAGGCGTCGAGCACGATGACCTTCGCATCGTCCCAGCTCCGCCGCTGGTCGCTGTCCTCGGGCAGCGGCGCGTTGCGATCCCAGAACTCGAGCTTGTCCAGCCCCATCCAGCGGGCCTTGAGCGCGTAGTAGCGGTGGGAGAGGCGGGGATAGGCGTCGCGCACCGCAGAGATCAGCGCGTCCACCACCTCGTCCTCGACCTGGTTGGCGAGGTTCCTGGACGAGATCGGCCGGGCGAAATGACGCCAGCCGTCCTCGATCGCCTTGTCCTTGACCAGCGTGTTGGTGATGCGGGCACAGAGGCGGAGGTTCCTGTCGAGCACAGAGCTGATGGCGGCCGCGGCGTCGCGGCGGACGTCGCGGTCCTTGGCCGAAAGCTTGTCGAAGATCCCGGCACTGGTCAGCTCCTCACCCCGGAAGGGGAAGCGCAGTGCCGCCATGCTCTCGTCGAAGAGGCGCACCCAGGCGCTGCGGCCGGTGACCGAGCGCTCGTGCAGGACCTTCTCGATCTCGTCCGAGAGCTGGTGCGGGCGAAAGGCGCGGACATTGGCGAGCCAGGGCCGGAAGCGGGCGAGCTCGGGCGAGCTCTCGATCTTGGCCTCTAGGGCTGCGTCCTCGAGACGATTCAGCTCGAGGGTGACGAAGAGCAGGTCGGTGTTGATCGCGTTGACCCGCTCCTGCACGCCCTGGAAGAAGCGGCCGATCAGGGCGTCGTCGCGATTGCCGGCATGGCTGAGCGAAGCGAAGGCGTAGACCCGGCCGAGCTGCTCCTGGACCACCTCGTAGCGCTCGATGAGGCCGGCGAGCCCAGGGCCATCCAGCTTGTCGAGCCTGCCGGCATGCGCCGCCGCGATGGCCTTCGCCTCGGCGGCCGCCGACTGCAGGGTCGCCTCGATCGCCGGGTCGTCGAAACCGGCGAACAGGTCGCCCAGGTTCCAGCGCGGGGCGGTCGCCTCCGTCGCCGCGGCCCTGGCCGTGTCTGCGGCCGCCTGGAACCGCTGGTCCTTCGTCATCTAACTTCCCTTCAACCTGGACATGCCAGATATATGGGGCGGGGGGTGCAGGTCCAGCGAGCCGACCAACAGTCGCGGCGGCGGTGGCCAAGCGCCGGCCCGGGTCGCCCGAAGGCCGTTGACCGATCAGGATGAAGCGCAGGGGAACGATGTCGACCTTCAGGACCGGGACCAACCTGCTTGCGATGTTCGAGGCGCAGGCGGCGGCCGAGGGCGACAGCCCTTTCCTCTGGCAGAAAGAGGGCGGGGTCTACCGACCCCGGTCGTGGCGCCGGGTGGCGGAGGAAGCGGGGCTTCTGGCCCGGGCCTTTCGCCAGCTCGGGCTCGAGCCCGGCGACCGGGTCATGCTGGTGGCCGAGAACCGGCCGGAATGGTGCATCGCCGATCTCGCGATCCTCGGGGCCGGCGGCATCACCGTGCCGGCCTACACGACCAACACCGAGCGGGACCACGCCCACATCCTCGGCCATTCCGAGGCGCGGATGGTGGTCTGCTCCGGGCGCAGCCTGGCGAAGCGCCTGATCCCGGCGATCAAGGAATCGCCCTCGGTGAAGGCGCTGCTCTTCATCGAGCCGCTCGCCGATCTCGGCGAGCTGCCGGTCTCCGCCATGGCCTGGCCGGGCGCGCTGGCGCTGGGCGAGCGCTCGCCCGCCGTGCCGGGCTCGGCGGCCATCCAGCCCGACGACGTCGCCTGCTTCATCTACACCTCGGGCACCGGCGGGACGCCCAAGGGGGTCATGCAGACCCACCGCAACATCCAGGCCAATCTCGAGGGCGCCTACGAGCTCCTCAGCCAGCTCGGCATCGGCGACCGTGAGATCTTCCTCTCCTTCCTGCCCTTGTCGCATTCCTACGAGCACACGGCAGGGCAGTTCTTCCCGATCTCGCTGGGTGCGGAGATCTACTACGCCGAGGGGGTCGAGACGCTGTCGACGAATCTCGTCGAGGCGCGGCCCACCATCCTGACCTGCGTGCCGCGGCTCTACGAGGTGCTGCGGCAGAAGATCCTGGCCGGCGTCAACCGCCAGGGCGGGCACAAAAAGTGGCTGTTCGAGCAGGCGGTCCGGGTCGGCACCAGGCGCTACGAGCAGGGCGGCCGCCTCGGCCCGCTCGATGCCATCACCGACATGCTGCTCGAGCGGCTGGTGCGGACCAAGGTCAACGAGCGCTTCGGCGGCCGGCTCAAGGCGATGGTCTCGGGGGGCGCGCCGCTCAACTACGAGGTCGGGCTCTTCTTCGCGGCCCTCGGCCTGCCGGTGCTGCAGGGCTATGGCCAGACCGAGGCGGCGCCGGTGATCAGCGTCAACGTGCCGGGCCGGGCCAGGCACGACACCGTCGGTCCACCGGTCCGCGGCGTCGAGCTCCGCTTCGCCGATGACGGCGAGATCCAGGTCCGCGGTGCGAACGTCATGAAGGGCTACTGGAAGGACGAGGAAGCGACCGCCCGGACCGTCGTCGACGGCTGGCTGCACACGGGCGATGTCGGCGTGCTCGACGAGCACGGCTACCTCAAGATCACCGATCGCAAGAAGGACATCATCGTCAACTCGGGCGGCGACAACATCTCGCCGCAACGTGTCGAGGGCATCCTGCTGCTCGAGCCGGAAATCGGCCAGGCGCTGATCTACGGCGACCGCAAGCCCTATCTGGTGGCGCTGGTCACGCCGGACCCGGGCTTCGTCCAGACCTTCGGGCGGGAGGCCGGCAAGTCCAGGGATCCGGCGGCACTGGCCCAGGACCCGGACTTCCGGCAGCGGATCGGCGAGGCGGTCAAGCGGGCCAACGCCAATCTCTCGGCGATCGAGCGGATCCGCAAGTACGAGATCATGGCCGAGCCGTTCAGCGTCGAGAACGGCATGATGACCCCGACCATGAAGCTGCGCCGGCCGCGCATCATCGAGCGGCACGGCGCGCTGCTCGAGGGTCTCTACGCCGCCGGCAAGTAGGACTGCCGTTGCGCGGCCCCGGCGCATGGTTTGGGCCGCGTTAACCCTATCTCAACATCCGTCGGCGACAACGAGCGTCCACGCTGCTGCCAAGTGGACTGTCCGTCATGCTGCTGCTCCTCCCGGCCAGGCTGCTCTTTGTCGTGATGCCGTTCCTGGCGCTGCTCGGCATCCTGGGCGTGCCCCTGGATGGCCGGAGCGAGACGCCCGATGTGGCGACCGACGAAGCGGTGATCGACGAGGTGGACGAAGAGGCGGAGGAGGAGGAGGGCGAGTCGACCTGGCTCTATGGCGAGGTCGGCGTCGTTTCCGACTATGTCGACCGCGGCATCAGCAACAGCGACGAGCGGCCGGCACTGCAGGCCGGCCTCACCTACGAGTTCGATCTCGGGCTCGACCAGGAGGCCACCGGCTATCTCGACCTCTGGGGCTCGAACGTGGATTTCGACGACGGCGGCGAGGCCCGGGTCGAGCTCGACTTCTCGGCCGGGCTCGCCGCACCGCTCGGCGAGAGCGGATTCGATGTCGACGTCGCCGCCACCTATATCGTCTATCCGGGCGCCGACAGCGACCTCGACTACGACTATGTCGAGTTTCCCTTGGCCCTCGGCTACGCCGTCACCGACGCCCTCTCCCTTGGCCTCGGCTACATCTTTTCGCCGGACCATTCGGGCGATGTCGGCCGCGCCCACTATGTCGAGGCGCTCGCCGCCTGGACCCTGCCCTGGCCCGGCGACGACTGGCCCGTCACACTCGACGCGAGGCTCGGCCGACAATGGTTCGAAAGCAACAGCATGGCTGGCCTCGACGACTATCTCGACTGGGGGATCGAGGCCCCTGGAGATGATCAATATCAGCAAGCCGTCCTGACCATCTGGATGACCTCGTCGTCCTTGCCGAGCTGGCCGTTGGGGAACAGCTCGATGGTGACCGAGCCGTTGGTGCCGCTCTCCACCAGCGACTTGAAGACCGCCGCCATGGCGCCGGAGTGGCTCTCGAACGGGCTCTCGGGATTGAGATGCGCGATGCGCATCACCTTCTGGGCGAGCGCCGGGGTCGCCACGAGGCAGAGCGCGGCAGCGGCGAGCAGGGCCGTTCGGGTCAGTCGCATGGCAGTTCTTCCTTCTGGAGTTCGAGGTAGGGGTGGCCCGGCGCTCAGCGCAGGCCGAGGAGGCGTGGCACGAGGAGAGTGAGGTCGGCCCAGAACGCGATCAGGAAGAGGACCGCCACCTCGGCCACGAGGAACGGCACGAGTGCGCGGGAGATGCGCTCGATGCTCTCGCCGGTGACGCTGGCGAGGACGAAGAGGCAGGCGCCGACCGGCGGCGTCATCAGCGAGATGTTGAGCGCCAGCACGATCATGATGCCGGCGTGGATCGGGTCCATGCCGATGGTCAGCGTCAAGGGTGCGAGGACCGGCGCCAGGATGATCAGCGCCGCGTTGATGTCCATGAACAGGCCGACGACCAGCAGCAGGCAGAGGATCATCAGGATGATCACCTGCGGGTTGCTGGAGACCGTCAGAAAGCCTTCGGCGATCGCTTGCGGGATGCGGTTGTAGGTCATCCACCAGCCGAGGATCGAGGCCGAGGCGATGATCAGGAAGACGACGCCGGTGAGGATCGAGGTGCGGATCAGCATGTCGACGAGGTCGCTGCAGCGCAGCTTGCGGTAGACGACGCCGCCGACGACGAGGGCGTAGAGCACGGCGATCGAGGCGGCTTCGGTCGGGGTGGTCACACCGCCCAGGATGCCGCCCAGGATGATGACCGGCAGGACCAGCGCCAGCAGGCTCTCGCGGGCGCTCTTGAGGATGTGGCGGAGCGACGGGCCGCCCTCGGCCTTGGGCAGGCCGAGCTTGCGGCCGAGTGCGGCGATCACCGCCATGCAGACGAGGCAGATGAGGATGCCCGGCAGGATGCCGGCGGCGAACAGCCCGGCGATGGAGACGCCCATGAGCGAGCCGTAGATGACCATGAGCGTCGAGGGCGGGATGGTCGGGCCGATGATCGAGCCCGCCGCCGTCACCGCACAGGCGAACGGCCGCGTGTAGCCCTGCCGGACCATGGCCGGCACCAGCGTGTTGCCGAAGGCGGCGGCATCCGCGGTGGCGGCACCGGTGATGCCGGCGAAGACGACGCTCGCCACCATGTTCGAATGCGCCATGCCGCCCCTGAGATAGCCGACGAGCGAGTCGGCGAAGCCGATCAGCCGGTCGGTGATGCCGGTGCGGTTCATGATCTCGCCGGCGAGGATGAAGAACGGCATGGCGAGGAACGGGAAGAGGTTGAGGCCGGAGAAGAAGCGGTCCGGGCCCATGGCGAGGAAACGCTCGCCGATCTGCGCCATGCCGACCATGCCGGCGATGCCGAGGACGAAGCCGACCGGCATGCCGAGCAGCATGAGGCCGAAGAAGACGGCGGCGACGAGCATCATGGCCGCGGCACCTCACCGGTTGCCGCCTCGACCAGCGTGGCGTCGGCCGGCGGCACCGCGGCACCGAGGTCGCGGATCGCCACGAGCACGAGCTGGATGCAGCAGAGCAGGGCGCTGACCGGCACCGAGAGAAAGGGGACGAAATGGCTCCAGCCGGGGATCATCGTCGCCCGCTCGAAGCCCTTGGCGGCGAAGCCGGCGCCGTAGACGACGAGGCTGGCGAAGAAGGCGAAGGCGACGATGTCGAGGGCGAGGCGCAGCCAGCGGCGTGCCTCCACCGGCAGCTGCATCGGCACGATCTCGACCCCGATATGCGCGCGCCGCGCGATGCCGGAGGAGGCGGCGAGCAGCGCCAGCCAGATCATCAGGTAGCGGGCCAGCTCCTCGGTCCAGGTGATCGGCAGGGGCCAGACGAAGCGGACGAAGACGCCGAGCCAGACATCGAGGACGAGAACCGCGGCGATGAGCGCGCACAAACGGACGACGACCCAATCGAGGCCGGCGGCGAGCTTGCCGGCATGCCCTGCGATCTCCTGCATCCGTCTGTCGATTCTTCCGCCTGCTGCGATGAGCTCCCTTCGGATGAAAAGCACGAACCGTGCCACGCACGAGCGCGGGCCGTCTCCACGGCCCTCGGGGCCGCCCCATGGCGGCACCTCGTGCAGCGCCTGCCCAAGCGGCAGGCAGGCCGGTCAGTCGTCGTGGTGAACGCCCAGGGTGACGCTCGGCTGGCCGCTCATCGAGACGAGACGCCCGGCTTCGATCACGCAATACGGGTCGCCGACGGTATGCCCGAGCAGCTTGCCGTCGCGCCGGACCGGCGTGGCGAACCCGAGGACGCTGCCGTCGCGGCGGCCGTCGAGCAGATGGCGGCGGCTGACGGTGATCCGCACGACCCGACCGGTGGCGTCGACATCCAGCACGTCGGCGACCCCGCGCTCGAGCACCAGGCCGGCCTCCAGGCGGATGTGGAAATCGGCCCGGTCGGGCGGCGCCATGCTGTCGAGCGCCGTCGCCGCTGCCAGCGTGGCAATGCCCTGCCGCGGCTCGATGGCATTGTGCAGCACGGCGACGGCGTGATGCCGCGCCGGATCATCGAGGCATACGGCGCCGAGATCGCCGCGGCGCTCGACGAACCGGCTGTTGGCGAGATGCAGGCGGCCCTGGAGGTCGAGGGCGATGAGCCCGGCATCGGCCTCCGGGTGCAGCGCGAGCTCGGCCTCGATGGCCGCCCGCGGGTCGGCGCCGGCGCGCATCCGCTCGAGCGTGGCGGTGTTGAGCGGCAGGGTGGCCCCCTCGCCCGGCACGTTGGGCAGCCGATGCCCGGTGACCAGCCCGACGGCGGCATCGCCCGGCGTGAACTGGGCGAGCGGCGACGGGCGGTCGGGGCCGCTCGACATCAGGGCCGCGAAGCGCGCCCCGGCGACGGGTGCCGGCGGCTCGACACCGGTCGCCTCGCCACTGGTGAAGAGCGTGGTGGTGCCGCCGCGCTGGGTCTCGGCGCGGGCGAGCGTGCCGTCGGCGGTGATCGCGACGAAGCTGACGAAGCCGCCGATGGCACCGCGCGCCACCTTCTCGACGGCGGCCAGCGCCCGAAAGGCGGCGAGGCCGGCATTCCTGCCGGTGACGGCGATGCCGATGGTCATGCGGCCTCAGCACCGGCTGCCACCAGATGGCCGGGGGCGATCTCGGTCAGCGGGCCGCGCGGCATGGTGGCGGTGTCGAGGCGTGGCAGCACACCCCGCCGGCGCGTCGGGTCGGCGACGGGCACCGCGGCGAGCAGGGCCCGCGTGTAGACGTGGCGCGGGTCGTTCAGCACGACGGGCCGCGGCCCGGTCTCGACGATGCGGCCCCGCTGCATGACCGCGACCCGATGGCTCACCTCCTCGACCACCGCCATGTCGTGGCTGATGAAGAGATAGGCGAGGCCGAGGCTCTGCTGCAGCTCGAGCAGCAGCTCGAGCACCTGCGCCTGGACCGCGCCGTCGAGGGCCGAGGTCGGCTCGTCGGCGACGATCAGCTTCGGGCCGACGCCCAAGGCCCGGGCGATGGCCACACGCTGCCGCTGGCCGCCCGAGAACTCGTGCGGGTAGCGGCGGATATGGTCGCTCTCCAGGCCGACGCGGTGGAACAGCGCCTCGATCCTGTCGTCCAGCTCGCGGCCGCGTGCGATGCCGTGGATCTGCATCGGCTCGGCGACGAGGGCGCCGACGGTGAGGCGCGGGTTGAGCGAGGCGAAGGGGTCCTGGAAGATCATCTGCATGTGCCCGCGGGCACGCCGCAGGCCGGCCCTGCCGAGGCCGCGCAGCTCGACGCCGTCGACCTCGATCTCGCCCGCGTCGACCTCGAGCAGGCGCAGCACGGCGCGACCGGCGGTCGACTTGCCGGAGCCGCTCTCGCCGACCAGCGCCAGCGTCTCGCCCGGGTAGAGATCCAGCGCCACATCGTCGAGGGCCAGCACGCCGGCATCGCCGCGACCGAACCAGGAACGGCCGGCGAAGCGCTTGCGCAGGCCGCGCGCCCGGACGACGGGAGCCCGGCGATCGACCTCGGCCGGCCGGTCGACCACGATCCGCGGTGCGGTCGTCCGGGCATAGGCGCCGAGGCGCGGCACGGCGGCCAGCAGGTTGCGCGTGTAGGCCTCGCGCGGGCGGGCGAAGACCTCGCCGACCGCCCCCTCCTCGACCTTCCGGCCGCGATGCATGACGACGACGCGGTCGGCCATCTCGGCGACCACGCCCATGTCGTGGGTGATCAGGATGATGCTGGTGCCGAAGCGCGCCTTGAGGTCGCGCATCAGGTCGAGGATCTGGGCCTGGACGGTGACGTCGAGGGCGGTCGTCGGCTCGTCGGCGATGAGGATGTCGGGCTCGCTCGCCATCGCCATGGCGATCATCACCCGCTGCCGCATGCCGCCGGAGAGCTCGTGCGGGTACTGCGCGAGGCGCCGCGCCGGGTCGCCGAGGCCGACCAGCTCGATCATCTCCCCGGCCCGCGCCTCGGCCGCCGCCTGGGCGATGCCGCGATGCTCGACCAGGCCCTCGGTGAGCTGGCGGCCGATGGTGAGCACCGGGTTCAGCGAGGTCATTGGCTCCTGGAAGATCATGGTCAGCCGATCGCCGCGCAGCCGGCGCAGCTGCTCCTCGGGGAGGCCCAGCAGGTCCTCGCCGGCGAACCGCGCCGTGCCGCGCTCGATCCGCGCCGAGCGCGGCAGCAGGCCGAGGAGCGCCAGGCTCGACACGCTCTTGCCGGAGCCGCTCTCGCCGACGATGGCGAGCGTCTCGCCCTTGCCGAGCGTGTAGGACAGCCCCTCGACGGCGACCTGGCGGTGCCGGCCGGCGCCGAAGACGACATCGAGATCCTGAACCTCCAGCAGGCTGTCCGACATCGCTCAGCGCTGCCTCTGGCGCGGGTCGAGCACCTCGCGCACGCCGTCGCCGAGGAGGTTGAAGCCGAGCACGGTGATGGCGATGGCGACACCCGGGAAGATCATCATCCAGGGGGCCCGGCTGATCAGGTCGCGCGACGAGGACAGCATGAAGCCCCATTCCGGCTGCGGCGGCTGGGCGCCGAGGCCGAGAAAGCTGAGGCCGGCAGCGGCGAGCACCGCGGTCGAGACGCCGAGCGTGCCGACGACGATCAGGGTGGGCACCACATTGGGCAGGAGGTGGCGGAAGATCAGCCGCAGATGGCCGGCGCCGCCGGCGACCGCGGCCTCGAAATAGGGCTTGTTGCGCTCGACCAGCACCACGCTGTGGGTGATCCGGGCATAGAAGGGGATCGAGGCGATGCCGATGGCGATCATGGCGTTGGTCAGCCCGATGCCGAGAATGGCGAGGCAGGCGAGGGCGATGACGATCTCGGTGAAGGAGAAGAGAACGTCGACGAGACGCATGAGCACGCGCTCGGTCCAGCCCGACGCGTAGCCGGCGACGAGGCCGAGCAGCAGCCCGCTGGTGAGCGAGATGCCGACGGCGATGACGCCGATCTGCAGCGTGAGGCGGGCGCCGTAGACGATGCGCGAGAAGACGTCGCGGCCGAAATCGTCGGTGCCGAACCAGTGCGCCCAGGACGGCGGGGCGAGGCGCGGGCCGGCCGCCATGCGCAGCGGGTCGTAGGGTGCGATCCATGCGGCGAGGAGCGCTGCGAGGACCAGCACGGCGACGACCACGAGACCGACCGCGCCGGATGGCGTGCGCAGCAGCGAGCCGAGGAACGAGCGGCTGGCGGGGGCGCCGGCGGCAGCACGGGCGGGCTCGACGACACTCGCCATCAGCCGTACCGGATCCGGGGATCGAGGAAGGCATAGAGGACGTCGATGATCACCGAGACGATCACGACGATGCTGGCGAAGAAGAGGATGAAGCCCTGGATCAGGGGGTAGTCGCGGGCGAAGACGGCCTCGATCGCGAGGCGGCCCACGCCGTTCCAGGCGAAGACGTTCTCGACCACGATCGCCCCGCCCATGAGATAGGCGAACTGCAGGCCGAGCATCGAGACGATCGGCACGAGGCCGGCCCGGAGCGCATGGCGGTAGAGGACGACGGTCTTGGGCAGGCCCTTGGCCTGGGCAGTGCGGACGAAATCCTGGTCGAAGATGTCGATCATCGCCGAGCGGGTCAGCCGGGCCAGCACGGCGGCGTTGGCGAGCCCGAGGGTCAGGGCCGGCAGGACGAGATTGGCGATGCCCGAGCCCGCGACCGGCAGCCAGCCGAGCTGCAGCGCGAAGAAGAAGAGCAGGAGGAGGCCGAGCCAGAAATGCGGCATCGAGACGCCGACGATGGCGACGAGCATGGCGCCGATGTCGATCCAGCTGCCGCGCTTGTAGGCGGCCAGGAAGCCGAGCGGCATGCCGACCAGGATGGCGATGGCGAGGCTCGCCACGGCCAGGGTCAGGGTGGCCGGGAAGCGGGCGAGAAGCACGTCGAGCACGGGCTGGTCGCCGACGATGGTGCGGCCGAGGTCGCCTTCGAAGAGTCGGCCGAGATACATCGCGTACTGGACATGGATCGGCTGGTCGAGGCCGAGCGAGGTGCGCACGGCCTCGAGCTGCTCCGGGGTCGACTGGAACTTGGCGTACATGATCCGCACCGGGTCGCCCGGCACGGCGTGGATCAGGAGCGTCACCGCCACCGTCGCCACCCAGATGGTGACGGCGGCGGCGGCGAGACGCTGGGCGATGTAGCGGAGCATGCGAAAGCCGTCCGGGCGAGGCGGCCCGGTGCTACCCCTTGATCTCGACGTCGTTGAACATCGGGTGGAGGAAAGCGCCGACCTTGAAGCCGCTCACCTCGGGCCGGACCGCGAAGACCCACTCCCAGCCCGGCGTGTAGAGGCCGACATGGACCGCGTTCTCCATCAGGTACTTGATGACGTCGTGGACCGCGGCCAGCCGCGCCTCGGGCTCGATGGTGGTCCGGGTCAGCTCGAGCATCGCGTCGAGCTCGGGCGTGGTGAAGCCCGAATAGGCGCCCGGCGAATGCCAGAGGGCGTAGAGGATGTCCGGGTCGTACCAGGACCAGGTCATCATGTCGAAGGTGCCGGGGCTCGGGTCGTCGACCAGCTCGTTCTGCTCCTTCACGCGGGCGTTCATGGTGCCGATGTCCATGATCTCGATCGCCGCGTTGATCCCGACCTGGGCGAGCTGCGCCTGGAAGATCTCGGCCAGCTTGTGCCGGTTGCCGCCGGTCCAGACGAACATCGTCGTCTCGAGCGGGTTGTCCGGCCCGTAGCCGAGCTCGGCCAAGAGCTCGACGGCCTTCTCCGGATTGTACGCGTAGCCGAACTGCTTGCAGAACTCCTGGTCGTTGCCGAAGACGCCACGCGCGATCGGGCACCATTCGCGCTGGCTCAGGCCGCCATAGATGATGTCGATCGCCATCTCGGGGTCGGTGGCGTAGGCCACGGCCTGCCGGGCGCGGATGTCATCGAACGGTGGCCGCGAGATCGCGAACTCCCAAAACACGTTCTGGCCGGTATTGGCGGCGACGACGATGTCGAGCTCGCCCGCCTCCTTGATCGCCGCGATGTCGTCGAAGGGCGGCTCGGCGATGTGCACCTCGCCGGTCTGCAGCGCCGCCAGCCGGGTCTGCGGCTCGGGCACGGTCTTGATGACGAGGCGGTCGAGATGCGGCGGGCCCATGTTCTCCACGGGCTTGCCGAAGTTCTTGTAGTCGGGGTTCCGCTCGAGCGTGACGGCGTCGCCCTTGACCCATTCCACCAGCTTGAACGGGCCGGCGCCGATCGCGGTCGAGCTGCCGAAGGTGTCGGCGGTGTTGGTGTCGCAGACGATCGAGGAGAAGCTGTCGGCGAGGAACGGCAGGAAGGCGCCGAACTTGCTCGACATCGAGACCTTGACGGTCAGCGGGTCGACGACCTCCACGCTCTCGATCGGCCCCCAGGCAGTCCTGGTCAGGCTCGGCTGCGCCTCGTCGAAGGCGCGATCGATGGTGAACTTGACGTCATTGGCGTCGAACGGGCTGCCGTCGTGGCAGACCACGCCGTCCTCGAGCGCCAAGGTGTAGGTCAGGCCGTCCTCGCTGATCTCCCACGACTTGGCGAGATGCGGCTGCGGCTGGCCGTCGGCATCGAAGGCCAGGAGCGTGTCGTAGATCTGGTCCCAGACCTGCATCGACAGCGTGCTGGTGGCGCGGTGCGGGTCGAGCGAATCCAGGTCGCCGTAGCGCGCCCAGACCAGCTCGGCGGCATTGGCGGTGGTGACGAGCTGGCCGGTGGTGGCGAGCAGGGCTGTGGCGAGCAGGCCCAGGGCGGGCCCGCGAGTGGTCGAGCGGCGCATTCCAGCGTCCTCCTTTGTACTTCTGGTCGGTGCAGCGCACCGCCACGAAAAGGAACACAACAGCGCTGTCGGCCGGCGTCAAAGGAATTTCTTTTTTGCAACATATAATTTCATAAATGATACTTTTTGTGAATGGGACACGTCGCGAACGCACGAGCTTCGTACTCAGGCCTCGAGCGGATGGGCGAGCTCGCCCCAGTCCTCGTGGATCGCGTCGATGCGCCGGAGGCGCTGCACCGCGGTCTCGCCCAGATGCGCCCCGAGCGCCGCGCAGAGATAGGCCATGAGGCTGACGGCGGCGGTCGGTGAATCGAACATCGCCGTGCCGGTGCTGCGCACCTTGAGCGTCAGGCTGCCTTCGCCGGCGCGGGCGAGCGCCGGGCCGTCGGTCAGATAGAGGAGCCGCGTGCCGGCCTGCATCGCGGAGGCCACGATGTTGCGCAAGGAGCGGGTGCGGCGCCCGACGGCAAAGGCCAGCATGGCGTCGCTCTCGCTGATCGAGGCGAACTCCTCCGGCACCGAGAAGCCGCCGAGCGGGATCATGCGGATGTCCGAGCGCACCTTGATCAGCTGCGATCGCGCGAAATGGGCGAGCGAGTAGTTGTCGCCGAAGCCCACGACCCAGAGCTTCTCGGCCCGGGCGAGCAGCCGGACGGCCTGGCCGAGCTCGTCGGAGCGCTGCTGCTCGATCGTGGCCACCAGATTCCGCACCTCGGCTTGCAGGTGTTGGCCGAGCTCCGGCCGCTGGCCGCCGAGGCGACCGAGCGTCGGGCCATAGCGGTCCGGCACGGGCTCCGCCTGCTGCTCGCGCAGGGAACGCTGCGCGGTCTTGAAGCTCGGGTAGCCGAGCCGCTTGAACAGCCGGGCGGCGGTCGCCTTGGAGACGCCGGCGCGCGTGGCGAGTGCCGTGGCCGAGCTGTCGATCACCGCGCGCACGTCCTCGAGCAGGAGGTCGGCCAGGCGCCGCTCGCCGCGCGGCATCGCGTTGTAGTGCTCGAGCAGGCGCTGCGGCAGCGGGGTGTCGACGGGCATCGCGAGGGTTCCAGTGTTTCAGATCCGGCACAAGAATGAAACAACCGGCAATGGCGGCGAATGGCAAGCCCGGAAACCGCAGCGGCGGCGTTAACCATATTTCAACGACCGCGGCTGCCTAATCGGCGCTCAGCCCCGCCGAAGTGGACCGCCCGTCATGCCGTTGCATCGCTCGACCCCAGCCGCCCTCGCTTTGCTCGCGCTGGCGACAGTCCTGGCCTTCGACACGGCACCGGCGGTCGCCGAGGACGGGTCCGAGGACGCCGTGGCGGACGAGGTGCCCGGCGACGACGTGCTCGACGACGACGCCGATGAGGACGGGGACGGAGAGTCCGTCTGGCTCTACGGTGAGATCGGCCTGGTTTCCGACTATGTCGATCGCGGCATCAGCAACAGCGACGAGCGGCCGGCGCTCCAGGCCGGCCTCACTTACGAGTTCGACCTCAGGCTCGAGCACGAGGCGATCGCCTATCTCGACCTCTGGGGCTCGAACGTGGACTTCGACGATGGCGGCGAGGCCCGCGTCGAGCTCGACCTCTCGTTCGGGGTCGCGGCACCGCTCGGCGAAAGCGGCTTCGATGTCGACGTCGCCGCCACCTACATCGCCTATCCGGGTGCCGATGGCGATCTCGACTACAACTATGTCGAGTTCCCGATGGCGCTCGGCTACACGGTCACCGACGATCTCTACCTCGGCCTCGGCTACAGCTTCGCTCCGGACTATTCGGGCAGTGTCGGCCGCGCCCACTATGTCGAGGCCACTGCCAGCTGGTCCCTGCCCTGGCTCCAGGACAGCTGGCCGCTCGCCCTCGACGCGCGGCTCGGCCGGCAATGGTTCCAGAGCAACAGCATGGCCGGGCTCGACGATTATTTCGACTGGGGTCTCGGGGTGACGCTGACGCTCGGCCGGTTCGATCTCGGCCTGCACTACACGGATACCAATCTCGGCCGGAACGACTGCTACGGCGGCAGCGATGCCTGCGCCGCGCGGCTCGTGCTGAGCGCGGTGGCGCGCTTCTGACCCTGCCCTGCCCCCGGGGCTTACAGCCTGCTAGTGGGCCCGCATGGGCTGCGGCACGGCCACCGGTCCGGCCGGGAGCCCCGGCAGATGCGGGACGGCGCCCGGCGACGGGTCGAGCGCCGCACCCAGGAGCCGCATGCCGTCGTGCCGCTGGGCATCGTACCAGCGCAGCACATGCGTCGGCTCGCGCCGGCGGACCGGCGGCCGCTCGCCGGCGAGCGCTATGGCCAGCGCGCCGCCGAGATAGGTGGCGACCGGTGCGAGCGCGAACGCGACCGCAGGAAAAGCCAGGGCCAGGCGGGCGGCGCTGCGGGCCTGGGCATCCTCGTCGAGCAGGGGATTGCCGAACTGCGCGGCGAGCACCCCCGCCTCGTCGAGCCGTCGCCGGCAGGCCCGGTAGAAGGTCTCGGTGAAGAGGGCTGCCCCGGCACCGACCGGATCGGGTGCATCGACCAGGATCAGATCGTAGGTTTCCCCGGAACGCTCCAGGAAGGCGGCGCCGTCGTCGATGACCGTGCGCACCCGCGGGTCGTCGAAGGCGCCCCGGTGGATGGAGGGCAGATGGCGCCGGCTGGCATCGATCACCGCGGCGTCGATCTCGACGAGGTCGATCGCCTCGAGGTCGGCGTGCCGGGCCAGCTCGCGCAGGCAGCCGCCGTCGCCGCCGCCGATCACCAGGGCGCGGCGGGCCGCGGGGTGACTCGCCCAGGCGAGATTGACGAGGCTCTCGTGGTAGATGAACTCGTCGCGCTCGGTCGCCTGGACCAGCCCGTCGAGCATCAGCACCCGGCCCAGATCGGCGTTGTCGAAGATCAGGATCTCCTGGTGCGCGCTCTGCCGGCGGAACACCTCGCGGTCCATCCTCAGGCTCTGCTGCCAGCTCGGGTAGTACGCCTCGCGGACCCAGCTCATCGCCACCTTCCCCCAAAAGTAGAATAGCGATGACTATGCTCGCTTTTCTGGCGAGCAGCAAGCCGCTGGCGCCGGGCTGCCGGGGCAAGTGCAAATCGGGTCGCCGTTAACCTCGTCTTCATGCGGAACGGCGATACTCGGGGCAATCTGCACGAAAACAGCGCCTCAGGACGTGCAATCGCCATGGAAAAGATCAGCCCCCGCCTCGGTCGGCGAATCATCGCCCCGACCGCCGCCCTGATGGCCACCAGCCTCGTCGTGCTGCTCGGCCTGATGGGCATCAATGCCGGCACCGAGGACGAGACCGCCCGGCGCCAGTCGATCAACACCGTCGAGCAGACGCTCCACTTGCGCGAGACGCAGGTCGGCCGGGTCGCCAAGGATTACGCGTGGTGGAACGACACCGTGCGCTATCTGCACGTCGATATCGATCCCGAGTGGGCGGACCTGAACTTCGCCGGCTATATCTTCGAGACCCACAACTACCAGTACACCCTGGTCTTCGACGGCAACGACCACACGACCTACGCGGCGTTCGAGGGCGAGCGCGCCGACGCCGGCGAGCTGCCGGCGATCACCGGCGGGCTGGAGCAGCTGATCGTCGCCGCCCGCCATGCCAGCGAGCTCGAGCCGGACTATCAGACCGGTCTCGTGCTGGTCGGCGGCGAGGTGGCGGTCGCCGCGGCGAGCGCCATCACGCCCGAGGAGACCGGCGACTTCGTCCTGCCGCCCGGGCCGCGCAGCGTGCTCGTCTTCGTCAAGCTGCTCGACGCGGCGACCCTGGGCGACATCGCCGAGCGCTTTCGCCTGACCGGCATGCATATCAGCGAGGTCGACGACGACGATGCCGTGGCATCCCTGCCGCTCACCACGGTCGATGGCACCGAGGCCGGCACGCTGGCCTGGCAGCCGCACCGGCCGGGCCGTCAGTTCATTCGCTCGATCGCCCCGTCGCTGGTTCTCGCCCTCGTCGTGATCGGCGGCTTCAGCGGCGTCGTGATGCGTCAGGCCGGCCAGGCGGCACAGGCCTTCGAGGACAGCCAGGCGCGGTTCCGCGATGTCGCCGATGCCAGCTCCGACTGGATCTGGGAAACCGACCAGACGCTCCATCTGGCCTTCGTCTCCGAGCGGGTCGCCGAGATCATCGGCATCCCCGCCTCCAGCATGACCGGCCGACCGCTCGACCAGCTCTTCCATCAGGGCGACAACGAGGCCCAGTGGGCGCACTACGGTCGGGCCCTGGCCGAGCGGCTGCCGTTCCGCAACATCCTGGCGGTCTGCGACGATGCCGACGGGGTTCGCCATTCGCTGCGCATCGCCGGCAAGCCGGTGGTCGACCCGGCCGGCGCCTTCCAGGGCTTTCGCGGCACGGCGACCGACATCACCCGCGAGCTCGAGGCCGAGCGCCGCGCCCAGTTCCTGTCGCGCCACGACGCGCTGACCAGCCTGCCCAACCGCAACATGCTGGCCGAGCGACTCGACGAGACCATCGCCCAGGTCGCCCGCCGGCGCGAGATGGCGGCCGTGCTCTGCGTCGATCTCGACCGCTTCAAGGACATCAACGACACACTCGGTCACGGCGCCGGCGACACGCTGATCCGCCAGGTCGCCGAGCGGCTCGAGGCCTGCCTGCGCGAGACCGACACGCTGGCCCGGGTCGGCGGCGACGAGTTCGTGGTCATCCAGACGGCGGTGCAGGACGTGGCCGCGGTCGAGCTCCTCGCCCGCCGCATCCTCTCGGTCGTCGAGATGCCCTTCGACATCGGCGTCGAGCGGGTCCTGGTCACCGCCAGCATCGGCATCGCCATGCTGCCCGGCGACGGCTCGATCAGCGGCCGCCTGCTGCAGAATGCCGACATCGCCCTGGATCGTGCCAAGAGCGAGGGGCGCAGCACCTTCCGCTTCTTCGAGCGCGACATGGATGCCCGGCTGCAGGCGCGCAAGGCGCTCGAGCGCGATCTGCGCCTCGCCATCGGGCGGCACGAGCTCGAGCTCTTCTACCAGCCGAAGATCGACCTGAAGAAGGGGCGGGTCAGCGGCGTCGAGGCGCTGGTTCGCTGGAACCACCCGGAGCGGGGCATGGTGTCGCCCGTGGATTTCATCGGCGTCGCCGAGGAGACCGGCCTGATCGTCGAGCTCGGCGCCTGGGTGCTGCGCCGGGCCTGCGCGGACATTCGCGCCCACGGCGATATCGAGCTCGCCGTCAATCTCTCGCCGGTCCAGCTCAAGCGCGGCGGCATTGCCGAGATGGTCGCCGACATCATCGCCGAGACCGGCTTCGACCCCGGCCGGCTCGAGCTCGAGATCACCGAGAGCGTGATGATCGAGGGGGCCGAGGCGGCGATCGCCGAGCTGCGCCACGTCAAGGACATGGGCGCCAGGATCGCCATGGACGATTTCGGCACGGGCTACTCGAGCCTGAGCTATCTCAACCGCTTTCCCTTCGACAAGATCAAGATCGACCGGTCCTTCGTCATGGATCTCGGCAAGCGGGGCAATGGTGCCGCAATCGTCAAGGCGGTGGTCGGCATCGGCGAGAGCCTCGGCATGACGATCTGCGCCGAGGGGGTCGAGACCATCGAGCAGCGCCGGTTCCTGGAGCAGGCCGGCTGCCACGAGGCGCAGGGCTACTACTTCGCCAAGCCCATGCCGCTGGCCCAGCTGGCCGGCTTCCTGGCCGAGCCGACGACCGTCCTCGCACCTGCCTGAGCCCGGCCGTGGCAGGCCCTGCTATCGCGCAACGAGGGATTTCGAGTTGATGACTATACTTGACGGTTGAGTTCGTCTATCCCGGTGGGCGGCGGCGACGCCCTGGCTTCGGCAACCCCGCCGGGCCGGCGAACCACCGGGAAACCGTCATCATGAGCGACGTGCTGTCACGGCTCAAGAAGCTGACCAAGTGCCTGCACATCTACATTGCCGAAACGCCCGGCCGCGGCTTCGGCATCTTCGCCGCGCGCGCCTTTCCCCTGGGCAGCACGCTCGTCGTCGACGAGGACGGCGACTACTATGCGGGCGTGATGACCCTGGCCGAGGCGCAGGCACGCGGCTACGACCTCAGCCAGGATCTCTTCCAGATCGGCACCGACGCGTTCCTGCTGCCGAACGCCAATCTCGACGATTTCGTCAACCACAGCTGCGACCCGAACACCGGCCTCCAGCTGACGGCGGCCGGCTACCGGATGATCGCGCTCCGCGACATCGCCCGGGGTGACGAGCTCACCTACGACTACTCGACCTACATCTCCGGCACGCCCGAGCGGATGAGCTGCGCCTGCGGGGCGGCCAACTGCCGGGGCACGATCGGCGCCTTCGAGACCCTGCCCCCGGCCCTGCAGGACCGTTATCTCGCAGCCGGCGTGGTCGGGCGCTTCGTCGCCGCCGCTGCGCGCAATGCCGCCATCCAGGACGCTGCCCGTGCCGAAAGCGGGGCCGGCGTCCGGGCCGGTGGCGAGGCGGTGTCGGCCTAGCCGGCGGCCAACCGGGCCGGTAGGCGGAGCCGGCCGGCTGATGGCCGCAAGCGGCGGGTTGCGGGGTTCGGTCGTGGTGCGGCTGGCGCTGGTGGCAGGGCTGCTCAGCGCCGGCAAGGTCCTGCTCTACACCGCCGGCACCACGCTCTTCCTCGCCCGGGACGGCATTGCCGGCCTGCCGCTCCTCTATGTGGCCCTGGCGGTGCTCGCCACGCTCGTCTCGATCGGCCTCGGGCGCATCGTCGACCGGGTGCCGGGCGGCCGGCTCCTGCCGGGCCTGGCACTGGCGATCGCCGTGGTGGTGGCGGGCCTCCTGGCCGCCCTCGTGCTCGGGCTGGCCTGGGCGCCCATGGCGCTGCTGCTCGCCGCCCATCTCTACGACATCGTCACCGACATCGTCTTCTGGGTCCTGGCGGCGGCCTTCCTCGACAATCTGCGGCTGCGCCGGCTGACCACGCGGCTCTATATCGCCATCGCCCTCGGCGGCAGCACCGCCGGCATCCTCGCCGAGCGCGCCCTGCTCTGGCTGCCGCCGGCCCAGCTCCTCCTGCCGGTGATCCTGCTCGCCGGCCTCGCCGCCCTCACCTTGCTGCCGGTAACGGTGCCGCCGACGACGAGTGGCGGCGACGAGGATGGCGAGGCCGGCACCGGGCTCGGCGATCTCGCCCGGTTCCTCGCGCGCCACCCGTTCGCCCTGCTGCTCGCGCTCAACTCGATGATGCTGACGGTCGTCTACAGCCTCACCGAGTTCGTCTGCTTCGCCCTCTATGCCGAGGCCTATGCGGACGAGGCCGAGCTCGGCCGGTTCCTCGCCCTGCTCTTCGCCGGGCTGCAGCTCGCCGAGCTCGCCGTGCTCTGGCTCGCGGCACGGGGCGTGGTCGAGCGGGCCGGCCCCTTCCTGCGCAACCTGCTCTTCCCCCTGGGCTCGCTCGCCTGCCTCACGGCCCTCCTGGCGCAGCCGCGCCTCGCCTGGGCGATCCTCGCCCATGTCAACACCGAGGCCGTCTCGAACGCCGTGTTCGAGCCGGTCAACACCACCAATTACGGTGCCCTGCCGGCCGCCGTGCATGGCCGGGCGCGGACCCTCGCCGACGGCGTCTTCTACCCGGTCGGCATGGCGCTGGCCGGGCTCGTCCTCGCCATCCTGCCCGCCGACGACGCCGCGTTCCGGGCCCGCGTGCTGGCGCTCGTCGCGGCCGGCTTCTTCGTCCTGCTCAATCTCGTGGTGGCGCAGCACTATCTGCCGACCCTGGTCCGCCACCTGCGGCACGGGCAGCGGCAGCACCTGCCGGCACCGGCGCGGCAACGGGTGAGCCGCGACGACCCGGCCATCGACCCGGCCCGGCTGGTCCCGCTGCTCGCCAGCCGCCGGGCGGCGGACCGGCTGCTCGCGGTCGATCTCGTCGAGGCCGCCCTGGCGCGCAGCGGGCCGGCTGCCGGCGAGGCGCTGGTCGCGGCCCTGGCCCCCGCCCTGGTCGAGATGGCGCCGCGGCTCGGCGAAACGGACTGGGCGCGGGTCGTGGCCATCCTGGCGCAGGCCGGGGCCGGTGTCCTCGTGCCGGCGCTTCGAGGCGGCGACCAACCGGGCCGAGCGCGACGCCATGGCGCTCCTCGGTGCCGCGTGCCTGCTCGCCGGGCTGGCGCCCGATGCCCCGCCGGCCGGCGACTTCGCCCTGGCCCTTGCCGATCTCCTCGGCGGGTGCCCCGGATGGCGCGCAGCGGTGCCGCAGGCGACGGCCCACCGGCCGGCGGGCATCGGGTCGACTGGCGCAACGACGCCACGCTCATCGGCCGGCTCGCCGCCGTGGTGCGGCGCGCCCCGCCCGCCCTGGTGCGGCACCTGGCCCCGGGGATCGGCCATGCGGCCACGCCCGAGGCGCTGCGCCAGGCCCTCCTCGAAGCCGCGCTGCGCCATCCCCCGGCCGAGCCGGACCCGGCGCTCCTGGCCCTCGCCGAGGCCGGGCTGCATGCGGCCGCACCGGCGCATCGGGCGATGGCGCTCGGTGCGCTGGCAGCGATGCGGCCGCCAGCCGGGCTGCTCGACCTCGGCATGACGGCACTCGCCGACCCGAGCCGCCAGGTGCGGCGCGTCGCCGTCGATGCCCTCCTGCCGCTCACCGACCGGGCGCTGGCGGCGCTGAGCACAGCGGGCGTGAGCCACGGCGCGGCCTCGCTCGGGGCCATCGAGCTCCTCGCCGCGCTCGACGGCCGGCC
This sequence comes from Geminicoccaceae bacterium, assembly GCA_041397945.1. Lineage (GTDB taxonomy): Bacteria > Pseudomonadota > Alphaproteobacteria > Geminicoccales > Geminicoccaceae > SLRI01. The sequence continues at coordinate 81,803 of JAWKVR010000006.1, forward strand.
GGCGCGCCGCCTGCTCAGGCGCCTGATCGCCGGCCTCGCCGAGCTTGCCGAGCGCGACGCACACCTGCTCGACCGGATCGCGGCAACCGGCGATGCGTCGCTGGCCCCGCTGCACGCCGCCCTGCTCGATCACGCACGCAGCCTCACCGACAGGCTCTTCGCCGGGCTCGCCGCGCTGGGCGAGGCCGGCCATGCACTCGAGCTTCGCCGGGCCCTCGGCGAGGCCGACACAAGGCTCGTCGCCGGCGGCATCGACGGCCTGGTCTCGCTCCGCAACGGCCAGCTCGCCCGCCGCTTCGTGCCGCTGCTCGAGCGGCTGCACCTGCCGCACGAAGGCCCGGTCGCCGACCAGCGCCATGTCCCGGCCGGGGCATCGGCCGACGCGATCGAGCGGCTGGTCGAGGGCATCGACGGCCGCTGGCTGCGCGCGGCGACCCGGCTCCTGCGCCGGCGCCGGGCCGAGGCGCTGGCCGGGCCCACCCTTCCTGCACCGACCGACCCTGCCCTTCCCGCACCGAACGACGAGGTGGTCATGCCGATCTTCCCCCGCCCCGGCCGCTCGACCGACGACGACCGGCTCCTCGAGGCGATGCTCCGCCTCAAGCGCTTCGAGCTCCTGGCCGAGCTGCCGCTCGACGCGCTGGAGGTGCTGGCCCCCCTGGTCGAGGAGCGCCACTTCGCACCCGGCATGACCATCCAGCGCGGCGGCGGGCTGCTGCCGCTCGTCTGGCTGGTCGACGAAGGCCGTGTCGACGTGGCCTGGCCGGACGGCCGCAGCGAGACCGTCGCCCCGGGCGGGATCATCGGCGAGACGGCGCTGGTCGACCCGACCGTCACGGCACCCGCGATCACGGCCGGCACGACCTGCCGGCTGCTGCAGCTGCACCGGATCACCTTCGCGGACATCGCCCGCGACCACCCGGTGCTCACCGAGGCGCTCTGTCGCCTCCTCGCCCGACGCCTGCGCCAGGAGCGCACGCACCACGCCCGCCCGTCCGACACGCGGCCGCCGGAGACTGCGCGGCAGCCAAGGACCGCGCGGGAGCTGGCGACAGCGGGCGGTGACCGATGAACGTCTCCCGCCGCTCCCCCGGCCGCGCGGTGCGGCCGACGGGCACTCATTCAGAAAAGCGCTTGTCACGTGTGGACGGTGTCGGCAACCTCGGGGCCAGGGCGACCGGAAAACCGGCCGACCCCAACAAAACAGCCCCTGCAAGCAAGCCTGAAAGCCAAAATGAGCGAGGATGACGCGCCGAGCCTGGCCGAGCTGACGACGCGGATCGTCTCGGCCTATTTTCGCAGCCACGATCTCGCCGCCGCCGATGTCGGCCGGCTGGTCGCCACGGTCGGCGCAGAGCTCGGCAGCCTCGGCCGGCCACCCCCGGAGCCGGCCACGGCGCAGCCGGCCGTGCCGATCGAGGACTCCGTGCGCCGCGACGGCCTCGTCTGCCTGGTCTGCGGCAGACGCATGAAGACGCTGCGCCGCCATCTCCTCTCGGCGCATGGCCTGACGGCAAGCGACTACCGCGCGACATACGGGCTCGACCGCGACTACCCGATGGTGGCCGCCGCCTCCTCCGCGCGGCGGGCCGAGATCGCGCGGCGGACCGGGCTCGGGCTGCGCGCCGACGAGGAGCCGGCTCCCCCACCGCCGGTGTCGGCGTCACCAGTGACCCCCGTGCCCGACGCGCCAACCCCGCCCGCACCGGCCCCGGAGCAGCCGAAGCGCCGGCTGGGCGTGAAGCCGATCCGCGGCCGGCGGGCGGCGAAGCCGGCCGGCACCGATGATCCGGCCCGCCAGCCGCAGCCCGAGGCGGAAACCCCGACGCGCACCGGGCGACGGCCCGGCACCAGGAAGCCTTCGACCTAGCCGCCGGCCACACGGTTACGAAATCTTAAGGTCGCTCGGCTAGAACCCGTCGGGCGCGGCTCGGACAGGGCCCGCGAACGGGAGCGGCAATGCTAGCGATCATCGGCATCGTCCTGGTCATCGGGCTGGTCTTCGGCGGCTACTCATTGGCCGGCGGCAAGTTCGGCATCATCGTCAAGGCGCTGCCGTTCGAGTTCATGATGATCGGCGGCTGCGCCGCCGGCACCTTCCTCGTCGCCAACGGCATGGGCGTGGCCAAGGGTGCGCTCGGCGACATCAAGCGCGTGTTCGGCGGCCCGCGCTGGAAGAAGGACGACTATCGCGACGTGCTCTCGCTCATGTACGTCATCGTCAAGCTCCTGAAGACACGCGGCGTGCTCGCCCTCGAGCCGCATGTCGACGACCCGCACGAGAGCAGCCTCTTCGCCAAGTACCCGCGCATCCAGCACGACCACTTCGCGCTCGACTTCATCACCGACACGCTTCGGATGATGACGATGAGCATGGACGACCCCTACCAGGTCGAGGACTGCATGCAGCGGCAGCTCAAGAAGCACCACAAGGAGCTGCACGGCCGCGCCGCGGCGCTGCAGAACGTCGCCGATTCGCTGCCGGCGATCGGCATCGTCGCCGCCGTGCTCGGCATCATCAAGACCATGGCGTCGATCGACCAGCCGGTCGACATCCTGGGCGGGATGATCGGCGGCGCGCTGGTCGGCACGTTTCTCGGCGTGTACCTGGCCTATGGCTTCGTCGGGCCGATGACGGCCAGGCTCAACCAGACCTACGAGCAGGACGGCCAGTTCTACGCCATCATCCGCGACTGCCTGGTCGCCTATCTGCAGGGCCATTCGGCGCCCATCGCGGTGGAGCTGGCCCGCGGCAACGTGCCGACCGAGCTGCAGCCGAGCTTCCAGGAGATCGACGAGGTGCTGCAGGCCCTGCCGGCCGATCCGCTCGCCTCCTGAGCGATCGACGGCAGCCCGATCCGCCATGGCCGACAACAGCCCGATCGTCATCCGCAAGATCATCGAGGAGGATGGGCACGGCCATCACGGCGGTGCCTGGAAGGTCGCCTATGCCGATTTCGTGACGGCGATGATGGCGTTCTTCCTCATGCTCTGGCTGCTCAGCACGGCCGACGAGCAGCAGCTCAAGGGGCTCGCCGAGTATTTCAGCGACGCGGCCGAGAACAAGAGCCAGCCGGGTGGCATGGGCGGCGTGCTCGACGGCGTCTCCTTCGTCACGCCCGACATGGCGGTCCAGGCGCCCGTCTCGCCCTTCGCCCCCTCCAGCCTGCCGCTGACGGCGACGCCGGAGGAGAACGACCCGGACGAGTTCGCCCTCGACCTGGCGCTCGCCTTCGGCTTCGACGAAGCGGCCGATGCCGCCGGGCGAGGGCCGCTCGACGACCAGGGCTTCGCCCAGGAGCAGCAGCGCCGCGAGCAGGCGGCGTTCGACGAGGCCAGGGCGGAGATGCTGAACGCGTTGAGCCAGCGCCCGGATCTCGCGAAGTTCACCGACAGCCTGATCGTCGACGACACGCCCGAGGGCCTGCGCATCCAGATCGTCGACCGCGAGCAGAACGCCATGTTCCCGACGGCCTCGGCCGAGATGCTCGACAATGCCCGGGCCCTCATCGACCTGGTCGCCGAGGCCATCGGGGATCTCCCCAACCGGCTTTCGATCCGCGGCCACACCGACGCGAGGCCCTTCGCGCAAGGCGCCCGGTATGACAACTGGCGCCTGTCGTCGGACCGGGCGAACGCCACCCGGGAGGCGCTGGTCGAAGCGGGTCTGCCGGCTTCGCGGATCGCCGACGTCATCGGCAAGGGCCCATCGGAGCCGCTCTTCCCGGACGATCCGGCCGATGCGCGCAACCGGCGCATCTCGCTCGTCCTGCTGCGCGACACGATCACGAGTTCCCCGACCACAACGGGTGCCGCCGGCGAATAGCTGGCGAAGCCGTCCCGGCCGCCTTCCGCCCGGCGGCTGCCTCTTCGGCCGCTCAGGCCGGCACGAGCTCCCAGCGCTTGGTCGTGGCACTCCGGGCGATCGTCTCGACCACCGCCTCGACCCGCCAGCCCTCGGCGAAGTCCGGCCAGGCGGGCAGGTCCTCGGCGATCGCCTGCAGGAGGTGGGCCGCCTCGATCACCTTCAGGTCGTTGAAGCCGAGCCCGTGGCCCCAGCCCGGGGTGAAGCGGTCGAAGGGCGCGTGCGGCGGTCCGGTCAGGATGGTGCGAAAGCCGTTGTCGTCGCTGCGGTCGGCCGGTTTGAAGAGCTGGATCTCGTTGAACCGCTCCTGGGTGAAGCGCAGGCCGCCGGCCTGCCCGTAGAGCTCGAAGTCGAGGCCGTTCTTGCGCCCCCAGGCGATGCGCGAGCATCCCAGATGGCCGAGCGCGCCATTCGCGAAGCGGACCAGGGTCTCACTCACGTCGTCGTTCTCGACCCGGCGGAGCCGACCCTGCGCATCGCGCCGCTCGGTGATCGCAGTGGCGAGGCCGGCGCTGACCTCGGCAATCGGGCCGACGAGGAAATGTGCCAGATTGACGAGATGGCTGCCCATGTCGCCGAGAGCACCTGTGCCGGCCTGCGCCGTCTCGCAGCGCCAGGAGAAAGGGAAGCTCGCCGGGCCCATGAAGTCCTCGTCGAAGATGGCGCGGAACTGCGTCACGCCGCCGAGCTCGCCGCCCTCGACCAGCTTCCGCGCAAAGGCCACGGCGGGCGAGCGGAGATAGTTGTAGCCGACCAGGGTGACCGTGCCGGCCGCCTCGGCCGCGTCAGCCAGCTCCTTCGCGTCGGCCGCGGTCAGCGCCAGCGGCTTCTCGCACCAGACATGCTTGCCGGCGGCAAGGGCGGCCAGCGCCATCTCCTTGTGCAGCACGTTAGGGGTCGCGATGGAGACCAGCTCGATCCGCGGGTCGGCCAGCAGCTCCCGCCAGTCGTCGGTCGCGCAGGCGAAGCCGAAGCGGTCGCAGACCGCCTCCGCACCGTCGACCCTTGCATCGGCGATGGCGACGAGCTCCGGCCGGAGCGCCGGCTCGAACGTATGGCCCACCCGCGCCAGGGCCTGGGCGTGGCAGGCGCCCATGTAGCCCGTGCCGATGACGCCGCAGCCGATGGTGCGCGATGTGCTGGCCACGGTCCCGCCTGTCCCCGTCCGTCCCATCGAGGCTTCCCCCTCATCTGGTCGGAGGCTGCTATGACGTGCTGTCGCCGAGCTTTCAAGGCGACGCGCCGTGCGGCCGATCCAGACTCTCCGGCCTGGTGGTCCTGGTCATGCCGACCCTGCTCAGATCCCGTCCTTGACGGCGCTCGATCCGCGGGGCGCAATCAGCGATCGCAGGAGTGGGGCCGCCTGTTGGTGCCGTTCCCGATCGACGGTGCGCCCCGGTGCTTTCTGCATCCCAGCGTCACGGGATCGCAACTCTCTCGCCTTAGACGGGGCAGGCAAAGTGTCAGGCAACAATCACGGGATGAACCATCTGACCACGACCCTGGCGACGACCATGCGGCGCGCGGTCGGTCTGGCGGGTGAGCGAACGACGCTCGCCACGGCCATCTTCGTCGCCGCCGTCCTGGTGATCTCGCTTCTCGCCGGCAGCCGGGGCCTCGCGGTCTACACACTCAGCTTCTGGCATTACCTCGTCTACGCGCTGGCCTTCCTCTGGCGCTGCATTACGCCCGAGCGCTTCCAGCGCGACGCCGTGCTCATGAAGACCATCTCGCTCATGGCCCTCGCCAGCACCTTCCTGCCGACCCTGCCCGGCCTGCTGGCACTCGTCGTCATGGCGGCCGGCTTCGCGCTCAACAACGCCGCGTACCGGGCCCTCGGCGACGCCCGGACCTTCTACGGCGTCGAGCTCGAGGCCCTGCCGCCGGCGCGGGTGACCGCCTTCCCCTATTCGGTCACGGCGCACCCGATGCTCATCGGCAACATGGCGGGCTATGGCGGTGCCTTGCTGGACGCGGGGTTCAGGCAGGGCTGGTGGCCGCTAGCCGTGCTCCACGTCCTCCTCAACTTCGCCATCATCCTCATGGAGGCGCACGGCCGGCAGAGCCGCCGGCTCGGCACGCTCCTGCCCATCCTCGCCCTTGCGGTCGGATCGCTCCTGCTTCTGGTCGCCTTCAGACAGGTGTGGCCGTTCGCCCTGGCCTGCATCCTCTGTGCTGCCGCCTTCGGTGCCGTGCTCCTGCGCCGCTACGCGACGCCGGCCGGCAGCGGCGACAATCGGGAGAAGCTCACATGACCTCTCCATCGACCGGTGCCGCCATCGACAGTGGTGAGCGTGGCCACCGGCAGGCAGGGCGGATGTTCGCCGCCCGCATCGGGCGCTTCGACGACCCGGCGGACCGGGCGCTGATGGACCGGCTCGCTCGCTGGGTCGAGGCGACCTATGGCGACGAGCTGAAGGCGCGGCCGTCGAAGCACGTCTATCTCCGGCACCTGCCCAAGGAGATCACCGCCGAGATGGACCGCCTGCGCGACGGCGAGGTCATCCGCAGCGCCATTCTCGAGCAGTTCCCGGACGATTCGGTCGTCACGCCGATGCAGCACACCGACGAGCTCTACATTTCCCACTACAACAAGGATTTCGGTGGCGACCACGGCCTCTTCACCAGGCACTATGACGGCAATCTGCGCTTCATGCCGGTGGGGGCGGTCGTCCGGGCGCTGATCTATTTGCAGTCGGATGCGACCTACAAGGTCGTCTTCGCCGACAGCCGGGTGGAGAAGGCGTTCGAATCGTACGAGTTCGGGCTGCTCGACTTCCACAAGGAGCTGCACTGGGTCGAAGGCGACTACAACCCGGAGGACCGGCAGCGCATCCTGCTCAAGTGCAACTACCTGATCGCCCCCAAAAACGCGGTCTGGGTGACGAAAGCGCTGCTGGCAGCCAACACCGGCGTCTTCTACGTCGTCAAGGCGGCGATGGAGTACTCGAAGAGCCCGAGGACGCCCGTGCAGTATCTCGTGGGCTATCTCTGCAACGTCATGCGGCTGCTCAACAACATCCATCCGCTTGTGCCGTTCGCAGCGATCCTCGCCGTCATCGTTGCCCTGGCCTGGGGCCTGTCGCGGCTTTGACCAACCGGTGCCAACGGCGTGGAGGTCATGATGAGACCGGTTCTTGCTCTGGCCATTTTCCTTGTGGCGGTTGCCGTTCCGGCTCGCGGGCGCCGCCGATAGCGTCGGCCTGCGCCAGCTCGCGTGGTCATGGCGCCGGAACGGGGGCAGGAGGTCGACATCGCCCTCTGGTACCCGGCGACGGCGGGCGGAACGCCCGTGCTCTTCGGCGACAGCGCCATCTTCTCGGGCGTGCCGGCGCAGCAAGATGCGCCTCTATGGCCAGCGGCCCGTATCCGCTCGTTCTCCTGTCACATGGCGGCATGCGGGCTGCCCTGAACGCGGACCGGCTGGATCGCCGCGGACTCCCGGGTCGATCGGGGCTTCGTCGTCGCGGTGGTGCGGCCACTGCCCGACTCGGCGAGCTGGGTGCGGCCGCCATCCCGGAGATTCTGGCTTCGCCCAGCCGATCTCCGGGCGACTTTGACGGCACTCGCCTACGACCCCGAGCTGGCCAGCCACATCACGCTCGATCGAGTTTCGGAGTCCTGGGTTTTCTCCTGGGCGGGACGTCCGCTCTGGTCTCTGGCCGGTGGCCGGCTGGACGAGGCGAGCTATCGCCGCACGTGCGACGCGGGCGGCACCGGGCTGGACTGTGCCTGGTTCCGGCACGACGGCATCGATCTGCACGAGGTCGACCTCGTGGCAGCCGCTGGCACGCTCGAACCGGGACGAGCGGATCACGGTCGCCGTCGCCGTCGATCCGGAGCTGGGCAGCAGCATTGCGGCAGCGAGCCTCGCGAGCGTCGAGGCTCGCGGTCCTGCTCATCAATCTCGGCCGACCGGAAACCGTCAGGCCGGGATTGCAGGCTTCCGGCGTGGCGGCCGCGATCCCGACCGCCCGCTATGCCAGCCTGCCGGATGCAACGCCGTTCAGCTCGTTCAGCCTCTGCAAGCCGAAGGCCGCGGCGATCCTGCTCGAGGAGGGCGAGGACGACACCATCTGCCGGGACGGCGACGGCCGGACGCGCGAGGAAATCCATGCCGAGCTGGTCGAGCTGGTGGCCGACGCTCTCCGGCCGCTGCTCCAGCCGATGCCCTGACGCCGCGGGCGAGCCCTCGTTGACGGATGGATCGTTCCCGGGTTCGATCAGCCGAATCCGGTCACCAGCATCAGGAACGGCGCCATGGCCGGTCTCGCCGTCCCTTTCGGATCATCGCGCATCGAGGGGCCAGCGGCTATGCGCCGGAAAACACGATGGCGGCGTTCGAGCGCGCCGTCGCCATGGGTGCGGTCGAGGTCGAGACCGACGTCTCGTTCACCAGGGACCACCGCCTGCTGCTCCTCCACGACGACACGCTGGACCGCACCACCAATGGCAGCGGGCTGCCGGAGCACTACACGCTCGAGGAGCTGAAGCGGCTCGACGCGGGGTCGTGGGCCGATGCCAGGCTGGCGTGGGATCGGGACTATCGGGGCGAGCGGCTCATCACGCTCGACGAGCTGCTCGATCGGTTCGGCGACACCCTGACCTACCATGTCGAGATCAAGAAGCCGATGCCGGGGCTGGTCCCGGCCGTCATCGGCGCCATTCGCGACCGCGGCCTGATCGACCGGGTCTTCATCGCCGCGATGGACGACGACGCATCGCTGCAGGAGGCCCTGCGGCTGGCGCCGGGCATCCGCGTGGCCTCGGCACCGGTCGCGAGGATCAGGGAGAACGCTCGCGCCGCCGTCGAGGACTGCGCCGCCAGGGGCTATGCCATGGTCACGCTGGCGGCGTGGAACCATTCGAGGGAGCTCGTCGACCTCGCCCACGGGCTCGGCATCGAAGCCCGCAGCTCCGGCATCGCCGATCGCACCCAGATGATCGAGGCGGCCGAGATGGGCTGCAACGGCATGACGATCAACTGGCCCGACTGGCTCATGGACTACGTGCGCGACCGGCGGACGTGAGCGCGAGCGCCCTCAGACCGTGCCGCCGAGCGCGGCGGAGAGGTCCTGCAGCTCCTTGCCGCCGGCCATCAGGTTCTGCAGCTCCTCGAGGTTCACCTCGTCCTTGCCGAAGGTGCCGAGCGTCTGGCCGCGGTTGAGGACGGTGAAGCGGTCGCCCACGGCGTGCGCGTGGCGGACATTGTGGGTGATGAAGATGACGCCGAGGCCCTTCTGGCGGACCATGTTGATGTACTTGAGCACCATCGAGGTCTGCCGCACGCCGAGGGCCGAGGTCGGCTCGTCGAGGATCAGCACCTTGGCGCCGAAATAGACCGCCCGGGCGATCGCCACGCATTGCCGCTCGCCACCCGAGAGCGTGCCGACCGCCTGCTCCGGGTCGCGGACGTCGATGCCGATGCGGGCCATCTCCTCGCGCGCCACCTGGTCGGCCTCGGCGAAGTCGAAGAAGCGGAGCGGCCAGATGCCCCTGAGCGGCTCGCGGCCCATGAAGAAGTTGCGGGTGATCGACATGAGCGGGATCATCGCCAGGTCCTGGTAGACCGTGGCGATGCCGGCATCGAGCGCGTCGCGCGGGCTGTCGAAGGCGACCGGCCGGCCCTCGACCCGGAAGCTGCCCGAGCTCGGCTTGTGGACGCCGGAGAGCGTCTTGATCAGGGTCGACTTGCCGGCGCCGTTGTCGCCCAGCAGGCAGTGCACCTCGTGGCGGTCGACGCTGAGGCTGACGCCGCCGAGGGCGATCACCGAGCCGAAATGCTTGGTGATGCTCTCGACCTCGATCAAAGGCGGGCCCGATCGCCCCCAGGCGCCCGCTGTGCCAACTGTCCCGGCCGTTGCTGTCGCCATCCCGGGTCCCCTCCGCCCTATCGTTCGCCGGTCGCCCGCTTGCGGACGATGTTGTTGAAGAAGACGGCGATCAGCAGCATGCCGCCGAGGAAGACGAGGTACCAGTCCTGGTCGATCTGCGTGTAGGTCAGGCCGATCAGCACCATGCCGAAGATGATCGCCCCGACGAAGGCGCCGATCGCCGAGCCGTAGCCGCCGGTGAGCAGGCAGCCGCCGATGACCGCGGCGATGATCGCCTCGAACTCCTTCTGGAAGCCGCGCCGCGCGTCGGTGCTGCCGGTGTCCATGACCGTGAGGATGGCGACGAGCGCCGCACAGCAGGCGGTGACGATGAAGAGCACCGTCTTCACCCGGGCGACCGGCACGCCCGAGTTGCGGGCGGCATTGGCGTCGCCGCCGGCGGCGAAGATCCAGGTGCCGGCCCGGGTGCGGGTGAGGACGATGGTGGCGACGGCGGCGATGCCGAAGAACCAGAGGATGTCGACCGGGATGCCGGTGACCTTGGGCAGGCCGCTCGCGAAGGTCTCGATCATGCCCTGCCCGGCGAGCCAGGCGAAGAGGCCCTCCAGCGCCTGGCCGGAGAAGAGCGGGGCCAGAACGCTGTCGCCCACCGCCTCGCGGATGCCGCGCATCTGGGTCGAGCCGCCGGTCGCCCATTTGAGCCCGACCAGGGTCAGGCCGCGCAGGATGAAGAGGAAGGCCAGCGTGACGATGAAGGAGGGCAGGCCGGTGCGCAGCACGATCTGCCCGTTGAGCGTGCCGAAGGCCGCGGCCATGGCGAGCGTGAGCAGGATGGCGGGCAGGAGCGGCAAATGCAGCGCCGTCACGGAGGCCCCGAAGATCAGCCCGGCGAAGGCGACCATCGAGCCGACCGAGAGGTCGAACTCGCCGCCGACCATCAGCAGTGCGGCGCCGATCGCGAGGATGCCGAGCTGCGCCGCCGGCGACATGAAGGTCAGGATGCCCGAGAGCGTGAACATCCGGTCGCTGGCCAGGATGTAGAAGAAGATCGAGACCAGGACGAGCCCCGAGACGGCGCCGAGCTCCGGGCGCCGCATCAGCCGCGTCATGAAGGACGTCTGCTTCAGCCGTTCGTCGGCCATCGCCGCCTCCCCAGGCCTTGGGTCGCTGCGCGTCGTGGCGCGCATCAGCCGGCCATCGGGACCGACCCTGGCGGTCGATCCCGATGGCACGGGCAGTGGCTCAGCGAATGCCCTTGGCGCTGAGCTCGATCACCTGCGCGGCCTTGTCGGCGGTGATCAGGTTCGGGCCCGACGGCACGTCGCCGCCCGGCATCAGGCCATAGCGCGCCTGCAGGGCGAGGAAGGCGATCGGCAGATAGCCCTGCAGGAACTGCTGCTGGTCGATGGCGAAAGCCGCCTTGCCGTCGACGATGGCCTGCAGGAAGTTGGCCGAGAGATCGAAGCTGGCAAGGTTGATCTCGCCCGCCTTGCCGGTCTCCTCGAGCGCCGCAGCGCCGGCTCGCGGCGGTCGAGGCGCCAAGCGCGAGGATCGTGTCGATCGACGTCGGTCTCCATGGCCGCCTTGACCTTGGCGGTGATCTCCCCGGATCCATGGTCACCGGCAGGATCGTGACATTGCCGCCGAAGCCTTCGAGAAGCCGGCGCAGCGCAGGTCGAGGGCGACGTTGCCGACCTCCTGGTTGATGCAGGGGCGTTCGAGCCGCCCATCGAGGCGAGCTCGGCGCCGGCGATCTTGCCCGCATCGAACTCCGACTGGCCGACATGCAGAAGCGCACCCAGCCCGTGCGCCACGTCCGAGCCGGAATTCATCGAGATGACGTTGATGCCGGCAGCGACGGCGCGCTGGATCGACGGGCCGAGCGCGTCGGCATCGGGGATCGAGACGACGAGGCCATAGGGCTCCTGGTTGACCGCGGCATCGATGAGCTGGCCCATCGCCACCATGTCGAACGTCTCGGGTGCCCGGTAGTCGACATTGACCGCATAGTCGCTGGCGGCCTCCTCGACACCGTTCTTGACCACCACCGACCAGAACGGGTCGGAGGCCCTGGCCGTGGCTGACCACGATGATGCTGGTGTCCTGGCGCCAGGGCGGTGCCGGCGGTGAGCACGGCGGCGAGGGCGGCAGCCGTGAGCGTCTTCGTCAGGGTCATGGAAACCTCCCGTTTCGATGCTGCAGATCGACCTGCCCGACAAAGCTGTCAGAACATCGTTTCCATCTGCTTGCAATTATGGAATACACATTCCAGCAGAAGGTTCAAGCCCCCGAACAGCAATTCCAGGCTCGCCCGATCTGGAACCGCGCACCACCGATGAAGCAGCCGTCGCCCGTGATGCCCGAAAGCTTCAGCGATCTGGAGCAGCTCATTGCTGCCCGGCATGGCGGCCTCAGCTCGCGGCTCGGACATCGCGACCTTCGTGCTCGCCCATCCCGACATTATCGCCCTCGAGACCGTCGCCACCGTCGCCGAGCAGGCGGAGGTGCCGCCTTCCGCCCTGCGCTTCGCCCAGGCGCTCGGCTTCGACGGGTTCAGCGACATGCAGCGGCTCTTCCGCCTCAGGCTGGTCGAGCGGATGCCGAGCCATGCCGACCGGCTGGCGCAGCGTGCGGCGGCGATGCGTCGGCCGGCGACAGCCTCGACCGACTGGCCCGGGCCGCGCAGCGGGCGATCACCAGCTCGCGGTCGAGACACCCCGCGCCGACCTCGCGGCCGCGGCCGACCGGCTCGCCGGTGCCCGGCGCATCCTCATCGTCGCCCAGCGGCGGAGCCTGCCGGTCGCCAGCTACCTGCTCTACGGCCTGCTCGGCCTGGAGCGCCCGGCCCAGCTCCTCGACAACCAGGGCGGGATGCTCGGCCAGCAGCTCAAGACGCTGGTGCCGGGCGACGTGCTGCTGGCCGCGAGCTTTCGCCCCTACGCGCCCGAGACGCTCGAGGCGGTGCGCGCCGCCGAGGTGCAGGGGCTCGGCATCGTCGCGATCACCGACCTGCAGCTCAGCCCGCTCGCCGCGCACGGCCGGCCGACGCTCTTCGTCCGCGACGCCGAGATCCAGAACACCCGCTCGCTGAGCGCCTCCATGTGCCTGGCGACGAGCCTGGTGATCGAGACGGGCAAGCGGCTGGCGACCGGGCGAAGCCACCAGCAAACGGGCCGGGCCGGTCGGTCATAAGGATGGCCCTTCGGGCATGTCGAGCCGCGATCCATGATCGATATCGCCGAACGCCAACCCTGGGACCGTTCGCGGAACTTGCTGCTCATCGGCCCCGGCGGTGCGGGAAAGTCGACGCTGGGCCCGCTCCTCGCGCCGTTGCTGAAGAGCCGTCTCGCGGATCTCGACCACGAGTTCGAGCACCGCATCGGCTCTATCGGCGCATACATTCGAAATGAAGGCTATGGCCGGTACAAGCTGCGCAACGCCGCGCTGGCCCGGCGTGTCGCGGCGACATCGTCCGGGCTCACCTTGCTGGTCACGTCCTCGGGCTTTCTGACACCGGACAACCCGCCTCGGGCGCTCGGGGCGAACCGGCTCTTGCTGGAGCGTTGGCACGCGATCTGCCTGCTGCCTTCGCGCGACCTGGAGAGGGCGGTCGCCGTCATCCTCGACCGTCAGGCACGGCGCCCCTTCACACGTGACCGGGATCACGAGGAGCGGACCATTCGCGCCCGCTATCCCGTCTACGCGCGCGAAGGTGACCTGATCGTGTTCTCGCAGGCTCCGCCTCGCGATATCGCCCGAGCGATAGCGCACCGCCTGCTCGGATAGCTCGAGGCGCCCCCTCGGCCGCGGCTCAGCGCCGCCAGAAATCGGGGGTGAAGAGCAAGAACACGGTGAAGATCTCGAGCCGGCCCAGCATCATGGCGAGGGCCAGCAGCCATTTGGCGGCCTCGGGCAGGCTGGCGAAGTTGCCGGCGGGGCCGACGATCGGGCCGAGGCCGGGGCCGACATTGGTGATCGCCGTGGCGCTGGCGGTCAGCGCCGTCACCAGGTCGAGGCCCATGAGGCCGAGCAGCACGGTGAAGATGGCGACCATGCCGAGCAGGGCCGCGACGAAGGCCAGCACGGCACCCGGCACGTCCTCGGGCACCCGCCGGCCCGCATAGCGCAGCGTCACGACCTGATGCGGCGCCACGAGGCGGCGCAGCTTGAGGCGGATGAGCTGCCAGATGATCAGGTGGCGATAGACCTTGATGGCGCCGGAGGTCGAGCCGGCGCAGCCGCCGAGGAACATCAGGACGAAGAAGATGGCCTCGGCACCCGGCCCCCAGAGCGTGTAGTCGGTGCTGGCGAAGCCCGTCGTCGTCACCACGGAGACGACGTTGAAAGCAGTGTGCTGCAGGGCCTCGTCGAACGGCATCTCATGCGTGACGGCGAGCCAGGTGGCCTTGCTGCCGATGACCAGGAAGAAGAAGACGAAGAGTGCCCTGACCTGCGTGTCCTTGTGCAAGGCACTGCGGTCGCCGCGCACGAACCGGACATAGGCCAAAAAGGGCAAGGCCCCGGCGGTCATGAAGATCGTGCCGATCCAGTGCGTCACCGGGCGCTGGAAATAGCCGAAGCTCGCGTCGTGGGTCGAGTAGCCGCCGGTGGAGAGCGTCGCCATGGCGTGGTTGATGGCGTCGAAGGCGCTCATCTCGACGACCCCGTAGGCCACGGCGCAGGCAAGGGTGAGGCCGAGATAGACGAGGGTGATGGATGCCACCATGTGGAAGGCGCGCGGCACCACCTTCTCCGACTGCTCGGAGCTCTCCGTGCGGAAGAG